>JAFQZM010000037.1 GCA_017405875.1 bacterium
AACACCTAAATTCTACAGATCCTTTTTTTGATGATTTGTATCATGTGATTGCTAAAATCAAGGCTTACGATTTTCATTATGGATACGAGAAAGAAAACCAACTCTTGGATAAAATTAAAGCTCATAATGCAGCCATAGATACGCCGAAATCGATTCAATGTGAGCAATCTGTTGTTCCACAAGAGCAAAAATTGCAAACTGAACAAAAAAATTTGGACATTGACAACTATTATCAGAAAGGAAGATTGGACTTCTTAATTTATAGTTTCCATGCTCTCATGTCCAAACCGTTTCCCAATAAACATCTGAATTCTACAGACTCTTTTTTTGATGAGTTTTATACTGCAATCGCAAAAATCAAAGGGTATGATTTCAAGTGTGGACGCGAGAAAGAAAATCAACTTTTGGAGAAGATTAAAGCTCATAATGCAAGCATAACATACTCTGAGTCAATTAACACTAATGTATTCAACAAACAAGAAGCAAAAATCAATTTTTCACCGTCAGTTAATAAGAAAATGAGTCTTGATGAGTTCATGGACAGTATAGGCGAAAATCCAGCGAAACCATCAGTTGTTAAAAAAGATCCTAAAATTAGCGATAGTTTGATGATTAACGCGAAAAACACGGAAAAAATAGGAAGCATAGAAAAAACAGAAGATTCCTCTGCATTTTCAATGTCTTTAATTCGGAAATTTCGAGCATCTATTGCTGAACAACTTCCCGATAAATATTTTAGCATATATGATTCTTATTTTGATAGTTTTAAAAAACAATTGAAAGAGATAGAAAAATATTGTGGAAATGACTCAAGTAAAGAAGAATCATATCGACTTGTGAGATCAATAGAATGGCATAATGAATATTTTATAAAAAACCACTTAAACGATCCTATTTTCGACAAAGTATGCGGTTATTCGCTGGATGAGGAGCAAAGAAGAGCGATTTTGTGCGATTCCAAACATAATTTGGTTGTTGCAGGTGCCGGAACGGGTAAAACACTGACAATATGCGGAAAAATCCAGTATTTACTGGAAAATAATCTGGCAAAAGAAGATGAAATCCTGCTGATGTCTTATTCCAGCGATTCAGTTGATGATATAAGCCGAAAAGTGGCAAAGGTTTCCGCAAATATGAAAGCCAAGACATTCCATTCTTTAGGAAATGAAATTTTAACCAAGCATTATGGGGAGAAAAAAGCTGTAGAAGATCAAATTCTCTCTCACATAAAAGCATTTCTTGAAGAACGGATTTCTTCTGACAACAAATTTGTTCAGAAGATATTTAAATATTTTTCATGCTATATTCGTTCAATCACCTTTGATTTTGAGAAAAAAGAAATCAATAAGGAAGAGCAGGATTGGACATTTAAAAAGCCATATAGGACATTGAAAGAAGCTCTGAAAAATCTCAATAAAGACCCCCAAAACAATGTTACAGCTAAAAAAGAATATGTTCGTAGCGTTCAGGAATTGGTTATAGCCAACTTCTTGTTTGTTAACGGCATCGAATACGAGTATGAAAAACCTTATGAAATCAATACTGCAACTTTGGATAGACGCAGATATTGCCCTGATTTTTTCCTTCCTGATTACGGAATTTATATAGAGCATTATGGCATAGATAAGGACGGACGAGCTCGTCAATATTCATACAATGAAGAACAAAATTACCTCGCAGGCATAGATTGGAAAAGAAAAACGCATCGTGGAAACAATACTGTCTGTATCGAAACCTATTCTTATGAGTTCTCAAACGGAAAGATATTTACCAATTTAAAAAAGAAACTGGAAGAGCAGGAAGTTGAATTTAAACCATTGACTTCAAAACAGATCAAAGAAACAGTTTTAGACTTATATGAAGAACGTGATTTTTCAAAATTTATGGATGTTTTGGCAACATTCTTAGGACTTTATAAATCAAAATTCAGGGATAATACAAAGTTTGATTCATTTGTATATGGAACAGGTTACGAAAGAAAGAGAGCAACAATATTCCTCGAAATAGCGAAAGAAATCTATGATTACTATATCTCTCAGCTTAAAGAAAATGATAAAATTGATTTCGATGACATGATATTGCAGTCAACAGATTTTTTGGATTTGCCGGAATTTCAGAACAAATACTGTTACAAATATATCCTTGTTGATGAATTTCAGGATATTTCTGAAAGCAGATTTAAGTTTTTGAAAAAATTGGTGGAACATGGAAATTCAAAACTGATGGTTGTAGGAGATGACTGGCAGTCTATATACAGATTTAACGGTTCCGATATAAATATTTTTGTAGATTTCAATAAAACTACTTTCCCGGATGCTACAGTTAACTATATCACGACAACCCACAGAAATTCAGCTGAATTACAGGATATCGCAGGAAAGTTTATTATGAAAAATCCTCTGCAATTTAAAAAGCAGATCAAATCGGATAAACACCAGCAAGATCCTGTTCGAATAATAACTTACAAAGGCTATGATAATAGTTCGGTAGCATTGGAACAAGCTCTCCGTGAAATTTCCGGAATCAATTCTTCGGCTGAAATTTTGATATTGGGAAGAACTAATAACGATATCAATAAGAAATTCCAATCAGAAACAAATCGGGCTTTTCCGAATTTTAAAATATCTTATAAAACGATTCACGGATCAAAAGGTTTGGAAAGCGATTTTGTCATACTGATCAACGCTGGCAATATTCCGAACAAGATGATTGATGATCCGATAATTAACCGATTGCTGGCGACTCCTGAAGGTTTTATGTTCGCGGAAGAAAGACGTTTGTTTTATGTCACTCTGACAAGAACAAAATCGATAGTTTATATTTTAATGCAAGAGGAAAAACCATCTGTTTTTGTTGGAGAAATAAAGCCAGATTGTTGCGAAATGCATTTCGGTGAATAGATGAGTGAAATAAATTAAGGGGATTGATTTTGAAAATTTGCAATGGAATCGGTAAATACATTCTAATGATTAGAAACAAGCAACATTCTTATAATTTTTCTATGTCATCCGAAACGCCATATCGAATACTTTTATGACCGTTATTTTAAATAATTGTAATCAAAAGCACTCCAATTATAATATTTAGATTGTTGATTTTTTAGATAGCAGGGAAAAGCAATGAAAATGTTCTGTGAATATAAACAATAGGAGGATGTATATGTTAAAATCATTAGAAATAACAAAACTTTTCAGACGCTTTGATTATAATTTATCTTTCAAAGCAGAAGGCATTATGATTATAACAGGTCCAAACGGATATGGAAAATCAACTATTTTGCGAATTCTCAACAATCTATGCAATGATAGTTTTGAAAAAGTACTTTCCTATTCATTTGAGACGCTGACAATAGTTTGCGAAAATGACAATGGTGAACCTCGCCTTAAAATCACAAAGGATGAAAATGAATTTAAGATTAATGACTATGCATTTCCATATCCTAAAAATAATCTTAGTAGAAGGCTTGATTTCTCTTCATTCATGGGGCAAATAACAATCAATGACTTGTCAGAACATTGGAATTTTTTTAGGGAAGATACTGTTGAACAAAGATTTGTATCTTCAATTCTAGATACATTATCGGAAAAAAGGCTATCTTCAAATAAATTTCAAAGTGAAAGGAAAAAACTAAATACAGCAATGGGATTAATTAAAGACATTCAAAAAAGCATCGGCAATGTCCACTTTATTCAAGAGCAGAGGCTGATTGAAAAGAGAATGATTCCTGAAGATGAACAAAGATCTAGTCGTTCTAGAGTAAAATATGTTACCGTTATTAATGAAAATTCTGAAAAGCTCAAAGCCGAATTGGCAGAAATAATGAAAAAACATTCTTCATTATCCAGTAATCTTGATAGCACTTATATTAAGCGACTGTTTGAAACTAATAAAAACAAGCAACTTCCAGCTGATATACTTGCCGGACTGAAAGAAATACAAGGTAAACAAGAGAAACTTCAAAAATACGGATTGGCAAAAATTCAAGATGCTTTAAATATGGATAATTTGGCTGAAGATAAATTGCAAAGATTTGGCATAGAATTGTCTATTTATCTTGGAGATGCCAACAAGAAATACGAAGTCTTTGAATCAATAATCAATAAATTGGACATATATGAGAGAATTGTTAACGAAAAGCTCACTTTCAAGAAAATGAAGCTTTCAAGTACTGACGGGATAGTCGTTGAAACGGATGATGGAAAGCCATTATCTCTAAATGATCTTTCTTCTGGAGAGCAAGAAATATTAGTGTTATTTTATAAATTAATTTTTGAATCGGATGTCAACCTTCTCCTAATAGATGAACCTGAAATTTCATTGCACATTGCATGGCAAAAAGAACTAATGGAAAACCTTAAGAGTGTGGTAGATCTTAAAGAAAATATCCGGGTTGTGGTTGCTACTCATTCCCCTCAAATTATAACAAACAACTGGAATCTTCAGATTGATTTGGGAGAATTGTATAATGGTTAATTCTATTAGAGATTCACTTGACGAAAACGACATAATTTCTGAAATTAAGTTAAAACTGAGTCAAGACAAAAAAAAAGTGTTTGTGGTAGTTGAAGGCGAAGATGATAAAAAGCTGTTTCTTCCTTTGCTTTCTGCAAATTCTGAAATATTGCAGTCCTACTCAAGCAGTATTGGAGTTAACAAAATAGTTCAATATTATTTTAAGGATAAAAGGGTAATTGGGATTCGAGATAAAGATTATTTCCAGAAACCAATAAATGAACAATGCTTTTTTTGTGATTATTCTTGCGCGGAAATGATGATTATTTCGGTGGATACTTGTTTTGAAAGGCTGTATTGTAACTGCTACAAAGGCGAAATGAGTAGTAATAAATTAAGAATTCATTGTCTCGAGCGATTGGAAAAACTAAGTAAACTTCGCAAGCTAAGCTTTATTAATGATTGGGGTGTTGAATTTGAGAAAACTAAACCTGGCAAGTTTTATCAAGAAAGCATTGATAACATGAATAACGCAATAATAGCTGATTTGAACATTAGGAATCCCCAAAGTCCAATTGATGCTGAAAGAGTAAGAATGTGTGAAGAACTCCCCAAATGTTCTGAACTGGCAGATTACCTATTGATAACCAACGGTCATGATTTCATTAATTTGTTTTGCAATATTGTAACAACAAAACATCATCAAGTTGCAATAGATAAAATTGAGACAACTCTGAGAGCAACTTTTGGGAAAAATGAATTTAGTAGTACAAAGTTATATAAACAATTGCTTGATTATCAGAACGAAAATAACATAACTATTGTTCAGTAAAGTGCCGTGAAAAAAGTTTTTCGTGCTTTGAAGTCACAAAACTTTATCCGTCGTGTTGAACCCGATAAAGGTGATCGTTTGGAGATTGTAATTAAAGAAAACGAGGCAAAATAGACCATGTCAGACATATTTCCAAATGTCGATTTTTTCAATTTTCCACGCACCGTGTGTAAAAATTGTGGTGACACTGTCGCAACAATTGACATGGTCGCAATGCCTCCGCTCACTGAAATCAAATCCGGCGCATTCACCCTTGAATTTAAGCGGGAACTTCCACAGGATGAAGTATATGCACACATATAAAGAAGATATGCCCAACGAACCGGACAAATGGTATTGGCAGGAACGCGGCACTGCTGATCTGTATTGGATGTCATTTTAGAACCTATAAAGAAATAGGCCGCGCGACTGAATGTTCTAGCCGCTATTTGCAGTCGGTCGAATAGGTTATATCGGTCGGGGTGCCGTTGAAGCCGCTTTTTGTCCGTTGATATCAATCGGAGCAATGCTTTTGATGCTGTTTTCACAACCGATCAATAAAACAAATACACAAGCAAACAAAGCAGAAACCTTAAAAACTTTCATGAGTGCCTCCAAAAAAACAAACAATAAAAAAACAGGTAACTAAAACAATCAATATTCCTTGGTTTTTTGTTAATAATTTCAGCTTGTTAGCTGGTTGAGCATGGATGCGCCGCGGTGCCGGATAAAAGTTTGACGCCGTATCAACTTCAATGTAGCTTTCTGCCGTTATGATGTCGCAATGTGAAGGAGTATGATAGTTGGAGGTGAGCAATGAAAAATGGAGTTAAAACCATTGAAACAGAAAGATTGATTCTGCGTCCGTTTGTTTTAAGTGACGCGGCGGATGTGTACGAATATCTGAAAGAACCAGCTGTAAATTGTTTCGCCAGTATGAAGTTGAATTCGCTGAAAGAGGCTGAGAACGAAATGAAAAAGCGTGTCGGCGAGACGGAATATTACTTTGCTATCGTTCTGAAAGAAAACGGCAGAGTCATCGGCGAGATCTTTGCCTGCCCGGAAAGCGACGAGCCGCATGAGGATAAAGATTCGCCACGGGATACATTCAGTCCTTGCTGGATGCTTAACCTGAACTACGCCGGAAAGGGTTACGCTTATGAAGCAGCAAGGGCTTTTTTTGACTATCTCTTCAATGAAAAAGGTGCAAGGCGAATATATGCCTATACCGAGGATTACAATGTCCCGAGCCAGAAACTCTGCGAAAAGCTCGGTATGCGCCGCGAAGGGCTGTTTTTGGAGTTTATCTCATTCGTAAACAATCCGGACGGTACGCCGAGATATGAAAACACATATCAATACGCCATTTTGAAAAAAGAATGGAAATGAAAGTGTAAAAACCTGACACGGTGTCAAAATAAAAACTTGACACGGTGTCATTTTTATTTATTCTGACGCTGTGACGTGATAATGTTCGTTTTAACTAAAAGGAGGCTTTTATGAACGGAAACTTTGTTTATTCAAACCCTACAAGGCTTTATTTCGGTGACAAATCTCTTGATTTCCTGAAAGACGAGCTTGCCAAATACGGCAGAAAAATCATGCTGAGTTACGGCGGCGGTTCTATCAAAAAGAACGGGATTTACGATGCTGTCATGGAAATTCTCAAAAGCTCAGGCAAGGAGGTTTTCGAGGACCCCGGTGTTATGCCGAATCCGACGGTCGAAAAGCTGCTCGAAGGGTGCAGGATCGCACGCGAAAACGATGTCGATTTCATTCTTGCGGTAGGCGGCGGCTCTGTTGTCGACTATGCAAAAGGCGTTGCTGTGTCGGCATGGTATGACGGCGACCCGTGGGAAAAATACTATCTTAAAATGGAAAATCCGGCAAACAGGATCCTTCCTCTGGGATGCGTTCTTACGATGGTCGGAACAGGGAGCGAAATGAACGGCGGATCGGTCATCACGAACCACGAGCAGAAACTCAAAATCGGCCATGTTTTCGGCGAGGAACTCTACCCGAAATTCGCGATTTTAAACCCGAAATACACTTTCTCGATCCCGAAAAAGCAGATGATCGCCGGATTTTTCGATATAATGTCGCACATAATGGAGCAGTATTTCTCTGGCGACGACGACAACACTTCCGACTATATCGCAGAAGGTCTCATGCGCTCGCTCATCCACTCATCACGCATCGCTGTCAAAAATCCCGAGGATTACGAGGCGAGAAGCAACATCATGTGGATCGCGACATGGGCGCTCAACACCCTCATCGGAAAAGGAAAACCGCAGGACTGGATGGTCCACATGATCGGCCAATCGATAGGAGCTTTCACCGATGCGACTCACGGAATGACTCTTTCGGGCGTATCGCTTCCTTACTACCGCGTTTCCATGAAAGATGCGCCGTGGAAATTCGCCCGTTTCGCGAAAAATGTCTGGGATGTTGACTGCGCAGGCAAAAGCGAGGAGAAAATCGCGGAAGAAGGACTTCAGGCTATGGAAAATTGGATGAAGGAACTCGGTCTCTGCCTTCATATTGCGGAACTCGGCGTTACGGAAGATATGTTCGAAGGAATCGCTAAAGGGACTTTCCTCATCAATTCAGGCTATCACAAGTTCACGAAAGATGAAATCGTTCAGATTCTGAAAGAAAGTATGTGATAAACCGGAAGAGTGTTCGTTCAATGGAGGGTTTTATGAAAAAGATTGTAACTTTTGTTTTGGTGTTTTTCATGCTTTTCGTGACATCATGCGGAGTTGAAGCCGCTGATTCCGAGAAGCCGTCTGAATACCAGAATGGTCAGAATTCCCAATCTGAAACGGAGGCTGCTATGAAAATTTCAATCACGATAAACGGAAAGGATAAACTCTCCGCGACCCTTTCTGACAATTCCTCTGCCGCAGCGTTCTATGAACTGCTATCAAAAGGTGATGTTACAGTGAATATGCATGATTACGGGAATTTCGAGAAGGTCGGCAACTTGCCGCACTCCCTTCCGCGGAACGATACGCAGATCACGACGAGACCCGGTGACATTATCCTTTATCAAGGGGATCAAATCACGATCTACTATGATGTGAACAGCTGGAATTTCACGCTGCTTGGCAGAGTTGACGGCAAAACACAGCAGGAACTTAAAACGATTTTGGGCGAAGGTGACGTGACGGCGGTATTTGCGGTTGCTGTGGCAGAAAAGACAATGAAATTACCGACAGTTAAACTCAATTCAGGCTATGAAATGCCTGTTCTCGGTCTCGGCACATGGGCTTTGAGCGGAAAAACGGCGGAAGATGCCGTCTATACTGCGCTGAAAGCGGGTTACAGACTGATTGATACCGCTAAATATTATGGAAATGAAGCCGAAGTAGGGAAGGCTCTCGGTCGTGCGGTCAAGGATGGAATTTGCAAAAGGGAAGAGGTTTTTGTCACAACAAAACTTGTTCCGTGGAGCGACAATCCCGATGCTGATATTGACGACTCTTTGAAAAAACTCGGTGTTTCATACATCGATCTGGTTCTTCTCCATCAACACGGAAGCAACGACGACACTGTCTACAAAGCAATGGTGAAAGCTGTGAAAAACGGAAAAATCCGCTCTGTTGGAATCTCGAATTTCTACAAGGAAGAATCGGTGAGCCGTTTTATCAATGATTTTGAAATTCCGCCTGCGGTTGTGCAGAATGAAAATCATCTGTTTTATCAGAATAACACTCTGCGCGACAGGGTTAAGAAGCAGAAAATCTATGTCGAAAGCTGGTATCCTTTCGGTGGACGCAGCCATGCAAAAGAACATTTGAAGAATCCGGCAGTCCTGAAAATTGCAGAATCACACAAAAAGACGGCTGCACAGATTATAGTCCGCTGGCATATTCAGGCTGGATATATCGTGATCCCCGGCTCAGGCGATGCCGCTCACATCAAGGAAAATTACGATATTCTTGATTTCGAACTGACTGAAAGCGAAATGAAGGAACTCAAATTGCTGAATACAGGAAAAAGATACGAAAACTGGTGAAATAAATGACACGGTGCCAAAATGATGTTCATTTTTTTTATTGGAGGCTGTTATGAAATTCAAATCTTTTGTTGCTATTGTTTCAACATTGTTCGCGGCAAACGGAATGCTCGGTGCGGCTGAGGCGGCTCCGGCAAAAACTCCGGCGAAACCGAAAGTTCTCGTTGCATATTTTTCAAGAACGGGCGAGCAGTATTCGGTAGGCAATATTACCGAGGGAAATACGGCAATTATTGCAAAAATGATAGCGGCGAAAACAGGCGGAGACCTTTTTGAAATCAAAGTCGCGAAAGACAATTATCCGAAAGGCTATGCTGCGCTGACGGAGTATGCGAAAGATGAAAAACAGAAGAAGGCGAGACCTGAAATCGTCGGAAAAGTTGCGAAATTCGCGCAGTACGACACGGTCTTCATCGGCTATCCTAACTGGTGGGGCGATATGCCGATGCCTGTTTACACATTTCTGGAAAGCTACGATTTTGCAGACAAAAATGTTGTTCCGTTCTGTACCCACGAGGGAAGCGGAATGAGCGGAACCGAAAACAACGTCAAAAATGCAGCTAAAGGCGGAAAGGCTCTGAAAGGTCTCGCGATATACGGTCACACCGCGCAGAACGAAAGGGCTGAAGCGGAGAAAAAAGTTTCGCAGTGGCTGAAAGAGATAGGGTTTTAGCTGACACGGCTTGGAAAACAACGGTTTAAGGAGGATTTTATGCAATACACGGAATTAGGAAACACGGGGATCAAGGTGTCGCGCATCTGCGTCGGCGGAATGAGTTTCGGAGAAGCGTCTGAGAGGTTCCACCAGTGGACTCTGAATCAGGCTGACACACAGAAAATGATCGAACATGCCTACAGTCTCGGTGTGAATTTTATTGACACTGCAAACTGCTACAGCTTCGGCACGAGCGAAGAATACATCGGAAAATCGCTGAAAAATCTCGGAATCGGGCGTGACAAGGTAGTGCTCGCGTCAAAAGTCTATTTTAATGAGGGCAGGCTCTCAAAAGCGGCTGTTCTGCGCGAAATCGACGGGACGCTCTCACGGCTCGGCACGGACTACCTTGACCTCTACCAGATTCACCGCTTCGATTATTCGACTCCGGTCGAAGAGACGATGGAAACTCTTGACAGTCTCGTAAAAGCCGGGAAGGTAAGGGCTATCGGCGCGAGTGCTATGTACGGCTATCAGTTCCATAATATGCAGATCGCGGCGGAGAAAAACGGCTGGACGAAATTCTCAACTATGCAGAATCACTACAATCTTCTTTACCGCGAGGATGAACGTGAACTGATTCCCGTTTGCAGACAGTACGGGGTTTCGCTTATTCCGTACAGCCCTCTTGCCGGCGGACATCTTGCGCATAAAGGCTGGGAGTCGGGAAGCAGACGTTCTCAAACAGATAAAGTTATCCGCGACAAATACGATTCCGAAATGGAAAATAACCTTGAAATCATCGCAAAAGTGGCTGATATGGCTGAAAAATACGGAGTTTCTATGACTGAGATCGCGCTCGCATGGCATTTCACGAAGGGAGTGGCAGCTCCGATCGTCGGTGCAACAAGCATGGCGCATTTTGATGATGCAGTCAGGGCAGTTGATCTGAAACTCTCGGAAGATGATGCAAAGACACTCGAAAGTGCCTACAAACCGCACAAAATAACGGGTGCACTCAGTGAAGAAAGCGGCGACAAGAATTTCGACAGAATAACAGCAAAAAAATAGTATAAACCTGACACGGTGTCAAAATAATGTTCATTTTTTAATTCGGAGGTTTTATGAGAAAATTTTTAGGAGTGATATTTATGAGTGCGATTTTGACAACAACTGTTTCCGCAGGGTATTATCTGGACGAGTTGAAAAAAACAGACCCCGAATTTGCTCAGTTTTTCGCCGCTTTTTCGCAGAATGAAGTCGTAAATGAAAATGGTGTCAGGCTTGACGAAAAAACGAGGCATATCGCAATCTTAGCCGCTATGCTCGGGCGCGGCGCAGTCGATTTTTATCCGGAAATGCTTGCTGAATCGCTTGACAGCGGTGTAACTCCGGTCGAGGCAAGGGAAATTCTCTATCAGGCTGTAGCTTACTGCGGAATCGGCAGGATCTATCCTTTCTTCAAGGCGACAAACTATGTCTTCAAAAAGAAAAAAATCAGAATTCCTCTTGCCGGTCAGTCAACTACAACACCTGAAACACGTCTTCAGAAAGGAGCGGAGAAGCAGATCGAGATTTTTGGAGAGGGAATGCGCGATTTCTATAAAAAAGGCTATATGAACCGCTGGCTTGCAGACAACTGTTTCGGTGATTACTACACGAGGACAGGGCTTACGGTGCAGCAGCGCGAACTGGTGACATTCTGCTACATAGCGGCTGACGGCACGAACGAAGCGCAGCTCAGGGCACACATAAACGGCAATAACCTTGTCGGTAACAACAAAGAGTTCCTTATTTCGGTCGCGTCTCAGATCATGCCGTATATCGGCTATCCGAGGACGCTTAATATCATTGCGGCTGTAAACGAAACTTTAGGAGATAAAAAATGAGAAATTTTTCAGAAAAAACAATTGCATTCCTTCTTGCCGCAGCATTTGTCTGCATGACGGCGTGTGCATCAACCCAAAAAACAGGAGAAAACACGATGAAAGAGAAAACGAACACCAAAGTTCAGGCTGAAAACATCAGCGATTATGCTGAAAAATCTATGTTCGCAGTCGGCGAACCGAACACTGCTTACGCAAAATATTTTATCGGAAACAGCTGGCTTGCGCCTCTCAACAGCGAGGATGCTTCGATAGCGAATGTCACTTTCGAGCCGGGCTGCCGCAACAACTGGCACATTCACCACTGCTCGTCGCAGATACTTGTCGGAGTAGGCGGAAAAGGGTGGATCCAGTTCGAAGGCAAAGAGCCGCAAGCAATCAACGAAGGTGACGTCATCCGCATTCCGCCTGAGGTCAAGCACTGGCACGGTGCGGCAGCAGACAGCTGGTTTTCGCACCTTTCGATAACGGTAAACACCTGCGAAGGAGCCGGTTCTGAGTGGCTTGAGCCGGTAAGTGACGAAGAATACAGCAAAATCAAATAAGGAAATCGGAACAAAGGAGAAACTTATGTTCTCAAAATTGCGGAGAGAAATTTCTGCGCACAAAGTGCGTTATTCGGTGATTTCAGCGGTTCTGGTGCTTGCGGTCGTGCTTTTTGCGCTTTTCGGAGTTTCCTACATCAGAAGGCACTTCCGGACGGTGAATATCGACCGTGAACAGGCGGCTCGTACTGAACAGATCGATATGAAAGGGAAGAAGGGGATCATCATTTATTTTACCAGAGTCGGAAACACCGATTTTGCAAAGGATGTCGATGCAGTCTCCAGCGCCTCTTTAATGAATGACGGCGGAAAACTTGCGGGGAACAGCGAACTTTTGTCGAAAATGATTGCAAATGCCACTGGTTATCCGCTCTACGCGATAAAGACAAAAAACAAATACCCTTCAAGCTACGTCGACACCGTTATCGAAGCCACCAAAGAGTTTCAGGGAGAAAAACCTGTTGAACTTGAAGACACTGCACCGGATCTTTCCGGTTATGACACGGTCATTCTGGTTTATCCGCTCTGGCACTGGACGCTTCCCGTTCCGGTGCAGAAATTCCTGACTGAAAATAAACTTGAAGGCAAGACCATTTATTCTCTGGTAACGCACGGCGGCAGCGGTTTCGGAAACGCGATCCAGGATACATCGAAACGGACTGCGGCTAAAGTAAGCCCTCTGACACTTGCTGTATATGACGATGAGGTCACGGTCTCACTTCCGAAGATCGTCTCCTGGCTTGAAAAGATCGCAGACAATTGAACCAAGAGAGCCGGCAGAAGGCGAGATTCACAGAGATCCTTGCACTTTTGCCTGAATATCTATATCTTGGCGGGTTTTGTTTTTCGTAGGATTTTTTCATGGTGATCAAGTATCGCAAGATCATTCATGTCGATATGGACGCCTTTTTCGTTTCAGTGGAAGAGCACGATAATCCCGATTTGAAAGGACATCCTGTGGTAGTCGGGCATGACGGTCCGCGCGGAGTGGTCGCAACTGCAAACTATACGGCGCGCAAATTCGGGATCCATTCGGCGCTTCCTATCGTTACGGCGCACCGTTTGTGCAAAGATCTCATCGTCGTCGAAGGCAGGTATTCGCGCTATAAGGAAATCTCGGAGCAGATACGGAATATTTTCAGGGAATACACTGATATGATCGAGCCTTTGAGTCTGGATGAGGCCTTTTTGGATGTGACGCGCAATAAAAAGGGGATCCCTCTGGCCGTCGATATCGCTTCAGAGATCAAGCGGCGGATATTTGAGGATACCGGACTCACCGCTTCTGCAGGGGTAAGCTACTGCAAGTTCCTTGCCAAGATCGCAAGCGACTACCGCAAACCGGACGGGCTCTGCACGATCCATCCTGACCGTGCGCTCGGGTTTATCGACAGACTGAAGGTCGAACAGTTCTGGGGAGTCGGGGAAAAGACGGCTCAGCATCTGCACAAAATGGGAGTTTTTACCGGACGTGAACTTCGTGAAGTGCCGCTTGAGACATTGAGACGCGAGTTCGGAAAGACCGGGCAGATCTTCTATGACTTTGCGAGAGGCATCGACGATCGTCCTGTCGTAACGGAGTTCATCCGCAAGTCGCTGGGGTGCGAGCGCACTTATGCAAAAGATCTTAAAAGTTGCGCGGAAATGCTTGAAGAACTGTCTCATCTGGCAAACGAATTGACAGAAAGGCTTAAAAAACACGGTTTTACGGGGCGTTCCCTGGTTTTGAAGATCAAATACAGTGATTTCAGGCAGACGACACACTGCCGCAGCTGCAATAAGCCGATCGAGACTTTTGAGGAGATCCTTTCAATTACTCGTGAGCTGCTCAATGAAGTCGATGCTGGTCAGCATCCGGTGAGACTTCTGGGGCTATCTGTCACCAATCCTGTTCAAACTGAAGATCCATGCTTTCCGCAACAGATGACCTTTGACTGGTAAAGTTCAGACTGGCGCGTATCTAAAAGCGCGTTCTTACATTATCCCAGCACTTTCTGCAATCCGGCAGAGTTCAGTATCCCGATGACCGGCGGTGCGTAGGAGATCAGCGACTGTTCTTCAAGCCGCTTCAATTCTCTGTGAAGCGAAGAGCGTGAGACATTCATAAGCATTGCCCATTTTGAGACAGAACCTGGAATGAGGATCTTTGTTTTCCCGCTCTGTTTAGATTGCATCAACAGCCAGAATGCCGCTTTCTGCGCGATCCCGCTGTATGAAAAAAGTTCCAGACGCTGCTGGAGCATGTATGCAGCGGAAGCGATCTCTGTGGCGAAATTTTCCATTATGCGGATATCTTTCTGCATGAGTTTCAGCAAATCTTCCTTCTGCAGGATCATTAGTGTGACGGGTTCAAGTGCGGCGATACCGCACGGATATTTTCTGTTCCGCGAAAATACTGCGGCGGCACCTATTATTTCGCCGGCTCCGAAAGAAGAGACATTGACCTTGGTTCCGTTTGTAAGCAGTTTCTGAACTTCAACACGTCCTTCGAGGATCACGGCGATCCGCGTGGCTGATTCCATCGGGCGGAATATCAGCCTGCCTTTGTCGCATCGCACTATCCTGTAAAATATTTTTTCCAGATCATTGCTGATTTCATGCGCAGGGATCCCTCTGAACAGTGAACTTTTCTCAAGTATTGAATAATCCATTTTTCCCTCCCTTCAATCTCTCTGCGGCATTATACGAAAAAAAATCCGTTTGTGTATCTGTAGATACAGATTTTTGAAATTTTCACTGTATTTTTGCATCGGAATGAGTGGGGAGAACCTTAGTGATCCTTAATGATGAAGTTGAAAACTTAACAATGGAGGAAAAAATGGAGACAAACAAAATGTTCTGCTTTCAGTGTCAGGAAACCGCACAGTGCAAAGGATGTACCGTTTCAGGTGTCTGCGGAAAGAGACCCGAAGTCGCTGCAATGCAGGATCTGCTTATCTATGTTACGAAGGGACTCTCCTCGGTAACGACTGCACTCCGCGCCGAAGGTAAAAAGATCGGGCTTGATGTCAATCATCTGGTCACGATGAATCTCTTCATGACGATCACAAACGCGAACTTCGACCGTGAAGCGATAATAAAAGCGGTTGAAAAAACGCTCGCTGTGAAAGAGGAACTTCTTGCGCAAATCGACGACAGGTCAAAACTACCGGCAGCCGCTTTCTGGAACGGTTCGGTCGAAACCTTTGACGAAAAAGCGAAAACAGTAGGCGTTCTTGCCACGGAAAATGAAGATGTCCGCAGTCTGCGTGAACTTATCACCTACGGTTTGAAGGGACTTGCAGCCTATTTGAAGCACGCAAACGCCCTTCTGCAGGACAACGAGGAAATTGATGCCTTCATTCAAAGTGCGCTTGCAAAGACTTTGGATGACTCTCTCTCGACAGACGATCTGGTCGCACTTACTCTGGAAACAGGAAAATCCGGTGTTGACGGCATGGCTCTTCTTGATAAAGCAAACACGGAAGCTTACGGCAATCCCGAAATCACCAAAGTTGATATCGGTGTCCGTAAAAACCCCGGCATCCTGATTTCAGGTCACGATCTCAGAGATCTGGAAATGCTTCTGGAACAGACTTCCGGCACAGGAGTCGATGTCTATACCCATTCCGAAATGCTTCCTGCTCACTATTATCCGGCATTCAGGAAATATCCGCACTTTGCAGGAAACTACGGCAACGCATGGTGGAAACAGAAAGAGGAATTTGAAAAATTCAACGGTCCTGTCCTTATGACGACAAACTGCGTTGTGCCGCCTTCTGAAAGTTACAAAGACCGCCTCTGGACGACTGGAGCGACAGGATTCCCCGGATGCAGGCACATTGAAGGAAAATATGGAGAAACAAAGGATTTTTCTGCCATAATCGAGCAGGCGAAAGGATGTCAGGCACCGACAGAAATCGAAACGGGCACAATTACCGGCGGTTTTGCACATGAGCAGGTTTTTGCTCTGGCTGAGCCGGTAGTCAACGCCGTAAAATCGGGCGCGATCCGCAAGTTCGTAGTCATGGCAGGCTGCGACGGAAGGCAGAAGAGCAGGGAATATTACGCTGAATTTGCGAAAAAACTTCCCAAAGATGTCGTGATCCTTACAGCCGGATGCGCAAAATACAAATACAACAAACTCGATCTGGGCGACATCGGCGGCATTCCGAGAGTATTGGATGCAGGGCAGTGCAACGACTCATACTCTCTTGCACTTATTGCCTTGAAATTAAAAGAGATTTTCGGTCTAGACGACATCAACAGACTGCCGCTTGCATTCAACATTGCGTGGTATGAGCAGAAAGCTGTTATCGTCCTGTTGGCACTTCTTTACCTCGGTGTAAAAAATATTCATCTCGGGCCGACACTTCCTGCATTTTTGAGTCCGAATGTTGCGAAAGTTCTGGTCGAAAACTTCGGTATCGCAGGTATCACAACAGTCGATGAAGATCTTAAGATTTTGATCGGATAATAACCGGAATAAAGAGGAAAATCACGATGATCCGCAAGATAATCCGCATTGATGAGGAAAAATGCAACGGCTGCGGCCTTTGTGCCAAAGCCTGTCATGAAGGTGCAATAGAAATGGTGAATGGAAAGGCGAAACTGGTGCGCGAAAATTTCTGCGACGGTTTCGGAGACTGTCTTCCGAACTGTCCGACTGGGGCGATCTCGTTTGAGGAAAGGGAAGCTCCCGCCTATGACGAAGCTGCCGTAACTGCTGCCAAAAAGGCTGAAAGCGTAGAACAAGCTCCTTTTCAGGGTTGCCCCGGATCACGCTTCATGCAGATCAAAAGAGAAGGAGAGCTTCAGGAACCGCAGACTTCTGCTCCGGTTGTGCCGAAAACAGCTTCCAGACTTAACCAGTGGCCGTGCCAGATCAAACTCCTTCCCGTTCATGCACCTTTTTTGACGGAGCCAAACTGCTGATCGCGGCAGACTGCACCGCTTACGCTTACGCAAACATGCACGAAGATTTTATGAAAGGGAAGGTCACCATCATCGGATGCCCGAAACTGGATGCAGTAGATTATTCGGAAAAACTCATCGAGATCATCAGAAACAACGACATCAAAAGCGTGACAGTCGTCCGCATGGAAGTTCCGTGCTGCGGTGGACTGCAAAGAGCAGCAGAAAATGCACTGCTGAACAGCGGAAAATTCATCCCGTGGCAGGTCGTCACGATTTCAAGAGACGGACGGATTCTCGACTGACCGGTGAAAGTATCGCAAAAACAGCAACCTGATACCTGACACGATGTCAAAATAAAAAATTGACACGGTGTCATTTTTGTTTAAGATGACTCGAAACCTGACACGGTGTCAGGATAATCGTTCTATGAAAAAAGGAGAGTGAAATGAAAAAAATTCTCATTGTTTTCGCGGCATTAGTATTTGTACTGATCTCATGCGGCGAAGCTGAGGCGGAAAGTGCGGAATCAGAGACTGAAAACAGCGGTTCAGCCTCTATGGAAAAGGAGGAGGCGATGAAAATCACGATTACGATAAACGGGAAAGAGAAACTTTCGGCGACGCTTGCCGGCAATTCCTCTGCAAAAGCGTTTTTCGCGCTTCTCGAAAAAGGATCTGTGACTGTGAAGATGCACGATTACGGCAATTTTGAAAAGGTCGGTGAACTGCCGGAATCTCTTCCGAAAAACGATACGGAGATCACGACGGAGCCGGGCGACATAATTCTTTATCAAGGTAACCAGATTACTATTTATTACGATACTAACAAGTGGAATTTTACCCGTCTCGGCAAAATCGACTCTATTACTCAGGCAGAGCTGAAATCGATATTAGGTGCAGGTGATGTAACGGCTGTTTTTGAAATGAAGAACTGAATAACTGAATAGGAGGCTTAAATGAAAAAAATTATCATTATTTTTGCGGTCTTCGTGTTTGCGCTGATTTCATGCGGCGACAAACATGAAACAAAACAGGAAAATGCGGAAGAAACCAAGGCGGCTCTGCAGCCGTTAAATGAAAAGGAGAAAGCTGTGAAAAAAGAAGAACATTACACATTCAAGCTTGCGGAAGGCGTGGTACGCACGAAAGTCCGCTTCAAAAATCATTTCGGAATAGAGCTTGCGGGCGATCTTTACACTCCGAAAAACGCGGCTGAAAAAGGGAATGCGGCAATCGCGGTTTCAGGACCTTTCGGCGCTGTGAAGGAGCAGTCAAGCGGTTTTTACGCGAACGAAATGGCGAAAAGAGGCTTCGTTGCACTTGCATTCGATCCTTCGTTTACAGGTGAAAGCGCAGGAGAGCCGCGTTATATGAACAGCCCTGACATAAATACCGAAGATTTCATGGCGGCAGTCGATTTCCTTTCGACGCGCGACAGCATCGATCCCGAAAAAATCGGCATAATCGGCATCTGCGGATGGGGCGGAATGGCAATCAATACCGCTGCGATCGATACGAGAGTCAAGGCGACAGTCGCAAGCACGATGTACGACATGAGCCGCGTCACGGCTAACGGATACAACGACAGCGCTGACAGTGCGGAAGCAAGAAACGAAATGCGCAAAGCTCTGATGGCACAGAGGACCGAAGACTTCAAAAACGGCTCTTACAAACTCGGCGGAGGCGTCATTGACCCGCTTCCCGATGATGCTCCGCAGTTCGTGAAGGATTACTACGCTTACTACAAGACTCCGCGCGGCTACCACGAACGCAGCCTCAATTCGAACGGCGGCTGGAACATCACGGCGGCGACATCGCTCCTCAATACGAAACTGCTTGCCTATGCCGGTGAGATCGAAAACGCGGTCATGGTCGTTCACGGAGAAAAGGCGCACAGCAGATACTTCGGCGAAACAGCGTTCAAGAAACTCAAAGGCGAGAACAAGGAACTCGTGATAATTCCCGGCGCAAGCCACGTTGACCTTTACGACAATCCTGAAAAGATCCCGTTCGGCAGGATAGACGAGTTTTTCAGAAAGTATTTGAAGTAGCCGGAAGTACTGGAAACGGAAAGACAAATATAAGGTAGGAAAAAGTATGAAAAAACTGATTTTTTTGCTGATTTTGGGTTTGTTTTCGGTCGTGCTGGCTGAGGGGAAGACGATCGAGAAAGACGGAGACCTTGTTGTCCGTATTGCCGAAATAGAAGTCCATCCTCAGTATCTGCAGGAATATCTGGCTTATGCGGAAGAGGTCGACCGCCTTTCAATAGAGCGTGAACCTGGAGTTATATGCCTTTTCCCGATGCAGCATGCTGATGATCCGAATAAAATAAGCATACTGGAAATTTACGCTTCCGAAGAGCTCTACAAACAGCATCTGAACACCGCGCATTTTCAGAAATACAAAAAGGGGACGCTGCACATGGTCAAAAGCCTGAAACTGCCTGAAATGCGCCCGCTCGATAAAAAAACGATGAAGCAGATATTCAAAAAACTCAAGTGATTTCGGTGAAATAGTTGGAAAAACAGGAGGAATCATGAAAACAGTCATTATCAATGCAAGTCCGCGTAAAAACTGGAATACAGCTCAACTTTTAAAAGAGGCATTGAAAGGTGCCGGATCCGCAGGGGCGGAAACGGAATATGTTGATTTGTATGATTTGAATTTTTCCGGCTGCCGCAGCTGTCTTGCGTGCAAGCGCAAGGGGATGGGAGAAATCTGCAGATGTTATTGGAAGGACGGGCTTTCACCGGTGTTGGATAAAATACTTGAGGCTGATCATCTGATAATCGGTTCACCTGTCTATTTCAGTGAACCGACGGGAGGTCTTCGCTCATTTATGGAGCGCTTGATTTTTCCTGCTCTTTCCTATAACGACTATTCAAGCCGTTTCCGCGGAAAGATTAATGTCGATGTTTTTCTGACAATGAATATGCCTTCGAACCTATACGGTCAGATGTATGAAAAACGGATGCAGGAGTATTTCGCACCATTCGGATTTTTGAACGGATCGCTGCGGATTTTCCCGGTTTGCGATACACTTCAGGTAGAGGATTATTCCAAATACGACATGGCGGCTTTTTCCGAAGAACATAAAAGATCTGTCAAAGAAACAGAGTTCCGTCAGGCTTTGGAAAAGGCGTTCGAAATCGGTTCCAGCAAAGAACAGGTCGGCGAGTGGCTTTCGTCGATCGGTCTTGCGGAATAATCTGCTGTCGCACTATTCTTTAACTTGCATCATCATTGCTTTTCCCTATAATTTTTCGGTTTTTTAGACGGTAAGCATGGCAAAAGAACTTTCCGAAATGACTTTGCAGGAATTGTGGAATTTGTTTCCGATATTTTTGGTTCCGCACGACGACAAATGGAAAGTTTATTATAATGAAATCAGGAACTTTTTAGAAAAAACACTGTCCGGATATCCTGTAGAAAGAATCAGTCACATTGGCAGTACTGCAATCTTTGGAATATGGGCAAAAAATATTGTCGATGTCATGGTTGAAATCTCCAGATGTGCGGATATTGACAATGTCGCAAAAAAAATCGAGGAAAACGGTTTTATTCGAATGTCAACAGAAAAAGACAGGATATCATTTAATCGCGGATATACAAAAAACGGTTTTGCCGAAAAAGTCTTTCATTTGCATCTTCGCTTTGCAGGGGACAACGACGAACTATATTTCAGGGATTACTTGAAGGAACATCCTCAAACAGCCCGGGAATACGAAGCACTGAAATTGAAACTTTGGAAGCAGTTCGAACATAACAGAAACGCTTACACCGAAGCTAAAACGGAGTTCATTCAGAAATGGACACGCGAAGCAAAAAGAATTTACAAGGGAAGGTATTAAATAATGGATAAGATAATAAAGGCAGAACGGCTGATCCTGCGGCAGTTCAGAGATACAGATTGTGACTTCAGACAAAATATATGCTTCCATAAAGATGAAAACTGTGCGTCGAAGCGGAAAGATACCTATGTCTATGCTGCTTTATCCGAAGATCAATTAAAGAGTTCGGCTGACCACATTCTCGAAACAGAAAGACTTTTCCTTCGTGAATTGAATAACGATGATTTCGATGCACTTTATCGTGTTTTCGCGGACAAAGATTCCATGCGCCATTATCCATATACATTCGATGAAGAACGGGTTCGTAAATGGATAGAAACAAATATCGAGCGTTATCGCGTATTCGGGTTCGGTCTATGGGCGGTATGCCTGAAAGAAACAGGAGAAATGATAGGCGACTGCGGACTTACAATGCAGAATATCAACGGCTTTATCCGACCCGAGATCGGATACCATATAAGATCAGATAAACAGCGCTGCGGATATGCAAAAGAAGCCGCTTCCGCAGTAAGAGACTGGGCGTTTTCACACACGACATTTAAGATCGTTTACTCTTATATGAGAGCCGAGAATATCCCTTCCGTGAAAACAGCTGAATCTATCGGCATGTACCTTGTCAATAAATATGCGGACGATGAGGGCATTGAAATTTCCGTATATGCAATAGAGAAAATGAAAAATGAACAAATACAATAATCTTTGGAAATGTTTTTTGCAGGCGGGCTGCCCGCTCTCAGACAAAAAATTGACGTGGTGTCATTTTTATTTATTCTGACACGGTGTCAGGATCGTGGAGAGTGATTTGACAGAAATTTATAAGAAACTTTCGGACTTGCGGAAACTTCTGAAATCTTTCGGAAGTGCCGCTATCGCCTTTTCAGGCGGGGTCGATTCGACTTTTCTCTTGAAAGTGGCACACGACGAACTTGGTGAAAAAGCTGTCGCAGTTACGGTTGTTTCGCCGCTTATTCCTAAAAAAGAGGCGCAGGATGCCGAAAATTTCTGCAAAAATGAGAATATCAGGCAGTTTGTTCTTGAACTGGATCCGCTCAAAATCACCGGTTTTAAAGAAAATCCAGAAAACCGCTGCTATATCTGCAAAAAAGAAATCTTTAATAAAATCAAAGATTTGGCTTCAAAAAACGGCATTTTTACAGTTTGTGAAGGAAGCAACGCCGACGATACAGGTGACTACCGCCCCGGAATGCAGGCTATTCGTGAGCTCGGCATAAAAAGCCCGCTTCTGGAATGCGGACTTACGAAAAACAAGATCCGTATCCTTTCAAAAGAGATGGATCTTCCGTGCTGGAACAAACCGAGCGCGGCGTGTCTTGCTTCGAGATTCGTCTACGGCGAGGAAATCACGGAAAAAAAACTGAAGATGGTTGAAAAGGCGGAAGATTTTCTGCGCGAAAAAGGCTTTTCGCAGCAGCGCGTGAGGATCCACGGCAAAAACCTTGCTCGGATCGAGATCGAGAAGAACGATTTTGAGAAAATTCTTGCCGTAAAAGATGAGATCAACAGTTTTTTCAAAGAGTTAGGTTTTGTCTACACAACTTTGGATTTGACCGGTTTCAGAAGCGGCAGCATGAACGAGGTGATCAATGAGCGGAACTGATATTTTGAACTTCGCAGAACTTGACCTTGAACGCAAAAAACGGACGGGTTTCGCCGAAGTGGTCTTCTGTCAGGGAAAAAAGGATGAGTTTCTGAAGGATATTTTCACGAAACTCTATGCTGCAAACGGCGAAGTGCTTGGAACAAGGGCGACGAAAGAGCAGTTTGAAATCGTGAAAAGCGTCCTTGAAAACGCAAAGTACGATGAAATTTCGAGAATCATAACTGTGCGGAAAGAGAAGAAAAATCTTATCGGCAACATAGCGGTCTGCTCTGCCGGAACCGCAGACATTCCCGTTGCCGAGGAAGCTGCGCAGAGTGCCGAATTTTTCGGCTGCTTCGTCGAAAGGATATACGATGTCGGTGTCAGCGGGATCCACCGGCTTCTTTCAAAAACGGAACTTCTGCAGAAGGCTAACTGCATCGTAGCGGTTGCCGGAATGGAGGGGGCTCTTGCAAGTGTGATCGGAGGTCTGGTTGCAGTTCCAGTCATAGCTGTCCCGACATCGGTGGGCTACGGAGCGAGCTTCGACGGGCTTTCCGCACTTCTCACGATGATAAATTCGTGCGCAAACGGCATTTCTGTCGTCAATATCGACAACGGCTACGGCGCAGGCTATATCGCATCGCAGATAAACTTTTTGGCTGAGAGAGGAAGAGATAAACGTCAAACTGGAACGGATTAAAACGGTTTAAATTTTTACCAAATCTTTGATTTTGCTCTCAGACCAGTATTCGTTAGACCAAAAAAAATACTCGGTTTTACGCTTTTTGAATATTCGGAAGGGAACTTTTGAGTTGTCATAAATATGAACAATGTCACATATGTTGATGAGTTCGGGTAAAAGTTTGAGTGCTTTTTTGTAGCGTGAAACGATTTTTTCTTCTGGAACTCCGTGTCCGCCGTTTGCTTCGCGTGATTTTACACGGGCAATATTGATGTTGCAATCGCAGGTAAGCACATAAATACAGCGGATGAAATAGCCTTGTTCCTTTGCTTTTTTGAGCAGATTCAGATTTCTTTCTGTGGAAAGCACGGTTTCAAAGGTGAAACTCTTTTGCTCGGACAGTGCTTTCTCGCGCATTTTCTCTGCAAGTTGTGCAGCTTCAATATCTGAACAGTGGTTGACGCTTTTGATGTTATCTGCGTTGATATAAGGTTCGATAATTTTTGCAAAACGCGTGATAGTCGATTTTCCGCTGCCGTTAGGACCGGCGAAAACGATTATTTCAGGCTTCTTCTGATTTTGCATGGATATATTCTCTGTGACCGTCGGCGTATTCAAGGTAAGCCATCTTTTTCTCAGCGTCGTAACCGGCGATAGGAGTGCCTTTTATGCGCTTGATTTCATTGTCTATTCTGACAGCTTCTTTGAAGAGTTTGGTCAACTCGTCGTCTGAAATTCCGCACATTGAATCAAGTTCATTGGTCTGTTCGTTCATTGGAATCTCCTTACTAACAAAAAACGCGATATTTTAAGGAAAATTGGTGAAAATGCAAGATTTTGCAGGCGAGCCGCCCGCGCTCCGACAAAAAAAATTGACACGGTGTCATTTTTATTTATTCTGACACGGTGTCGGGATAAGTTCGTTGGTGAAAATGGAGTATAAAATGACTGGAAAAAACCTGTATTTCGAGTGCAATTCGGGAATAAGCGGTGATATGGCTGTTGCCGCGCTGCTTGACCTTGGTGCTGATAAAGAGGCACTTCTCAAAACGCTTGATTCGATCCCTGCGGAGGGTTTTAAGATAGAGATTACGGATGTGCTAAAAAACGGGATAAGGTGCTGCGACTTCAATGTGATTCTGGATCATAAGCACGAAAACCACGACCACGACACCGAGTATCTTTTCGGTCATAAACACGCAGATGAAGAAGAACACCACCATCACCATGAACACAGGCATTTAAGCGATATTATTGAAATTATTGCTAAAACCGAGCTTTCAGAAAACGCGAAAAATCTGGCTGAAAAAATATTCAGGATAGTCGCTGCCTCTGAAGCCAAGGCTCACGCAGTGCCGCTTGAAGAAGTCCATTTCCACGAAGTCGGCGCGATCGATTCGATCGTTGATATAATCGCGTTCGCATTCTGCTTTGACGATCTGGGGATCGGGCGTGTTTTCATTCCGGAACTTTGCGAAGGGCACGGTGAAATCAGGTGCCAGCACGGGATCCTGCCGGTTCCCGTTCCCGCAGTCGTAAACATTGTTGAAAAATACGCTCTTCCGCTTCGGATCACAGGAACTCACGGAGAACTTGTTACTCCGACCGGTGCCGCGATCGCCGCCGCAGTCAGGACAGACGGGACACTCCCCGAACTTTTCAAAATCGCAAAAACGGGACTTGGCGCAGGGAAAAGAAACTATGAAAAACCGAGCATCCTCCGCGCGTTTCTTATCGAAGAACCTGAGAAATTAGAAGAAACGCATGAAGAAACTCCGAATAAAATCACCAAGCTGGAAGCCAACATCGATGATTCGACAGGAGAGGCTTTGGGGTTCGCGATGGAGCAGCTTTTTGAAGCCGGTGCGCTCGACGCATTCTACACACCGTGCTTCATGAAGAAAAACCGCCCGGCATACATGCTGACAGTCCTCTGCAAAAACGAGGATGCCGAAAAAATGGAGGATGTGATCTTCAACAACACTACGACAATCGGTATCCGCCGCTGCGTGACGGAGCGGACAGTGCTCGAACGGGAGTCGCTTCTTATTGATACTCCGTATGGCGAAGCGAGAATAAAACTCATTTATCACAACAACAAAAAGCGTTTCGCGCCGGAATACGAAGATGTCGCCGGAATCAGCCGCAAAACCGGCATTTCTTTCGGCAAAATATACAATGAACTCATAAGTTTGTGCAAAGCACAGTTCTAACCTGACACGGTGTCAAAATAAAACTTGACGCGGTGTCGATTTTGTTTATCCTGACACGGTGTCAATATAGAAAAGTTCGTTTTTAACTGATCCTACAGGAGGAAATCATGGCATGTTTTACAGTTCCGCTTGCCGAGGCTGTTATTGTTTCGGCGGCAAAAAAAGTTGCTAAAAAGGCTAACTGCAGCGAAAAGACGCTCGATTTTATCGACAAAAAAGTGGGCTGGCTTGAAAAAATGCTCTACGGCGGTTCCGCTCTGCTTGCTGTTGAGCACCTTTATCACGGTGAAATTTCGGTTTTCCCGCCTTTTCTCACTGCTCTCAATACACCGGAGGAAATTCCGGTAATGCTGCATGAAATGGCAACTTCAGGCGTTGCGATGGCACTTCTTACAACAGCCGTCTGGGGAATAATAGTCGGTGTTTCGAGTGTGTTCGAACGCAGCAAACAGCAGGTCCCGGCTAAAGAGGGAGGTAAGTGATGTGCCTCATAATGACAATGATCGCAGCGGTCGTTTTTACCGCACTCTGGGCTAAAATGAGAAAGCAGAGCCTTCTTACGACAACGCTCATGTTCTGGGCTGCAGCTCTGATGTGGAGCGTTGACGGCATCGCTTCTCTTCTTGAAGGGGAGCCTTTTTTCGATATCAGCCGCGAAGACACAGTTTTGGGCTTCATCATTGTCGTTTGCGGACTTGCTGTTTTTGCGTTTCTTACTGCAATGGAAAAACGCGGACACAAACTTAAAACAAACTAAGGAGAGAATTATGAAAAAATATTTGTTTTTGATCGCGATAGTTGCGCTTTTTTCGTTCATATCTTGCTCTTCATCAGAGAAGAAAGAGGAAAAATCAAACACTTCACAGACTTCAACTGAGCAGACCGAAGCTCCCGCTCAGAATGAGCCTGCAGCAGCAGCTGAAGAAACTGCAAAACCGGAGGAAAAAGCCATGCTTCCTCATCAGACAAACGATGAAAACGCGCCGGTAGTATATTTCATAAAAGAGATAACTCCTGAAGCACTCGTAAAAATCTACGACAAACTCGGCTGGAGACCCGAAGGCAAAACGGGAGTCAAAATCAGCACTGGCGAATCGGAAAAATCGAACCACCTGAGACCCGCATTGATAAAGGATCTTATCCAGAAAATCGGCGGCACGATAGTCGAGTGCAACACCGCTTACCCCGGCAACCGCAACACGAACAAAGCCCATCTCGAGGCTCTCAAACAGCGCGGATACCTTGAAATCGCTCCGTTCGACCTTCTTGACGAAGAGGGCGAGATGCTGATCCCGATCGAGGGTGCAAAACATCTGGTCAAAGGCGATTATGTCGGAACGCACTTCAAAAATTACGGCTCATACCTCGTTCTTTCGCACTTCAAAGGACACCAGATGGCCGGTTTCGGCGGTGCGATAAAGAACCTTTCCATCGGTTTCGGAAGCGGGACCGACGTCGAACATTCAGGCAAGATCTACATCCATTCTGCCGGTCAGGCGACAAAAGGCTGGGTCACGGCAGATCAGCTTGACTTCCTTGAATCTATGGCTGAAGCGGCTAAAGGAGTATGTTCGGCTATGAACGGCGGCAAAAACATCGCTTTCATCAACGTTCTCAACCGTCTCAGCGTTGACTGCGACTGCAACGGAAGCCCGACAGAACCCGACATGCACGATATCGGAATCGTCGCTTCACTTGACCCGCTTGCAATAGATCAGGCTTCGATAGACATGGTCTGGGCGGCGACTGATTCAAAATCGCTGAAAGAGCGCATCGAATCCCGCCAGGGGCTTCACACTCTCGACTACGCAGCAGAAATCAAACTTGGGAACAGAAACTACAGACTTGTCGAGATAAAATAAAAAATTCGTTTGGTATAGGAGAAGAAAATGCCGAAATGTTCACTTGAAACAATGGTGTGCAGGAGGGAAAAGCTGATCGATGCCTGTGAAAAGCTCTATCAGACAAAGACTTTCGATGAGATAACTTTAAAAGAAATCGGAGATGAAGCTGAGTTTACACGCACTGCGATATACAGCTATTTTCAGACAAAAGAGGAGATTTTTCTTGCACTTTTGCAGCGCGAATACGGAAAGTGGATCAAAGAACTTGAAAATATAGAACAGACGAAAGTAAAGCTCACGGCTTCAAAACTCGCAAAAATGCTGGCACTTTCGCTGCAGAACAGGGTGCAGCTCCTGAAACTTCTCAGCATGAACCTTTATGTGATCGAAGAAAACAGCCGTGATGAAAATCTGCTGGAGTTCAAAAGGGTCTACAAAGCCTCTCTCGATGCAGTTGACAGGTGCTTCATGAAGTTCGATCCGAAGGCGTCTCCGACCGAAAGTTATGCTTTCAGCTATCACTTCTTTCCCTTCATGTACGGCATTTATCCTTATGTTTTCCCGTCTGAAAAGCAGATCAAAGCGATGAAAACAGCCGGAATGAAACTGAAAAAACGGACGGTCTACCAGCTTGCGTATCCCGCAATTCTCAAAATGCTCGAGAAATAATTGCTTGATTTCTTTAAGGATTTATTTCTACTGCCGGAAGATCACCAATAAATGAGTTTACGATCGGAATTTTGTTGTTGATACTTTCTTTCAGGTATTCGACATATTCATCAAAAACTTTCACGTTGTTGTTATACAGAGAGGTGTTTATGTAATCGTGAC
Source organism: bacterium (assembly GCA_017405875.1). GTDB lineage: Bacteria > UBP6 > UBA1177 > UBA1177 > UBA1177 > UBA1177. Next base: position 28,293 of record JAFQZM010000037.1, read on the forward strand.
GCCCCGTCCAGAGCATTGCGTCGTATTTTGCGGAAAGTGCGATTCTGCTTTGTATCATTTCGATTATCGGTTCAATGTCGATGCGTCCGGAATATTCGTTCCACAGCTCTTTTGTGCGGGCGATGAATTTTGGAGATTTGAAGAGGGCGTTGTAGTAAAGAGCTTCGTTCAAGCGGCATGATGCCGATCTGTTGCTTCCCGCCAGATCGAAATCCCAGACAGGCCCTGCTTTTAAAATGTTGTTTGTACTGTCGAAAGTGAAAAAATCACTTCGGGGATGTCCTGAATCCCAGTTGTCCATGATTTCGATCACGAGCCAGAATTTTACCCATGAATCAATGTCGATAATATCTGAATAGGATTCGTCAGGCGCAGAGCAGTTGTTTGTATCCAATACTCCGGTAAAATCGGGATAAAGCAGTTCTTCGAGATCGTTTATTTTGGATTGCAGCCGTTCAAGTCTGGCTTCTCCGCCGGTTGTTATTTCATCGTTTTCATCAACCATGTAGTCGTCATTTTTTACCATGTATGGAAATTCTCTGATTTCACTTTTGAATTTGAGAGTTTCATCAAAATAAGTGTCGATTTCGATAAGATAGTCTTTGTCTTCGTCATCTGTCATTTCCGGATTTCCGTCGTTGATGTTGACGCGGTTTTTATCTGCTTTGATTGCCTCGCCGAGCCAGTAGAGACCGTTATATTTTCCGTTTAAAACAAGATTGACGAATTCGCCGTGGGGAGTCCAGTCCAGTTCAAAGAGTTCACTGAAATAGAAGGCGAGTTCGTTGCGCATGAAAGAGCTGTCCCAGTAGTTTGCAAGCAGAACCCAGCGTTTGTGCTTGGGCATTCCCATAATTTCACGGGATTTTTTAAGCTTCAGCGCATAAGGTTTTTTGGGTCTTTTCCAGGACGAATTGCCTCTGCCTTTGATACTGGTTTCAATTTCGCCGAAGTTCCAGCTTTCGTTGTCCGCTCCGGCAATGGACATGGATGCGTCTGTTATCCACTCTTCTTTGGAAGTGATTTCGATTCCGTCGGGAGTGTTGATATACAAGGTCGGAATGTCGGTGTAAGCCACGCTTGCGATTCTGGAATTTGAAGTTTTGCTGTCGCCTGTTGGAGCTGCAGCGGTTACGGCGCAGTAATAGTAATAAATCCCTTTTTCAGTAACTTCGGGCGTTTCAAAAGTCTGGTTCGTCGCACCGGGGATCGCAATTCCTGAATCTGCCGGGTTATCCGGTGTTGCATACCATTGATAGGTTATCTCACAGCCTGTCAGTTTTGCTTCGCATGAGAGGGAAACGCTGCGTCCGTTCGGTGCAATATTCATTTTGACGGGTTGTTTGGTAAATCTTATTAAATTATTGAGATTGCAGCCGGAATCGTTAAGGATGTCTTCATCAGCCGGTATCTCATCGTCTGTCGAAACATCTTCGTCATCAGTATCACCAGTCAAAATATCTTCTTCCGGAATATCTTCGTCAGTCGTTGAGTCAGAATCCGCGGCACTATCTTCGTCTTCAGCATCAGCCGGCGTGTCATCGTCAGTTGTCAGATCGCTGTCTGCGGTCAAATCTTCATCTGTAGTGATATCTTCATCATCCGGGATCTCTTCGTCTGCTGCAATACCGGTGTCAGGAGCATTATCGTCATCAGTTGTCGTGTCATAATCCGCAGAAATACCGCTGTCGTTTGTTGTCTCGCTGGAATCGTTGTTCAGGTCGGTTTGGTTTTCAGTGGTTTTGTCGCCGCAGCTGATAACAAAGACTAAAAGAAATAAATAAAAAATGCCCTTTTTCATGCCGGCTCTACAAATTTTCTATGAACTTGTTCACTACGGAGACTTTTTTGCTCAAAGTCTCTTTCAAAAAATCTACGTATGCGTCGAAATCCTTCCTGTTTATGCCGGAAGGGTCGTTGCTTTTGCTTCCCCATAGCATCATGTCGTACCGCGCGGCTGTGGAAATGGTGTCGCGCGTCGATTCGATAAAGGTTTCAATATCCGTCCTGCTGTAGTATGTGTCCCACAATTCTTTGGTTCTTGCGGTAAACGCCGGTGATTTGAAAAGTGCGTCGTAATAAAGCGTGTTCTGCAGTCTGCACGATGAACGCTGATAAACCGAAGCTGTCTCGAAATCCCAGACCGGACCTGCTTTGAAGATGTTCTGTCTGTCGAAAGTGAAAAAACAGCTTTCGGGAGTCTCAAGTTTTTTGTTATCCATGATTTCATTCACGAACCAGAATTTTATCCAGGAATCGATGTCGATCATGCTTGAGTAACCTTCATTCGGCGCGGAGCATTTGTTGGTATCCGTTCCTTCGGTAAAATCAGGGTAAAGCAGCTTTTCCAAAACATTTATTTTTGCGTTCAGCCGTTCAAGTCTTCCTTTGCCGCCGCTTGAGATATTACCGTCGTTATCAAGCATCCATACTTCGTTTTTGACAATGTACGGTATTTTGCGTATTTCGCTTTTGAAATAGAGATGATCTTCTGAGTCTTCTTCCGTTTCCAGAAGATAGCTTTTGTCTTCATCGTTAAATATATCGAGAGGTTCGTAGATGTTGACGCGGTTTTCATCGACTTTGACAGTCTCGCCGAACCAGTACAAACCTTTGTATTCGCCGTTTAAAACGAGATCGACGAATTCTCCGTGAGGAGTCCAGCTCAATTTGAAAGTTTCGCTTAAATAAAGGGCTGTTTCGATCCGCATGAAGGATTTGTCACGGTAGTTTGCAAGCAGGATCCAGCGTTTTTCTTCCGGCATACCCATGATTTCGGAGTTTTTCTGAAGTCTTAAGGTGTAGTTTTTTTTCGGGCGCTCCCACGAAGCGTTTCCCTTGCCGCGGATGCTTGTTGTTACGTTTTCGAAATTCCATTCTTCCTCATACGCTCCCACAACGGAAATCGTCGCGTCATCCAGCCACTCTTCATTTGAGGTGATTTCAACGCCGTCAGGAGTGTTCAGATAAAGAGTCGGAAGGGCTGTATATGCCACGCTTACAACGTCAGAAACAGAAGTGTTGCCGTCAGCGGCAGCAGAGCAGTAATAGTAATAAATCCCTTTTTTGTGATAGTTCGGCGTCGTAAAAATTTTATCTGTCGCACCCTGCACGGCAACTCCGGAAGATGTCGAGCCGTCGGAACTTTCATACCACTGATAAGCTGTGTTTCCGCCTTTCGTTTCCGCTTTGCACGGGATGGCGATGCTGTGAATGTACGGCGCGATATACATGTTTTCAGGCAGGATAGTATTTGAACTGCCGCCGCAGCTGGCGGCAAAAAATAAAACGAAAAAAATAAGCAGAGAGAAAAAAACTTTTTTCACGCCGATTCTCCAAAATGATCCGACATCCTCAAAGGATTTTAAAAAACTTTCAAAAGGAAAACAAGAGTTTTTGTTGCCGGAGAAAGAATAAAAAATTACTCGAAAAAAAATAAAAGCAGTATATAATCGCCCGTTTTTTTTGAAATTTGATTGGAGAAACTAAATGAAAAAGATTTTTCTTATGTTCGCGCTCATTATGAGTGTTTTTGCGGTAAACGGTGCAGAACTTTTCTACAGCAACGGCACGAGTCTTACCATGCAGAAGGCCGAAGGTTTCAGTGCAGTCAGCCGCATAGCTTCAGACGCTTTTGTTCCGAAAAACGAAATTTACCGTCTGAATCTCGGGAAAAAAGTGTTTTCCATTGTTAAAGGCAGCGGCGAACTTCCCGTTTATTTCCTCGGCGATATGCCGGTCGTAGCTGAAAAAACAATTTTCTGGCGCGGTGAAAAATCTGTCGAATATATGGAAAAAAATTATGGATTGAAACTTGTCGAAGTTTTTCCGACTTATCCGCTTTATTCTTTTTCAGTGCAGGGTGACAGCGTTGAAGTTGCCGAAAAAATCGTGAAGAACGGCGACGGTTACGCATTCCCCGACCTCGTGCGCGAAACGACTCTCAGATTCGTTCCCGAAAAAACTCCGAAAGATCCTTATTTTGATATGCAATGGCACCTTCAGAACACAGGAAAAGTTACCGATTATCAGGGAAAAGAGGTGCAGATAATAAAAAATGCCGACACGAAATTCATCCAGATGCTAGAATTCCTGAATGCCAACAAAATCGAGGTCGATACAGACACGAAAATCGCGATAATGGATACCGGAATCGTTCCGGATCACGAAGATTTGACCAATATCGAACCCGGTTATGATGCGATAAACGATGAAGAAGGCGGTTATCCCGACCTTGACGAGTTGGAACAATATGCCGGTACGCCGTACATACAGTATCTGGCATCTGCTGTCGGTCACGGAACGACCTGCGCCGGTGTCAGCGCCGGTGTCGGCAATGATATCGGAATGAGCGGAATGTGCCCGTGGTGCAGACTTTACCCAGTCAGATATCTCGAAGGGTTGCAGGGAACTGCTATGTCTGACGCCACGATGGTCGATGTTTATGAAAAATATGTGGAAGATCCCGATATTACAACGATAAACTGCAGTTTCGGTCCCGATTCCTCTTACGGAACGATCCCTGTCACGCCGGGCGAAGTCGAATCTCATGAAAATTTCATGCAGAACGGAAGAAACGGTAAAGGCGGCGTCATCGTCTACGCTTCAGGAAACGACGGAGTCGATTCTTCTTACGAACAACTTCTGGGACACAATTTCACTATTGAAAGAAACGGGAAAGAATTTACAGACAGAGTCGTAACAGTCAATGCGGCGAGCGCTTGGGATTCGAGAGTCGAATATTCGAATTACGGACCTTTTTCGACAGTTACCGCTCCGTCGCTTTCCGAGACTCCGATTGTCGGCATTGCAACGACTTCGATTCCGGGTTACGGCGACTACAAAAACGACTACACGCTTCTTTTTTCCGGAACTTCCGCGGCTGCTCCCGTCGTTTCGGGCTTTTTCGGCGCGGTATTCAGTATAAATCCCGAACTTACTCTTGAAGAAGCAATCGAAATTCTGAAGAAAAGTGCAGATAAAATCAATCCCGAAACAGGTCTTTGGGATGAGAACGGTTTCAGTGTGAAATACGGCTACGGCAGAGTAAACCTCGAAAAGGCGGCCCGTCTCGCAGCAGGATTGAAAATGTGTGCCGAAGAAAAGGAAGAAGTCTGCGGAAACCATCTTGATGACGACTGCGACGGCTATGTCGATGAAGGATGTGCAGAGCCGCTTAAAATCGGTCAGGCCTGCGAAAGCAGCGAAGACTGTCTGACATCTTCAAACACTATCGACGATGTCGAATGTTTGAAAGCGCGCCGCTACTGGGCTTTTGAAGGCGGTTACTGCATTGAAAAGAGTAAAAACGCTCCGTGTTCCGACGGAACGGTAGCTTTCGATGTCCAGAACAACGAATATTATCTCTGCGCTCTTGAATGCAGCGATGTCAAACCATGCGAAAGAGAAGGTTACTACTGCACAAATGAAGTATTGGGCGTTTGTCTGCCGAGCTGCAAGAAAAATTCAGACTGCAACGAGGGTTCATACTGCAATGATGAAGAAAGATGCGAAAAACTTCCTTCATCGATCGGCGGAAGCTGCGCGGACGACAGCGAATGTGCGGGCGATTTCACATCCTGCAACACCAGGTTCGAAGGCGGCTACTGCACGGAAGAATGCACCGGTGAAGACAGTGAGTGTCCGGACGGCGCAAAATGCGTAACGTACGGCAACAGACGTAAGACCACATCGTGTCTGGCTTCATGCGCTTCCGATAAGGATTGCAGAACAGACGAAGGTTATCTCTGCCATCCTCAGTTCGGTTCAAAAAGCGGAGTCTGCTACAGAAAGTGCATGGGAGATTCCGACTGCAACGATGAAAATGCTGTATGCAACGAAGACGGATACTGCGCTTCCGAAAATTGGGAAGGCTGGCCGGAAGAACCGGAAGATACCGATGAAACTCCCGACGACGACACAATCGGAAGTAATCCTGAAAACGATGAAGATGAAGAAGATATGACTTATAGCGATGACAGCAAACCTGAGAAGAAAAGCGACGGCTGTTCTGTTGTCGTGATGTAAAATGGTCGATCTGAAAGGAAAAAAAGCCCTTATCACGGGCGCTTCAAGCGGTTTCGGAGCCGATTTTGCCGACATTCTCGCCGAAAAGGGAATGGATCTCGTCATCACGGCGCGGCGCGAAGACAAACTCAACGCTCTCAAAGAAAAAATCGTTGAAAAATACGGCGTGAACGTCAGTGTCATCGTCATGGATCTCTCAGGATTCGATGCGGCTGAAAAACTTTATACCGAAGTGAAAAACGAAAATATCGACATGCTCATAAACAACGCGGGTTACGGTATGTACGGCTGGTTCGAGCGGCAGGATGCGGCGGCGCTCAACAGAATGGTGCAGCTCAACGTCGTTTCGGCTTTTGTCCTCGCCAATCTTTTCGCGAAGGATTTTTCTGCAAAAAATTCGGGCTGGATTTTGAACACTGCCTCTTTTGCGGCGTTCAATCCGACTCCTTTTTATGCGGTTTACGGTGCAACGAAGGCATTTTTGATGAATTTTTCGGTCGCTCTCCGCACCGAACTCAGAAAACAGGGAAAAAACGTCTGTGTAACGGCGCTCTGCCCCGGTTTTACCGACACCGAATTCGTTCAGACGGCCAATCAGAAACGCTCGAAACTTCTCGAAATGATTATCGGAAAAAGCTATCCCGCCGCAGTTGAAGCGGTAAACGGTCTTCTCAAAAACAAGCCGGTAGTCATGCCGCGCCTGATGAACCGCTTCGCCGCGTTTTTCCTCCGCTTCCTGCCGAGAAGCGTTGCGGCTGAAGCTGCGTTTATGTCGATAAGGGATAAAGATTGAAAAACAGGAGATAAATATGAAAAAAATTATTCTGGTGCTTTTGATCGCGGTTTTTGCGGTAATGTCCTGCAACAAGGAAAAAACTGCTGAAGTAAAAAACACGGAAACGTCTGAAAACAAAGAGAATATTCAACCAATTCAGGAGGAGAAAAACATGACTATTTACGATTTTACGGTGAAAGACAGAAAGGGAAACGATGTTCCGATGGCAACTTTCAAAGGTAAAGTGCTCCTTATCGTGAACACTGCTACCGGCTGTGGTTTTACTCCGCAGTATGAAGGACTTGAAAACCTCTGGGAAGAATATCACGACAAAGGCCTGGAAATACTTGATTTTCCGTGTGACCAGTTCGGTCATCAGGCGCCCGGAACTGACGACGAAATACATGAATTCTGCCAGATGAAGTTCAACACCGGTTTCGAAAACTTCAAAAAAATCGAAGTAAACGGCGAAAACGAACATCCGCTCTACACTTTTCTCAAAAATAAGAAGAGTTTCGCGGGTTTTACCGGTGAAAAAGCCGAATTTATGGATGGTTTTATTTCAAAACAGGATCCCGACTACAAAAACAACGCCGAAATCAAATGGAATTTCACAAAATTTCTCGTAAACCGCGAAGGCGAGGTTATAGAGCGCTTCGAATCGACAACGGAACCTGCTGAGATCGCTGACAAGATTCTTTCGCTCCTCTAATAATTTCCAAAAAATTTTATTTCCTTGTTGACATCCGTTTTTTCTGTGCTATAAACAGTTGGTTGAATGGTTGTTCAACTATTGAAATTTGGAGGCTGTTATGGAAGAAAGAGCTTGTTGCGATTGTGATGTCATCCACGAGAAGATCGTTAAGGCGGTGAAAAAGAAAGTTCCGCCGATGGAAGAGTATCTGCTCGTGTCTGATCTTTTCAAAATGTTCGGAGACCCTTCCCGGATGAGGCTTATGCATGCCCTGTCGATTCACGAAATGTGCGTATGTGACCTTGCAGTTTTTCTCGGCATCACGAAATCGGCTGTTTCGCATCAGCTCAAGTCGCTGAGACTTTTAAACCTTGTGAAATACAGGAAGGAAGGGCAGGTCGCCTTTTATTCTCTTGCGGACGACCATGTCGAAGCAATAATAAATATCGGTTTTGAACATATTCGTGAATAAATTTATGGAGAGAAAAATGAAAAAGAGATTCAGATGTGAAGTCGACTGCGCGAACTGCGCGGCAAAGATCGAAGATGCTATCCGCGGGATCGACGGAGTTCAGGATGTAACGCTCAACTTTATCGCTCAGAAACTGACGATCGTTGCCGATGACGACAAATTTGACGAAATTCTGAAATCGGCGGTCGCAAAGGCAAGGAAGATAGAGCCCGACGCAACGATTTTTGTGGAATAGCCATGAACGCGAAGCAAAAAAGAACGATCATTGAAATCGTTGTCACAGTTCTGCTTTTTGCGGCTGTTTTTGTCTGCGATCATTCCGGTTTGTTCGACTGTCCCCGCATAAAACTTGCCCTTTACCTTGTTCCCTACATCGTGATCGGCCGCAGCGTGCTGAAAAAGGCGGTTCTCAACATTGTCAGCGGAAACGCTTTCGACGAGAGTTTTCTTATGACTGTGGCGACTGTGGCGGCGTTTGCGATAGGCGAATATTCCGAGGCGACGGCGGTCATGCTTTTCTACCAGATAGGTGAATTTTTCCAGAGCTATGCTGTAGGAAAATCGAGGGCTTCTATTGCCGAAATGATGAGTATCGCTCCTGAATACGCGAACCTTGAGACTCCAGACGGGATAAAAGAAGTCGATCCCGAAGAAGTGAATATCGGCGATATCATCGTGATAAGAGCTGGAGAAAAGATTCCGCTTGACGGAGTTGTTACCGAAGGTGAATCGTTTGTCGATACGGCGGCTCTTACCGGTGAATCGGTGCCGCGCAGAGTTTCTGCCGGTGATGACGTCATAAGCGGGTGCGTCAACGGGGAAGGGATATTAAAAGTAAAAGTTGCAAAAAAATACGAGGATTCAACAGTTGCGAAGATCCTCGAACTTGTCGAAAACGCAAGCTCCAAAAAAGCCCGACTTGAAAATTTCATCACCCGTTTTGCAAGAGTCTATACCCCGATAGTTACTGTGAGTGCGCTTCTTCTAGCGGTGATCCCGCCGCTTCTATTCGGTTACAGCTTTGCCGATTGGATCGAAAGAGCCTGCATTTTTCTTATCGTGTCGTGTCCGTGCGCCCTTGTGATTTCGGTTCCTTTAGGCTTTTTCGGCGGGATCGGTGCCGCTTCAAAGATCGGAGTGCTCGTAAAAGGAAGCAGCTATTTGGAAGCGGTATCGGAAGTCAAAACTATAGTTTTCGACAAAACCGGAACTCTCACAAAAGGGGAATTCAAAGTCAGCAGGGTTCTTCCGAATACGGCGGCAGGCTTTTCCTCTGAAGAGCTTCTCCGTCTTGCTGCTCACGCGGAAAGTTTGTCCAACCACCCGATAGCGAAATCTATTGCAAACGCTTACGGAGGCAAGATTGAGACAGAAAAAGTCTCTCTCGCCAAAGAAACTGCGGGGCGCGGTGTTGCGGTCAATTATGACGGCAAAAACATAGCTGCCGGGAACTGCCTTCTTCTGGATGAACTCGGGGTCGAATACAATAGCAGCGAGGATGCCGGAACAGTCGTTCATGTTGCCTGCGACGGCACTTATGCAGGATGCATCGTGATCTCAGACGAGATCAAAAACGGGGTCAGAGAGGCACTCTCAGAAATGCGTTCGGCAGGTATCAGAAAGCTAGTCATGCTTTCGGGAGACCGCGTTGAAGCGGCGGAATCAGTTGCAGGAACTCTTGGGATAGACGAATTCCGCGCACAGCTTCTGCCTGTGGACAAAGTTTCCGAAGTCGAAAAGCTGATCTCGGAGGAAAAAAACGGAAAAGTCGCATTCGTCGGCGACGGGATCAACGATGCACCCGTTCTCATGCGTGCCGATGTCGGTATCGCGATGGGAAGTCTGGGCTCTGATGCGGCTATCGAAGCGGCAGATGTGGTTCTTATGGACGATGATATCAGAAAAATTTCGTCGATAATCCGCATTTCAAGAAAAACAATGGCTATCGTTCGTGAAAACATAACTTTCGCTCTTGCTGTGAAATTCCTTGTGCTGATTCTCGGTGCAATAGGAGTCGCAAACATGTGGGAGGCCGTTTTCGGAGATGTCGGGGTTACTGTGCTTGCTATATTCAATTCGATGCGTGCGATGAGAAGCGGAAAAAAGCCTGCAAATCTGTAAAAAATCATCAGTAGTGTAACCTGCTTAATTGAAAAATATCTAATAATCGTTATATTCCGTTGTTTGTTTTTTTATCACTGGAGGGGAAAATGATAGTTATCACGGGCGCAAGCGGTCATGTAGGCAACAATCTTGTCCGCGAACTGAACAAAAGAGGCATAAAACCCAGAATCCTCATTCACGAGGAAACGACGGTCAGAAAGGCGATCGAAGGGCTTGATTTCGAGGAAGTCAAGGGCGACACGAGAGATCTCGAATCGCTGAAAAAGGCTTTCGAAGGTGCCGATCTCGTCTACAACTGCGCAGCTGCGATCTCAATAAAATGCGGTGTCTACGACAAAATCAAAACAGTCAACGTCGACGGCGTCAGAAATGTCGTCGAAGCGTGCATCGCAGACAAAGTCAGAAGACTCGTCCACGTCAGCTCGATCGAAGCTCTGGGCGATCCGGGCGAAGGTGTCGTCGCGACTGAAGAAATGGGCTTCAACCCCGACAGAGCGATGCTCGAATACGGGATCACGAAGGCGGAAGGCTCTCTTATCGTCCAGAAAGCGGTGGAAGAGGGAAAAATCGACGCGGTCACGGTATGTCCGGTAGGAATTCTGGGACCTAACGACTTCCGTCCGTCGCAGATGGGAACAATGGAGATGAACTTCCGCAAAGGCAAACTTCCCGCTTATCCGGCTTACGGCGGATTCGACTGGGTCGATGTCAGAGACGTTGTTGAAGCGATAATCCTGGCCGGCGAAAAGGGTAAAACCGGTGAATTTTATCTTCTTTCGGGCGGTCACGTGACAAACGACGAAATGATGGGGATCCTTGAAAAACTTTCAGGCAGGAAACGCCCGAAAGTTTCACTTCCTTACTGGCTTATGTACACCGCAGGATTTTTGGCTGAAAACTGCTTCTACCGCTTTTTCAAGAGCGTTGAACCCGTCATCACCCGCGGCAGTGCAAGAATCCTCAAAAGCGACCTTCACGCATCATCAGAAAAGGCTCAGAAAGAACTCGGAATGAAGTTCAGAGGTGTCGAAGAAATCTTCCGCGACCACTACAACTGGATGGTGGAATACACTTCCAAAAATTAACTGCTTGATTCTATTTTGATTTTTCTTCATGCTTTGACTTTTCGCGCTATTTCAATATAATGCCGCGTCTTTTTTAGGAGTGCTTAATGAGACGTTTTTTTTCACTTTTTCTCTTTCTGTTTTTTCTTTTCCCCATTTTTGCGGAAAGTGCCGAAACAACGCTTCTCACTTTGAAATATCAGGCAACTGCGATAGGCGAGATCTCGCTTGCATACAGGCTTGAAACACTCACTATGAGCCTTGCCGCGGCAAAGGCGGTCGATAAAGAATATATAACGGCGATCCTTGATGAAGTCGATGCGACGGTAGAAAACGGAAAATCGATAATTACAACCAAAAACGCTTCGCCGGATCAACTTACGAAAGAGATAATCGCGGCATTTGACCAGCTTCTGAAGTGCTCCGGAGAGATAAAAAAATATTCATCGGCACAAGGAAAAACCGGCAGGGAAGAAGTTGAAAAATGTCTTGAAATTTCACGCGATAACATAGACAAACTCACGGATATGTATCAGAAAATTCAGAATAAAAACAAAGTAAACGGAGTAAACAAATGAACAAAGTAATGATCATCATGGGCAGCGATTCCGACTGGAAAGTAATGCAGAAAGCGGTTGCAGTCCTCAAGGAATTCGGCGTTGATTTCGAAGTTCACGTAAGTTCGGCTCACAGAACTCCCGAAAAAACGGTTGCTCTGGTCGAAAATTTCGACGGTGCGTGCTTTATCGCCGGCGCCGGTGCTGCGGCTCATCTTGCAGGAGTCGTTGCGGCTCACACGACAAAACCTGTCATAGCTGTTCCTCTTGATTCAGGCGCGCTTCACGGGCTTGACGCGCTTTATGCGACTGTTCAGATGCCTTCCGGTGTTCCCGTTGCGACGATGGCTATCGACGGCGCGAAAAATGCAGGTCTTTTCGCTGTTCAGATCCTTGCTTTGAACGATGAAAAACTTGCTTCGGCATTGAAGTCATACAAGATGAAAATGAAAGATGAAGTTGAAGTAAAAGATAATAAAATTCAAGACTTGGCTAAAGAGGTGTAGTATGGAGATTCTTTCAATCGAAGAAGCTGCGTGGAAAGTCAGAAACGGTCAGGTTATCGCATATCCGACTGAAACGGTTTACGGTCTAGGTTCGATAATTTTTGAAGAAGAACCTGTCATGAGAATCAAGCAGATCAAGGGAATTCCGGCGAACAAGCCGCTTTCCGTCCTCATTTCGAACAACAAAAAAGAGGAGATGCTTTCAGAACTTATCGAAGGATTTCTTCCTGTTGCACAGAGACTTGCAAAATTTTTCTGGCCGGGACCGCTTACGATTATCCACGAATGCAGACCCGATCTTCCCGATTTTATAACCGGCGGAACAGGCTATGTCGGAATCCGCTGCTCACCATACTCTTTTGTCAATAGTTTCATTGACTTAGTCGGTCATCCGATTGTCAGCACGAGCGCAAATATCACCGGCCAGGCTCCGGCGACGAACTATACCGACGTTTTTTCGTACTTTGACGGTTCTATCGACGGCGTTCTCATCTGCGACGACTCGATTTCGATTGAGCATCACGCAAGTCCGACGAATATTCCTTCGACAATCGTCAGAGTCGAGCACCACAATTTTGAAATACTCCGTGAAGGGGCGATCAAGAAAGAAGATATTTTCAGAAAAATCCTTTAATTATGGTTCTGCCTGATCTTACTCTAAACAAAATCTATAACAAAAACACAGAGTTGTATCAAAGTAAAAACGGTTACCGCTTCAATTCCGATTCGATGATTTTGTCTTGGTTTACAAACAGAATCTGCTCCGGTTTGTGTTCTGAAAACTCCGCACTTGAGATAGGGGCGGGGAGCGGAATAGTTTCGATCGTCCTGAAAAGACGCGGCTTTCTGCCCAAAATCGACTGCGTTGAAATTCAGAAGTCTCTTTGCGAAATTCTCGAAAAAAATATCGAAAGAAACTCTCTTTCAAATGAAATTGCAACGTTTTGTGCCGATTTTACCGATTTTGCCAGTACAAAAAGGAAAAAATACGACCTCGTTTTTGTAAATCCGCCTTATTTTGCCAAAGAAAGCGGGCACTTGAGCGCTGATTCAGAAAAAACGCTTGCCAAGCACGAAGTCGCGGGAAGCCTCGCCGATTTTTTTGAAATTTCCAAAAACATTCTGCGCAAAGGCGGAAAATTTATCGTGATTTTTCCCGCTTCAAGAGTGCAGTTCGCCCTTTTTTCTGCTGCAAAATCGGGCTACACTTTGAAAAATATCGCATTTTTCCGCGAAAACGCCTCAACAAAACCGGCAACTTTCGCCGCATCGTTTGTTTTGGGCTCAGAAACAGCACTTTTTTCACTTTCCGATGCAGAAATTTTCGAACTCCGAAATTCAGACGGAGAATATTCAGAAACCGGAATGGAAATCATGTATGAAAAAACGCCCGAATAATTTTTGCGGGTTGACTTTCACGAATATTGCACTAAAAAAATAGCTGCAACTGATGAATAAGGAGGTTTTCATGTACGAAGAGAAAGAAAAAGCTGCTGCTCAGGAAGTTATCGACAACGGTGCAAAGTACTCGAAGCATTTCAGCGAAGATTCGTTTTTCAGCAAGATAGTTGAATACGGCAAGGCTGCGGGAACGAAGGTCGTTTTTGCGGCGCTTCTCCTTTTTTACGCGATGAAAAGCGACAAAATGCCGATGACCGAAAAGGCTCTCGTTGTCGCCGCGCTCGGCTACTTCATTCTTCCGATCGACCTCATTCCCGATTTTATTCCTGTTGTAGGTTATGCCGATGACTTGACGGCGCTTTATGTCGCGCTCAAAAAAGTTACGTCCTATATCGACAACGAAATAATCAATCAGGCACGTGACAAACTTTCCGGCTGGTTCGGAACAGTTGACGAAAACGACATCCAGAGTGTTCTGAATATCCTGCTGTAACATGAAAAACTATCCTCCTTCGATAAAAGATTTCATTGATTTCAGCAAAACCGGCGGGATTTTCTTTGTCCACTGTCCGGAGCGCTACGTTTTAAAGACGATGAAAGCGGAGATCGCCGCTTTGTCAAACGGTGAAAACGGTGTCGAAGTATGCTTTTTCGATGCCGGCGAAAACAAAAACGCGGTTACGGATGCGGTCGGTTATGCAAGCGAAATGACGATTTTTGCAACATGCAGAATTGTTCTGCTCGATATCCCCGAAAAAATTGCCGAAACGGATCAGAAAATTCTGGAAAAATATATAGATTCCTGCGAAACGGCGAACTTTCTCATAGTCTTTCTAAATGAAGTGGATAAAAGGCTCAAGTTCTTTAAATCTTTGCAGAAAATGACTAAAATCTATTTTCCTGTTCCGCTTCCGTCACCGGTTGAACTCAAAAATTTCATAAAGAACGAGTTCCAGCCGTTTTCGCCGGACGAAAATCTGACAGCGTTTTTCTTAAACGGCGCCAATCAGGATATGTTTTTCATCCACAACGAGATAGAAAAACTGAAACTTTACGCTGAAGCAAAGCAGATAAAGGCTATGACTTACGACGCGGTGTCAGTTGTTCTCAACGATCTCAGCGAGCAGGTGATCTTCAAGATCATGGATTTTCTCGTTTCAGGGAAAAAGGCTGCGGCGATCTCGCTTTACCGCGAAACTCTGATCGTTGAAGCGGAGCAGAAGGTCAATCCCGTCATGATTTCGATGTTTTTCAAGCATTTCAAGGCGCTTATGCAGATAAAGATCATGGCTCACGAAGGGAGGACCGGCGAAATTTCATCATATTTAGCCGCTTCGAAAGTCTTTTATCTTAGAAACAACGCAACGGCAGTAGCTGCAAAATATAAAAATTCGACCATTCTTCAGGCGCTGAAACGCATTTCTAAAATAGAACTCGGCATGAAAGGCGCGGCAGAAACGGGAACCACCGAAACGAACATCGAAATTGAACGCTTCATGTCCGAATTTTTCCTTTAATTCCTATTCAATTTTTGACTTAGCACTTCTTTGTGCTATATTCGCGCGCTAATTTTTTTGGGAGGCCGAAATGAAAGGACTTACCTTTCAGGAAATGATTGTCAGACTCGAAAAATTCTGGATGGAACGAGGCTGCATATTGGTTCAGCCGTGGGATCTGGAAATGGGCGCCGGAACATTTCACCCCGCGACGTTTTTTTACGCGCTAAATCCGGCGAATATAAGCTCCGTCTACGTTCAGCCGTCGCGCAGACCTACTGACGGCAGATACGGCGAAAGCCCTAACAGGATGCAGAGGTTCTATCAGCTTCAGGTGCTGATAAAACCGAGCCCGAAGGATGCTCAGAAACTTTATCTCGAAAGTCTCAAAGTTATCGGCATCGACCCTGCGGAACACGATATCCGCTTTGTTGAAGACGACTGGGAAAGCCCGACGCTCGGCGCCTGGGGACTCGGCTGGGAAGTCTGGCTCGACGGCATGGAGATCAGCCAGTTCACATACTTCCAGCAGGTCGGCGGCATCGATCTGAAGCCGGTTCCGGTCGAACTTACATACGGTCTGGAGAGGATCTGCATGTATCTGCAGGGCGTCGAAAACGTCTATGATCTCCAGTGGAACGACAAAATAACTTACGGAACGGTGCACAAGGCTGACGAAGTCGAATTTTCGACTTTCAACTTCAAAGAGGCTCCGGTCGAAGATTTCTTCGCGTTTTTCGACAAGTACGAGAAGATCTCGAAGGAACTCATCGAAAAGTCGCTGCCGCGTCCGGCTTATGAATTCTGCATAAAGGCAAGCCACGCGTTCAACATCCTCGATGCGAGAAGCGCGATCTCGGTCACCGAAAGGCAGAGATACATCATGCGCATCAGAGACCTTGCGTGTGCTGCTGCACAGAAATACGTCGAAAGTTTTAAGGAGGGATAAATGTCGGATTTTATTTTTGAAATCGGTTATGAAGAGTTTCCTGCAAGTTTTATTCTTCCTTTCGTTTCGCAGATCAAGGAAAAGATACTTTCTGACCTTGAAAAACAGAGGATAACCGTCGGAGAATGCAGAGAATTTTCGACTTGTTCGAGAACCGCTCTCGTCTGCACGGGACTTCCTGAAAAACAGCCCGACATCCGCGAAAAAGTTACAGGCGCACCGAAAAAAGTCGCTCTGAACGCCGACGGAACACTTTCCAAAGCGGGCGAAGCGTTTCTTGCAAAGAACAAGATCACAGAATATTTCTTTGAAAACAGCGAAAAAGGTGAAGTTATCGCGGGATACGTCGAAGAAAAGGGAAAAGAGCTTGCCGAAGTTATCGCTCCCATCGTAAAAGCGGCTCTCCATGCTGCAAATTTCAAAAAAAGCATGCGCTGGGCGGAGAACACTTTCGCATTCGCAAGACCGATCAGATGGATAATGCTTTCTATCGACGGAAAACCGGTCGAAGACGATTTCGAAGGGATAAAATTCTCCTCTACTTCTTTCGGTCACCGCTTCCTTTCGAACGGCGCTTTGCAAGTAAATGCCCAGAATTACTGTGAAACTCTTGAAGCTCACTACATTTTTGCAGACAGGGCGAAAAGACGTGAATACATCAATTCGGAAGTCGCGAAAAAGGCGGCTGAGTTCGGACTCACGGCAAATATCGATGAAAATCTTCTCGATGAAGTCACCGACATGGTCGAATATCCGCACGTAGTCATCGGCAACATTCCCGAAAAATACAAAAATCTGCCGGTCGAACTCGTCGTGAAAGTCCTCAAGAAGGATCAGAGATACTTCACTCTCTGCGACAAAAACGGACAGGTCGTCAAATTCGCAAGCGTTCTCAACAACATTCCGCGTGACGATTCAGTCGTTGTCGAAGGAAACGAAAAAGTCGTTTCCGCCCGTCTTTCCGATGCGGCGTTCTACTTCAACGACGACCTTGCAAAAGATTTTGCAGCTCTTTCCGAAAGGCTCAAAGGTGTGCTTTTCCAGAAGGATCTCGGAACTTACAGCGACAAAGTCGAGCGTATCTGCAAGATCGCGAAATTCATTGCAGACAAATGCTTCTCGCTTGATACTGCTGCATGTGACAGGCTGCTTACTGCCGGAAAAATGATCAAAAACGATCTCGTCACGGGCGTTGTTTTTGAATTTCCCGATCTTCAGGGGATCATGGGCAGATACTACGCAAGACACGCCGGTTTTGAAAGCGATGTCTGCGAAGCGATGTACGAGCATTATCTTCCGATAAACGCAGGTGACGAACTTCCGAAGACCGAGATCGGAACTATTTTAAGCATGGCTGACAAAATAGACACGATCGTCGGCGGATTCATGGCCGGAATGAAGCCGAGCGGCTCCAAAGACAAATTCGCTATCCGCAGAAATGCGATCGGATTCCTCACCGTTGCGCAGAATTACGGCCTCAACATCAAGGAAGTCGTCGATTTTGCCTGGGAACTCGTAAAACCGCGCATCAAAAACCTTAAAAGTGAGATGAAGCAGGAGATAATCGACTTTATCGTTGCGAGATACAGCGCAGTCCTCAGTTTCGATACTCCTGTCATCCAGGCTGCCGCAGCGCGTGACGCCGAACTTCCGAAAACAGTTGCAAAACGCGCCGAGACCATCGCAAAAGTTCTCAAAGAGAGCGACATTTCAGGTCTGGTACAACTTTACAAACGCGGCTGCAACATACTGAAAAAACAGGAAGTCGTGCCCGGTGAAGTCAACGAATCGCTTTTCGAACAGGATGAAGAGAAAAAACTTTTCGCCGAAGTCTGCAAAGTCGAAAACGAGATAAAGACCATGAACGACAACTTCGAGATCGCGATGAAGATTCTCTCGCTCAAACCCGCGCTCGACGCATTTTTCGATGCGGTCTTCGTAATGCACGACGACATTAAGATCAGGGCGAACAGAATGAACCTCATCGGCAAAGTTACCGGTCTGGTTGCCGAAAATATCGGTGAAATAAGCTTTTTGAATATTTAAATGCTGAAATAACCCCTTGTTTTTCGTCAGTTTTTCACTATAATTTGCAGGTGTGACTTTATTTGATGAATTTATGATATGTGTAAAATCATGAGTAATCGATTAATGGCTTCTAAAAACATGTTTTGTCAGATTTTGGGAGCTCTGTTTAAACCATCGGCAATTTCCGTAATAGGCTGGTTTTTGTTGTTATGTCTAGGTGTTGTCGCTTGTTTTCAATTTGCTGGTCTTCAAATTTTCGGGAATTTGATAGAACTTCCTTGTAAATTGTATATCTTTGGTGGCGTAACTATCGCAGCTCTGCTTGCCATATCTGCATGTTCCACCCTGACAGATGTGTTCAGCCTTCTCAAAAAGGAGGTGGAACTTACTCGTTGTCAAATTGCAATTCTTGTTGTGATTGGACTTTGGATTATTAGCTTTTTGCTAATTTTCGATATACGGCAAGACACTACGTACTATCTGGCTTTGTTAGTTTTAGGATCGATGGTTGGATGGATATTTAAAGATATTCTTAGAGGAGTGACAGCGTTTGTACATCTTCGTATAAACCACCTCTTGAATATTGGAGATTGGGTTCAGGTGCCTAAATACAATGTGGATGGCGAGGTTAGGCGAGTGACATTAACTACGGTGACTATTCTTAATTGGGACACCACGACATCTTCCTTGCCTATTGCAGCGCTGCATACGGAACATTTTGTGAATATGCAAAGGATGGCTGAAGGGAAAACATACGGACGTCAAATGGTTAAAACATTTTATATAAACAATAAATATATTCATTCGCTGTCTGCTCAAGAAGCTGATAGCTTAAGAAAGAAATTAATATTAAATGATGCTCCTCATTATTTGCAAGAGTGTGATATTCAAGAAGGAGCTCTCAACATTCGATTGTTTCGTCTATATATTTACCATTGGTTAATGAACCACCCAGATGTTTCTCAGAAGCCATGGGTTCTTGCTCGCTGGATGGATCCTGGCGAGCACGGTACTCCACTACAAATATACATTTACCTGACTAAATCTAATCTGTCCGCTTATGAGTGGTCTCAATCTCAAATTATAGAACATATAATTAGTTCATTAGATTTGTTCGGTTTGGAACTCTTTCAGAGTAGTTAAGATGTTAAGGAGAGCAATTCTCAGGAAACAAGCAATGAAAAATAAAAATAAGGAAAAAATATGAAAAAATATTCAAAAAAACAATTGGAACAGCCTTTTGAGTATCTAAGGAGAAAAAAAGGAGAACTTTTCGAACCTGAAATTATAGCTAATTGGTATAAAGCTCGTGCATTTGTGCTAAATGAGTTCCGTAACATAGCGTTTCTTCCCGACAACACAAACCATTTTCATCCAATTGTAATGGTAGATGACGATTGCGGGCTAATGCTGTCGGTTGCGCGAAAACTGGCTTTGTATGCACACTTCTTAAATTACAATGAAAACAGTCACGATATCAAAGGGCGTAATCGTACATGTATTACTTTAGTCACAAGCGATCCCAATATACTCGAGAAAATGCAGGAAGAGGAGTACCTTTGTAATCTGCCAAAGTATTGCTGCCTTTCTTTTTATGATGACAAACCGAAAAATACTGACTCATATGTAGATATTGAGATAGAAATAGTTAAAGATTGTCCTGATCTAAGTGCTGATTATGAGTTTTTAATAACTGCTGATAAAGTAAGGGCGTTTTGTGACTCTAAGGATTCCGAAGATATTTATTTCATTGATACCCGACGGGCTGTATGGACAGAAAGAATTTATAATTTGGGAGCCGGGATAGACAATCTTCCGTATGAAGACATACATAATATCGAACGCTATGCGATGGCTTTGGATATATTCCAATTCAGAGAAATGAAAAAGAAGATGACAGCATTGATTCCTGAAAATCTGAGTCAAAATAAGGTGAAAGAACATCTTTCGAGTTTGTTCTGCTCAGATTGTTTTGATTCGCGCTTTCAGGCTATAGAACAATTTTGCAGCAACAAACAAGCTATGCAAATAGACAGATGGAAGCCTTTTCATGATGCTCTTTGTATGAGCGAACATGCTAGGTGGGTTACGGAAAAACTAATTATGGGTTATCGCCCGCTTAGTGAAGAAGAACGTCTATATGAAGAATGCCTTTTCGATAATGAAAAAATTCAATATCGAAAACAATTAAAGAACAATCCCGATGATTTGGTGCATATTGACATTTGTTCACTTGCTGACTTATACCGTATTGATCCGGATAGCTTGAAATATGACAGTTTTCTTATGTTAAGTATTCCCACAATTATCAGGAATGGGTAATAATTATGAAAATTAATAACTATAAACCTCAACCTATAGACGTATCAGGCATCGCTTTACCGACAGAGTTGGAACCATTAATTGAACAAATCGCGCAGAATGTGCATGAAGTTTGGGCAGAGACACGTATTCGGCAAGGTTGGATCTATGGGGTTGAGCGGAATGACATGCTTAAGACTCACCCATGCATTATCCCATACGAGAAATTAAGCGAAAATGAAAAAGATTATGATCGCAATACTGCTATCAATACGCTTAAACTGATTGTTAAATTGGGTTTTAAAATAGTGAGGTAATACCATGCAAACGAAAAATCATCCCCAAAAATATTTTGCATTTATTAAAAAGCGTTATTATATAGATTGATTTAGCATTTTAAGGAAATAATAAAATGAAAAACACAGTATTTATATCGTATAAACATTCCATTGACGGAATGCCGACGGAAGATTCAAAGATGGCTAAAGAGTTATATGGAGAATTGGTTCGTAACGGTATCAATACATTTTTTGCCGACAAAACTCTTTTGGAAGTTGGAGCGGATGGATATAAGGAACAAATTGATGCTGAGTTAGATGTTTGTCTGATTCTTGTCGTTG
Source organism: bacterium (assembly GCA_017405875.1). Classification (GTDB taxonomy): domain Bacteria; phylum UBP6; class UBA1177; order UBA1177; family UBA1177; genus UBA1177. Next base: position 49,307 of record JAFQZM010000037.1, read on the forward strand.
TTGGAACATCTGTTGATAATATGATGTCGGGCTGGGTTAAATATGAGTGGAACGGGTTCCAAACGGACATTTTAAATGGTTGTAAAAAAGGGAAGATCTTCACATATGTAGATAATATTAATCCGCATGATTTACCAAGGGCGTTGCGCGGGGTGCAATCTTTTGATAGGAAAAAAGATTCTTTGGGTAAAATTGTGGAATTTATAAAAAATGCGATTGTTAGTTTGGAAGCTGAAAATAATGATTCCGGTGAAATATATAATAAAATTGTTAATGATGAAAGAGAAAATCCACCTGTTCTAGAAAATCCTTTCGCGGCAAGATTGCTAAAAAAATTTAAAACTATTAGCAATGTTTTTACTTTGTTAGATTTAGATTATTTACCTTCTAAATCACCTGTTGATTCTTTTGATTTAAATGATTTGGTGCAAATATTTCAAGAAGAAAAAGAGGAAAAGTTTCTCTCCACAACATCTATTATTTACAAACAAGTAAGGTGTATTATATATGGTGAAGGTGGTTCTGGTAAAACGACATTCTTACAACACAAGGCTTTTGAGGTGTCCTCGGAATTAATAGATAACAATATTGTTTTTCCGCTTTATATTAGATTGGCTGAATGTGATGAGGATACATTTGCAAGTATTAATACTCTTTTGATCGCTTGTAACAAATCTATATATGAAATTTGTTTTGATGAAATATGTGATATATTTAAAAATAAAAAACTAATTCTGTTTCTCGATGGTCTTGATGAGTATTCTGTTGATAATAACATGAAGACTTCTCTTTTGTTTGAGAGCATTAATAAGTTTTCTTTGGAATATGATTGTTCTGTTATAATAACATGCAGAACTAAGTATTTGCCGGAAAATACATCTTATCAAAAATATAAAATATCACCGTTGTCTAACAACCTGATAAAAGAATTTATAAAAAGGTATTTTGACTTCTTTAATATTAACATGAATCCTGATAAATTTTTGTCATTGCTTCCTCGTGAAGTTTTGGCTTTAACCACATCACCACTTATTCTGTCAATGGTTGTTGCTCAATATTATATGACAAAATCAATCCCATCTAATAAAGATGAATTGTATGAGAAAATTATGACACAACTGTTGAAGAAAAAACCAATTATTTCAGACGAATTACTTCAGGTAGGTGAAAAATTCTATCTACTTTGCTATTTGGCATTTTCAATCTTATTAAGCGGCAAATTATCTTTCAATTATTTTGATGCAATCAAAGTTGTTGATGAACGAAATTCATATAACTTGCCTTCAACAAAAATTCTGGATGATTTTATTCATTCTGGTATATTGAGTAAAAATGATAATTTTGTTTCTTTTTTTCATTCAAGCGTCTTGGAATTTTTTTCTTCTCAGGAAATCAATAAAGAATATTCTTTTGTAGCAAAAGCATCCATGGATCAATATTTCTTAAGGAATGAGCAAAAAATTGACCGCATAATAAGATGTATCAGGCCCTCGGATAATGATGAAATAATAGAAATCGGTGCTGGAATAGGCACAGTCAGTTTGCAGTTAAATAATTATAAAAAACTATATTTGGTTGATTTGGATGAAGGTCTTTGTAAAATACTAAATTATAATTTTAGACATAGAAAAAATTGTGAAATAATCCAAGATGACGCTATTAAAATGTTGCAAAATTTAAGATTTAATAAGGTCATTAGCAATTTGCCATTTTTTCTAACTAAAGATGTTCTCAGGGCATTAGAAACAGTTGATTTTCAAATAGCTGTAATGTCAATTAAGGAGGATGATAATCTTTCGGAATTTAGTGATATTTTCAAAATTGAGGAGTTATGCGTACTTCTTGAAGATGATTTTTTCCCGCGTCAACCATTTAAATCGAGATTAATTAAAGCTACAAAAATATTAAAATAATTGATTGTTCTATCTGGAGAAACTTCATTAGATGGTGTATAGTGGTAAACAAAAACTGGACAGAGGTTGAGTATAATAGCCAGCATTTCCAGCCAAAAAATCCCATATATCTTAAAAAAAATTATTGATTCTCTCATCTAAAAAGATATGGAAAAAATGTCGGTCTTTTGGGGGTGGGGTATTTGGTGTTCCTGTTTTTTCGGAAAAATAAGAATATAAACACTGGAATTTACAAAATTTTTTTATGCCATCGAAAGAAAAAATGAATCAAATTTCTTGGCACAAAAATCCTTGACAGCAAATTTTTATTTCGACGGTTCGACTAAGCTCACCGACCGAAACTTAACACCATTAGCCATGAAGTAATTCGTTTCGCCCTTGTTTTCAAATCGTTTTTCACTATAATCCTCCGCTGTAACTTTGATTGGAGGAGAGTATGAGTTACAAAGCACTTTTAAAGTGTTTCAATAAAAAATAACTTGATGTTGCTTAATGGAGAAAAAAATGGCTGAAAACAAAGCTCCGGAAACAAAAGTAGTTCCGCAGATGGATGAAAACGAGATCATAGCCCGCAAAAAAGAGAAAGTTAAAATGCTGCGCGAAGAGGGAATCCACCCTTACGCAAATAATTTTGCTCCCGATTCGACGGTAGAAAAGGTCGTTGAATACTGTAAGACCCAGACGAAAGAAGAACTTGAGCAGACGGGAAAACCGCTTGAATTCGCAGTTGCAGGCAGGATCATGTTCCTTCGCATCATGGGAAAACTCGCGTTTGCAAATCTCAAGGACGAGACGGGCTCCATCCAGATCCTTTTCGCAAAAGACTTCCTCGGTGAAGATTTCGCGAAGTTCAAAAAGGCTTTCGATGTCGGTGATATAGTCTGGGTAAAAGGCGAAGTTTTCGTTACGAGAACGGGCGAATACTCGATCCTTGCTCACAAAACCGAGCTTCTCACGAAAAATATCCGTCCGCTTCCAGAAAAATTCCACGGACTTACCGATAAAGAGCTCCGCTACCGCCAGAGATACCTCGACCTCATCATGAACGATGATGTCAGAGCGACTTTCAAAAAGAGAGTGAAAATCATCAATTTCATCAGAAACTACATGAATAATGCCGGTTTCATGGAAGTCGAGACCCCGATGATGCACCCGCTCGTCAGCGGTGCCGCGGCGAAACCTTTCATCACGCACCACAACGCGCTCGACATTCCGCTTTACATGAGAATTGCGCCTGAGTGCTACCTCAAAAGACTTCTTGTCGGCGGACTCGGCAAAGTTTACGAGATCAACCGCAGCTTCAGAAACGAGGGAATGGACCTCAAACACAACCCGGAATTCACGATGATGGAGTTCTACTGGCCGTATGCGACCTACGAAGACCAGATCCGCTTTACGCAGGAAATGATAAGCAAACTCTGCGTTGAGATAAACGGCTCGACCGAAGTTGAATACGACGGAATGAAAATCGATTTCAAAGCTCCGTGGAACAGAATGACGGTCGAAGAAAGCATCGTAAAATCGGGCGTTTGCACCGAAGAAGACCTCAAAGACAGAGAAAAACTCATTGAAATCGGTGTCAAAAACGGTCTCGACAAGGCAACGCTTGAAGGAATGTCACGCTACAAAATCATCATGGAATTCTTTGACAACTTTGTCGAAGAGCACCTGATCCAGCCGACATTCATCACGAAATATCCGACCGAAGTGAGCCCGCTCGCCCGCAGAAATGACGTAGAGCCGGAATACACCGACAGATTCGAACTTTTCGTCGCAGGGCGTGAGCTTTCCAACGCATTCAGCGAACTCAACGACCCGAAACAGCAGTACGATTCGTTTGCGGCTCAGGTCGAAGCAAAGAAAGCGGGCGATGACGAAACCGTCGACATGGATAGCGACTACATCCGCGCTCTCGAATACGGAATGCCGCCGGCAGCAGGTCAGGGCATCGGTATCGACAGACTCGTCATGCTCATGACCAATTCGCCGAGCATCCGTGATGTCATCCTCTTCCCCACAATGAAACCGGAAAAATAATCTTTTTCGACGCCGCCAGATTTTTTGTCGATATATCGAAATTTCGAAATATCGATATATCGAGAGGCGGCGAACCGATAATAACGAAAAAAGCGCCTGTTACGGCGAAACGGCGCGACGACGTTACGATAATAATGGCGCGCATAAAAAAAACCGCCGCATTACGCGGCGGCTTAAAAAAGAAGTGCGCTGGCGCGCTAAGTGAGAACTATTCGTCTTTGTTGTCTTTGTTTGCTTCGTATTCGTCGATGATCTTCTTCTGGATGTCAGCGGGAACCTGTTCGTAGTGGTCGTATTTGATGGTGTAGGTTCCGCGGCCGTTTGTCATCGAACGGAGCTGAGTCGAATATCCGTGAACTTCTTTGAGAGGAACGAGTGCTTTGATGACTGTGAGTCTGCCTTCGCTCTCCATGCCCTGCGGTTTGCCGCGGCGGCTGGAGATATCACCCATTACCGAACCTGCGAATTCTTCAGGAACGGTGATCTTGATCTCGTAGATGGGTTCAAGGATTATCGGGTTAGCTCTCTTGACGGCGTCTTTGAATGCCATCTGAGCAGCTTTTTTGAACGCGACTTCCTTACTGTCAACGGGGTGTTCCTTACCGTCGTTGAGTGTTACTTTGCAGTTGATGAATTTGCAGCCCGAAAGAACGCCTTCAGCGAGAACTTCGCGGATACCTTTTTCAACTGCGGGGATGAATCTGCCGGAAATTACGCCGCCGACGATAGCGTCAACGAATTCGAATTCGCTTTCGCTGTTCGGTTCGAGAACGATGTTGACTTCTGCGAATTCGCCCGATCCGCCCGACTGTTTTTTGTGACGGTAACGTGCTTCTGCTTTTCCTTTGATCGTTTCTCTGTAGGGGATTCTCGGTTCAAGTATTTTGACGTCAAGTCCGAACTGGTTCTTGATTTTCTTTGCAAGGACTTCGAGGTGAAGTTCGCCGAGACCGTCAACGAAAAGCTGTTTGAGCTCGGGATCGTTGACCATTCTGAACGATGCGTCTTCGATCTGCATCTTTTTGATAGCAGCTGCGACTTTATCGGTATCTTCCTTCGAAGCACCTGCGAATGCGCCGCGGACGATTGCTTCGGGCCATTCGATGAGCGGGAACGGATAAACTTCGGCAGCTTTGTTGTCGGAGAACTGATCTCCCGTTTTGCTGTTTTTAAGTTTAACGGTTACAGCGATCTGACCTGCAACGACATTTTTGATCGGGAATCTGTCTTTGCCTCTCGTGTAGAAAAGCTGACCGAATTTTTCAGCCGATGCCGAGGACATATTGTAAACGTCTGCGCCTTCTGCAAGGTTGCCCTGAAGAAGTTTGAATGCATAGACTTCGCCGAACTGTGGGATCGAGTTGACTTTGAAGATGATGCCTTTCGTTACGGAATCATCATTCGTGTCAATTTCGCCTTCGCCGAACTGCATGATCTTGCCTTCCGGTGACGGGAAGAAGTCAACGACTGAATCAAGAACGATGTCAACGCCGATACCTTTGTTCGGTGCGCCGAAGAATACCGGATAGATCGTTCCGTTCGAGAAAGCCTTGTGGAGACCGGTGTTGATCTCTTCTTCCGAAAGCGAACCTTCGTCGAAGTATTTGGTCATAAGCTCTTCATCGCTCTCGGCAACTGCTTCCATGAGCTTTTCCTTGAGTTCTGCGACTTTGTCTGCGAACTGAGCCGGGATTTCGCTTTCCGAAGCTCTTTTGCCGTTAGCGTATTTAACGAGTTTGCCTTTGAAAATGTCGATGATCGAATCCGCGTTCTGGCCGGTTGCAGCCGGATAGGTGATCGGAGCGAGCGAAATTTCGAGTTCTTTCGCGATGCTGTCGAAAGCCGATTCAAGGTTTATGTTGTCACGGTCTACTTCGTTGATGAAGAAAGCGATCGATTTTCCGAGTCTTTTCGCAAGTTTGAAAGCCTTTTCGGTACCAGCGTCGATGCCGGTCGAGCCTTCAACGGTAAGAAGAGCTGCTTCGCAGAAAGGCATTGAAGCTGCAAGTTCGCCGCCGAAATCGAAGTATCCGGGAGTATCAATGAAGGTGAGGAGATTCTGTTTGTACTCAACTGAGTTGATTGATGCAGAAATCGAAATTCCTCTGTTTTTCTCTTCTTCGGTGAAGTCCGAAACGGTGTTTCCGTCAGTGACAGTTCCCTGTCTGTTGATTGCGCCTGCGTTGTAAAGCAGCGATTCGACGAGAGTCGTTTTTCCCGATGTGCCGTGTCCTGCGACACAAACGTTGCGTAAAGAGCTTTTGTTGAAATCAGCCATCTGTTCCTCCTATATTGGCTAAAAAAATAACAATTATCAGCTGTTAAGTCATTCCCGATGCCGGAAAACGCGATGCCGGCATAGAAAGTCCGCTAAAAGCGCGAAATATTACTCTTTTTTTGATTTATTGCAATTATTTTTTTATCTGCCGGCGGGGATCGATCTTCAGTTTTTTGATTTTCTGAGTCAGAGTGTTGCGGTGGACGCTTAGGAATTCAGCCGTTTTTGAAACCGAGCCGCCGCAGTATTTCAGTGACTCTTCGATGAAAACTCCTTCGACCGAATCAATGAAAAGCTGATAAATTTTTCCGGCATTCGACTCTTTGCCGAGGTCATCGAAAAGGTTGCCGATTTTTGCCCTTAAAATCTCGGTCGCGCTGTAGTTCGAGAGTATTCTTCCGATATTCTGGTAAGGCAGCAGTTTGTAGCCGTCTTCCGTTCCGACGACACGTTTGAGTTCCTGGATGTTGAAAGGCCACCAGTAGGATGAAAGCAGATGAAGCGCGTCTTTTTCATACCAGCGCGTCGAGACTACGCCTCCTTCCTGAATGAAGTATTCGATAAGTTCCGACATGTCGCCTTTGCGTTCACGAAGCGGCAGCAGCCAGAGCGAAGCGGTGAATTTTCCGGCACGCATATCGAAAAGAGCGCGGTTTTCGGTGATGAAAACGAGACCGTTTTTTCTGAAATCCTCTATTTTTTTGACGCGGATGATGTTTTTTTCAGCTTCGTCTTTGCCTATTTTCGAAGCGATAAGCCCTGCCAGAAAGCCTTTTCCGGTGCCGGGTTCGCCGCCTATGAGATAAGTTCCGCCAGGCTCGGCGCTGCGCAGCAGTTTTCTCATCTCTTTTGCAGTTTCGCTTTGTCCGAGAATTTTCTTCATAATTTTATTTCAAAGAAATCTTCAATAATTTTAACAACTTTTTTGATGTCGTTGTCGAGGTCGAAAATAGATTTTCTGAATTCGGCGCTTCCGTGAAATCCCGAAGAATACCACGAAGCGTGCCGCCTGATCATCGTGTGTGCGGTTTTCGTGTCAAGTTCCAGATAATATTGGAAATGCTTTTTCATCATCTCCTTTTTTTCTTCAATGCTCACTGTTTCACCTTTGAGTTCGCGGAATATCCACGGTTTTCCGAGTGCGCCTCGCCCGACCATGACTCCTGCGATTTTCGTTCCCTTGAATCTGTCGAGATCGTCAATCTGTCTGATGTCGCCTGAATGGAAGACCGGTATCGGCAGTTTTTCGGCAAGTTTTATCGAAACGTCAAAATCGCATGTCCCGGACGAGAACATATCGGTCCTGAGACGCGGATGAATTGTGAGAAAATCGGCGCCGTTATCCACTGCCTCGGCTGCACAGCGCTCGTAATTCGGAGTCTTGAACCCTTTTCTTATCTTGACTGAAAGCGGAAGATCGGTGACGCTGCGGAGAGTTTTTACGATCTTTCCGAGTCTTTCGGGGTCGTCCATGAGGGCAGAACCGGCGCGCGCCGCAACGACTTTTCTAACCGGACACCCTGCATTTATGTCGATTCCGGCAGGTTTTACCAGTTCCAGAATCTTTTCGGCAGCTTCTTTCATGACCTCGGGATCACCGCCGAAAAACTGCAGAAAAGTTTTCGGCTCCGATTCATCGATTTCCGAAAGAGAGATGGTTTTTCTGTTGCGAAGAGTGACTGCTTTAGCAGAAATCATCTCGCTGAAACAGCCGTCAGCACCGCCTTCGTAGCTTAGCATCCTGAATTCCTTCGAAGTTATTTCCGCGAGAGGGGCAAAATATATTTCCAAAATGCACCGCCTTAAAAGAGTTTGCACAAAAAACTGTGCATTATAGCATAAAATCCGATCACTGCAAATCAGCGTGGATTTTCCCGAAAAAGCGGCTATAATGCTCTGCTTTTTGTTTTTCAGAGGTGCGAATGTCGATAAATATAAGAAAAGGTCTAGATGCGGAGTTGTTGAAAAAATTCGATATAGACAACGATTTCAGCAACTTCAAAAGGTCGATCCACATTTCGATTGCGCTGACGGTTATAAATTTTCCTCTGCTCATCATGGATATTTACAGGTATTTGTATTCGAGGGAGCTTTTTTCGCAATACGGATACACTGAAATAACCGTAATTCATTTTATTTCATGTATTGTCTTTCCTGCGATATTCATTGCGGGCAGAGTCATAACCGGAAACGGCACGCTGCCTCCGGAAAGTCCGTTTTACAAATATTTCTGGCGTGTTTTCTTCTCATCGGCTTATCTTTATGCTCTTACGACTTCAGCCCCATGCCTTGATCTTTATCAGAATCTGACGACGCTCTTTGTCGCAGTTCTTGTTCTCGCATCGTCGTTCAAGATAAGGATGAGAGAGTATCTTGCACATTCTCTGCTTTTGTGTTGTCTGGATCTTTTTTCAATCTGGATTTTTGTTCCTGGTGTCGCGAAAATTTACCCCGGAATAATTTCCGACGTCACGAGTACTATCGTGGTTGCCATATTCATAAATTACATTGCATACAGCGAAAGTCTGAAATCTTTTCTAAACAAAATCAACTTTGAAAAGGAGCAGGCTGAAAAAATCGTCGAGAGAGAGGCGAACAAAGCTAAATCGGAGTTCTTGGCCAACATGAGCCACGAAATCAGAACTCCGATAAACGGAATACACGGAATGCTTGCAATGCTTCAGGAAGAGCCACTGACCGAAAATCAGAAAGACTACATAAAATACGCACAGTCAAGTTGCGAAGTGCTTATCAACATAGTGAACGACCTTTTCGACATGGTTCTTATCAAGTCGGGTAAAATCGTTCTTGACAACAAGCCCTATTCTCTGGCGGAACTGGTGAATGCATCGGTTTCGACTGTAAATCATCAGAAAATAAAGGATATAGAATTCAGGATAAGTATCGACAACTCTCTTCCGAAGTTCGTGCTCGGCGATAAAAACAGGGTGGCGCAGATTCTCAACAATCTGCTTTCGAATGCGTGGAAATTCACGTCTGCGGGAAGTATTTCGGTCGACTGCCGCAGAATAATAGAGGATAACGGCGAATTTATCCGTTTTGAAGTCAAAGACACCGGTATCGGCATACCTCAGGACAAAATCAATTTCGTTTTTGACAACTTTTTTCAGATCGATTCCACTCTGAAAAAGAAATACCGCGGTGCCGGACTAGGACTTGCCATCTGCAGGAATCTGGTTGACATGATGGGAGGAAAAATATCCGTAAGATCGAACAGTCCGGAACCCGGAACGACTTTTGCCTTCCTGCTTCCGCTGGTTCTTCCCGATGAAAGCTGGGAGAAAGTCGAAACGCAGTATGTGGCTATGCCGAAAGATTTTCTCGCCGGAAAAAGCGTGCTTTGTGCCGAAGACAACGAGACGAACCTGAAATTCATAACGAATATTCTGAGCAGGCGCGGTGCGAATATCCGTACTGCTTCTGACGGAAAGATTGCACTCGGCATAATGGAAAAAAACGATTTCGACATTGTTCTGCTCGACATCAGGATGCCTGTCATGGACGGTATAGAAACTATCAAAACCATCAGAGAACTTGAAAAGAACGGCGGAGGTTATACTCCTGTAATTGCTGTTACGACATACACGATGAAGAAAAACAGGGATATGATAATGAGTAACGGTTTCGACGGATATTTGTCAAAGCCGTTTTCCGAAGCCGATCTGATGCTTGAAATTTATAACAACATCAACAAAAAACGGAGTTCAGAATGAAAAAAACAGCTCTCCTTTTTATCTTTTTGGCCTTTATTTTCGCAGCATGCGGAAGCGATGACGAGGAAGAAACCAATGTAAACGACAATGAGAATGAAAACACGGAAAATCCGGATGATTCTCTTCCTGATGTGATAATTGACAACGGGCAGGAAACACCGGATGAAGACGCCGAAGAGACGCCGGAATCCGTCTGTTATGCCGGAGGCGCACTACTTTATGAAGGCGATTCACAATTCAAACTGTGCTCCGGCGACAGCGGAAAATTCCAGAAACAGCTCTGCAAAAACGGAAAGTGGGTCGATGAGGGAGAGTGCGTTTCGGGAAGTGTCACAATTGCTGCCGGTTCTTTCAAAATGGGCTGTGACAAAGATGTCGAGGGAAACTGCCCGGAAGACGCCGAACCTGTGCATGAAGTAGCGCTTTCAAGCTATGCTATGGACAAATTCGAAGTTCCGGTCGAACTTTTCGAGCTCTGCATTGCCGAAAATGTCTGCACGAATGATGATCCTGAAAAACCGCACTACCGCACATCGTCCGATTCATACCAGTGCAATATCGGAAATCCCGAAAGAAAAAATCATCCTGCAAACTGTGTAACGTGGTACGGCGCAAAGGCTTACTGCGAATGGCTCGGAAAGCGCCTCCCGACAGAAGCAGAGTGGGAAAATGCCGCGAAGTCGGGCAAAGTTCAGATCTATCCGTGGGGAAACACGCCCGCTGCAAGCTGCGACAACACCGTAATGAAAGGAAGCGCCAACGGATGCGGCTCAAATACGACATCTCCGATCGGCTCGAAAGCCGCAGGCGTTTCGGAACAGGGGATTTTCGACCTTTCGGGAAACGTCTCGGAATATACAGGCGACTGGTATGAAAAGAAGTTCTATTCAACTGAAGAAGCGTCAAAAGCCGATCCTCTTGGTCCGGATGAACCCGAAAAAGACAAGTTTAAAGTCTTTCGCGGCGGCTCTTATATTTACGGCGAAAATCATACACGTTCGTCGTTCCGGGGTTCGGCAAAACTTGATGCCATGGATACGGACTTCGGTTTCAGATGCGTAAAATAAACGGAGCGAAAAATGCAGAGTGAAAAATTCCCGCTTGTTTTCGCAGGTCACGTCGACCACGGAAAAAGCACGATAATAGGCAGGCTTCTGAGCGAAACGGGAAGCCTTCCCGAAGGAAAGCTCGAAGCGATAAAAAATTACTGCAAAATCAATTCGCGCCCGTTTGAATACGCCTTTCTCATCGATGCGCTCAAAGACGAGCAGTCGCAGGGGATAACGATCGACACCGCGCGTGTTTTTTTCAGCACGAAAAAGCGCGATTTCGTAATAATCGATGCTCCCGGACACATCGAATTTTTGAAAAACATGGTGACCGGAGCAAGCAGGGCTGAAGCAGCTTTTTTAGTCATTGCGGCAGATGAGGGAGTCCGCGAAAATTCAAGGCGCCACGGCTACATGCTTTCGATTCTGGGAATCAGACAGATCGTCGTTTTAGTCAACAAAATGGATCTCGTCGGTTATTCCGAAGAGGTTTTCAACAAAATCAGGGACGAATACACCGCATTCCTTGATGAAATCGGAATAAAACCGCTCGGATTTGTTCCGGTAAGCGGCATAAACGGAGTCAACATAAGCTTGAAAAGCCCCGAAACACCATGGTATGACGGCAAAACGCTGTATGAATTTCTCGATGTTTTCAAAGCGAAGGAGCACAGCGCGAAACAGTCTTTCAGAATGTTTCTTCAGGACATCTACCGATTCACTGAAAGCGGCGACAACCGCAGGATCTATGCGGGAACGGTGAACAGCGGAACATTGAAAAAAGGGGATGAAGTCGTTTTTTACCCGTCAGGCAAAAAAAGCAGGATTGCAAAGATAGAAACATTTCCTGAAAGTGATAAAACCTCAGTCGAAGCAGGGTCTGCGGCTGGTTTCACGCTGGAAGAACAGATTTATGCCGTCCGCGGAGAACTTGTCGCAAAGGCAACTGAGCCTGCACCGCTCTGCGCATCACGCTTCAGCGCCGCTGTATTCTGGCTCGGCAGCGAGCCTTTGAGCAAAAACCGCACATACTTCATCAAAGTCGGAACCGCGCGGACGACTTTGAGGCTTGTCGAAGTGACGAAACTTATCGACACATCGTCTCTTGAAAGCAAGAGAGGATCTGAAGTAGGGAAGTTCGAGGCTGCCGAGTGCATTTTCGAAGCGGGCAAACCTATCGCATTCGATCTAATCGGCGACAACCAGGAAACGGGAAGATTCGTTATTGTCGGAGACTATGAGATCAGAGGCGGAGGAATAATACTCAAACCCTTATCCGATGCACCTTCCGCGGCAAAAATCGACGAGTCGGTGCGTGAGCGCAGATTTGGTCATAAAGCTGCGGTTATCGCTGTTGACAGTGAAAATTTTGCAGTAGAACTTGAAAAAAATCTCTTTGCACTCGGAGCTTTCGTCTGTTATTTCCCCGATCTTGACATATCGCGAAACCTGCATGAATTGGAGCTTCTTATGAAGTCGGGAATGCTTGTCATCGTTAAATCTAAGGGTAATGATCATGAAAACGTCAAAAACGGAGAAAACCTAGAATTCATGCGCCTTTCAGAGGATAAAAACGGCTCAGTCGAAGCCGCTGTCAACGAACTCAGAGCTTCTGGAATTTTAGGGTTATAATCCATTTTATGGAGGTCGGTATGAAAAAAATTGTTTTTGCACTTTTTTGCATCTCCTTTCTTATGTTTGGCTGTGGAGACGGCAACAAGAAAAATAACGCTGACGAACCCGGAGAACAGGATCTCGACATTGTTGATGAAGATGAGTCTGTGAGTGAACCTGACGATGAGCAGGAACTGTCTGGTGATGACGATGCCGAAGTGTCTGATCATGATTCTACAGAGCCTGAGCCGGAACCCGAACCTGAAACTAAAAAAACATGTTCGGAAATCTTCACATGCTATATAGCCTGCAGATCAGAGGAGTGTCTTAAATCGTGCCTTAAAAAAGGCAGAGAAGGCGAGGCAGAGAAGTTTTCAGAAATGTACGACTGCTGGCTTAAAAAGTGCGGGAACACGGTCCTTGACGACGAATTCGTTTCCTGTGCCGAAGAAAACTGCAAAGAAAAAACTGAAAGTTGCGAAGTTTCGCTCAAACCTGAGGATGCTGTGAAGCGTTTCCCAAAGCCTTACGGAAAAGTTACGGTGAGTCTGGCGAGCGGTTATATTATAACAGTAAGTGATACCGAAGTGCCAAAAGAAGCTCTTAAGGTGACTGATTTCGCTCGGGGATATATCGGAAGTGTTGCGACAGAACCTGATTACTATTCGACAGATTCATTTTACGCTACTGATTTGGCGGAGTTTGAGAACGGTAAATTTTTAAGAACAGTGCAATATCATTCTGATGAAGATTACAATTTTTTCATAAGCGCGATGCTGCTTCTTCCCGAAAATGTTGAAAAAGGCAAAGTCAAGATAGGTCTGGACGATGACTCTGTCGGAAGGCTTATTTTCGGCGTATTCAATGGCGAAACAGGCGAGATTGTCTGTGCTGACGGCTTCGGCGAGGGCGAGCTGGATATCAAGGCAGTCAAAGCACTTCCCGGAACCGAAGGAAAACTTGCTGTCAGCGGAGAGCTTGACATTTTTACTCCTTACAACGAACCTGAAAAATTTGATGAACTCATGTCTAAACTCGACAAGCCTCTCTGTGCCCCGAAATATCCCAAATTCGCAGGAAGGCTGATGTATGAATCGACATTCGCATCTGAGGATTGGGAACTTGACGAGACCACTACCATTATCGATGCCGAGAAATACTTCGCATTTGAGGGTTCTGGAACTCCGGGCGAAGGTGATATCTATGTCGATCTGAAAGAGCTTGTCGGGCTTGGTTACGGTATCGGTCCGAGTTCAAGCGGTGAGGGTTCAAGTTTGTCGTATTTCTTTAAAGGAACGGCTGAGACGCCTGCTCATCCTGAAGGCGAGCCTGCGATAGTTCTTTCGGTAACCGGAGATGAAGTCCTTGTCGGGGCTAATATTCTGCTTTCCGATATCCAGAAAGCATATATAAAACCTCTGAAATATGCGCCGGAAGTTATAGTTTACAAGATAATCTCCTGTTCATACGACTCATGCGATGTCTGCATCCTTGCCGGAAACAAGGTCGAAAACGGTGTTAGGGTGGGAGAATTCCAGTCATCATACTATTCAAAACACGATTTCGATTCCACTGATACCATAGCAAACCTGAGCATTGCAATGTCGGCTGAACTTGTTGACGGAGAAGAACTTCTTGAACTTTATCCCGAAGAACAGCTCTGCATAAGCATGGAGTGATTCTTATTTCGGAGGAAACAATGGCGAATCCAAAAAATATATCCATTTTTGAAGACACAGTGAACCTTGTGGAGAACACAAAACGCCTGCGTGAAGCAGTCGCCGCAAGCCTGAGATCGCAAAAATTCATCGCCGAGAACGATTCCGTGCCGGACGGAAGTCACATCGAACGCTTTGAAACGTCTGCACAGATCGTTGTGAGCAAAAAACGCACCTTCGAGGCAGTTTCCGCCTACACGGGAAAAGGTGACAGGCTGTGCGTGCTAAATTTCGCATCCGCAACGAATCCCGGCGGCGGAGTGGTGAACGGCTCAAGTGCGCAGGAAGAGTCTTTGTGCCGTGTTTCCACGCTTTATTTTACGCTCGATACTGACGAAAACCGGGAGCGCTTCTACAAGCCGCACAAAATGAGTCATGATCCGATCCACAACGACGATATTCTCTACACTCCTGATATCGTTGTATTCAAAACGGACAGTGCAACTCCTGAGCGCATGCCGGAAAGTGCTTGGTTTAACTGCGACGTGATAACATGCGCCGCACCGAATCTCCGAGAAAATCCGGTCAACCGCTACAACAATGGTGACGGAAGAGAACGCCTGCTGCTTTCCGATGATGAGCTTGTCAGCGTCCACAGAAAACGCGACCGCAGGATCTTTGATGTTGCCGTGCAGAATAAAGTCGATGTGCTTGTTCTGGGGGCTTTCGGCTGCGGAGCCTTCAGAAACAGCCCGACCGTGGTCGCCGACGTGATGCTTTCACTTGCAAAAGAATACGAACACGCCTTCAAGACGATCGAGTTCGCGGTATACTGTCCGCCGTTCGACGACACGAATTATCGCATCTTTACGGAACGGGCAAAGAAACTGTAGACGCTCAACAATTCTGCAAAACTCAAAAATCAAAAAATAATTTGATTTCTTTAACGATTGTAATAAATATATCGTTCAGTTAATTACTTGAGAATTTTATTCTCAATTCTATGCAGAGGCGACCAAATTATGGCAAACGAAAAATTTGCATGGCTACAGCCAGGTGCATGGCGCAGACCGATTATTGTGCATACAACAATGGTCGCAAAAGACCGTCAGCCGCTTTTCGGCAAACTTGGTCACGATGGTCGCTGCGCTGTAGTGGAAAAATCCAAGTTAGGCTGGATTCTCATAAAACAGCAGCAGCGGATGCTTGACTTGTGTCCCGAAATAAAAATTCTCGCCGACAAGGTAATGCCGGATCACCATCATATTGTTTTGCAGGTAATGCGCTCCATGAGACGAAGCATAAAAGAAGTTGTGCGCGGATATATGCAGGGTTGCAAAGCCGAAGCTCTGAAGTTGGGATTTGACGGAAACATTTATGATGCACCGCCGTTTTATCGTGTTCTTTCGCACAAAGGACAGTTGAAAGCGATGATAGAATATGTGTATGCCAATGCAGAACGTGCCTGGCTGCGCAAGCAGAACCCCGATCTTTTCCGCATTCACCGTCAGACAGAAATCTGCGGCTTGATCTTCACATCTCTCGGAAACCATTTCCTGCTGAACTGGCCGGATCGTCAGTTCGTGGAAATGTCCAGAAGCAGCACAGATGAAGAAATTAAACAGCAGTTGCAATACCTATTGACAGCGGCGCAAAACGGCGCGGTAACTTACACAGCTGCAATCAGCAGGGGCGAACAGATAATTGCCCGCACATTGCGGGAACAAGGCATGCACTTGGTTGTTCTGCTAAGCGACGGTTTCCCAGGCGAAGGTTCTCTGCATGAAAAGTATTACAAGCCCGGCGGTCTTTATTTTGAAGCGTGTTCAAAAGGACAGCTGCTGCTTTTGGAACCGACACTGCAGACGATAACTTCGTCTGTGATTCGCGCGGCAGCAGAAAAAACGCTTCGTCAAAAGGCGGAAGAAAAAGATATTGCTTACAAGCCGCTTTCCACATCAACGCAGCGTTATCGTTTTGTGGCGTTGAATGAGATTGGAAAATTTATAATTGAAAACGGATAAAATCCGTCTGAAAAGACTGAACTGATTGTTTAAGAGTTGATTCTTATTCCCTGACTATTCCCCTCTTGTCCATTTCAGAACGGGTTTTCTTGCCGCGAGAGTTTCATCCGGGCGGCTGATTGCCGTGTTGAGCGGAGCGTTGAGGATGTTTTCGGGATTGGTTTTTGCGGTCTCGGCGATGTCAATCATGGCTTCGATGAATTCGTCAAGAGTCTCTTTGCTTTCGCTTTCGGTCGGCTCGATCATGAGTGCGCCGTGAACGATGAGCGGGAAGTAGACTGTCGGCGGATGGTAGCCGCGGTCGATGAGTGCTTTCGCGATATCCATCGTGGTGATGTGGTTCGGCATTTCGGAATCATCGAAAACGACTTCGTGAAGCGTGTCTGATTTGTATTTGAGGTGGTAGTAGTCACGAAGGCACGCTTTGATGTAGTTCGCGTTGAGAACAGCGTTTTTAGCGGTCTCGCCGAGGTGTTCATTTCCGTATTCAAGGATATAGATGAACGCTTTGAGGGTTACTCCCATGTTTCCGTAGAATGAGCGGACTCTTCCCATCGAATTGTCGGAATCGTTGAAGGTGTAAAGTCCGTCCTTGAGGACTACGAACGGATTCGGAAGGAATTCGACGAGTTTTTCGCATACGCCGACAGGACCTGCACCCGGGCCGCCGCCGCCGTGAGGAGTCGAGAAGGTCTTGTGCAGGTTGTAGTGGAGGACGTCGATCCCCATGTCTCCCGGTCTTGCAACACCGAGAAGTGCGTTCATGTTCGCACCGTCGCCGTAAACAAGGCCGCCTGCATCGTGGACCATCTTCGTGATCGCGAGGATGTCGCTTTCGAAAACGCCGAGTGTGTTCGGGTTGGTGAGCATGATGCCTGCAACTTCGTCGGTGAGGAGCGATCTGAGCGTTTCAAGGTTGACTTTTCCGTGCTCGTCGCTCTGAAGGACTACGACTTCAAATCCGTTGAGAGCGCAGCTTGCAGGGTTGGTGCCGTGTGCGCTGTCGGGGATGATTATTTTTTTACGTTTCTTGTCGCCCATCTTGTTGAAGTAGCTTCTGATGATGCCGATACCGGTGTATTCGCCGTGTGCGCCTGCAGCTGGATTGAGCGTGCATGCCGCAAAGCCGCCGATTTCAGCGAGCATTCTCTGCATTTCGAACATGATCTTGAGAGTTCCCTGCGCGTAAGGTGCCGGAGTTTCGGGGTGAAGCTCGGTGAACTGCGGGTTTCTGACAAGTTTTTCGTTGATCTTCGGGTTATACTTCATCGTGCAGCTGCCGAGCGGATAGAAACCGTGGTCAAGGCTGTAGTTGTAAGTCGAAAGTCTCGTGTAGTGGCGGACGACATCGACTTCGCTGAGTTCCGGAAGGTCGAGATCAGTTCTGCGGAGCTCTGCCGGAAGTATGTTTTCAGCACCTTTGAGGTCTTCTTCTGGAAGCGAATATCCGCGTCTTCCTTCGCGGCTTCTTTCAAAAATGACCGATTCTTTAAGTTTGAGGTCTTTCATTCCGGGGTAACTCATTTTGCACCTCCTGTAACTTCTTTGAGTGCCGCAACGAACTTGTCAAGCTCTTCGTAGCTGTGGATCTCCGTCGTGTTGACGATGACAGCGTTTTCAAGTTCGGGGTAGTATTTTTTCGCGTGGATTCCGCCGAGGATTCCCTTTTCCGCAAGTGCTTTGAGTACGCAGCATGCGCATCCCGGTGTGAGTATCGTGAATTCGTTGTAGTTGCTTCCTTTGAAAGCGACTTTGCACGGAGTCTCTTTCTCGATCTTGTTCTTGAGGTAGTCAGCGCGTTTGAGGTTCATGAGAGCGACTTCCTTCATTCCTTCTTTTCCCATCGTAGCGAGGTAGATGGAAGCTGCCGTCGCCATAAGTCCCTGGTTGGAGCAGATGTTAGAGGTCGCTTTTTCGCGTTTGATGTGCTGTTCACGTGCCGAAAGGGTGAGAACGAAGCAGCGGTTGCCGTTCTTGTCAACTGTCTCGCCGATAAGTCTGCCGGGCATCTTTCTCATGTATTTTTCCTTGCAGGTGAAAAGACCTACGCCGGGGCCGCCGAAGTTTACCGGAATGCCGAGTGCCTGACCGTCGCCGACTGCGATATCAGCGTCGATGTCGCCGGGTGCCGCAAGGATTCCGAGAGCCGTCGTTTCGGTGATGACCGGAATGAGCAGAGCGCCTTTTTCGTGCGTTACTGCCGAGATCTTGCGGATGTTTTCGATCATGCCGAAGTAGTTCGGATACTGGAAAACTACGCAGATCGTATCTTCGTTGATCTTTTCGAGTTCTTTTTCTGCAACGCAGCCCGTAGCACCGTCCATTTCAAGAAGTTCGATCGAATCTACGACAAATCCTGTGTAGGTTCTGATCGTCTGGATGTACTGCGGATTGACGGTGGAAGCGATGAGTACTTTGTGTCTCTTTGTCTGGATCTTGTGTGACATGAGGACTGCTTCAGCCGCAGCCGTTGCGCCGTCGTACATCGAAGCGTTCGCGACATCCATTTTGAAAAGGTTCGCTATCATCGTCTGGAATTCAAAGATCGCCTGAAGCGTTCCCTGGCTTACTTCGGGCTGATAGGGAGTGTAGGATGTGTAGAATTCGCTTCTCGAGATCATCTGGTCAACGAGAGCGGGGCAGTGGTGTTTGTAACAGCCGCCGCCGAGGAAGGAAAGCATGTTCGCGCCCGAATTTTCCTTTCCGAGCTCTTCCATCATCTTTTCAAGTTCGGGTTCGCTTTTCGCAGAGGGGATGTTCAGCTCTTTTTTGAGGAGAACATTCTGCGGAAGCGGTGAAAAGAGATCATCGACCGACTTAACGCCGATTTTATCGAGCATCTCTTTTCTCTCTTTATCCGTTATCGGAAGGTATCTCATTTTTTACCTCTCAAGTGTGTAATAAAAAAAGGGGAACGAAAACGCTCCCCCGACATTCAAAAAGTTCTGAAACACTTAGTCTTCCTGAGTTGCAAGGAATTCTTCGTATTCTTCAGCGGTCATGAGCGAGCTGAAATCTTCGTCGTTCTCAGCTTCTACTTCATAAAGCCAGCCGTCGCCGTAGCAGTCGCTGCTTACAGTTTCGGGGCTGTCTTCGAGCATGTCGTTTACTGCAATAACGGTTCCGGTGATCTGGTTGCAGATGTCTTCGGAGCTTTTTACAGTCTCGATCGTGCAGTCAACGCCGTCTTTGTCGATAACGGTTTCGGTTTCCGGAAGTTCAACGTAGGTGATGTCGCCGGCATGCTGTGCAGCGAAATCGGTGATACCGAGGCGGTATCTTTTGTTGCCGAGGTCCATAACCCATTCGTGTGTTCTCGAATACCTGAGTTCGGAAGGAACATTGTAATTTGACATGATTTTCTCCTGAAAAAAGTTATTAAAAAGTTATAACATTGAAGCCATTTTCTTTCTTGAAGTGCCCTTTACAAGCGGATTTGCCTTGACAAAAGCCTTGAAAGTCTTGCCTTTTTCGTTCAAAAGCTCGATCTCTTCGTCCAGAGCGAGTTCCTTGTTGACTCTGATGAATCCTGCCGGAACCATTCCGAGCGAAACAGCCATGATCTCGGAAGTGAGAACGCCGATCTCTTCGCCTTTGTAGAGAACTTTCGAGTGGTCGCCCGGTTTTCTCTTGCCTTCGACCGTGATCGCATAAGCGAAGATCGTTCCTTGTGCAGCCATAAGCGGTTCTTTGCCGATGAAATCGTGCTCGTAGCTGATAGCGAATTCCCACGGAGTTCCCGCAGCAACTACGTCCGGACGTACTTCGTGACCTGAAAGCGGAAGACCTGCTTCAAGTCTGAGCGTGTCTCTTGCGCCGAGTCCTGCCGGCATGATCCCGTATTTTTCGCCTCTCGTAAGAAGAAGATCCCAAAGTTTTACAGTCTCTTTGATGTCGCAGTAGATCTCGAAACCGATCTCTCCGGTGTAACCCGTTCTGCTGAGGAGAACTTTGATCCCGTCAAGGTCAACGTTGTCAACGAAGCGGAAGAACTTGAGTCCTTCGATCGTCTCTCTGCCTGCGATATCTGCTATAAGTTTCGGAGCGTTCGGGCCCTGAAGGTCGAGCTTGCAGGTCGTTGCGCTGATGTTTTCAAGCTTCATATCGGGAAGAGCGTTCTTTTTGAGCCATTCGAAGTCGCTGTCCTGCGTTCCTGCGTTGACGACGAGCATCCATTTTTCTTCATTGAAGCGGTAAACGATGCAGTCATCGATAACGCAGCCTTTCTCGTTGAGCATGAAGTTGTACTGTGCCTGACCGTCCTCGATCGTTCTGACGTCGTTCGTGAGGATCTTCTGCCAGAAAGCGAAGGAATCCTTTCCCGTGATGATGTATTCACCCATGTGACAGATGTCGAAAAGACCGCAGTTTTCACGAGTTGCCTTATGCTCGGCAGTCTGACCGGTTTTATACCACAGCGGCATATCCCAACCGCCGAATTCAGCCATTGTAGCGCCCATTGCTACGTGTCTTTCAAGTAACGGAGTCTTGTTCATAATTTCCTCTCTTAAATTTATAAGAAAACAAAAAATCGATTGTTTATAGTAGAAAAATTATTCAATGCAAGGAAAATCTATAGCTTTTGCAGAGTATTTTTCTTTTGTTTATTTCGCCGTCTGAACGAAGAAAGCCGGAATTTCGCGGTTTATTGCCGCCCTGATGTTCAAGGCTTCTTCTGAAGTCAGTTTTTTTGCGAAAATTGTGAGAGTTGCTTCGAGTTTTCCATCTGAAAAGAGAATTTCCAAATCGTAGTTTTCAGTTTTTGCAGTAACCGCCTCTTTTTTCTGCAAGTCAGGATAATGTAAGGAGATTTTGTATGTTCCGTGGTCACTTTCCTTATCCGCAAGATATTCGGTTTTCGGGATTCTGATACCTTTTAAGCCTTTTCCTTTGACGGTGCAGCTGCTCGGAGCGAAAGAAGGTTCGTCCGCCGCGTCGGCTTTGATGTCTAAAAGCTCGAAAAGCTCCTTTTTTTCGTACGGAAGCCGGTTTTCAGTTATGATTTTGACTTCGAAAGAGTCATCTTTGTTGATTTTGAGGCTGAAAAGTTCGCGCAGCGGGAAAACTTTTTCCCAGTTTCCTTTTGCGTAGATAAATTCGGGATGGATCACTTTTCCGAGGTGGTTCGTGAAAATCCCCTCTCCGCTTTTTGTAAGAATCTGTCCTGTCGTATCGCTGTTTTCCTCAAATTTTGCAGTCGAATCGTAAAAAAGGGTAGTTTCAGCCGTTTCGGTGTGTTTCCAGTTTTCGGGAAGCGATACCTGCGCGGTTTTCTTTTTTGCAGTGAAAACTTTTTTGGAAGGGTAAAAAGTGACCGAGCGCGAGCACAGTTTTTTGTTTCTGAAGAAAAATTCTACTGCGTCAAGCGGGTTTTCGCAGTCAAGCTCTTCAACTATGATGATGTTTTTTTCTTCAATGATATTGATGCCTTCCTGCGTTATGCAGTCACCGAATTTTTTAAGATAGTTTCTGCGGACAGAAATATCGTCACAGTGGAGCGCAATCGACTTATAAAGTTCTTCTTCCGAATCGAATCTTGACTGGCAAACAGGATTTTCTGCTGAAACTGCGAGAAATAACGCGAATAAAAACGAAAACACTACCAGATGTTTTTCGGTTTGATTCTAGCTGCGTTGCCCTTACGAAGTCTCTGATAGTAAAGTTTGCTTCTGCGTACGAGACCTCTGTTTACGAGCTCTATCTTCTCGATCATCGGGGAGTGAAGCGGGAATATCTTTTCAACGCCGTAGCCGCCCGAGAACTTTCTGACTGTTATTGTGGTTCTGTTGTTGTCTCTGCCGTTTTTAATAGCGATGACATCGCCCTTGAAGATCTGGATACGAACTTTTTCACCTTCGATGATACGGGTGTGAACTTCGATTTTATCTCCCGGTTTTACATAGTAATGGTCGATTCTTCTCTGCTGATTTTCAAGTTTTTGAATAATGTTGGTTGTCATTTTTAACTCCTCCAAAAATAACGCGGCGGCATATTAGTCAGTTCTACTCAATCTGTCAATAAAAATCGACACCGCGCTTCTTACGCTTAAGTGGTTATAGCCTGTTCCGAGGTCTATCGGTTCAAGCAAAAAATCCAATGAATTTAAAAAGTTATCTTCCATTCCGCCCGCTGTTCCGAATAGTATAAGAACGGGTTTGTTTTTTTCTTCTTTAAGCTCTCTTATCGTTATTGATTTTTCTTTTTTTCTTGCAGTCGTTCCGATCGTTACCGGTTTTATTTTCCATTTTTCTTCGATCTCTTTTTTCGCTTCATCCAGACTCGGAACGATTTTTAAAACTTGAAGCGCTTTGAACCTGTCGGGATTGTAGGTTTTTCCTTCGCCTTGAGTCCAGTGCGATGCAAGCTGCGTTGCGATTGCGCGCATTTTTTCATCGGGATGGATCACGAAATATCCGCCGAGATCGTAAGTCGCACAGACTCTCGCAATGTCGTGCAGATCGAGGTTTGTTATTGAGGAAGTTATAGCCGCGCCGTTGCGCAGAACGGGGCTGTGGATAAGTCCGATATAAAAATTTTTCATTTCATTTCTTCCCAGAATTCAGGTGGAATTTTTGAAAGCAGGTCGGGGCGGTTTTCAGCCGTTTTTGCCAGAGCGTTACGCAAACGCCACGCTTCGATTTTGGCGTGGTTGCCGCCGGTCAAGACTTTCGGGATAGACAAACCTCTGAAAACACGCGGCATCGTGTACTGGTCGTGCTCAAGCAGAGGAAGCGAGAAAGATTCGTTTTTGAAAGATTCTTCGTTGCCTAAAACGCCGGGAATAAGCCTTGTTACCGCGTCAATCACTGAAAGTGCTGCAGGTTCGCCGCCGGTAAGGACGTAATCTCCGACAGAAAGTTCGATTGCCTTCGAAATATCGATGAAACGCTGGTCTATCCCTTCGTAGTGACCGCAGACAATTATCAGATGCTCGGCAGTTTCGGAAAATTCGACCGCTTTCTTCTGGTTGAAGAGTTTTCCTCTCGGCGACATAACGATCGTTATCGTTTTTTCAGTCTTCGGAAGCGCTTCCCACGCCGTGGTTATAACTTCGGGCTTCATTATAAGTCCTGCGCCGCCGCCGTAAGGTGAATCGTCAACTTGTCTTCTGTTGCCGAGCCCGAATTCGCGGATCTGATGCAGATTCAGTTCAAGCGTTCCGTTATCCAGCGCCCTTTTCATCATGCTGACAGAGAAGGGCGACTCGAAAAATTCGGGAAAAAGTGTCAGGACATCAATTTTCAGGTGCTTCATTTTCACTCTCTTCAGGCTGCTTTCCTTCTTTAAGTTTTTCCTCGGCTTTGCGCTTGAGCTCCTCTTCGATCTCTTCTTTCGTCATGAAAGGTTCTTTTTTCCTGCCGATAAGTATTTCGCCGCTTCCGGTCATGCGGTTCAAGTTGTCGAATTTTACGGTTTTTCCTGAAATCAGCGATGTGTAAGAGGTGTTTTTCAGCGCTTCGACGAAATTTCCGATGTCGCTTTTCTGCGAAGCAGCGAGAGCCGTTGTAACCGTGTCGGTCACTTCTGCCGCAATCGTTTCGGCAAAGTAGAGAGCACGGCTGTTGCTATCTTTGAAAGCCTTGGATATTTTTGAATATTTTTCATTTTTTTCTGTTGTGTCAGGTCTCGGCGAGAAAATTATCATGCCGTCGATAAGTTTGTCGAGTTCTTCAATGTTTTTAGTGCTGCTCAGCATTTCGGAAGGTCCTAAAACAAGGATCTGCTGAATATCCCAGTCGTAGCCGTCTTTTCTCAATTCCTGCTTTTTTACCGTTACGGCGCGGTTCAGATATTTCTGGAAGTATGCGAATTCGACATTGAGGTAGGGGAATGCCGGAAGAAGGCTCGCTGTCTGCTTCGGATCGGTGAGAACGACGAGAACTTCGAAATTGCACTTGCCCGGAATCCTCTTTATGAAACTGTCAACGGCGCGGTTCATGATAGCGTTCGTCGTGAATTTTTCTTTGTTGCGCCACTTGAATCCGCGGATCGCTTCGTCGTAGTTATCCTGTTTGCCGACAACTTTTTCGACATCGTCCTTGTATGCTCTGTCTGCCGGAGAAAGGTTTATAATATCGGTGACCTGCCCGCCAGCTTCCTCGATTTTCTTCCAGTATGTGTCGCGCAGCGCCCTGCCGTTTGCATCGTCAATGTAGGCGATTGCGAATTTTGTTTTTTCTCTTTCGGAAACGGCGTATTTTACAAGGTTTTCAGCTTCCAGATCTTTTGTCTGGCGCACGTTGAAAAAGAGTGATTCAGGGTTCGTGCCGAACGGAATATATGAAATGACAGGAATCGAATATTCAGCCGATTTCGTTATGAAATTTTCTGCAAATTCCGGCGCGAAAAACGGGCCCAAAATGGCAAAACATTTGATTTCTTTGGCTTTTTTCATTAAAGCGTCAACAGTTTCTGTGCTTTCGTATTCGATAAATTCAGGTTTTATTCCGTTTTTGTCGAGTTTCGTCAGATGCCAGTTTATATAGGTTTTTATGACTTCGTTGTATTTGCTCCACTTGTCGTTTGAAGAGAGCGCAACGCAGACTTTTTTCCAGTCCGGAACGTAGCTTTTGTCAAATTCAAAAACGACGGCAGGCTGGTTTTCTTCGATTTTTTCTGAAGTTTCAGGAGCAGTAGTTTCCGGAGCAGCGGTTTCAGCTCCTTCCTCTGCTTTCTGATTGGCTTCATGAATAATGTTTTCTATGGTTTGCGGCTGTGCTTCCTCGGCTGCCGGTTCTGAATTTCCGTTCAGCGCGGTGTTGAAATTGCGCCTGTTTTCTTCACTTTCATTGAGCCATGCGTCGAATTCGGGCTGAAGGTTGGCTTTCTTTTCATCGTCAAATTCGCTGTACCACCTTGCCGCTGCATCAAACCTTTTTGAATAGAGATATGCGAAGAAAACGGTTTTTGAAGCTTCAAGTTTGGGCGCTTTTTCAAGTTTGAGATAAACCGAAAAAATCCATTTCAGCGCATCGTTGTAATTTTTTTCTGCAAGAGCCGCATTTCCTGCCATAACGTGCGTTTTGTGGGTGAACGGAGCAACATCTTTGAGTTCTTTCAGCACTTCGAGCGCTTCGCCGTATTTTTTTTGATTGTATAAAGCCGATGCAAGCATGAATTTTATCTGGTTTGTCTGCCATTTTGCCCATTCGAAAGCGAAAAGCTCTTTCGAGTAAGCTTCTATTTCGGCAAAATTGTTCTCTGATTCCAGCGATTTATACTTTGCTTCAACTTCTTCCCATTCCGGATTTGCAGGAGTTTCGTTTGCTTCGAGTGTCGAGCAGCTTACCTGAAATAAAACCGAAAAAACTATTAAAACAAGTGCCAAAAATCTGATTTTCATAAGTCACCTCACTTAAAAACGCGGTATTTTACGAAAAAACGGTCAATAATCAAGTGACGTGAAAATGATGACTTACTTGCCAACATTAAAATAAAAAATATACTCCACGGTGTTGTTTTCGATAATTTCGAGGTGAATCCATGAAAAAAGTGCTTTTTTTAATGTTTGTTTTCGTTTCGGCGTTCTTTTTTGCGGCTTGTACTGCATCGGATGACGAGGAAGAAGAACTCGTTGTTCCGGACGGCGACGGCGGCGAAGTGATTTCGGACGGAGACAGTTCCGGAGTGAACGATTCTGATAACGGTCAAGGTTCAGACGCGGATAGTGTTGTTCCAGATGCAGACAGTGACAGCGGAAACAGTCAGGAACAGCCTGATCATGATACAACGCCTGTAACAACAAACTGCAATCCGGGAATGAAAGTCTGTGACGCAAGCGATCCTGGCAGCATATTTTTGTGCAAAGAAGACGGCTCGGGAGTTGAAACTCCTGCAGTTGAAAAGTGCGCAGAAGGTCTTGTCTGCTCATTCGGAAAGTGCGAGACTCAAGCCTGTGCTTCGGCGGGAAGCAGCTATCTGGGATGCGATTTTTACACCGCAAAGCTCTATAACGGCAGAAAAAACGAAAAAATAACAAGCAAGGATTCTTTTTCGGTCGCTTTGGCCAATTCTCACCCTACTGAAACTGCGACCATCGAATTTTTCAAGACTCTGGAAGA
The DNA here is from genome assembly GCA_017405875.1 of bacterium. GTDB lineage: Bacteria > UBP6 > UBA1177 > UBA1177 > UBA1177 > UBA1177. The sequence continues at coordinate 75,675 of JAFQZM010000037.1, forward strand.
CGGAACCGAGACAAAAATCGAGAGTTTCGAATACTGCTACAAGGTGACGAAGTCCTTCCTCGGCAGCGAATATGACGATATGGAGTGCAAAAACTACGATTCCTCTTTTGTAATCACGGTAAATCCGCAGGAAACGATAGTCGTAACTCCGAAAAAAGAGGACAGAATGCTTATCGGCACGGCGGCGACTTATCTGAGTTACCACATAAAATCGGATCTTCCGATAATCGTTTATCAGTTCAACCCGTTCTACAACCTTCATTCGAACGATGCTTCGCTGGTTCTGCCTTCGACAAAGCTCGGTGCGGACTACATTGTCGCAAGTTATCCCGACGAAACCAATGTCGACGGCGACGGTCCGGGCTATTTCACGATAATCGGAGCTTTCGACATGCCGGTAGAGCTTGAGATCACGCCTACTGCGGATATTGCGGCAAGCGGCAAGATTCCCGGCACTTCGGCGGGCGTTCCGATGACGGTTGAAATTAATCAGGGTGAAGTTCTGAATATCGTCACTACATCGGGCGGCGCGGACTTTACCGGAACAAAGATCGCGTGCAAAAATCCTTATTCGAAGTGCGCTCCGGTCGCTGTTTTCGGCGGTCACGGATGCGCCGACATTCCGAAAGACAGAGGTTACTGCGACCATCTCGAACACCAGCTTCTGCCGGTCAGCCGCTGGGGAATGCGCTATGCCGTCGTCAAAACGAAACCGAGAAGCTATGCCAGAGATTTCGTGAGAGTCGTAGCCTCGGCAGACGGAACGAATGTTTCTGTTAAAATCAGGGATGAAGAATACAGCAGCGGAACCGAAAAAACGGTCACGCTCAATGCCGGTCAGTTCTATGAATACGAACTCAACTACATTGACGAGGGCGGAAGCTGGTTCACGTCGGGAACATCGTTTATCGAAGCCGACAAGCCTGTGCAGGTCACGCAGTATTTAAGCGGTTCTGAAGACATCAGTTCGGACTGCCGCGATGACGGACCGGGTTCTTCACATTCCTACTGTTTCGGTGATCCGGCAATGACGATAATCCCGCCGGTCGAGCAGTTCAGAAGCGAATACTACTTCTTCGCATACTCGGTCGAAGACACCAGTACCGACGGCGGCAACGCGAATTTCGTCGAAGTCATCACCGATCCCGGAGTCGAAATCACGCTTGACGGCGAAACCCCGACACCAGCGATGGACGGCGAAATGCAGGGTGCAGTTTTCGGCAGCGACAAAGTCTACTACATTTTCGAGCTCGATTCGTGGTTCATGCGCCACCACCTTTCATGCAGCGGAACGTGCGGAATCCTCGTCTACGGCTGGGGAATGGACGTAAGCTACATGTATCCCGGCGGACTCGATCTGAAGATGCTGAAATAAACGAAAAACCGCTCTTTCCTTTTATCCGAATTTCAATATAATATCGCTGTTTTTGTTTAATTTCTGAGGGTCATATCCATGAAGATCTTTTTCTCCATCATGCTGATTTTCCTGTTTTTATCGTGCGGTGGCGGCAAAAAAACACCTGAAAGCGTTGTGCCGGATGAGGATTCAGAATCGGATGGTGACATTACCGGAGTTGACGAAAGTGATGATGAAGTTACTGATACGTGTGAAACCGAGCCTTGCAAAGGTGTGGAAAATTCGACTGGTGAGTGTATTGATGAAGATAAAGGATATTCATGCGAATGTCTTGAAAAGTATGGTTGGAGTCCGGATGACAAAAAATGTCTGGAGATAAGAACTGCTGAATGCACCGGACTTCCGGAAAATGCCGAATGGCACGGTCCGACAAGCATTACACAGATGACCAGAGACGGAGAGGAGTGGTTCCCTTCAACTGAGGGGACATATCGAATGTTAGGAGAATGTAAGGACTCCTGCTGTTTCAGATGTATCGAAAATTATACCTGGTTCGACAACGAGTGTCTTGATCCTGATACTATAAAGGGACAATGTTCCGCAAGACCTTGCAAAAATATGAAAAATTCAACAGGAGTCTGCACTGTGGAAGACGAATGGCCGTGGTATTCCTGCGAATGTGCGGAGGGCTATACCTTTGTCGAAATTACATGCGGTTTCGGATGCAGAATGACAAGAACAGCGGAATGTACAGGGCTTCCGGAACATGCCGAATGGAATGAAGTGTCAAGCATCACGCAAAAGTCAGAGGATGGTGAATATTGGTCACCTGAAACTACAGGTAGATGGAATGATATGCCTTGTACGACATCCTGCTGTTTCCAATGCAGCGAAACTTATTTCTGGAACGGATCGGAGTGTGTCAACCTTTGTGATCAGAATCACTGCGGAGATTTGCCTCACTCGACCGGGGAATGTTTTTCAGTCGGTCCGTTCGACTATACCTGCGGGTGTGAGGAAGGATACTACTGGTGGGGGGCGAAGCGCGGCTGCATTACGCAGAAACCTGCTTCGGGCAACATCTGCACCGGTGCACGCGAATGTTTTGACAACAATAAAAAAATCGATTGTCCTGTTCCGGGTGAGGATTTTTACGGTCAGGACGCACAGTATGCCGAGGCCGGTGCGTGTGTTCTGAAAGCCGCTACGGCAAATGTCGAATTTTCAGAATCTGTTTTTGAGGCCTCGGTCGAGAACGGAGACGAAGTCGTTAATGATTCGGCGACAGGGCTTGTGTGGCAGAAGGATTATGTTTTAAAAGGAGAGTGGAGGCAGACTCTTAACTACTGCGAGAATCTGGTCTATGCCGGATATTCCGACTGGAGACTTCCGAACAAAAACGAACTTCTTTCGCTTATAACTTACAGACAGGATCATCCTGATTCTGATTTTTCGTGGATCGACGATGAGACTGACCCTCAATACTTTTTCTCCTCGACATCTCCGAGAGCAAATACCGTAGCGGTAATATTTTCAACCGACGGAGAAACAAGGTATATGTATAAAGTCGAAAATAATTATTACCAGGACAGGAATGTCCGCTGCGTCAGATCCAATCTATGCGGTGAAGGCCTTTTTCTAAAAGGTGCCGAATGTGTTCACGATCCCTGCAGTCAGAACTCCTGCGAAGTTCCGAATTCGACTGGTATCTGCATTCCGAAAACGGAAACATCTTACGAATGCCAGTGTCTTGGAGGATTTTTCTGGAACGGAAGTGAGTGCGTTGATCCCTGCGCTGCAGATCCCTGCTCGAAGGTGGCGAATTCCGACGGATCCTGCACTGCTATAAATTCAGGCAAATATCTTTGCGGCTGCAAGAATGGGGTTGGCTGGAATAGCGGAAAGTGCACCGCTTATGCGAAAGGGGTCGCAACTTTAGGAAATATCTGTATCGGGACGGAAATGACAATAATTCCCAGTCTGCTTAGATGCAGAATGCAGAATTTTGAACTTAAAACTGTTTCGGATCAGGGAATCGTTGTGGATAAAAACACCGGGCTTGAGTGGCAGCACGCCGTGTCGGAAAAAACTTACACATGGAATGAAGCTCTTGATTATTGCGATGATCTTGAATATGCGGGATACAGTGACTGGCGGCTGCCGGAACCGCTTGAGATACTGACTATCGTTGATCACGACGCCTACGATATATATGTCGATGCATATTACGATACACCGCAACTGCTTGTGAACGAGCTTTATTTTGAAAGCGTATTTCCCTCTTTTGATGTCGGCAACAATCTCTGGACATCAAAAACATATCGGGATGACCCGAAAAGAGCGTGGGTTTTCAGTCCTCAGCGCAGCTATGTTTATCCCCATCCGTCAAAAACAGACATCTACAATGCAATGTGTGTGCGCGGCGGCATTCTTCCGAGAGCGGAATTTAAAAAATTGAAAATAGGCGGAGATGCAGTTGTGACCGATTCGGCGACAGGATTTATGTGGCAGCAAGGCTTCACCGTGATGGAAGATGTTGAGCACTCAAACGCTATTGAATATTGTGACAACCTCACTTATGCGGGATATTCCGACTGGAGACTTCCGAACAAAAACGAACTCGCTTCACTTTTTAGTTTTGACACAACTTTTTCAGACTTCTTCGACATGCCGGAAAAATACGATTTCATTTCTTCCACCACATTTGTTCTGAATGCAGAATATCCGAATGAACCTTTTCTTCTGGTGGATGAAAAGGCAATGACCATAAATCAAAAAGGCGAAGCCGGTTATGTCGGAACAGGAAAAGGGTCATTAGGTGTCTATCCGGAAACGGGCTCTTACAATGTCCGCTGTGTCAGAGATTATTACTGATGCACGGCGCAAACGTGAGAGTTTGTGCTTTTTAACTTGCTTTTTCGTGCAGAATCGGCATTTTTGAACTTGCTTTTTCGTGCGGAATTGACACTTTTGAACTTGCTTTTTCGTGATTTACGAGTTATTATGCCGTTTAGGGAAACAGTTGCTTGAGGTTTTTATGAAAAGAAAAATTTATGACAGACTGCTTGATTGGAAAAGGAACAGTGCCGGTAAAACAGCAGTGCTTATTGACGGAGCGCGCCGCGTCGGAAAAAGCTATGTCGCAAATCTGTTTGCAAAACAGGAATACCGAAGCTATATCATAATTGATTTCGGTAATGCCCCGAAAGAGATTCTCGATCTGTTTATGAACGAAAGTTTCGATCTGGAGTTTTTTTTCGCAAAACTTTCATCTTTTTATTCGGTGAAGCTTTATGACCGCGATTCGCTTATCGTTTTTGATGAAGTTCAGCAGTTTCCGAGAGCAAGACAGCTTGTAAAATATCTGGTAGCCGACGGGCGTTACGACTATCTGGAAACAGGTTCGCTGATCCGTCTGAAAAAGAACACGCAGGATATAATCATTCCTTCCGAAGAAGAACATATCGAGATGTTTCCTATGGATTTTGAGGAATTTCTCTGGGCATCTGGCGATGAAGTCACAGTTCCTCTTATCCGAAAATGCTTTGCTGAAAAGCAGCCGCTCGGACAGGCGGTGCACCGTAAAATAATGAATGATTTCAGACAGTATATTCTTGTCGGAGGTATGCCGCAGTCGGTTCTTGCCTATCTCGACGGTAAAAATTTCGCCGCTTCAGATGCAGCCAAGCGCAGGATCCTGCACCTTTACCGCGATGATATCTCAAAATTCGCATCAGGTTACGAAGAAAAAGTGTATGCCGTTTTTGATGAAATTCCGGGGCAGCTTTCCAAAAAAGAGAAAAAATACACTCTTGCCTCGATTGACAAAAACGCCCGTTTCAGAAGTTACGAGGATTCTTTCATCTGGCTTAACGAAGCGATGGTCGTCAATCTCTGTTTCAACTCGCTCGACCCGAATGTCGGGCTTGCCCTAACGTCGGATCATGCCACGCAGAAATGCTATATGGCGGACACGGGGCTTCTGGTGACACTCGCCTTTATGGACAAGTCTTATGCTGAAAACGAATTTTACAAAGCCGTCCTTTTTGACAAACTCAACATCAACGAAGGAATGATCATGGAAAACATCGTCGCCCAGATGCTGAGAATGAACGGACATAAGCTCTATTTTTATTCGCGCAGCGATGCTAGCCACCGTGAAAATCATATTGAAATCGACTTTCTGATTACGGAAAACAGAAAAATTTGTCCGATAGAAGTCAAATCGGCAGATTACCGGAGCCACGCTTCGCTTGACAAATTTCAGAAAAAGTTCTCTTCAAAAACAGGTGAACCGTACATTCTTTACCCGAAAGACCTTATGCGGAAAAACGATATCTGGCATCTTCCGCTTTACATGGCAATGTGTCTGTGATTTTTTCTAAAACCGGCGCAAACGTGAAAGTTTGTGTTTTTTAACTTGCTTTTTCGTGCAGAATTGACACTTTTGAACTTGCTTTTTCGTGCAGATTAGTCCGGACAGGCAAAATCGGCTCTGTTAACGCAGTCCCACCTGTTTTCAACACATTCACACCAGTCGACTTCGGTTTTTTTATCGTTGCACATCCACTTTGCTTCGGATCCGGTTATGCACCCGTAATAACATAACTCGCTGTTTTCATCCCAAGCGCCGTCGTTGCAGTATAGGCGCTTGCAGCCGTGAGCGATCCTTTCTCCGTGAAGGTGTTCTCTGCCTGAGAAATCATCTTTGTCTCTGCATGTCTTGTAACGGCTTGTGTCCACCGGCTTTTCTTCTTCTTTTGCAGAAATTCCGTCCACCAGGATCTTGACCGGAAGTGTCAGAGAGTATTGATAACCAGGTTTTCTAAACTCGGCATAACCTGAGAAATCTTTGTAATCTATGTTCATGGAAACTTCTTTTTCCGCATTGTTCGATCCGACAGATCCGTTGGCATAAAACGGTTTTTCGATTTTGAATTTGGACTGAAATGAGACTACTTTGAACAGTTCGTTGTCTGTCGAAAAATAGAATGACGGACAGTAGTAGCACCAGTAATCCACTTCAACAGAGCAGCCTGTCAGCTGCGCATTTGCAAGAGTTATCGAATCGGGGATGAAATTAGGACACAAAACTTCACCGAAAGGTCGTTGATAACACTCCTTTTGAAAGACAAAAGTCATTCTTGTCAGATCTGAAAAAAGTTCTTTTGCATCAAAATCCGGCACTTCTTTATAACAGAAAGAGGAATTTTCCGATTCATAGACACACTGATCAAAGAAATCTTCATTACTGTTTTTTGAAGCGGAACCGTAGGATTTCACAGTGCATTCAGGATAACAGTCCACACATCCGTTAGGATCTTTTTCTTGTTTTTCACTGCCGCAGGAAAATAGAAAAAACAGGGAAAGAACTATAAATGCACTGAAAACTTTTTTCATGCCCGACTCCAGTTAAATGAACTGCAGTATTATAATGCAGAATTGCGAAAATAAAATAAACCGGCACAATCGTGAAAATTTGCATTTCTGAACTTGCTTTTTCGTGATTTGCTTATTCTTGCCTTTTATCCGAATTTCAATATAATATTGCCGCTTTTGTTTAATTTCCGAGGGTCATGTCCATGAAGATCTTTTTCTCCATCATGCTGATTTTCCTATTTTTATCTTGCGGTGGCGGCAAAAAAACGCCGGAAAGCGTAATTCCCGATGAGGATTCAGTATCGGACAGCGATATTACCGAAGTTGACGAAAACGATGCAGATTTCACTCCGGATGCAGATGAAGTTAGCAACGACGAAGAAACCGAAATCATTCCTGATCCGTGTGAAACAGAGCCTTGCAAAGGTGTAGAAAATTCGACGGAAAAGTGTTTTTCATACGGAAAGCATTACAGTTGCGAATGTAGCGACGGCTATGTCTGGCAGGGGAATGACAGAGGATGTATCGGGAAAAAAGCTTTTTACAGCACGATCTGCACGGGGCAGACGAAATGTTTTGACACGGAAAAGGAGATTCAATGTTCCCAAAAGGGAGAGCCTTTTTACGGTCAGGATGCACAGTATGCAGAACTCGGCACATGTATATCCCGTAATTTTACTGTCCAAAACTATGGAGAAGGTAAAGCTGATATTGTTTTTGATACCGCTTCCGGACTAGAATGGCAGCGCAAAGTCGCACCGTGGCATCCGGTAAATTTTATGGCAGCGCACTATTGCAATGTAGCGAATTTCGGCGGGCATTGTGACTGGAGGTTGCCGACGGTTGATGAACTGCTTTCAATAGTCGATATTGAAAAATACGATCCTGCGATAGATGAAAACTACTTTTCCGACACTCCTTCAACGCTTTTTTATTCCAGCGAATACGGTCGTTATACTCAGTCTCCATACTCTTTCTACGGATACGGAGTTGATTTTGAAAGAGGCAGCGAAAGTAAGTATGATTCGGATTATGTTGATTCGGGAGCTTTCAGATGTGTCAGAAATGAGTTCGAAACAGTCGATATTTACGTAAACTGTGATTCGAAATACCTCTCCTCCGACATAGTCGCAAGTGTTTTTACTGACCTTGTTTTTAAAAGATCGCCGGCAACTGACAAAACATGGCAGAAAGCGCTTGAATACTGCGAAAATCTGAATTTTGCAGGAATTTCCTACTGGAGACTGCCGAATAAAAACGAAATAAAACTTTTGGAAGGTTTTGTTTCGGATGATGCATGGACTTCAACTTCATATAATTTAAACCCGACTCACGCAATATTGTTCCCGGGAAATAAATCGCAGGCAAAAACTCAATTAGGAAAAGCCTATTGTGTTGCCGCTAACCCGTGTGAAAAAGGAAAAGAAATCTGGAACGGACAAAAATGTACGGCTTTTTCGGACCTGAACCTGAATAAAGACGGCTGCAACTGTATGGACGGCTACGTCAGAGACGGTCTGCAGTGCGTGAAAGCCGAGTGCAAAGATGACTGCAAAACTATGGCGCATTCCACCGGTGTTTGCATCGGATACTCTAAAAACACGACTCACTGCCAGTGCGAGGAAGGTTATTTTTATAATTACGGACACAAATGCGTAAATCCGTGTGACGAGGAACCTTGCAAAAACATAAAGGCTTCCGACGGAAGCTGTACAGCAACAGGTTATGACACATTCAAATGCGGCTGTCTTGAAGGATATTACTACACCAAATCATCATGTTCTGCATATCAATCCTGTAATGACGCTTCTTATTCTCAGTGCAGGGATGCCGGGAACAAGCTCATGTGGTCTTTTCCGCCAAGCACATACGGAGTAAAAGACGGATTAGAATCAGCCAGACAGTATTGTGCAGAACTTTGCGAAGGTGGTTATACTGATTGGAGACTCCCGACAATAGACGATTTCAGAACTATGTCAAAATGTGCAAATACCGCAACGAATGGAAAGTGCAGAGTGAGCGGAAAAAGCGGATGCCTTTCCGAAAGCTGCATGACGGACTGTGCATGTCCTGAAAACGAGACCTCTACAGGAGAATTTTTCTACTGGTCATCTTCTCTTGTTTCAGACATGCAGGATAGAGCTTTTGTTTTGGATGGAATGGACTCATCCATTAAGATTAAAAATACAAAAACCGATATCGGAAGTTTCCGCTGTGTCAGGGATCTTGAATAAAACTGTGTAAATCCGACAATCTATCTTAAAAATCGTCGCAATCGTGAAATTTTGCCGCTAAAAACATGGCGCAATCGTGAAAAATTTTTAAATATCCGGGAATTTCAGCGTTTTCGGGATGAAGAAGGTGTTGTAGAGGTGTATTGCGTAGGAGTCGGTAAGGCTCGCGATGAAATCGGCTATAGTGGTTTCTTTGTCTTCCGATATCGGAATGAAATTTGAATTGACGATGGTGTCGTAGTTTTCTGAAAAATGGTCGAAAAGAGCGCGGATGATGTGTTCCGCTTTGTCAAATTCCTTTCTGATTGCGGGGAGTTCGTAGACATTTTTGAACATGAATTCGCGTAAATCTCCGATGATTCCTACCATTTTGTCGGAAAAGCGGATGATTTTTTCTTTTGCAGAGATTGCTTCAAAACTATTGTAGATGAGGTCTGTCGTCATCGCGTTTATGCGCTGCGAGCCTCTTTCGCCGAGAATGTCTTTGTGCGGAACGTCCTTTATATCGAGGAATCCGCCGCGGACTGCGTCATCGATATCGTGGTTAAGGTAGGCGATGATATCGGCAAAACGGATGATCTGTCCTTCAAGCGTTTCGGGAATGCCGGTTTTTTTGATGAGAGGACCTTTCCCCTTGGAGTGAAGCACGATCCCGTTGCGGACTTCGTAAGTCAGATTGAGTCCCTGACCGTTTTTTGCGAGAAAATCGACGACGCGCAGGCTTTGCTGCTCGTGCCTGAAGCCGTTTTTGAGGAGTCTTCCTAAAGCTCTTTCTCCTGAATGACCGAAAGGAGTGTGCCCGAGATCGTGCCCGAGACCTATCGCCTCAGTCAGCGATTCGTTGAGAAGAAGCGCCTTCGCCACAGTTCTTCCGATCTGCGAAACTTCGAGCGTGTGGGTAAGACGGTTGCTGTAGTTGCTTCCTTTCGGCGAAAGAAAAACCTGCGTCTTGTCGCCGAGCCTGCGGAAAGCCTTGGTGTGGACGATTCTGTCGCGGTCGTGCTGGAACGCAGGACGTATGCTGCACGGTTCTTCTTCGCGCATTCTCCCTTTGCTGTTCGCGCTGAGAGCTGCCGCCCATGAAAGTTCCCGTTTTTCGATCTCTTCAAGGTGTTCACGGATGTTTTCTATCATTTTTTTCCCCATAAATTCAAAAAACGGCGCATTATAGCGATTTTTGCGGAAAATGCGATTTTAAAATCATAATTGAAAAAAGAATCTTTTCTGCTAATATATTTGGTTTTTTAGGAAAGCAGGCTTTCCCCGGTTTTCCGGGTCTCCGGCTTTCGGCAGTTTAAGTTGTTTAATTTATTGAATTTTTGGAGGAAATTATGGCAGAGTGGACGACGGCTGTTACTTCGATTAAACCGAACGAAATTTTGATCAGAGGCTACGCGATAGAAGACATCATGGAAAATCTGAGCTACGCGGAAACGGTTTACCTCATTTTGAAGGGCGAACTTCCGACAAAAGAGGAAGGACGGGTTTTCCAGGCTGTTCTGGTTTCTTCAGTCGATCACGGCGTAACTCCTCCGAGCGCACTGGCTACTCTCAACGCGACTTCGACAGGGGCACCGCTCAACGGCGCGATCGCTTCGGGACTTCTTGCTATCAACGCTTTCCACGGCGGAGCGATAGAAAACACGATGAAAATGCTCAAAGCTGCCGCTGAATACTGCGGAAACGAGCTCAATGAAGCAAAAGTCGAAGAATTTGTAAAAATGAAATTCGAGCAGAAATTCAGATTCCCGGGAATGGGCCACAGAGTCCACACCGAAGATCCGAGAAGCGTGAAACTTGCAGAGATCTGCTTCAAAAACCTTCCCGAAGAGAAACTTTTCTTCATCAAACTCGCAAAGATGATCGAAGCGAACATTTTCAAAGTAAAGGGAACGAAACTTCCGGTCAACGTTGACGGAATGATCGGCGCGGTCCTTCTCGCTCTTGAAATTCCTGCCGAACTTGCAAACGGGATCTTCATGATTTCGAGAGTCCCGGGCCTCATGGCTCACTATGTCGAGGAGAAGACAACGCAGAAACCGATGCGCAACATCGACCAGAAGGCTGCGATATACAACGGACACGAAAAGAGAAAAATCGGAGAATAGAATGGAAATCGATAAAAAATACGACCACCTGTCAATCGAGAAAAAATGGTACACTTTCTGGGAAGAGAAGGGCTTTTTCAAGGCTGACCCGAGCAGCAAGAAGCCGCCTTACACGATAGTTCTCCCGCCGCCCAACGTCACGGGCGTCCTTCACATGGGACACGCCGTAATGGTCGTCGTTCAGGACGCGATGAGCCGCTACAAAAGGATGTCTGGCTACGACGTTCTCTGGCTTCCGGGTACGGACCACGCCGGGATCGCGACGCAGATGGTCGTTGAAAGGGCTCTCAACAAGGAAGGGATCTCAAGACACGATCTTGGCCGTGAAAAATTCCTCGAAAGAGTCTGGAAGTGGAAAAAGGAAAACGGCAGCACGATAACGCGCCAGCTCAGATGCTTAGGTGCATCGCTCGACTGGTCAAGAGAGCGTTTCACGATGGATGAAAACCTCTCAAAAGCGGTCAGAGAAGTCTTCGTTTCGCTTTACGAAGAAGGACTTATCTACAAAAACACATACATCATCAACTGGTGTCCGCACTGCAGAACGGCTCTTTCAGACCTTGAAGTCGATCACGAGAACGTCGAAGGACACCTCTGGCACATCAAATACCCTATCTCGGGTAGCGACGAGTTCCTGACTATCGCAACGACGCGTCCTGAAACGCTTTTGGGCGACAGCGCGGTCGCAGTTCACCCCGAAGACAAGCGTTACGCTCACCTTATCGGCAAAAAGGTGAAACTGCCGCTTACCGACAGGGAGATCCCGATAATAGGCGACGCAATATTAGTTGATATCGAATTCGGAACAGGTGCCGTAAAAGTAACTCCAGCGCATGATTTCAACGACTTCGAGACAGGAAAGCGCCACAATCTTGAAGAGATCAACGTCATAAACGAAAAAGGCGAGATCAACGAACTCGGCGGAAAATATGCAGGAATGACGACGACCGAAGCGAGAGAGGCGATAGTTGCCGATCTCGACAAACTGGGGCTTCTCCTCAAAGTCGAAAAGCACATGCACGCTGTCGGACACTGCCAAAGATGCAAAACCATAGTCGAACCGATACTTTCAGACCAGTGGTTCCTCAAAATGGAAGATTTGGCGAAACCGGCAATAGAGGCGGTCGAAACTGGTAAAATCGTCTTCCAGCCAGAGACTTGGAAAAAGACATACTACGAATGGATGTACAACATCAAAGACTGGTGCATCAGCCGCCAGCTCTGGTGGGGACATCAGATCCCGGTATGGTACTGCGAAGAGTGCGGCGAGATGATCGTCAGCCGCGAAGACCCGACTAAGTGCCCGAAATGCGGTTCTACTAAGCTCAGACGCGACCCCGACGTTCTCGATACGTGGTTCAGCTCTCAGCTCTGGCCTTTCTCGACCCTCGGATGGCCTGAAAAAACGCCGGAACTTGCGAAATATTACCCGACCACCCTCATGGAAACGGGATTCGACATCATTTTCTTCTGGGTAGCCAGAATGATAATGATGGGATACAAATTCATGGGCGAGAAACCTTTCGGAAAGGTATTTTTCCACGGACTTGTCCGCGACAAATTCGGTCAGAAGATGTCAAAGAGCAAGGGAAACGTCATCGATCCGTTAGTAGTTACCGAAAAATACGGCGCAGACGCTCTCAGATTCACTTTCGCGATGATGCCGCTTGCAGGCAGAGACGTCAAACTTTCGGACGAATGGTTTGAAGGCTACTGGGCTTTCATCAACAAGATCTACAACGCGACGAGATTCTGCCTCATGCAGTTTGCAGAAGGTGAAAAACTCGATTTCAACCCGGTCGAATACAAAAACGACGACTTCTCGTTTGCCGACAAGTGGATCCTTTCAAAACTTGAAACGGCAACTGAGGAAGTCAGGAAAAACCTCGACGAAATGAGGCTCAACGATGCGGCGGGAGCGATCTACCACTTCTTCTGGCACGAATTCTGCGACTGGTACATCGAGCTCGTCAAACCGACGTTCTTCGGCACTGACGAAAATGCGAAAGCCGTTTCTAAAAGAGTTCTTCTCAAAGTTCTCGATGCAAGTTTGAAACTGCTTCACCCCTTCATGCCGCATGTCACCGAAGAATTGTGGCAGAGCCTGCCTTTCAGCTTCGAAGGACGCGAAGAATCTATCATGATCAGCCGCTTCCCCGAACTTGGCGACTGCCCTGTTTTCGAGAAAGATACTCAGACGATGGAAGAGATCATCGAGATCATTTCGGTCATCAGAACGATCCGCGCCGAAAACAACATCAAACCGTCGGCAGAACTGCCTCTCAAACTCGATCTCACGGATGACCTTAAGAGCGCGCTTAGTGAAAAACTCGAATACATAATCAAGCTCGCAAGAGTAAAAGATGTTGAATTCGTCAGCGGTTTCACGCCCGACAAAGAGACTGCAAGCTCCCTCGTAAAAGGCGGCACGCTCTACATCCCGCTTGCCGGATTCATCGATTTCACCGACGAGATCAAACGTCTTGAAAAAGAGATCGCTAAGATCCAGAAAGATTTCGAACTCTGCGACAAGAAACTCAACAATCCGAATTTCCTTGCAAAAGCACAGCCCGAAGTCGTCGAGAAAGAGAAAGCGAAACACACCGAACTTTCAGAAAATCTCGCTCACCTGAATGCGAGACTGGCTGAGATAAAGTAACTTTTTGTGGGATAGACATGAAAAAAACCGCATCTTTTCTGCTGTTTCTGCTTCCGTTTTTTCTGTTTGCTGAAAATCTTTACTACTATTCGAACGGTAAGAAAATTCAGATTGCCGAAACTTCAGGCTACACTTTTATTGACGGTAGAGTGACAAAAAACATCAATTTGCCGAAGGGTCTCAATTTTACTCATAAGCAAGGGAACATCTATCTTTTCGATAAGTTGAGCTCGACAAACATTAAAGAGCTTGAAAAATACGGGAAGATCCTTCCTGCATATAAGAGAAACGGGAGTGAAAAGGTCTATGCGAGCGGAAAAATTTTCGTGAAACTTCCGGGAACGGATGAAAAATCAGCCGGAAAATGGTGCGAATCCAACAGAATGCGCCTTGTTAAAAAATTCAAATACGCGACTGACTGGTATCTTGCCGAAACGACTGAAAATCCGGTAAAAAAATCGGTCGAACTTGTCGAAAAGAAGATCGTCGCGCAGGCGGAACCGAGCTTTTTCATGACTTTTGAACACATGACATACAAGCCGAATGACACACTCTTTTCAAAACAGTGGCATCTTTACAACGACGGTTCTGACACGACTCTCACCGGTTCCGACAGCTCTTATGTTGCCGAAGCGTGGGATGTGCTGCGCCAGATCAAAGGCGAACTCGGCGGTTCTACTGTAAAACTGGCAATAATTGACGACGGTTTTGACCTCGATCACGAAGATCTGCAGGGGCGTTTCCTTCCGGGACACGATTTCGTCGACGGTGATGACAATCCGGTACCGGGAAGTCATGCAACGGAACTTGATAAGCACGGGACATCTGTCGCCGGAGTCGCAGCCGGTTCCACCGATAACGGGAAAGGCATTGCAGGCGCTTGTCCCAACTGCCGGATCATTCCGATAAGAATGGGAACCACCACGGTTGATGCTATTGCTATGGAGTCTTTTGAGTGGGCGTTCGACGCGGGTGCCGACATCATTTCAAACAGCTGGGGACCTACCGACAGCAGCGCTGACATGAACCAGCCTTTGAAAGATCTTGTTACGAACATGACTACGACAGGCAGAAACGGTTTGGGGATTGTCATTCTTTTTGCGGCAGGCAACAGCAGTTTAAGTGTCAGCGACAATGTTTTTGTAGGCAATCCGAATGTTATCACGATAGGTGCCACAAACGCGGCGGGAGTCAAAGCCTCTTATTCCAACTTCGGTGCAGCGCTTGATTTTGTAGCTTCGAGCTGTGACATTGAAGGCGGTGACGGCTGGCAGGGCGGTAATACCATTGACGGTATATGGACGACTGACAACATGGGGTCTTCAGGTTACAATCTCGGCGGCAACGAAAACAACGGCGACAGTGCAGGCAACTACACGAACGGTTTCGGCGGAACTTCCTCGGCATGTCCGCTTGCAGCAGGCATTACGGGGCTTGTCATGTTTGCAAATCCGAATCTCACGAAAGACCAGATATACGAAATTTTCAAAGAAACTTCCGATAAAGTCGGCGGCGAGCAGTACGACGCGAACGGTTTTAACCAGAATTACGGCTACGGCCGAATAAACGCCTGCAAAGCTGTAAAAAAGGCTTTGGAACTGTCGGGAACTGATGTTTCAAGCGTTGAGTGCAAGAAGTCAGATCCGGTTACTCCCGATCTCGGCGATACCGATACTGCCGACACTGATGCTCCGGCAGATCCGACTGATACAGGCGATAGCGGTAACGCTCCGGTAAATCCTAACTGCGGAAACGGTGTCGTTGATGCAAACGAGATATGCGACGGCAGCACGATACCCTGCGCTGATCTTGCCGGTGCTCCCAAAAACGGAGAGGCAAAATGCGCTTCAGACTGCATGGGCTGGGACAAAACCGGATGCTACAACGACGGCGATGAGCCGCAGGCAGGTAATTCTGACGATGCGGCTGACGGCGGTAACGGTACCAATCTTTTGGACGATGACGACGATTCAGGCTGCGCTGTTCTGATAATTTAATTCGGCAGGTTTTTCATGGAAAGAGAGATTCTTTTTCTTTCGATATCGATATTTTTTATTCTGACCGAGACTTTCTGACCCAGTTTCAGGCATTCGGATGGGTGTCTGATGAATTTGTCGGCTATCTCGGAGATGTGGAGAAGCCCTTTTTCCTTTATTCCGATATCGACGAATGCACCGAAATCGGTGATGTTGCTGACTATACCGTTTAAAATCATTCCTTCCTTAAGGTCATTGATCGTGCGGACTTCTTTGGAAAATTCAGCCTGCTCGAATTTTTCACGCGGGTCCAAGCCTTTCTTTTGAAGTTCTTCAATAACTGACGGCGGCAGAAGTTCCTGAATCAGCCGGTTGTTTTTTATGATTTCGGGATTTTTGACGAGTGTTTCAAGCTGAATGCCAGCTTTTTTCGCGGCGTTTTTCACTAATTCGTAGTTTTCAGGGTGAACGCCTGTCGAATCAAGGATTTCCTCTCCTTCGAAAATACGCAGAAATCCTGCGCACTGCTCGAAAGATTTTGCACCTATACCTTTGATATTCTTAAGTTCTTCGATGTTTTTGAAACGCTTTCCGCTGCGCCTGTAAGCTGCTATTTCAGCCGATTTTTTGCTGTCGAGACCTGAAATGTAGGCGAGAAGGTAGGGACTTGCGGTATTGAGGTTTGCTCCGACGCGGTTTACAGCCCATTCGACCGTTCTTCTGAGCCTTTCTGCCAGTTTTTTGACAGGGATATCATGCTGATACTGCCCGACACCGAGGCTTTCGGGCGGAATTTTGACGAGTTCAGAGAGCGGATCCTGAAACCTGCGCCCGATAGAAATTGCGCCGCGGACCGTGATGTCAAGATCGGGAAACTCCTCTCTGGCAACGGCGCTCGCGCTGTAAACCGAAGCTCCGTCCTCGCTGACAGAGGCGACGACGACCTGCTTTCCGAAGAAACTTTTCAGAATTTCGTGCGCCTCTCTGCCGAAAGTTCCGCTTCCTACGGCGATTCCCGCAACTTTGTACCCGGTTATCCACTTTTCGAGTTTTTTAGCCTCGTTTTTGTCAAGGTGGAGATTGAGGAGAGTCGAAGCAACGAAGTTTCCGTGTTCGTCAAGGAGAGCCGCCTTGCAGCCTGTTCTGATGCCGGGGTCAACGCCGATTACCGCCTTTTCACCGAAGGGCGGCATAAGCAGAATCTGCTCAAGATTTTTGTGGAAAGTATTGAGCGACACTTCGATAGCCGTTTCTTTAAGTTTATTGAAAGTTTCGGTCTCAAGTGAGCCTGAAACGATGTTTTTGAGTGAATACGAGGCGCACTCTTTGAAAAAATCAGACTTTTTTGCAAAAAACAGGCTTTCTGTCCGGTCAACAAGATCTTTTTCGGATAGATTTGTTTCAGCCGAAATATTGAGAATTCCCTCTTTTTCCGCACGGTTAAGTGCCATGACGCGGTGCGGTGTGATCTTGCTGACACTCTCCTTAAAATCGAAGTAGTCGCTGTAGGTTGCTCCGCTTTCCTGTTTTCCGCGTTTGACTTTTGAAACGATGCAGCCGTTTTCGATGCTGTTTCTTACAAGAGTTCTGACACTCTGATTATCGGCGATTTTTTGCGCTATGATCTCTTTTGCGCCGTTAAGAACACTTTCGGCGTCTGCAAACGCTTTGCTGACGAAATCTTTAGCTTTTTCAAGGATTTTTGCTACAGAAGGATTGTTCAGCATGATATATTCGGCAAGCGGCAGCAACCCCGCCTCGACTGCTTTGTCGGCCTTGGTTTTGCGCCCTGGCTTGAAGGGAGCGTAAATATCTTCGAGAACAGTCATGTCTGCTGCATTGGCGACTTCTTTGCCAAGTTCGTCGGAATAATTCCCGGTCTCTTCAAGAGACTTGAGAATAGCGCGCTTCCTTTTGTCGAGATTTGCTAATTTCTCTGAAAAATCAATGATTTCAGATATCTGAACTTCGTCAAGGTTGCCCGTCATCTCTTTTCGGTATCTCGCGATGAAAGGAATTGTGCAGCCCGATTCTGTGAGTTCAAGCACTGCACGAACAGATTTCTCAGCTATTTTCAGGGTTTTTGACGTTTCCCATGCAAGATTCAATTCTTTAAGTTCGATCATTTTTCCTCTTTTACCTGCTCTACTTCGCGTCTGAAATCATCAAAAGTCATGTCGTCGCGGATTCCGAAGCGGGTGAGCGCAAAGTCGTATTTTATCGGGTCAGCGGGCGAAATTTCTGCGAAATGTGACGTTATTTCGAGTGCCGTTTTGTAATTCGGCGCCTTTTTTTCAGTAAAACCGAGGATTTTCGCCGCTTTGAATGCGTGGGTGTCTAGCGGAACTACCAGATCGGCTGCTTTCGCCTTTGTCCAGCCGCCGGGATCGACCTCATCACACCTTACCATCCACCGGAAAAAAAGGTTGAGCCTCTTGCACGCCGAGCCGTCTTCGGGTGATGGAATAAGGTAAGATTTTTTCGACATGTTCACTTCATCGGCAAACTTTTCGACTCCGCAGAGATAGAGATTTTCAAAGTTCCCGTATTCCTTGAGAACGCGCTTGATCCCGCACAAAAGCCGGACGATGTCTGCATCGGTCGTAAATCTGTGGACGAAGCCTTTGTATATCGCGGCAAAATCTTTTTCACTGTGAGAATCAACGAAATCAAACGGTTTGCCTTCCATCGGCAGCAGGATTTTGTCAATCGATTTGAGTATCTGCGCCACTCTGCCGTAAGCTAATGACGAAGCAATAAGTCCCGTAATTTCACGGTCTTTTATGTCAGGATAGTCATACAGGAATTTCAGAGGGTCGGGATCTACGAGCCCGCGTTTGTTGAGTTTTTTGTAAAGCGATTCGAGAAGATTTTTTAGTTCGCGCAAGGTATTCTCCGTTTTTTAAATTTTGCAGGAATTTCGTCTACTTGACGCAGCGGACAAAGTAACTGAACTGCTTGTCGTCGACATAGAGATCGCCGTCATCGAAACCGACTGTCCATGCGGCATCGAATCCGGTATATCCGGCATCAGCGGAAGAAGACCAGAAGCAGTCAATATCGCCTAATCTGCTGTATCTTCCGTCTTCGTAGCGGGAGCACCGGCACTCTTCTTCGCTCCAGCAGCTGTCAAAAGAGAGGCATTCGGAATCTTTGACTGCGCACGAACCGCCTGTAACAGAGCCGGAACAGTTCTTAATAAGCGTTCTCCACTCATTTATATCCGGCAGCCGCCAGCCGATTAAATCCTTTTCCGAATAGTTTTTGCAGTAGTTGAGAGCATTTTCCCAACTCATTTTCTCTATTGATTTTGCTGACCATGTGAGACCGCTTTCCGAATCAATGCAGGGAGTTTCGGATGACGGGCTGCATTCGGGCGTGCCGTTATTTTCAGGATCGGTTGTTCCGCCGTTTTCGTCTCCGCCGCCGCAGCTTGTCATCAGGAAAACAAGTGAAAATAAAGCAATAAAAACAAAGATTTTTTTCATTTTTTACTCCTTTTCAATCAAAAAACCGCGGAAATCTTAGGAAAAACGGTTTAAAAGGCAAGATTTGTCGGAGCTTAGGTCTGCTCGCCTGCAAAAATCAACCCTTTGTTTTGTAAAGCTGTGTGCTATTTAGTGTTGCGGACACAATGGAAATCATCGGTTCTTATTATTTTCAATGATTCCGATGAATTGTTCCAAACTCCGCTGCAAGGTTTCCTGCGGGATGAGTTTTTCCTTGTATTCTGCGACCATTGTAGGACTCATGGTTCTGTTCAAAGCGTATTTCACGACATCCCGATTCGCTTCTTTGCACAGAAGTATCCCGATGCTCGGATTTTCGTTGCTACGCTTTTCTGTTTGATCCAGTGCTTCGAGATAGAATTCAAGTTTCCCCATAAAATTGGGGTCAAATTCAACTGTTTTCAGTTCGATCGCAACAAGACAGCGCAGACCGCGATGATAAAAAAGGAGATCAACGCTGAAAGTTTTTCCTCCGACTTCTATTTTATGTTCTTCATCCATAAAGATAAAATCCTTGCCGAGTTCGAGAATAAACTCTTTCATGTGCTGAATAATCCCTTTGCGAAGCTTGGATTCGTGATATTTTTTTGCCGGAAGTCCTAAAAAATCAAGGTATGCGATATCTTTGAACAGGAGCGAAGAAGCGGGATAGACATTTTTCAGCATCTGCGACCGGAAGCTGTGGTTTCCCAAAATTGATTCGTAAGCATTTGTTTTTATTGCTCTTTGCAGTTCTTTTACCTCGAAATGCTCTCTCTGGGCATAAATAATGTAAAAAATACGCTCTTCATTCAATTTGCAGCTGTTTAAGATCTGTTGATGACAGGTCCAGTTTATCAGCAACAGGATTTTCGGAATTTGTGCCATTTGAAACGGCACAATTTGCCTTTCCTCCTTTTCAAGATTTTCAGGCAACAAATACGGCTCATTCAGTTTCAGTTGTTCCAGTACCTGAACGAATGCAGGATCGCTGTACGTATCGTAAAACTGGACCATTTTATACAAAGTTCGTCTGCTGTAACCTTTCAAAGTTGGATCTTTCGTGCGAAGATACTCCGAAAGCTCAGTAACAACCGAGCTTCCCCATTCAGATGACTTTATTTTTGCGGAAACATAAGCACCGACATTCCATGCGATGAAAAGCGAATTGTTGTTGACTTCCTGCAGAGCACGCGAGCGGTGAAGCTCGATGATTGTGTAAACTTGATTGAAATTTTCTCTTATGATTTCATTTGGCATAGGCATTACTCCATTTTTAAATAATGTTTTAAAGACCGAATCACGATATAGTTATATTTTATGTTTTTTGTAAATCAATATTTTAATCGAAAAATTCTAAAAAGTTAATTTTTAACTTGATTTAAATATTGAAAAACAAAATTTATTTGTAAAAATTCTTGTGAATATACTGTGATACCTCAAAATTTTGTCGGAGCTTAGGTCTGCTCGCCTGCAAAAATCAACCCTTTGTTTTGTAAAGCTGTGTGCTATTCATGAAGAATTGAAAGGACAAGTGGTGGTCGCAAAATTTGCGACTACCACTCAGCACGGAGCAATTCAAGGTAAAACACAGACACACATGACGGAATACTACAATCTTGATGTCATTATTTCCGTCGGATACCGAGTCAAATCAAATCGGGGCGTAGAGTTTAGAAAGTGGGCAAATAAAATTTTGAAAGAATTCATTTTAAAAGGCTATGTTGTCAACGACTCTCGCTTAAAACAACTGAATGAAGTTGTAAAACTGATGAAGCGCACCGAGGAAAAACTCGATACTAGTCAGGTTTTAAGCGTGATCGAGCGTTATGCCGAAGCGTTGCAGCTGCTTGACAACTATGACCATCAGACTTTAAAGCGTCCTGAAGGAAACGCTGCAACTTACGTTTTGGATTATGATGAATGCCGCAAAATCATTGATGCTATGGGGCTTGGAATTTCATCCACGCTTTTCGGAAATGAAAAGGACGATTCTTTCAAAGGCAGCATCGGAAACATTTATCAGTGTTTCAACGGTTCGGAACTTTATCCTACTTTGGAGGAAAAAGCGGCGAATCTTCTCTATTTTATCACCAAAAACCACAGTTTTGTTGACGGCAACAAGCGCATTGCGGCAACAATATTCCTCTATTTTCTGGATAAAAACGGTGTCCTTTTCGACGGAGACAAAAAACTGATCGACGGTCACGCCCTTGCCGCTCTCACGATATTGATCGCAGAATCAAAACCGGAAGAAAAGGAAACAATGATAAGCGTGGTAATGAATTGTATCGCTTGAAAATCTCTTGAAAAATCAAGCGTTTGGTTTGTGGAACTGTGTGCTGATCGGTGTTGCGGACAAACGGTCTTTTTACTTCGATTTAGATGTTTCTTTAGATATGTTTTTGATAAATTTCTTGAAATATAAAAATAAGTCTTGATTTATTGACTGAAATATTTGTTTTGTTTGTTGAAAATTTTTTCTTTGAGGTCCTAAATGGAAAAAGAGATCGTAATGATTCACAATGAGCAGGATTTGAGGTCAAAAATTTACACTATTCGCGGATTGCAGGTTATGCTGGATTTCGATCTGGCTGAAATTTACGGGTATTCAGTCAAGGCATTCAATCAGCAAGTAAAGAATAATATTGAGAAATTTGATAACGATTTCAGATTTCAGCTTAATGCTTACGAAGTTTTGGAATTATCGAGGTCAAAAATTTTGACCTCGATACAGGTAAAAGGTGTTAAGGGTGGAAGAGCTTATCTTCCTTACGCATTTACCGAACAGGGAATTTATATGTTGATGACAGTTCTCCGCGGTGATTTGGCAATCAGACAGAGTAAAATGCTGGTCCGGCTTTTCAAAGAAATGAAGGATTTCATCATTGAGAGAGAACATTTTATCGGATATGATGAAGTTGCAAAACTTGCAATCAAAACAGCACTAAATACCGAAAATATCGCAGAACATTCCAAGGATATTGCTGAAATCAGAAGAGAAATAAAAGAAAATGTGGCAACAAAAGCCGACATTGCACAAATCATTGAAGATTTCAGCAATACTGAAATAAAAAAAGATTTTTTGTTCTTAAACGGCAGGTCGGTTGAAGCGGATCTTGCGTATCAGGAAATTTATTCACAGGCGAAAAAAACAATTTTCGTGATAGACAATTACATCGGCTTGAAAACGCTTGTTCTGCTGAAATCTGTGCCGGAAAATGTGAAAATCACAATATTTACCGACAACTTGAAAAAGGGTCTGCATCAAAAAGAGTATGATGATTTCTGCAAGGAATATCCGAATGTTGTAATTTCTTTCAAGCGTACAAACGGCATTTTTCACGACAGATACATCATTATTGATTTCGGCACTGAAAACGAAATTATTTATCACTGCGGAGCATCTTCAAAAGATGCCGGAAGCAGAGTTTGTTCAATTACGACTATTGCCGATAATGAAATTTACAAGCAAATGATTGAAAATCTCTTGAAAAATCGAGAACTTATTTTGTGAAACCGTGTGTTTTGACTTCGCTTAATGACTAGTTCATGCAGTCGCGTAGCCTGTCTTGAGGGATTATCTGACACAAATGACATATTTGGTATTTGATTTTTTATCAACCAAAATATTTTGAATATGATGGTATTGTATTTCAATATACCAAGCAGAGGTGTTGTCTGAGTATGAGGTGGATGATGTCCAATAATCCCCGTCGTTAGCATATTTTGATCTAAAATGTGAAGCGAGTTCGTTTTTATTAGGTAGTCTCCAATCTGAGTATCCGGCGTAAGTCAAATTCTCGCAGTGGGAAAGTGCCTGTTGCCAAGTTTTATTTTTTTCCACATCGGATCGCGATTGCCATATTAGCCCAGAAGAGTCTGTTACAGTCTCTTCCGCAAACAGCGGTGTAAATCCCAAAGCAAGAAATGATACGACAGTAAAAATCAAAGTTTTTGCTGAAATCACCATAGTTATTTTCCTCCATTCAAATAAATTCTTGGTGTTTGTAAATTCATGCAGTTGCGTCCTTTGTATTCAAAAACGACACAGTTTAAATGTCCCAACAGGTGTTTGTAGTAATTTCGAGCTCCGAAAATATAGAAGATATCGTTTTTCAGGTCGAATTTGGATTCCAATTGTTTGAAAACTATCTGCGACCATAGCTGGCAATATGTTGCTCCGAGCTTGTTCAGATCCATGTCATAATACGAAATCAGTGCATTTTTATCCAACAAATGGTGCATGTCGGACAAAATATACCAATCATCGAATCCGTTTGAGGGTTCGAGACAGTATTTTTTTGATTCTTTGAATACATTACCTGTGTAAATATTCTGCGCAAGGAATATTTCAGTGTGGTCATTTTCACCCGTTTTGCTTTTGCTGCATGCAATCAAACCGATTTTTTTGAACGGATGATTTTTTCTGAAATAGCGGATTGTTACGGAAGATCCGTCTCCTTGTGGTGGTTGAGATAAAATTTTATCATCTCCTTTCATAAAATTTCTCATTGCATTACAGCAGGAAGGCATTCTATTGTCGGCACCGACAGCTTTGTGTATGTCGCCAGCCTTCAAATCAATAAAGTTGTCTGTCATCATATAAATCTGCGACTTGATTTGGTTTTCAAATAAAATTTTCATTGCAATCCTCATATAAAAATGAAAGTAAGATCTAGAGTCGGTTTTTTTACATTGTTCATGATGAATCCATTATATATTTTCTCGATAAGAATTGACATTGTTTATTGTTCCCTGACGCACATTACTTTGGCTGAGCAAGTGTTGTTTGTCATATCGCATACTATTATCTTTCCAGTTTGCAAGCTTGCACGAAATGCATAATCTCTATATTGAGCAGGCGTATAAGTTATTTTGTCGTGATAAGTTTCGGCAACCCAGAAATAACCGCTAGTATCTGGAAAATATGTCGTATTTGCTGCAGGATTATTCCTGCCGTTGTCAACAATCGAGAGAATTTCAGGGATTGTTGGAAGACGCCAATCAGAATAGCCTCCATAAGTATATTGACTGCAATATGTTTCTTCTGCTTTTGACGGAGAAGTTGCCGAATGTAAAGTTGTTTGTTGCCACATTAAACCAGTGTTGTTGTCAACTACAACCATTCTTGAAGCATTTGAACCTTCAAGTGAGAAATTTTGAGGTGCACAGTAGCCGAGAGAGGCATAATAAGCATCCTGACCGAAAAAGTCGGCACTTGATGATGTCGGGCATGTGATTGTGCCTGAATTATTGTAGCATTTTGTTTGACCGGTGCAGACTCTGGAGACAGGAACGAACTGAGAATCTGAGTCTATGACGCATTTCGAACCGTCCCATTTGAAGTATTGGACACATTTGAAACGGCAATATGCTGTACTTGCTGTAGCGTTATAACTTGCGGTTGTGGTAGGCTGCCAGCTTGAGCCGTTCCAAGTCTGTGAAATGGTTGAAACTGTATTCCAGTCGGCATTTGACGGCAAACCTGTGCAGTTGGAGACTTTGGAATTTGCTTTGCATTTCAAATTCGTTTTGTCCCATGTGTAGTTTGTTCCGCATTTGTACCGGCACTCTGTTGTACTCGCGGTTGTGTTGTATGAACCAGTCGTCGAAGGATTCCACGAAGATCCGTTCCAAGTCTGTGTAATGCTTGAAGCGGTGTTCCATACTGCGCCTGTGGGCAAGCCGGTGCAGTTGGCAGTTCTTGTATTTGATACACAGCTCGAATTTTCTCTGTGTGAAGATGAGTTGCATTTGTACCGGCACTCTGTTGTACTCGCGGTTGTGTTGTATGAACCAGTCGTCGAAGGATTCCACGAAGATCCGTTCCAAGTCTGTGTAATGCTTGAAGCGGTGTTCCATACTGAATTTGCAGGAAGTCCTGAGCAGTTTGCTGTCTGAGTGTCAGCAACGCACTGCGAGTTTTTCCAACTGTAATGTTCTTTGCATTTATATCTACATTCAGTTGAGCTTTCTGTCGTGTTGTAGGTTCCTGTGGTTGTCGGAGTCCAAGACGTACCGTTCCAAGTCTGAGTGATGCTTGTTGCTGTATTCCATTGAGCATTCGTCGGCAAACCTGTGCAGCCGGAAGTCTTTGTGTTTGATACACAAGCCGAATTTTCCCAATGGTAGCTGTCGCTGCATTTGTAGCGGCATTCGCTCAAACTTGCTTCTGTGTTGTAGCTGCCGGTTGTAGCTGGAATAAAAGTAGAACCGTTCCATGTCTGTGTTATTTCTGAAACGCTGTTCCATACAGCGTTTGTCGGAAGTCCTGTGCAGTTGGCGGTTTTTGTTTCAGCTTTGCAGGTTGAAGAAGAACTGTTCCAATTGTAATGTTCGTTGCATTTGAAACGGCACTGGGTTGTACTTGCCGTAGCATTGTAAGTTCCTGCTGTGCCGGGAGTCCAATCAGATCCATTCCAGGTTTGTGTGATACTTGTTGCTGTGTTCCAGCTTGCATTCGCCGGAAGTCCAGTGCATTTTGAAACTTTCGTATCGGCTTTGCAAGTTGAAGAAGAAGTGTTCCAGCTGTAATTTTCTTTACATTTAAAGCGGCATTCCGTGGTGCTTGCTGAATTGTTGTATGAACCGGTATTTGACGGACTCCACCCTGATCCGTTCCAAGTCTGTGTTATATCCGAAACGCTGTTCCAGACTGCATTAGTCGGAAGTCCTGTGCACGAAGCTGTCTGAGTGTCTGCAACGCAGACGCTTCCGTTCCAAGTGTAGTGCTCCCTGCATTTGAAATAACATTCAGAATTGCTTGCCGAAGTGTTGTAAGAACCGATATTCGAAGGAATCCATTCGTTTCCATCCCATGTCTGGGTTATGCTCGAAACACTGTTCCATACAGCATTTTCCGGTTTGCCGGAGCATTCTGCATTTTTTTGATCCGGAAGGCATGATGTTCCATCCCAAGAGTAGTTGTTTTTGCAGATAAAACGGCATTCGCTGTCACTTGTTTCCTCATTATAATAGCTTGCTTCACCTGGAACCCACTCTGTTCCGTTCCAAGTCTGGGAAATAGCTGAGACTTGGTTCCATTCTCCGTTTTCAGGAAGTCCTGTGCACTCTGTTACTCTTGTCGTGTCATGAGAATCTTCATCTGGAGAAGATGTGTCTGAATCGTCATCAGAATTGAAATCATTGTCTGAATCAGTTGAATCCGCATCGTTTTGGGAATTATCATTGTCTGTTGTATCAATATTGTCGTTCTCTAGATCGTCGGCTAAGCTGCCGCTGTCTTGATCTGTGTCCACTGCAGTGTCACTCTGCGAATTGTCACCGTCTGTGTTTGTGGTACTTGGGTCATCCGAATCAGTTGCTTCACTTGTTGAAGCAACATTGTCAGCATCGTTAGGGGTGATTTTTTTTGAACCGTCACATGCGACAAAGAAAAACATTGCTGTCAATACAGCCAAACACACGAAAAAATGTTTCATGCTAAACCTCCGAAAGAAAAAATGCTAAAATTATTGAAAAATATCGGATCTTTCTGGTTAAAAAACTTGACTTAGATCTTAAATTTGATATAATTAAATGCGGATTCTTGATTCTTGATTCTTGATT
>JAFQZM010000038.1 GCA_017405875.1 bacterium
CACATTCAACAAACCCGAATCACCTAAAAAAAACGCGGGATTATATGTATTTTATACGGGTTGGCAAGTTTTTTCATAAAAACGGGGTGAAGAGGCGGAAAAGTATGAAAAACCGATATCCTTGCCTCAAAAAAAGGTTTTTGTAAAATCGGGCGGCTGTTTTGGAACGAGGGGCGTGATGTTTGAGAATGCAGGCGAATATCTCAGTTTTTTAAGAAATGTTCCTTTCGATTTTTCCGCTTTTGAAAGTGTTCGCGAAAAACCGCGGAAAGTCGTGGTAAGTGTCGGAAAATCGGCGGCTTATATGTATGAAAAGTTTGTTTTGCAGTATCCCGAAGCGCTTTCTTTGCCTGTTTTCGCAGTGCTTCCTGCCGGAAGTGAGACGGGAAGCCTGAAAAAGGAAAATGTCGTTTTTTCGAGCCATCCGCACCTTACGGAAAAGAGTTTCGAAGCGGCTGGAAAGCTTATAAACTTCATCAAAATTCATGAGCCTGAGAATGTGATCGTACTGCTCAGCGGCGGCAGTTCGGCTCTCATTGAAAAAAGCGCTGACGAAAAAGAGGCGGTAGAAATCAATGAAAATTTGCTCAAAAGCGGTCTTCCGATAACCGAAATCAACAAAAAAAGGGGAGAGTATTCGCTTATAAAAAACGGAAAACTTGCAGAAATGTTCGGTTCAATCGACTGGTTCGTCTTCGTTGCGAGCGATATTCCCTTTGAAAACGGTGAAAAATTTGTCGGAAGCATGCCTTTTTTCAGGGAAGATTTGGAGAACACGCATCTTTTCAAGTGTGCCGACAGCGATTCCCTTCACGATGCGCTTTTGAAACTGCTTCCTGAAAATACGGAGTCTTTCAGGCGTTTTACCGGAAGTGTTGACGAGCTGAAAACCCTTCTTTTGATGAGAATTGAAGCGGGGGCAGAGGCTCTTCTTGTTACAGGCGAGCCGCTTTTGAAAATCAATTCAGAAAATGCGGGAACAGGCGGCAGAATGAGCCATTTTGCGCTTACGATGCTTCCTTTTTTGAAAGCGGGAATGAAACTTTACGCCCTTTCTTCCGACGGAATCGACGGAAATTCCCCTTTTGCCGGTGCGATAGTCAAAGGCGGTTTGCAGAATATAGCCGGAAACGAAATCGCGTCTGCGCTTGAAAATTATAACTCAGCTGAACTGCTCGATAAATACGGACTGGCGCTGAAAAGCGGCTACACCGGGCTCAATCTCAATGATTTCGTAATTTTTTTGAGAAAAAACAGATCTTAAAAGCCTATTTTCCGCTTGAAATCTTTTTAAGATACTTGATTTCGCTTATCGATAATGCGAGCGGTATGTAGTTTTCAGAAAATTTTGATTTTAAGAGCGAATATAAAAACGGTACGATAAAAATGCAGGGAATTGAAGCGAAAAGAAACATCATAAGGAGATTCTGCGTTTTGTTTTTCATGTTTTCGTCGCCGTAAGTGAACATCGAACAGTTGTAAAGAAGCGATGAAACCAGAGAAAATCCCGAAAAATAGGGGACAAGAAACCATTCGGTGAACGAAAGCAGCAGAAATGCCGAGGCGTAAAGCTGAAATACCATTCTGACGTCGTTTGCTCCCGCGATGAATCCGATCATAGTTATTATCGCCGACATCAGATAGATGGAAACTGTTTCGCCGAAAAAACAGGCGCACTGCTGTCTGCGCGGAATTTCCTGCCACTGTTCGTTTCCGAGAAGAATAATTCCTTCCTCTTTTGATATTTCATCGAGACTTATGCTCCCCATGTTTGCAATGTTTGTCATGGTGAAATCCGAAGAAATGAACTTGCTCTCGATGATATCGATCACTTCTTCTATGAAATCTGATGAGGAAGATTCTTTTCTTTTTTCAGGTTTCGGACTGAGCGGAATTTTCCTTCCGCAGCCGCGGCAGTAGTAAAAGTTGTTGTTTTCACTTTTGCAGTGAGGGCACGTTGTCATTTTCCTTCCTTTTCATTGCCGGAGATGTTGACGGACTCGTGTTTGAGAGCCTTTGTAATGATTTTTGCCGCTTCAGCCTGATTCATTGCCGTTTTTTCAGGGAGAAACCACAAATCAATAAGGATTTTGTCGTTTTTAACCCCTTTTATGTACCTTCCGTCAAATGAGAGCAGGGGATCTTTTTCGATTTTGCTTTCGACGTTTTTGATCGCATCGTGGATGAATTGAGCCTCTTTGATGTTTTTCGCGATGATGTTTTCGTAAAGCTCTCCGGTGTATGCGATTTCGTAGGCGATATTGGGGATCCTGATGAAATAAAGCATTTTGCTGTCTGCGAATTTTGCACGGTAGAATTTTTCTGCCTGATTGAAAACAGGCTTGAAATCCTTGATGTTTTCAAGCGAACTCAAAACCATGTTAGTGAGTTTGTTCATGTTTATGAAAAATGTGAGCGAAATCGAAAGATCGAACTTGTCGGCGCCCAGAACGAGATTGTCGACGACTTTTCTTTTGAAGGGAAGCCCCATGAGCTTCATTTCGAGGTAATCAAGACTCATGAACTGCGAATTTGCGGAAGCTGAAATTTTGCCGGAGTGAAGGATTTCCATTAAATCTTCACCGAGCCTTTCTTCACCTTTTTCATCGGAATAGGCAAAGTTGGGAACTACCTGCAAAAACATGAAATCATTGAGAGTTTCTATCACGACGTGGCTGCTTTTAAGCGCTTTTCCTATGATTTCGTCAATCTTTTTTTCCTGCTGGTTTCCTTTCGAATTTTTGATAAGTTCATCGTAATTCGCGGGAAGTTCAACCATCGGAGCGACCGGAAGCTGCCTCATTTCGAGGTCGTCAGGAAGAGGCTCCTGAGCAGAAAGAAGCGTTCCGAAAAAGAATAAAAGTAAGAAAAAAACGATTTTTTTCACGTTCACCTCCACAAAAAGCGAAAGATTTTATTTTTCCTGAGTAAAGAGTCAACAACAAAATTGAAAAGCGACCGGTTGAACGCTGTGTGTGGCGCCGCCACTAAGGTCCTTAGGGAGAGCGGCGGCGAGGGGAAACGTGATTTGTTGCAATCTGCAAAATAAAAACTAAACTTCACCGATCTTTTTTGCGGAGGGAAAAATGAAGATAGTTTTTATGGGAAGTCCTGAAATTTCGGTTCCTTTTTTGGATTTCTGCGTCTCTAAAAATGCGGAGATAATGGTTTTTTCGCAGAAGGATAAGATCCGCGGACGCGGCAAAAAGCTGGAGCCGACTCCTGTAAAAAAGAGGGCGCTTGAGCTCGGGCTCGAAGTCCACACTCTCTGGTCTAAATCGGAAAAAGCATTTGAAATAATTAAAAATTTTGCGCCTGATATCCTTTTTGTCGTGGCTTACGGACAGATTTTGCCGAAGCGCATTCTCGATATTCCGAAACTTTATCCGCTGAACGTCCATTTTTCTCTTCTTCCGAAATACCGCGGCTCGACTCCGGTAAATACCGCTCTTCTTAACGGGGATGCGGTGAGCGGAACTTCGGTAATGGTGATGGATGAAGAGCTTGACAGCGGAGACGTGATTCTTTCGGCTGAATGTGCCGTAACGGATAGCGACAACGCAACCTCGCTTTTTGAAAAACTTACAAAACTTTCACTTGAACTTCTGGATAAAAACTGGGAAAAAATAGAAAACGGAGAAGTCGAGAGAGTTCCGCAGCAGGGCGAACCGGTTTTCACTAAAATGATTCAAAAGTCTGACATGTGGCTTGATTTTGAGAGTGATGCAAAAACTTTGTTCAATAAAATCAGGGCATTTACCGAAGAACCCGGCGTGAGGGCAATTTTCCGAGGAAACATCGTCGGGATCGAAAAAGCTGAATTTGTAGAAAAATGCGCGGGAAATCCTGGTGAAATCGCCGAAGTTTCCAAAAGCGGTATCGTTGTTGCCTGCAGAAACGGCGGGATAAAAATCACGGAACTCAAGCCTGCGGGCAAAAAACCGATGATGGCGGCAGAATTCATCAACGGCTACAGACCGCAGGCTGGTGAAATTTTTTCCGCGAAACAGGAAGAGATTCAATGAAAAATCTGATTTCAAAAATAAACAAAATCTCTCTTTGGGCGGCGTTTCTGATTTATCAGTTGCTGATTCTCGTAAGAATTGCCGTCGAGATGCAGGAGGCTGTGCCGGTGATATTCGTCATGCAGCTCTTCTGGTTCGACTGTGTTCTGATGTTTTTCGTCATCGGCTTCAAATATATTCTGAAACTGAAGAACAGCGACCTGCCGGTTTTGTTTATGGGCGGATTTCTGACCTGGCTTCCGCTTCTTTATTCAGTTCTGATGGATCACAAATGGCATCTCAACTTCATAAATCCGGTTTCTTTCAGACAGGTCGCGTTTGATATGCTGACGCTTCTTGCCTTTCATGAGTACGACTGGCCGATGTTCCCGGAACTGGTTCTTCTGCTTTCGGGCTCTTTCGCTCTGGGTTTTCTGCTTTCCGGAAAAGTGCTGAGATCGCTTTGTGCGGCGCTTTTTTCAACATACGCTTCATTTTTCTGCCTCGGATTTTCGTGGGTCGCCGTGAATCCCAACCATCCTTCTTTTTATCACTTCACTTCGCCGCTGCCTGACGGTATCACTTACAGCCTTTTTTATATCATATTTTTCATCATTCTCACTCTGATTGCCTTTTTCAGAGAAATCCGTGCTTTCTTAACAAAAAATATATTTGCTTAATTTAAAAAAAAGTCGTTAAATACGGCGCATTTTTTTTGAACGGTCTTTTTTTGTTATTTTAGGAGGCTTTTATGTCAAATCTTGTTTTCCTGGTTTTGGGCGCTTCCGTTCTCGCTCTCGCATTCGCTTTCTTCTTCTTCAAACAGATGATGAAGGAAGACGAAGGAACGGACACGATGAAAAAGATCGCGGCTTATGTAAGACGCGGTGCTATGGCTTACCTCAAACAGCAGTACAAAGTCGTAACGATCGTTTTCTGCGTTTTGACGGTAATTTTTGCCGTTATGGCGATTTTCAAACTTCAGAACGGTATCGTATGGTTTGCATTCCTCACCGGCGGTTTCTTCAGCGGTCTTGCCGGTTTCTTCGGAATGAAAACTGCTACATACGCTTCTGCCCGCACAGCTAACGCAGCGAGAAAAAGCCTCAACAGCGGTCTTCAGGTCGCTTTCCGTTCGGGAGCGGTCATGGGTCTTGTTGTTGTCGGTCTTGCTCTGCTTGACGTTTCGCTCTGGTTCATAGTTCTCAACAATACCGGACTTCTTGAGCTTGTCGGCGCGAAGGCTGATCTTATAACGATCACGACCACGATGCTTACTTTCGGAATGGGTGCTTCAACTCAGGCTCTTTTCGCAAGAGTCGGCGGCGGTATCTACACGAAGGCTGCCGATGTCGGTGCTGACCTCGTCGGAAAGACGGAATACAACATTCCTGAAGACGACCCGCGCAACCCCGCTACCATCGCTGACAACGTAGGCGACAACGTAGGCGACGTTGCAGGTATGGGTGCTGACCTTTACGAATCATACGCAGGATCGATCCTCGCTACGATGGCTCTCGGTGCAGCTGCATTCCAGGGCGATATGCAGCTTAAAGCTGTTCTTGCTCCGATGATTATCGCGGCTATCGGTGTTCTTCTTTCGATTATCGGTATTTTCCTTGTCAAAACGAAAGAAAATGCGAACATGAAGAACCTTCTTTCCGCACTCAGCCGCGGAACGAACACTGCAGCGGTCCTTATCGCCGTTGCGACATTCTGCATTTTTGCAGGACTTTTCGGAACTGCAGACAACCGCTGGTGGCAGACTTCTCTTTCTGTCGTAGTCGGACTTATTGCAGGTGTAGTTATCGGAAAATTCACGGAATACTACACTTCACAGTCATACAGACCTACCCAGAAGGTTGCTGAAAGCTCGACAACAGGTCCTGCGACAGTAATCATTTCAGGTCTCGGTCTCGGTATGCTTTCGACCGCGATCCCGGTAGTTACTGTCGGTGTTGCGATCATTCTTTCATACCTCTGTGCAAACGGTTTTGAACTTGCATTCAACGCTGCAAACCTTTCACAGGGTCTCTATGGAATCGGTATCGCTGCAGTCGGTATGCTTTCGACTCTCGGTATCACGCTTGCAACCGATGCTTACGGTCCTATTGCTGACAACGCAGGCGGAAACGCTGAAATGAGCGGCCTTGAACCTGAGGTCCGTCAGCGCACAGACGCTCTCGACGCACTCGGCAACACGACGGCTGCAACGGGTAAAGGTTTCGCGATCGGCTCGGCTGCTCTTACTGCTCTCGCTCTTCTTGCTTCCTACGTTGAAGAGATCAAGATCGCCCTTGTCCGCACCGGTGAAGCTCTTCCGAACGGCATTGCTGCAGCAGAAGCTACACTTATCGACTTTATGAACGCATATAATGTCAACCTTATGAACCCGATCGTTTTAGTCGGTGTTTTCGTAGGCGCTATGATGGCGTTTGTTTTCTGCGGTCTTACGATGAATGCTGTCGGCAGAGCTGCACAGAAAATGGTTGAAGAAGTCCGCCGTCAGTTCAGCACAATCACGGGAATCCTTGAAGGAAAGGCTGAACCCGACTACGAGCGCTGCGTTGCAATTTCAACGAAAGGTGCTCAGCACGAGATGCTTCTTCCTTCGATTCTTGCGATTGTCGTTCCTGTCGTAACCGGTCTTCTTCTCGGTGTCGGCGGCGTGCTCGGTCTTCTCATCGGCGGACTTTCAGCAGGTTTCGTCCTTGCAGTATTCATGGCTAATGCCGGCGGTGCATGGGACAACGCGAAAAAGTATGTCGAAGAAGGAAACCTCGGCGGCAAAGGTTCCGACTGCCACAAAGCTACGGTTGTCGGTGACACGGTCGGCGATCCTTTCAAAGATACATCGGGTCCGTCACTCAACATCCTTATCAAACTTATGAGCATGGTTTCGATCGTTATGGCTGGTCTTACCGTTGCTTTCCATCTGATGTAATTTAGATCTTTTTTAAAATGTCTGTCGTTATCCGCCTTGCAGATCTTGTAGCTTCCGATTCGTATTTCGACGGATGCGCTCTGCACGGGCAGAATTCCACAATGATACTTTCGGTATCTGTAAAAGAGGGAATCACGTTCGTGCAGGGCTCTGCGGGCGGATGCGATGTCAGACTCGAAATAGACGAGTTCGGCAATCTTTTCAACAGTGTATGTTCGTGCCGCAGTGATGGCATCTGCGCTCATGTCGTCGGGGTCGCGCTTGCTTTCAACGATCTTTCGATGGATAACACCGACATTTCGGAGCAGCTTTCGCGCTTCAACGTGAAAAAAGATACTCACAAGGCTGAGGCTCCATTCAAACTTCTGCTCGACAGAAAAAGCTGCTCGGCAAAGATAGAAAACGGCGGCGATCTGCAGCTCAAAAGGCTCTCTTCGCTTTTTGCAGGCGACGATCCGCTTCTTCTGGTTTCGCTTTATCCTGAAAAGTTCGTTTTGGGGCAGATTCAGCTTTTTCCCGCCGAACACCCGCTGATTCTTTCGTATGATGTCGATTCAGAAGGAATTGATTTTTCTATGCCCGAAAGTGTTTTTTATTCAGAAAAAAACGGTGTTGCAATCGACTGCGACGAAGGTGCCGTCTGGCGTTTCCCCGCCGGGATAAGAGACACTGTTTCTGCTCTTGTCGGCAAAACGATAGGATATTCCAGAAAAGAGGCTCTCATCAAGGCAGTATCGGATCTCAGCGACAGTTTAAACCCGGAAGTTGTGCTCAGCGGCGTCTTCAACCTCAAGAAAATAGAGCTTGACGAAAACACGAATGTCGTTTTCAAGACAGAGCTTCGTGAAGGAAAAGTCTTTCTGAAGATCTTTCTTAAAAACGGCAGAACGTCGATCGAATTTCAGCCGAGAAAAAAGAATCTCGAGCAGAAATATCCGGTAAACGGACGCATCTATTCGATTGATCCGCAGCTTGTCAAAAATATAAAATCGGCTCTTGCAAACGACGGTTTCAGGCTTTTCAAAAATTCATACGTTGTTCCGATGCAGGAATATTCGAGGATAATCTCGCCCGAAAGCGCTCTTTCGCAGATCGGTTCGGTCGTAAACGAGCAGGAAATCAAAAAGGTCAACATTCCGCAGGCGGTGGCAGAAAAGTCGGAGATCGTTCTTGACGTCAACAGCGACGAACAGTGGTTTTCTTTCAACATCAAACTGCCGCAGATGTCAGATTTTATCCCGTCATCGTCGCTTGTCGAAGCTGTCAAGCAGTTCGAGCGCGGCATCGAAGAGCCTGTAGTCAACGATACAGAAGGAAAGCCCGTCATTCTTGAAAACAGCTCAGACTTCCTTGCAAAAGTTGCCGATATGATAGGTTCCGCGCTTTATGCGGACGGCGACAAACTTCCGGTTGCGAACCTTGTAGGGCTTTTGAAGGCGAAGAACAGAAAAATTCTCAAAAATTTTACCGGTTCGGCTGAAGCAAAGAAGAAATATATCTCGATTTTCGATTCACTTGCGAAAGGAGAACTTCCGCATCCTGACGAGACGCACCTTGCGGGAATCCCGCTCAGAAAGTATCAGATCGAAGGTTTCAGGTGGATGTCGCTTCTCAAAGCATTGGGCTTGGGCGGCGTTCTTGCCGATGAAATGGGTTTGGGTAAAACGCTGCAGTCGCTCTGCATGATAAAATCGGAAACCGGAGATATGCCGTCAATCGTTGTTTGCCCTAAAACTCTTGTCTGGAGCTGGGACCGCGAGATCGAGAAGTTCTTCCCCGACATGAAGCGGACTGTTATAGACTCGCTGAAACCTGAAGAGAGAGTCGCTAAGTGGAAAAGCACGGGAAAAGAGCTCATAATCACCTCGTATTCAGTCATTATCAACGATTTTTCACTGGTCAAGGACAAAGTTTTCGAGACGATAATCATTGATGAGGCGCAGCAGATAAAAAACAACAACACGAAGCGCTTCAGAATCCTCAATTCGCTCAATTCGAAGCACCGTTTTGCCCTTACCGGAACGCCGCTTGAAAACCACGTGAGCGACCTTTGGAGCATTTTCCACTTCATCATGCCTGACTATCTCGGCAGCAGAAAGGATGTCGACAAAATGGAGAAGATAGGTAACAACGAAGAACTTGATATTCTCCGCAAAAAGACGGCTCCGTTCATTCTGCGGCGCCTTAAAAACGAGATATTAGACGAGCTTCCGGAACTTATAATCAAGGAGTGCCCTGTCGAAATGACGCCGAAGCAGAAAGATGTTTACCTTTCTGCGATGCTCAGGGGAAAGGCCGAATTCATCGACCGCGGCGATTCGATAAACAAAATCGAGATTCTTGCTCTGCTTTCAAAGCTCAGACTTGCCGCAGACCATCCTTCTCTTGCGACGGAAGGTGTGCTTGATCCGGAACTTTCCGGAAAAATTGCTGCAGTGCGGGAACTTTGCGAAGAGATTTTTTCCGGCGGCGGCAGAGTGCTGATTTTCAGCCAGTATGTCAAAATGCTCAAAATAATCGAAACTGCTTTCCGTGCTGACGGAACGGAATATTTTTATATGGACGGCGACACGAAAGAGCGCATGGAACTTGTCGAAAGGTTCAATAACGGCGAGAAAAATGCGTTTCTGCTCAGTCTCAAAGTCGGCGGCGTTGGCTTAAATCTTACCGGAGCGGATCACGTTATTATCGTAGATCCGTGGTGGAATCCCGCTGTTGAAGAGCAGGCTTGGTCGCGTGCCCACAGAATCGGTCAGACGAAAAAAGTCGTTGTTACAAAGCTTTACTCCAAGGGAACGATCGAAGAAAAAATTCTCAACCTGCACCAGAAAAAGCGCGGAATGATCGACTTTTTCCTTTCGCAGAGCCTGAAAGAACCGAGCGAAGACTTTGTAAAAATGGTTGCTGATCTGGCTTTTGAATAGGAGGTTACATGGAAAACTCTCTGAAAAAACGTGTTTTGGGAACAAGAAGAGGCTTTTACGGTCTGATTATTTCGGTAGTCAGCATCATCGCACTCTGCTGGATGTTATACGCGAGAGACGATGCGCGGGCTGAATACGAGCAGCTTAAAGCAGACGGAACGTGCTTTGCCGACAAAGCGCCCGATTCATGGAAGGATCTGAGCTACGAAGATCAGAAAAAGATTGCGCGGAAATGCATGGCTGCATCCAACAGGCTTTCGCAGGCCGAGCACGCACCTTCTATTTTCGCGGTGCTCTCTATAATCGGACTGCTGCTGCTTTCATCGTCTTTATTTGCTGTAAAAAGCGATGCGGACAAGGTTCTGGAAGAATTTGAAAATGATGAAGATAAAGAAAAAGAAGGAGAAAAAAATGATAACGAACTATCTTGAGAAAATTCCGAATATCGATCCCGAAGCGGTGATTTTCAAAACCGCAGACGTGATCGGTGACGTAACTATCGGAGCCGGAAGCGGCATCTGGTTCGGCGCAGTCGTCAGAGGCGACGTAAACAGCATAAAAATCGGAAAAAGGACGAATATTCAGGACAATGCGACTATCCATGTTACGACGGCGCTTTACCCGACGGTCATCGGCGACGACGTTACGGTCGGTCACAATGCTGTGATCCACGGCTCGATAATTGCTGAAAACGTTCTCATAGGAATGGGTGCAGTCGTTCTTGACGGCTGCAGAATCGGGAAAAACTCGATAATCGCTGCAAATTCAGTCGTTCTGGGCGGCACGGAAATCCCCGAAGGCGTTCTCGTAGCGGGCAATCCCGCCAAAATAAAGCGCGAAGTTAGCGCTGAAGAGATCGAAGGTTTGAAAAAATCGGCGGAAAATTATGCAAGATATGCGCGTAACTATTTGACTTCTTCAAAAGATTCAATATATTGTGCGGCTGATATGAAACGGGTCATCGAAAGTTTAACATTTGATAAATCAGGGGGCGTAAAATGAGAAAATTTCTCGTTGCTGTTTTTTGCATTCTTTTAGTTATGACGGTTTTCGGTGCAGACAACAAAGACCGTCTGCTCACAGTTATTTTTACCAATGACGGACACGGTATGGCTTGGAAATTCGACGAGCCGCACAATCCCGGAATCGGCGGACTTGCAGCTCAGAAGACTCTGGTCGACAACATCAGGGCCGAAGTTCAGGGCAAAGGCGGAAGCGTTCTCGTTCTCAGTGCCGGCGACATCACGCTCGGCGATCCGAGAAGCAACATCTGCGAAAATATCCCGATGGTAGAAGGTATGAACCTTGTCGGCTACGACGCAATGACTATCGGAAACCATGAATTCGACTTCGGTTTCGAAGCTTTCAAAAAAATGCAGGATACGGCGAAGTTCCCGTTCCTCAGCGCAAATATGTACAAAGAGGGCGGTGAAGAGTCTGTCGGCAAAAACTACATCGAAAAGAAGATGGATGACGGACTCAAAGTTGCCATTCTCGGTCTTACGACCCGTGAAACCGAAAGCATTTCGAGCCAGGGCATCAAAGGAAACCTTACGATGAGCGATCCTATCGAAACCGCTAAAATGTGGGTTCCGATTCTTAAGAAGAAAAACGATGTCATTATCGTTCTCAGCCACCTCGGTTTCTACGACAGCGACAAAAGTTTTGACGGCTACGAAGGTGACAACTACCTCGCAAAAGCTGTTCAGGGCATCGACCTTATCGTCGGCGGTCACACTCAGAGACAGCTTGCAAGCCCGGTAAAAATCGGTGACACCTATATCGTTCAGACTGAAGGTCTCGGCAAATGGGTAGGCAGAATCGATTTCTACTTCCAGGGAACGAAAATCGTAAAAACCGAATACAAACTTTACCCGATCAACCTCAAGGAAAAGACTGATAAAGGCACCAAACTTATCGGTGAAGCAATCAAAGAAAACAAGGCTATGATCGATATGCTCAACGGTTTCAAATGCGAATTTTCAACCAAACAGATCGGCACGATCGACAGAGACCTTGACGGCAGCGAAGACATCGCAAGAAAGAAAGAGGTCGAGCTCGGTGACATCATTACCGACATTATGCGTGAAAAAACCAAAGCAGACATCGCTTTCCTGAACGGCGGAAGTATCAGACAGTCGCTCAAGAAAGGCGCAGTCACCGAAAAAGACATCTACAGCATTTTCCCGTTCCAGGATACTGTTTACACCGCTGAACTTACCGGCGCGCAGATTCAGGACGTTCTTGATTTCTTCGCTCAGAAAGGAATAGGAGCAGGCGGATTCCTTCAGGTTTCCGGTATCGAAATGAAGATATTGAAGGGCGATGCGCTTGATGTCAAAGTCGCTGGCAAACCGCTTGAAAAGGCTAAAAAATACAAAGTGGCTCTCAACTCGTTCATCGCAAACGGCGGCGACGGCTACACGATACTCAAAGATATCAAATCAA
Organism: bacterium; assembly: GCA_017405875.1. Classification (GTDB taxonomy): domain Bacteria; phylum UBP6; class UBA1177; order UBA1177; family UBA1177; genus UBA1177. Next base: position 12,321 of record JAFQZM010000038.1, read on the forward strand.
AGAAAGACACCGCTTATCTTCTTTCTTCGATCCTTGTCGACTATATGAAGGCGAACGGAACTTTCGCAAAAACACAGGTCGGCCGCATAAAAATTTATAACAAGTAACTCTTTCAATTCAGATTTCAAAGGTATCAAATATGAAAAAAATCCTTGGCATGGGAAATGCTCTTCTGGATATTCTTGTAGCTTTGCCCGGCGATTCCGTTCTGACAGAGCTTGGTCTCGCAAAAGGCAGTATGCAGCTTGTCGATCTCGCATTCAGCGAAAGAGTTTTGAAAACGGTCGAAAATCTCGATTTTTCGCTTGTAAGCGGCGGCAGTGCTTCAAATACGATCCACGGTCTTGCAAAACTCGGAGTAGAGACTTCGTTTATCGGCAAGGTGAGCAACGACGAATTCGGTTCCATTTTTGAAAAAGACATGGAGACTTCATCGATTCGTCCGATCCTTTTCCGCGACGAACCTCAGACGGGAAGGGCGATAGCTCTTATTACACCTGATTCGGAGCGTACTTTCGCTACTTATCTGGGGTCTGCGGTAAAACTTGCGGCAGATGAACTGACGCTTGATCTTTTCAAAGGTTACGACCTTTTCCATGTCGAAGGATACCTTGTTCAGGATCACGATCTGATCGAAAGGTCGCTCGTTCTTGCAAAAGAGGCGGGGCTTACGACTTCGCTCGACCTTGCAAGTTTCAATGTCGTTGTTGAAAATCTCGGATTTCTGCAGTCGATAGTTTCAAGGTATGTTGATATAGTTTTTGCAAACGAGGAAGAAGCACGTTCGTTCACCGGTCTTCCGGCAGAGGAAAGTGCTTTGAAAATTGCCGAAATGTGCAAAATCGCAGTCGTAAAGACAGGTCCGAAAGGATCGCTCGTCGCATGCGGCAAAGATCTGCTGACTATTCCTCCGGTTGATGCGAAACGTGTCGATACGACAGGCGCCGGAGACCTTTACGCATCCGGTTTCCTTTACGGTTACGTCAACGGACTCCCGCTTGAAAAGAGTGCAATGGCGGGAACGATTTTAGCTGCGTGCGTCATTGAAAAAATCGGGGCGAAGATTCCTGATGAATGCTGGCCTGAAATGGTGAAAAAGATAAAAGCGTTATGAGTGCAAGTGTGATTTTTCTTATTCTGGCGATAGTTTTCAACGCCGGAGCCAACATTCTCATGAAAGCGGGAGTTATGGCTGAGCCGGTTAAACTGAGTGACGGCATCATTCCTTTCGTGCTCAGTTATATCACCAATTTCAGGCTGATGGCGGGTATCGCATGTTTCGGGATCGCTCTTGTTTTTTACACTAAGGCGCTTGAAAAATTCAACCTTTCGATAGCTTATCCGATGATGACTTCGTGCGGCCTCATAATCGTTACGCTCTGGTCGCTTTTCGTGTTTCAGGAAAAACTGAGCGCGGTTCAGTTCGGAGGACTTTTTATGATAATAGGTGGAATATGGCTTTTAAACATTCACTGATTTTTTGTGCGCTTCTTGTCTTTGTAAGTTCCTGCGCATATTCCGATTTCAAGAAATATGCCGATGTTCCCGAAGAGGATTTCAAGATCGAAGAGATGAATTTCGACGAGGATTTCAAGGAATTTTCAGAAGGGGAGATGACTTACACTGTCGGAGTCGGTGACGAAATCAAGATCACGATCTACGGTAACCCGCAGGACAGTACGCAGTCAACGGCTTTAGGTGAAATTTTCGGTTATGCGGTTGACGAAAACGGCGAAATCAATATTCCGCTTTTGAAGCAGGTCAAAATCGCCGGACTTACGAGGAGGGAAATCGTCGAAAAACTTGAGGAGGGTTATTCGAAATTCATAAAAGATCCTCATATAATGTTCGACATAGTCAAGTACGAAAGCAAATTCTACTATGTTGTCGGCAGCGTAAAAAATGCCGGTAAAAACCCGATAAAAGTCAATACGAATCTGCTAGAAGCTGTTACCGGAATGGTACCGGAATCGAGTTCGGAAAAAGGCTCGGTTGAATTTGTCTATCTGAAGCGCGGAGAAACCGTCCTTCCCATAAGCGTCAGCGAGATCGCGACCGGAACACGTGATTTTTCGAAATATTACCTTAAAGACGGTGACACGTTCTACGTCCCTGCTCCTTCGGCAAACAGAGTCTATATTCTGGGCGAAGTTAGAAATCCCGGTGCTTTCGAAATGCGTACTACAAATTATACCATGATGGATCTTGTCGCCGATGCAGGCGGTCTTGTTCAGCCGGAAGCCGCAGACGGAAGAATATACATGGTCCGTCAGACTGCTGGAAAACATCTGCTCGTGCAGTTCCATTTTGACGATATTTTTACCGGAAAGGCGGGTTCAGTGCGTCTCATGCCGGGTGACAGGGTTTTCGTTGCTCCGATGGCTCTGGTCAGCTACAACCGCATAATCCAGCAGCTCGCTCCGACATTCTCCCTTCTTTACACGGGAACGCTTCTTTACAGAAACTGGACGAAATAGTTTTAATCTCGATATATCGATATCACGAGATAACGATATTACCTGATCTTTTCTTCGATTGCTTCTTTTACGGCTGCCGCCAGCTCTTCTCTTGTTTTTCCTTCCGGACTGATAGGCGGAAGGTATGTTACGTTGATTTTTTTGAAAGGGTGGGGGAACTTTCTGTTTCGCGGAAAGGCCTCGAAAGCGCCGTCGATCGCTACCGGAACGACAGGAACTCCGATCTCGCAGGCGAGAAGGGTGAAAGTCTGTTTGAATTCACTCAGACTTCCGTCGCGGCTGCGTGTTCCTTCAGGGAAAATGAGGACGTTGCGCCCTTTTTTGAGGACTGACGCCATCCGTTTTATCGAATCGACGATCTCTTCGTCTTCACGCATGATTATGATGTTGTTGCGTTTTGCCATGTACCTGCGCCACCACTGCTGAAAGTGTTTTCCTTTGGCAAAGCAGTAGGTTTTTTTGAATTCTTTTGCGGGTATTTTCGCCAGCACGAAAAGGGCGTCGACTACGCTCTGGTGGTTTGCCGCGAAGATAACCGGTCCGTGTGGAATGTTTTCCGCGCCGGAAAAGCGCACTTTGAAAAATGTTCTGACTGCCGCGACAAGGCTGAATCTTAAGAGCCTGTGGTAAAAGGCACTTCGCGGAAGTTCCATGTTGTTGAGGTTTTCCTTGAGGACTGTTTTCCAGTCCTGTTTTGCATGGTCTGCTTTTTTGCTTTCGCGTTCAGCCGTAAAACCGGCGATTTTGCGCACTGTCGCCAGATTCTGAATGTCGGTCTCGGTGATTTTGATACCGAACTCCGAATTTATGAACGAAGCAAGTTCTATTTTGTCAAGCGAGTCAAGTCCTAAATCTATTTCGATGTGATCGTCCGGAAAAACCTCTTTTTCAGTCGTTTTTCTGATGTATTCTGCAATTTTTTCGTATTCTTTGCTCTCAGGAACATCGCTTTCTGCCCGTTTTTCATCTTTGTGCTTCAAAAAATCCTCAAGTTTGAAGCGCTGAATTTTATCGAGTCTTGTTCTCGGCAGCGGCTGGTTCGTGAGGACGAAATCGAGGATTTTTTTGTGGTGGGAAGCCGTTGAATTGTATTTGTCGATGATCTCCCAGCGGATAAATTCTTCAAGGTTCGGGATCTGCCGCTCTGCAAGTACCTTTTCATCAGGTCTGATGATGGCGCAGAGAACACCGTTTTTCGCAATCACCGCGATTTCTTTAATCAAAACGTCGCTTCGTTCGATATCCTGCTCGATTTCTGTCGGATTTACGTTTTTGCCGTTTCCTAAAATGATTATCTCTTTTTTTCTGCCTGTGATGCAGAGATTTCCTTCTTTGTCGAAATGACCTAAATCGCCGGTATAAAGCCAGCCGTCACGCAGGACTTCGGCAGTTTCTCCGGGGCGGTTATAGTAGCCTTTCATTATGTTTTTTCCGGTCGCTACGATCTCGCCGTCAACGATTTTTACTGTTCCTTTCGAAAGTTCGGTGCCGACGCATCCAGCTTTGCCTTTGCCTGGACGCGGGAATGTTATCATCGGGCTTGCTTCGGTCATTCCGTAGCCGTCACCTATTGAAAAACCGAGCACTTTGAAGCAGTTCCAGACCTCAGGATCAAGTTTGGCTCCGCCGCAGATGAAGTGTTTCATGTTTCCGCCGAATTTTTTGGCGACTGATTTGAAGATTATTTTCGAAAAAGCGGTGCTGTCAGCGATCTTTGCGATTCTGAATATCGCCTTTGTCAGAAATCCCGAATTTATTTTCAGCATGATCCCTTTCATCAGCATTTCGTAGAATCTGGGGACTGCGAGAATCATCGTCGGATGGCTTTTTTCCATCATTTTCGCGATGTCCGAAGCCTGAAGCGACGGGCATATAACAGCTCTTCCGCCGCCGAGAAGCGGTGCAACGACTGTTCCCAGAAGAGGAAAAACGTGGTGTAGCGGCAGTATCATAAGAACGATGTCATTTTCGGTGTAGTATCCGCATTCCTGAAGCGCATCCATGTTTGCCATGATGTTGCGGCAACTGAGCATGACACCTTTCGGAGAGCCTGTCGTTCCCGAAGTATAGATTATGAGCGATGTTTTTTCCTTGTCTTCAACATCGAAATCAACGGCCTCGTATTTTGAAATGTCGCCCTTTATTTCTTCAAAAAGGATTTTTCTTATTTCGGTTTTTCCGGAAATTTCTATTGCTTTTTCAACATTTTCATGCACCTTTTCAGAAAAGAAGATAACATCCGGCGAGCAGTCGTTGATAATGTATGCAATCTCGTCGGGCGTACTCATGAAATCGACAGGAACGACAATGCCGTCCGATTTCCAGATGCCGTAAAACGCATAGATGTATTCAAGCCGGTTTTCGCTTATTATGACAACTCTTTTTCCGTCGAGCTTTCCGAGAATATCAGAAAAAAACGCGACTGTTTTGAGCAGTGTGGTGTAGGAAATTTCGGAATTTTCAGTGACTATCGCTATGTTTGGGCTGTTTTTTATGAACATCGGCATTCTCCCTAAAAAAACGTGGGATATTATTATATAAGTACAAAAAGTAAAGAAGCGGAACATTCTTTGTTTTTTTTGAAAAAACATTATAATACACCGCTTTTTGATTTATTGAGTATCGGGGATTGATGAAGTTATCTGTTCTTATTCCGGTTTACAACGAAGAAAAAACGCTCGAAATTATTTTGGAAAAAGTTTTAGAGATTGAAAAATCTCCTTTGATCGATGAACTGGAAGTCGTTGCAGTAGATGACTGTTCCAAAGATAACTCATTTAATATATTGAATAAATACGCTGAATCCGGTAAAATAAAACTTTTAAAGCATGAAAAGAATCAGGGAAAAGGTGCAGCTATAAGAACTGCCGCTGAAAATGCGACCGGCGATTATGTCGTTTTTCAGGATGCCGATCTTGAATACGATCCGCAGGATCTTCTCAAAATGCTCGATTTTGCCGTAAAAAACAATGTCGATGTGCTTTACGGAAGCAGATTTCTTGAAAAAAAGAGAAGCCAGCTCGGAAAAGCGCACTATTTCGTCAATGCCGCTCTTACGACTTTGTCGAATGTTTTTACCGGTCTGAATCTTACCGACATGGAAACGTGCTACAAAATGTTCCGTAGAGAAATCCTGAAAGAGATAAACATCGAGGAGGATCGTTTCGGTCTTGAACCCGAAATAACGGCTAAAGCTGCAAAAATATGCGCCGGGAAAAATCTTAAATTAAGCGAGATCTCCATAAACTATGACCCGCGGAAATACAATGACGGCAAAAAAATCGGCTGGAAAGACGGTCTGCGGGCTCTCTATATAATCCTGAAATACGGGTTATTCTGAAGTTTCTTCGTTGAAAGAATCAAGCATCGCCTTTACTGTTGCGGGCGGAAGCCTGAAGTGAAGTCCTTTCGGTGTTTCGAGAAGTTCGTGCGGATAGAACTCTTCTATTCCGACGAAATTCATGTTTCTGTCGAGGATCGCCGCTTTGCCTTTCCTTCCGGTCGTTCTGAAAACATCGAGTGAACAGGCGATCTGTTTTTTACCGATGACGCGAAGCACTGTGCCGGGCGGGAAAATTCCGAGTGCACTGAAAATGGCTTTGACGGTGACTTTGGCGAGACAGCGCATGTCAGCCAGTTTGAAAAGCTGTTCTATTGCTTCGGGGCGCTTCATCGGGATCGTTTGGCGCGCAGGCCACCAGCGAGTCGCCAAGTCGTAGTAGTCGCACACTTTTATGATTTCACCCAAAGGTGTTGACATTATCGGTTTTTCGGGCGGTATCGGTTTGCAGTCGAAAGTGTAGGTCGTGTGGTGCAGACCGGCTGTGATCGCAGCTTCCATCATGGCGAAGTTGAGAGAATTTAGCCTGCTGAGGACAGCAAAACCGTTCTGGCAGTGCTCAATGACTTCGCCGCGTGAATTTTCGGGAAGATCGATATCGTGGAAATATGCCGCCATGCCGATCCGTGTAAGCATGGAACGGTCGATACCTAGCTGGACTCCTGCTGCAATGCTTAAAATAGCCGTGTTTGTCAGGTGAGTTGCGATCATTTTGCCGCGGAGACTGTTGATCGAAGACAGGACCATGAGGTGCGATTCCTGCGAGTCGCTTGAGCCGTCGCAGATGAGGTCTATCGCGTTCTGGATGTTTCTCATCGCCTTTTTGAGCGGCATCGGACGGTTTTCTCTGATTTTTGTCTTGAACATCGAATGGTCGAGAATCATGTTGCGGTATGTGAGTCTGGCAAGCTGGCTTTTGTTCAGAATATTGAAGAGATCGTCGCCGCCGGAGCTGTCGCGCTGCGTTATCTGGATTTTTATGCCCTTATTTTTAAGCCGCTGCTCGAATTGCGCAAATCTTGTATCGAGTTTGGAATTCGACTTGATGATTTCCTGACCTGTAAGCATGAACTCGACGATTTCGCTGACACCGCCTGCTTTCTGGAATATTATCGTTGCGATCTGGAGTTCAATAAAGAAATTTTCCATTTCCTCGAAAGAGATGTTCATGCCTTTTTTTCTTCGGACTCTTACATCGTTGAGCATGAAGTCGTTGCCGTTGAAAGTGAAATCGAAAAAAGAATCCGTCGCAAAGAAAAATTTTAGAGTCTCGTTCATTTTTTCGGTGTTTTTTTCAACAGTGTCGTTTCCTGCACCGTAAAGCCTGAGCGATTTCAGCAGAGCATTTGCCGCAACGGTGAAATCGTACATCTTCTCTCTTTCGATACGATCCTGATTTTCAAAAAACTCCGAAGATATTACATTGTTGTGAAGTTCTTCGCTCATAAGTATTTATCCTTGATTTTATTTACTATTTTTACGGTTTCCTTGTTGCCTGAAGATAGAGATTTGTCGATGAATTTTCTCGCTTTAGGATCATTTCTGTAATAAAAAATCGTTTTGTAGAACTCTTCTTTGGCATTTGGTACCGATTTGTTGAAAAGACTTCCCGAAGCAGTAAGCATACCTGCTGCAGCGGAAAAAAGCTCTTCGAAAATTTCCGGTTTCAAAAGTTTGCAGAAAGCCTGCAGTTCATCCTGTTTCATCCTTGCCAGAGAGTTTATATCGGCTGCACGAACGATGAATTTTGAAAAGTGCGACATCGTTGTCGCTTTCTGTATCGCCTGAATAGCTTTCATCCTTATGTCGTAATCTTCAGCAAGCAGGAGTTGTCCCAAAAGGTCGAAAAGATCGTATTTTCGCATCGATATTATCATCTGGAACAGGTTGTCTATTTCGTCAGGTTCTAGTTTTTTGAGGTTGGACGGCTGAAACAGACGGTTGACTATAGGTCTTATCGTCATGCTGTCTTTGAGTTCGAGGATTTTTTCTATCGCGGTGCTTCTGACATCTCTTGCCGACGAGAAAACCGCTCTCTCAAGTGCCGGAAGAGCCTCTTCTATTGAAAATTCCATGAGAAGGGCAAGAGCTTCGATCCTGGCCTGCTTCTGCGGATGCGAAAGAGCAGCCCTTATTGCAGGAAGGATCCGCTGGTCGGCTTTCTCTTTCATCATTGCAAAGGCGTTGCGGACGATTTTCCAGTCTGAATGCCGCGTGAGAGCCAGAAGGTCGTCTGTTACCGGAAGATATTTTGCACAGCTTTTTATGATGGCGATCCGCGTTTCTTTAGACTCGAGACTGTTGATTTTTGAAAGGAGGAACTCTGTCTTTTTCGGAGGGACCATCGCAAAAAGTTTGCCGATAACGGCAAGTTCTTCTTCCGGAATGTCTTCAACAGTAAAAAAGAAATCGGTTAAAAATTCCTCGTTTTCGAGGTCGGAAAAAGTTTCTTTGATTTTTTTCGAGTATTCCGGCTGTGTGGTTTTGAGCTGTTCTGCAATATCTTTAAGTGTCTGGATGAATATTATCGCGCCGCTGACGGAACCGAAAAGAAGCAGCTTTTCCCAGAGCGAAACGGCAGTGTCGAGAAGTTCACGCCCGGCTTTTGTCCCCTGGCTGCTCGTAAGGCGCGCCGAAAGCTCTTTCAAAAAGCGGTTGACGACGAATGCGTCGCTGTTTCTTTTCAGGGCTTCGTCGAATTTGAACATCTCCATTTTTCCGACAATGTAGTTCGAAAGCCTTTGGTTGAGCAGTTCCTTTCTTTCGTTAAAGTCTATCTGAATGTCTTCCTTCAGAATAAGGTCGGAATATTTTTCGAAATCGGTAACTTCAAACTTTGGAGCTACGGCCGTGTCGGATATCGATTCGCCGGTACCCTTCATTCCTTCGCTGCTGTCGATTTCGCCGATACCGTCATGCCCGGGTCCGTATGAAAGTTCTTCGACGCGGAACGGTGAAAAGGTGTCGTCAGCCTCGCTTGAAACGGCAATATTCTGCTTTATGAGTTCATCTTCCGTTATGTAGCCGATGTTTGTGAAATTGTGATCCCAGAGAAGAGTCGAAAGGTCGTAGTCTTCGTTTGCAAAAAGCGTGCACTGTGCAAGAATGTCGAAAAGCTGGTTGATCTCGTCCAGCGTGGTTCCCTGCTGGAAAAAAATCTCGCGAAGACCGTCGTTATAAAGGAAAAATACAACTTCGCGGTCTCTTTCGCCTGTATCGAGAAGATGGTTTCCCATCATAAAGCCGTTTGTCGATATTCTGAGCGAAATCGAAGGGATATCGGAAAGAATCTCATCCAGTTTCTTTTTAAAGTAATTCGCAAACCTCGAAAATGCAGGATTGCTGCGCGGATAAAGCCTGTAACCGCGGATGACTTTGTTGAAAAGCCCGACAAGTTCTTTTGTTAATTTGACGATCTCCTGATCATCAAACAATCTGTCAGCATTATCCTTGAAAAAGTCAAAAATTTCTCTTTTCTTATCGCTAGCCTTGACCATTTTTCAAAACCTCAAAAATTTCCGCGCATTCTAGTAACTAATAAAGAAAATACAATTTTTTTCATATTGCCGCCGCTTTCTTTTTGTGGTATAAACCAAAGTTTTTTGGTTGTTCAAGTTGGAGAAAACGATGGCTGAAGGGATTTTGAGGCGTGACCCGCTCAATAAAATATGGGTGATTTTTGCTCCCGAAAAGGTGAAAACGGTGATTTCGGGAAGTTCGGAAAACGAGGCAGTATTTGATGTCGATCCTTTTGTTCCTGGCTTTGAATCGGCGACGGGTCCAGATATTATGCGGAGTTCAGATCCCGTTTATTCGGTAGGCGGCTGGTCTTCGCGCGTTTTTCCGGCTAAAAATCCGATACTCAGAGTTGAAAACGATAAAAACAGTCGCGGAATCGGGCTTTACGATTCAATGTCACGTCAGGGTGCGCACGAAGTCGTCGTCGAAACGCCGAAAAGCGGTGTCAGCATGGATCAGCTTTCTGTCGAAGAAATCGCCGACGCCGTAAAAATCATATTCGACCGTATCGCAGACCTCAGAAAAGATACCCGTTTCCGCTATATTTCGGTGACTAAAAGCAGGGGCGCTGCAGCCGGAGGAACGATCAACCACAACTATTCCGAAATCAAGGCTTATCCTTTTATTCCGCCGTTTGTCAGAAACAAACTCGACAACTGTCTTGCATATTACCGCGAAAAGGAAAGATGCCTTCTCTGCGATATCATAGATCAGGAGCTTTCAGACAGAAAAAGGATAGTCTGCGAGCACGACAACTTCGTCGCATTCTGCCCTTATGCAAGCCGCTTTCCGTTTGAAATCATGGTTATTCCGAAGAAACACGGCAGGATTTTGAGTGACAATCCCGCTTCGTCGATTGCTGATTTCGCAAAAATCCTTAAACCGGTGATGACAAAGTTGAGGTTCGGGCTCAATTCGCCGGCTTACAACATGGTTTTCCACTATCTTCCTGTAAACAGCGGCGCGGACAGCGAGGCTGAAAGCAGGGCTTACCACTGGCATCTGGAGATAATTCCGCGCATAACGGTCATCAGCGCCGACAGTTTTGAAAACGGCATTTTTGTAAATCCGACTCTGCCCGAAGATGCGGCTGAGTTCTTGAGAAACATAAGGGAGTAAAACATGAAGTATTCCGTTATTCCGGCTGCCGGGCTTGCGACCCGTTTCCTGCCGGCATCGAAGTGCATTCCGAAGGAGCTTTTTCCCGTTTTGGACAAACCTGTCATCCAGTATATCGTCGAAGAGTCGATCGAGGCTGGGGCGACGAACGTCGTTTTTGTTTCAGGAAACGGCAAAGAGGCGATCCTTGACCATTTCGACAAGATAAATCCCAAATTTTCGGTGGGAAAGCTGAAAGATTCCGTCCGTGAAAAAGTCGAAACGCTTGATGACATGATCGAAGTCATTTCAGTCCGTCAGAAGTCTCCGCAAGGTTTGGGACACGCCGTTATGAAGGGAACTTTCGTCGTTCCTCGCGAGGAATCTTTTTCTGTCATGCTTCCGGATATGCTCATTTTTTCGGAAGGCGAACGCTCCGTTATGCAGGAAATGAGTTCCCTTCACGAAAAATACGGCTGCTCGGTTATCGCTCTTATGGAAGTTCCCGCAGAAACCCGCGGAATGTACGGTATTGCCGAAGGAAAAACGCTTGAAAACGGTGTCATCGATATTAAAAAACTTATCGAAAAACCGATTGCCGGCGAGACTGAATCGAATCTTGCGATTTTGGGAAGATACATTTTTACGCCGAGAATCGCAGAAATCTTGAGAACCGTAAAACCGGGGCGCGGAGGCGAGATCCAGCTTACCGACGCGATGCTGAGCCTTCTTGCCGAAGAGAGAATATTGGGTTACGTCATTGATTCAAAAACTCACGTTTTCGATACCGGAAACATGGAAGGTTTTGCCCTTGCCAATGCTTATGCAGCGCTTTGCAGAGTGCCTGATTTCGACAAAAAAATCGCAGAATTGATCAAGAAATAATTTGATTGCCGCCGCCTGATCTTGCCGAGATCCCGTGATCACGTAATCCCGGGATCCCGACGGCGCCGAATCGAGATTCCGATATCTCGAGATTCCGAGATCCCGATAAATTATTGTCGCGCCAGTTTGAATTTTCCGTTTTCGACTGTCATTACAGCCTTTGTCTTGGGCGGCAGGTTGCCTTTTAAGATCTCGGTCGCAAGCAGCGTTTCGATATTCTTTTCAAGGTAACGTCGTACCGGTCTTGCACCGTATTCGGTGTTGAAAGATTCGTCAATGACTTTCTGCATTGCCTTATCATCAAGTTCGAGATGAAGCTCTTTGTCCTCAAGGATCTTATTGATGTTCCTGAGAAGCAGAGCCGTTATCTCCTTCAGATTGTCGCCCGAAAGCGGATTGAAGACGATTATATCATCAATTCGGTTGATGAATTCAGGTTTGAAACGCCCTTTTATCGTCTGCATTATCGCTTCGTGCTCAGCTTCGGAGAGTTTTCCGTCCTTCGCTTCTATCAGGTCGCTTCCGAGGTTTGAAGTCATGATTATTATCGTGTTCTTAAACGACACAGTTCGACCCTGGTTATCGGTAAGTCGGCCGTCTTCAAGTATCTGCAGCAGAATGTTGAAAACATCTTCATGCGCCTTTTCGATCTCATCCAAAAGAACGATGGAGTAGGGTTTTCTCCTGACCGCTTCGGTAAGCTGACCGCCTTCATCGTATCCGACATATCCTGGAGGCGCTCCGATGAGCCTTGAAACTGAGAATTTCTCCATGTATTCACTCATATCGATTCTTACCATGTTATCAGCCGTATCAAAGAGCTGCTCGGCCAGTTTTTTGGCAAGTTCGGTTTTACCGACACCTGTAGGGCCTACGAAAATAAACGATCCGAGCGGCCTGTTCGGGTTGGTGAGACCTGCACGTGATCTCAGAATTGCCTGAGTGATGCTCTCTATCGCCTCGTTCTGACCGATGATGTCTTCTTTCAGCCTGTTCGAAAGATTCAAAATCCTCTCTTTTTCAGTCTGCGTCATGCTTGAAACCGGAATTCCCGTCCACTTGCTGACGACTTCGGCGATCTGCTTTTCAGTCAAGACTTCGGTTACCATGACGTTTTCGTTTTTCGTAACTTCCTGAGCCTCTTTCAGTTTTGCCTCAAGTGATCTCAGTTTGCCGTACTGAAGTTCGCCGACTTTGTTGAAATCACCCTCGCTCTGTGCTCTTTCGATCATGGTTTTCACTTCATCGATCTCTTTTTTGAGCTTTTTGACTTCTTCTATTGAAGCCTTTTCCTTCTGCCAGATCTTATACTGCTTGTCGTAAGCCTCGGTCGTCTCTTTCAGTTTTTCTTCGATCGCTCTGATCTCTTCTTTGGTCGCGCCTGAATCTTTTCTGCGGAAACCTTCGAATTCGATCTGCAACTGGAGTTTTTTCCTTCTCAGATCGTCGAGTTCTGCCGGCATACTGTCGTTGTCGGTTCTCAGCATTGCGCACGCTTCATCGATCAGATCTATCGATTTATCGGGCTGAAAACGGTCGGAGATGTATCTGTTCGAAAGTTTTACAGCCGCGACGATCGCACCTTCCGAAATGGTGATTCCGTGGTGGATCTCAAAACGCTCACGCAATCCACGCAGGATCGAGATAGTCTCATCTTCATCCGGCGGCTGGACGATAAGGGGCTGGAACCTTCTTTCAAGCGCGGCATCCTTTTCGATGTACTTTCTGTACTCGTCGAGAGTCGTCGCGCCGATGCAGTGGAGTTCTCCTCGTGCAAGCATAGGTTTGAGCATGTTCGCCGCATCCATACTGCCGTCCGCTTTGCCCGCTCCGACGATGGTGTGCAGCTCATCGATGAAAAGAATGATCTTTCCTTCCGATTCCTTGACCGCTTTCAGAACCTCTTTGAGCCTTTCCTCGAATTCGCCCCGGTATTTTGCTCCTGAGATAAGCGCGCCCATATCGAGCTCGAAGATTTCCTTGTTCTGAAGGCTTACCGGCACATCGCCGCGCACGATTCGGCGTGCCAGACCTTCAACGATCGCCGTCTTGCCGACACCGGGCTGACCGATGATGACGGGGTTGTTTTTTGTTCTTCTCGAAAGAATTCTGATGATTCGCCGTATCTCGCCGTCTCGCCCGATCACAGGATCGAGTTTCCCCGCCTTTGCAAGATCGACAATGTTTCTTCCATAGTTTTTCCACGAATCTTTGTTCGTTTCATTCTCGTTCACATTGTAATCCATGATGACCTCCATAAAAAATCCGGACTCTGTTATAACCAACTTTTCGCGGTTTCAAGGGGTGGACTCAAAAGATTTTTTTTCGTTTCCGAAAATACTTGCTTTCCCTAAATTATAAGTCTACATTAGCCCGTTGTTTGTTTTATTAACCTATCATTTGGAGGAAACCATGTATCCGAATCTTGACAATTACTTTTCAGACATGTCCAAAAGGGCAAAAAAATCTGCTATCAGAGAGTTGCTCAAACTCACGAAGGAACCCGGAATCATTTCTTTTGCAGGCGGCCTTCCGGCTCCCGAAACTTTCCCGGTAGAGGAACTTCGCGAAGTTACCGAAGAAGTTCTCAAGAACGAAGCTGCTTTCGCTCTTCAGTACGGCACGACCGAAGGTGACGACCTTCTGAGAGAACAGCTTGTAAAACGCTATCGCGAAATGGGTCTTGACATCACGAAGGAAAACCTTGTCATCACGACCGCAAGCCAGCAGTCACTTGACTTCCTCGGCAGAGTTTTCATCAACAAAGGCGACAAAGTCATCGTTGAGTTCCCGAGCTACTTGGGTGCACTCCAGGCTTTCAACGCTTTCGGCGCAAGCCCCATCGGCATTCCGTCGGATGAACACGGTATGGATCCGAAACTTCTCGAAGCAAAACTTGCTGAACTTGCAGCTAAAGGCGAGCAGGTAAAATTCATGTACATCATCCCCGATTTCCAGAACCCGTCGGGTGTCACGATGCCTGAATTCAGAAGAAAAGAGATCATCGAGATCGCTCACAAATATCATGTTCTCATCGTTGAGGACAGCCCCTACAGAGAACTTCGTTTCGAAGGCGAAGCTCAGCCCACGATCTATCAGCTCGACAAAGAGGGAACGACCATCACGCTCGGAACTTTCTCGAAGATTTTCGTTCCGGGATTCAGAATCGGCTGGGTAATCGCAGATCCGAAGATCATCGACAAGTTTGTCACAACGAAACAGTCGGTCGACCTCTGCACACCGCCTTTCGTTCAGAGAATTGCAGGCAGATACATGGAAAAAGGCCTCTTCTCGACAAAACTCGGCGACATCATCAGACTTTACAAACACAAAAAAGACCTCATGATGGACTGCTTCGAAAAATATCTTCCGGAAGGCGTAAAATGGACGAATCCGGAAGGCGGTCTCTTCCTTTTCGTTTACCTTCCCGAGCACATGGATGCTGAGAAACTTTTCAAGATCGCGATCGCAAACAAAGTCGCATTCGTTCTCGGAACGGTCTTCTACTGCGACGGTAGCGGAAAGAACACGCTCAGGATCAACTTCTCCTACTGCTCGGACGAACAGATCGTCGAAGGTGTAAAGAGACTCGGTCAGGCTATCAGAGAATACAAAGACTAATTAAATCAGCCAGTTATTCTTTTTAAGGGCTTCATCACGAAGCCCTTTTTTTTGCTTTTTTTCTTGATTTTGTTATTACTGAATCACGAGATCACGGGATTACGAGATCCCGATATTATGGTTTTTTTAGGAATAAGGTCATGAAAAAAACTTTTGTGTTTCTCTTTTTTGCCGCTTTTTTCCTTTTGATCTCGTGCGAAAACCACATAGAGTCAGACTGCTCGCAGGCAAGTGTCAACAGGCAGGCTTTTGCTTATCTCAAGGACTGGTATCTCTGGTACGAGCACCTTCCGGCGATAAATCCGGCCGATTTTGAGTCGCTCGACAAGATGATTGCGGCGGTGAAATACCGCGAAGGCGACACTTTGATTGACAGATTTTCCTATGCCGTTAAAAAGACCGAGCATGACGATTACTATGCCGGAAAGCGCTACGGAATGGGAATGTCGATGCAGCGCGACGAGAACGATGACATTTTTATTACGCTGGTTTATCCCGAAAGTCCTGCGGGCATTGCCGGGCTCAGGCGCGGTCAGCAGCTTCTTGCCATGAACGGATTTACTGTTGAAGAGCTCGACGAAAATGCTGCTTACAACAAGGAACACCGTAATGATGAGGATTTTGAAGAAAAAACAGACTGGAACAACGTTTATGATGCTGAAAATAAGGGCGAAGCGGTTGTCTTCAAGGTTCTTGAACATGGCGATGAACTTACAACAACGGTATATCTGGACGATTACATCGGAAAATCGGTGCTTGCGGACAAAATTCTGGATTATGACGGCGTGAAGACGGGATATATTCACTTCAAGGCTTTCATAAATTCTTCGGAAGAGGAGTTGAACGAGGTTTTCGCCCGCTTCAAAGAGGAAAATGTAGAGCAGCTTGTCCTTGATCTGCGCTACAACGGCGGCGGACTAGTGAGAATCGCGCATCAGCTCGTAAACCTTATCATCGGCGACAAAGTGAAAGGTGACGAGATAATCAAACTCATCTACAACAACAAGCATTCCGATCAGAACTATTCATATAAGGGCGATGTTCTGAAAAATTCACTTTCAAACGTCAAAAAAGTTGCGTTTATCGTCTCGTCGGGAACGGCAAGCGCTTCCGAAATGGTGATAAACTCCGTCGCTCCCTATGTCAAAGTCGCTCTTATAGGCTCTACGACTTACGGAAAACCTGTGGGGATGAATTCAAAGGATATCTGCGACCAGACGATCGTTCCCATCACTTTCAAATACGCAAATTCACAGGATTACGGTGATTTCTTTCTGGGTATGGAACCGACATGTGCGGCAAATGACGATATCAGGCACGATTTCGGAGACGAAATGGAAGAGGAACTCGCAGCTTCTCTCTACTTGCTTTCCAACGGGAAATGCCTTGAAAACGCGGCTGTAAAGAACCTTGAAAAGAGAAAAACCATAGAAGAACTCATTCCGGTTGAGCTCAAGGGAATGGGGAGGATTGATTATTCTTTTTAATCGCGCCGTCGAGATCTCGTGATCCCGGCAAGATTCGGCGCGGCGGTCTTAAATCACTTCAAATCGGGATTTTTTTTCAAAACTTCAGGGTCAACTTCGTAGATGTTGAAGTACGGGGCTTTGTGTTTCAAGGTCATTCCTTCCGGCGGGTTGTTACGCAGTTTTCTCAGATCTTCTTTTGATATTTTGAAGCGCGATGCACTGGAATTGAATTTGTGCGTGATCAGGAAAACTCCCGGTTTGTTTATCTGTTTGAGTGAATTTATGAATCTGTAGTTTTTGTTTTTGTAGCCTGAATAGTAGTCTATGCGGTAGTATATGTTCCTGTCGGCGAGATATATCGTGGTGTTAGGGTAGTTTGAAAGAAGTATCTTCATCGATTCTTTCTGGTTGTTTCTTGTTGTTTTGTAAAACTTGCTGTTATCCAGAGAAAAATAGATGTTACTGATAATAATGGTGAGAAAAATTACCAAAGCAGTGATTCGGGCGGCGATTTTTTTTGTTTTGACCAAATCCAAAAGAAGGATAGCGCACATAGCGCAGACAGGAAGAACGAAAATTACGGTGTAGCGGTTGTTTCTGATAAGAGTGGTGTACGGCGAAAAACTGGTCGGTGCAAATGACATAAAGAGAAAGTAAGAAACGAACCAGATGAGAAACAAAACCTCTTTGCCGCATTTTTTCATGCACATTTTAACGATGCAGGCGAGAAGCGCTGCAGCGGTGAAGTATCCGCCGAATCCGAATGTCATCCATCGAGCGAAGTTTCCGGCTGTGAAAACGGTTCTTATGTAGAAAAAGAGGTCTTTCGGATCGACATCGGTCATTCTGTTCTGGTATTCGACCGCTTTTTTGCTGATTTCAAAAACATGTAAGAAATTGTTGTGGACTTTGAGGTAGACAAAGCCTTGAAATACCGGAGGAACAAGCGAGAAAAGTGCTGCGCAGAGAATCCAGAGAACTGTTCTTTTGTTGAACCCTTTTTTGTACCACACGTAAACCGAGACTAAAGGTGCTATGAAAAGCCCTGTCGTTCTGGCAAAGAAAATCCAGCCGATTGAAATTCCGCCGAGAATGAACCAGCCGGTTTTTTCGCTTTTTACTCCGCGCTGGAATGAATAAACTGTGAGAAGCGTGAAAAATTCGAGAGGTGCCGCTACTTGTAAAAAGTTCGTGAAGATGGCAACGATCGGGTATGTGATATAGAAAAGAGTCGTGATAAAAGCTGTAGTTTTGTCAGTTTCGGCTTCTATGATTTTGTACACCAGCCAGACGCTTGAAATGCCGTAAACCATTGTAGGAAGCAGAGATGTGAAGTCGCTTACTCCGAAGAGTTTGTAAAGAAGTGCTGCCGGAGCGAAAACGACCCAGCGGACATCGAAAATGAATCCTGCGCTGAAGTTGCCGTGTGCGAATCTGTTGGCTAATGTGCTGTAAGGAAAGTCATCTCCCTGAGCAATTCCCATGAAGTTGACCATTCTGAATATGAATGAGAAAATCATAAGCAGATATACCGGCTCTATCGGAAATTTTTCGAGTTTTTCACGGATTTTGTCTGAAAACATTCCGCCTCCTGTTAAGAGTTTTCAAAAAGAAATTTATCGGAAAAAAGGTCTTTGTCGAGACCTGAAAAGTTGTTGCTGAAGAAATTGAGTCCTTTTTCGACTTGTTCAAGCTGCGACGCGCGGTGAAGGTCTGTGCCTAAATTGTCAATTATCCCTTTTTCGAGAAATCTGATCACCTGCTTTCTCTTGATGTGAAAAGAGGGTTTAGCCAGAGTTCTGACAGATGACTGAAAGAAAACTTTGTATTTTTTCTTTATTCCAAGCCAGAAATCGTCGTCTTTCAGATACCTTTCGATGTGGGCGAGAAGCGGAATGAAGCCGCCTGCGTTAAGTGAAAAAACGGAATTCTCTATTTCGCTTTTGCTGACAAGCGGGGAGTGGAATTCGACCATTATCACTTTGTAGCCCTCTTTTGTACGCGAAAATTCGCGGTGGTCGGCAAGCGACTTTATGCGCGGAATGTTGCACATGTATTCGAAGCTGAAACGCCTGACCATAGTTTTGTTTAGGGCGGAGATGCGGCCCATGACTATATTCGGATCTGGGTTGTAAAGAGCATGGAATTTGTGCGGAGTAGGTATTATCTCGATATAGCCGAAAGAAGACATTTCTTTAATTATTTCAAGTGTTTCAGAAACTTCTTCGGGGCCGTCGTCCAGCCCCGGAAGAAGATGAGAATGAAGATCGATCATTGACTTGAAGAACTACTTTTTCGAATTTTTCTCGGCAAATTCCCAGCCTGCGTTGATCGCTGCGAGGTTTGCTTTGACGATCTCTTCGCCTTTGCTGCCGAAAATGACTTCGACGCCTTTTCTGATGACGTTGATGTCAAGACCGGTGAAAAGGCTCGCCGCACCTGCGATTACCATGTTCATGCCGCGTGCATTGTTGACTTCTTTTGCGATGCCGTCGCCGTCAATTGCGATGCAGCGGGGCTGCTTTTTGAGCTCAGCCATAAGCTCGTCAACATTGGGATAGTTGTCGATATTGATGAACGGATTCGTGTTGGTTACGATCCAGCCCGTTTCTGGGTTGAGCCACGGAAGGTAGCGGAGAGATTCCATCGGCTCTACGCTGATGATGATGTCAGCCTTTCCCATCGGAACGAGGTCGCTCCAAATCGGTTTGTCGGAAATTCTGAAGTGGCTCTGAACGTCGCCGCCGCGCTGGCTCATGCCGTGAACTTCGGCCTGTTTGAGGTAAAGACCGCTTTCAACTGCGGCATAACCGAAGATCTGTGCGATCGAAAGAATGCCCTGACCGCCTACGCCTGCAAGAATCATATCACATTTCATAAGAGCACCTCCTTACTTCTTTGCCGCTTTGGTTTTTCTTCTTAAAGTCTGCATGCATTCTCTCTGCGGAATGATTACAGATACGCCGTTGTATTCGATCTCTTCTGTGATGACTTTGACCATTTCCTCGTGGTTTGCCTTGGTGGGAACGACTACGCGGATGTGGTTTTCGTCAACGCCCAGACCTTTTACGATCTGGTAAAGTCTTCCTTCAGCGTGCGATTTCTGGCCGCCAGTCATACCTGTCGTCGAGTTGTCGCTTATGAAAACGACGATGTTTGCCTTGTCGATGACTGCATCGAGAAGACCCGTCATGCCGCTGTGAGTGAAGGTCGAGTCGCCGATGACTGCGCAAGCCGGGAACATTCCTGCATCTGCAGCGCCTTTTGCCATCGTGATGCTTGCACCCATGTCAACGCAGCTGTTTACAGCCTGGAAAGGCGGAAGTGCGCCGAGCGTGTAGCAGCCGATGTCGCCGAAAAGGTGACCGTCGCCGTATTTGTCCTTGACTGCTTCGACGTAAGCTGCGTAGAAGTCAGCGTGGCTGCAGCCGGGGCAGAGTTTCGGAGGTCTGCCTGCAACGAGTGCTGGAACATCTTTGCCGATCGTCTCTTTGAGGCCGAGAGCAGCTGCGATGAGGTTCGGGTTGAGTTCGCCGTCACGCGGAAGTTCGCCCGACATTCTGCCGAGAACTTTGACGTCCTTGTCGAGAAGGCCGCGGAGAGCTTCTTCGACCATCGGCATACCTTCTTCGAGAACGAGAACTTTCTCGCATTCCGAAGCGAGGCGTGCGATGAGTTTTTTCGGAGCCGGATACTGGCAGACTTTGACTACCGGATAGGGGCAGACGCCGTCGAAATTTTCCATGAGGTAGTTGAACGCAAGGCCGCATGCGATGATGCCGAGCGACTTGTCTGCGCCGTCGATGTATTTGTTCCACGGAGAGTTTTCGGACTCTTCCATGAATTTTTTCTGGTTTTCGAGAGTTCTTCTGTAGCTCTTTTTCGCAAGTGCCGGAAGAAGGACGAACTGGCGTTTGTCCTCCGGAAGCTTGAGTTCGTTCGGAGCGATCGGATCTCTGAGTTCTACACCCGAGCGGGAGTGCGAAAGACGAGTCGTGACACGCATAAGGACCGGAGTTTTGTATTTTTCGGAAAGTTCGTAGCCGTGGAAAACCATGTCGTAAGCTTCCTGCTGGTTCGAAGGTTCGAATATCGGAAGAAGAGCGAACTTTGCAAGGATCCTCGAATCCTGCTCGTCCTGAGATGAGTGCATGCTCGGATCGTCAGCAACCGTTACGATACAGCCGCCGTTTGCGCCGGTAACACCTGAGTTTACGAAGGGATCCATTGCGACATTGAGGCCGACGTGCTTCATCATAGCCATGCTTCTTTTGCCTGCATAGCTCATTCCGAGAGCGCCTTCAACAGCGGTCTTTTCGTTTGCCGACCATGTTCTGTGAACGTTTCTTTCAGCTGCGGCTTTGGAAGCCTGAGCATACTCCATGATTTCTGTCGAAGGAGTGCCGGGGTAAGCGTAAAATCCCGAAATACCGGCATCAAGAGCCGCCTGGGCGATAGCTTCATCGCCGAGAATCATCATTTTTTTCTTTGTCACGATAACCTCCAGAATATCAAAAAAATAAACCGAAACTTGAATCAACTTAAAAAACGCGGGTCACTCTAACATTTTGAAATAGGAATGGTCAAATTTTTTCTGCTTTGCTGCAAAAGTCGGCTGAAAGGTCGGATTTTTCTTGTCTTTTTATTCAAAATTCCGATAATTCGGGGACTTTAAGGTCGTTAAGAATGGAGGTTTTCATGAAACGTGTGTTTTGCTTGATTTTGGTTTTTGTCTCGATTTTTGCGTTGGCATCATGCAGCGCCAAAAAGAAAAAAGAGGAAAAATCGCTTGTCGAAGAAGAAGTGACGAAAGAAATTTCGGCAGAGGAAGGCGGAAAAATCGAAAGTTCCGACGGACAGACTTCGATTGAAATTCCTGCTGACGCTCTCGACAGCAACACGACAATTACGATGAGAATATATGATGCCAAGGATTATCCGGGAACTGAAGGCAAAACCGTGGTCAGCAAGGTTGTCGAGTTCGAACCTTCAGGCACGATTTTCAAAAAGCCTGTCATGATTTCGATGATAAGCGAGGGAACCGGCGAAGAACTCAGAGCGGCTAAGAAAAAGGTAGTTACCGCTGCGGTTTATAAAGAGGATAAAGGCCAGTGGAGTTACAGCAAAACCGGAGCTGCGGTAAAAGTCGGTAAGAACGCCGCAGGTGACCCGATTATGACAACAGCGGCCGGAGATCCGATCATGCTGAATGCTGCAGGCGATCCGATTATGCAGAGCACCGGAGCAATGCTGAGCGCGGCCGGCGATCCGATAATGGTAACGGCTGCGGGAGATCCAATTATGCATTCGGCTGCCGGAGATCCTATAATGATGACGACCGGTCACTTTACCGCTTATGCCTTTTTCTTCACTGAGTTTGAAGATGAGGAAGTACCGGTTGAAGAACCGACAGAACCTGAAAAGGATGATGATCCGGTTGTAAAAGACGATGAAGAAAATGATGACGATGCCGACGAAATATCTGATATTGAAGAAGATGATGACGAGCCGGTAAACGATGAAGACGAAATCATAGTTGTTGATGAAGATGAAGACATCGACAGTTATGTCGCAGAATGCGGAAACGGCATTGTTGATCCGGGTGAAGCGTGCGATAAAGGAAGTGCTAACGGTACAACGGATTGCGTTTACGGCGAAACGTCATGCACGGTCTGCACAACAGCATGTCAGGTTGCGGAAGGCGCAGCAAGCTACTGCGGCGACGGCATAGTTCAAAGCAATGAAAAATGTGACAAGGCTGAGACCGGTGAAGGAATCGGTTCAAGCTGCTCTGACGACTGTACAAAAATGTATTCCAAAGTGCTCTGCACGGGTATGACAATATGCACTGACGGTGAAGGAAATCAGATACTCTGCCCGAAAGAAAACGAAGAACTTTACGGTCAGGATGCGCAGTATGCCGCAAGAAAAGGCTGTGTCCCGCACAGCTACACCGAAATCGAAAATCCGGAGGCAGAAGAGCCTGAGTTAAGGGCAACGGTTCAGGCTTCCCCTTTCATCAAAGATAATGTGACGGGTCTCACCTGGTGGCTTACCGGAAGAGGCGGAAGTTACGAAGAGATGAAAGACGAATGTGCAGTTTCATACGGCGGGATCGAAGACTGGAGACTTCCGACTCCGCAGGAAGCTGCAACTCTTTCCGATCTCGGAATGCTTTACGGCAATAAGATCGATCCGGTTTATTTTTCGGGACTCTATTCAGGAGAAGCTGAAGAAGCAGTTTTAGATCGTGCTGTTTCAGAATCTTATGGCTACGATTTGATCCTGACTTCGGTTGAAAACTATTTCTATCTGATGTCCTACGGCGTGATTGCCGAATTGGTTATGGCTGCCAGAAGCAGTTCAGCATCCGGCTACCTTATGTGTGTCAGCGGAGAAAAATACGGAGAAGTCAGTGCTGAAACCTATTCGACTGTTACTGAAAACGGTGCGGAAATGATACGCGATTTATCCACAGACCTTTTCTGGCAGAAAGAGCCGGTCAAAAAGGCGACATGGAAAGAGGCGCTTGCCTACTGCGAAAGCCTTGACTATGCGGGACATTCCGACTGGAGACTTCCGAACAAGAACGAACTTCTTTCTCTTGTAGACTATTCCAAAATAGCGGCGGAAGCGGAAGCAGAAGAAGAGGAAGAAACTGAGGAAGAAGACGAAGTTGAGGCAGTCTCTTCATTCCCCGGCATGACAGCAGACATCTTCTGGACTTCGACTCCGGCGCCTGTCAATTATTATGTATGGGTTCTTCAGATGCAGACAGGAGAACTTTTTCCGTATGGAGAAGTATCGGGCGAACCGGTAGTAGGACCTCAGCAGCCGCGATCAGTCAGGAGCATAAAAAGAGACGAAACCGCGGAGGAAGAAGAAGTTTACTCTGTCCTCTGCGTCAGAAGCGATCTTGATGAAAAAGAGGAAATCCCTGCGTGTGACGGAACCGGAACAGGACCGTGTATGGATTCAAACGGCACGATCTGGTCGTCAGTGCTGTACCCCGAAATTCTTGCAGATTTCGACAAGTCTTATATTTCTTCGTATTACAACGGCCACGAATATGAAAAAAGTGTTAATGACTTCGCCCTTGCCAGAATGTGCCGTTATTTGAATGAAAACGGTTCGAACAAGTGGAGACTTCCGACAATAGACGAAATCCGTAAAACCGTCACGACCGAAAAACTTAAATTCGGCGGAAGCTGCGGCGTAACGAATGAGCATTTCGCATATTCTTACTTCAATGAAGAGGCTTGCAGCGGTGATGCAATGTCAAAAACAACCTTGAATGATTACGGATTTATGCTTTCAGGCACTTTGACACGCAATGAATGGTATGAAGTAGAAGAAAGCGCAGGGGAAGACGAAGAGGAAGGAAATAATTGGCCTATGTTCTGGAGTGTAGATGTCAGCAGCGGTGTTTTGTCGTCTGTAGAAGACTCCTATATCCCCATTGCGGGACTTGTTCAAAGGTGTGTTCTTGACAACACTCTTGATAATTATAAGGCGGCTCCATACACTGATCCGGCAACCGGGCTCACGTGGTCTGAACTTGCACCAACCGACATGATATGGTCTGAGGCTTATGATTACTGTGCTGCTCTTAATACGGAAGACGAATCGGAAAACTTCTGGAGACTTCCGACAATGGAAGAGCTTCAGACGCTTGTAAGACACTGCGAAGAAGGACATTGCGCGATAGCTTTGAACGGCAGATATTCGGTTTTCGGCGATATATCGTTTTCATGGTCTTCCGATATCAATGAAGACGGAACGGTTAACTCGATTGATTTTACCTCAGTCACAATTTCGAAAGAAGTGGTAAATTCAACTCGCTATGTCGCGGATGTCCGCTGCGTTTCAGGCGGTGAGAGCGCGTGTGCCGGAAATCCGTGCGCGTCTGTTGAAAATTCGACAGGAAGATGCCTGACGACCACTGATCCTGAAATCGAAACCGGATATGTATGCGAATGCGGTAAAGACTATACCTGGAACGGCACAGAGTGCCTTCAGGTTGCAGTTGTGAACTAGATTCAGAAAAAAGTGGAAAAACACACTTTTTTGTGTAATATGCACCGGCTTTTTTGTTTGAGAGACTTTTCGTGGAATATTTCGACATACAGGGTGGCGGAGTCGTAAGCGGCGAGATCGTTACCTCCGGCAACAAAAACGAGGCGCTTCCGGTTATTGCGGCGGCTCTTCTTTCGTCGGGAACAGTCGTCCTCGATAATGTTCCGGATATTCTCGATGTCAGGAATATGCTTGAAATTGCAAGCAATCTTGGTACTTCAGTCACAAAAATCAACAAAAACAAAATTGAGATAAATGCGGCAAATCTTCAAAGAAAACCGCTTGACCGCGATCTGTGCGGAAAGGTGAGGACTTCGGTTCTGTTTGCCGGACCTCTTCTGGCTAGAAACGGCGAAGTCATTCTGCCGCCGCCGGGTGGAGACGTAATCGGAAGGAGAAGGCTTGACACGCATTTCCTCGGCTTCAAACAGCTCGGTGCCGATTATACGGTCGAAGGCGAAGGTTACGAAATCCACGCCGAAAAACTTGTCGGAGCCGATATTTTCCTCGATGAAGCAAGCGTCACGGGAACCGAAAACATAGTTATGGCAGCCGTGCTGGCCGAAGGGCGCACGACAATAATGAATGCCGCGACCGAGCCTCACGTTCAGGGGCTCTGCAACTTCCTCAACAAGATGGGGGCGAAAATCAGCGGAGTAGGTTCGAGCACGCTCTGCATTGACGGCGTTTCATCACTTTCGGGCTGCAGCCACACGATCGGTTTCGACTACATCGAGGCTGGAAGCTACATCGCGTTGTCCGCGATGACCGGCGGCGAACTTCTCATTAAGGATTCCGCGCGCGATAATACATTAAGAATGGTGCTTCACACTTTCGGAAAACTCGGAATAAAAACCGAAAAACGGGGAGACGATATTTTTGTTCCGTCGCAGAAAATGGTCGTTGTAAAAGAGATGAACAACGCGATTGCGAAAATCGACGACGGCACATGGCCTTCATTCCCGTCCGATCTGATGTCGATTGCGATAGTTGCTGCGACTCAGGCTGAAGGAACGGTGCTTTTCTTTGAAAAAATGTTCGAAAGCAGGCTCTTTTTCGTCGACAGACTCGTCGCGATGGGTGCTCAGATAATCCTGTGCGATCCTCACCGCGTAGTCGTTTCGGGTGCGTCTCAGCTTCACGGCGCAAATCTCGATTCTCCCGACATCCGCGCCGGAATGTCGATGCTTATGGCTGCGGCTGCGGCAAAAGGGAGAAGCAAAATATACAATGTCCGCCAGATCGACCGCGGATATGAATCCATTGAGAGTAAATTGACAAAAATAGGAATATCAATAGAACGTAAAAATGGTTAAAAATGCAGGGCTTTTTTAGTAATATTTTGCATAATTATATGAATATGATATATTTTTTTGCAAAATTTCTTGCTTTTTACATTTTTCTTACTATCATTGCCTCCGGATTTGTTATTTTTATTGCGATGGAGTAAGCAATGACGGAAAACAACCTTAAAAAAATGAGAGAAAGGCTTCTTATGAGCAAATCTGAACTCGCAAGAAAGGCGGGTGTTTCGGTTCTTACTATCGACAGGATCGAAAAGAACGGAAAGTGCCGCATGGAAACTAAGAGAAAGATTCTTCTTGCTCTGGGGCTTTCGCTTGATGAAAAACATAAAGTTTTTTCGGATGATGAAGAATAGCCAGAGGAGGCGGAGATGTTTTATAACAAGCAACTGATGGGACTTGACCTCGGGTCTTATCTGATCAAAGCTGCCCAACTCCAGAAAAAGGGGAAGGGAAAGTATCAGCTTAAGAAGTTCGGGTTCATTCCGATTCCGGTAAACACGATGGTCGACGGCAGCATCATGAACACGTACGAGATGAACGATGCCGTAAAAACGCTTCTTGCAAAGGAGAGATTCAGAGACAAATACTGCTCGATCGCCGTTGCGGGACACGGTATCATCAACAGAGTCATCAATGTTCCGAAGGTTTCTCAGCAGGAATTTTACAATGCGCTTCAGGTCGAAGCTGAAACGCATATCCCGCACGACATCAAAGAGATTTACTTTGACGGCATTAAAACCGATATCGTTGAGGACGGTCGCGACAGAGTCATTCTCATTGCCGCAAGAAAAGACCTTATCGGCGACTTCATTCAGGTTGTAAGCGATGCCGGTGTAAAACCGATGTCGGTAGAAATCGACGCGACGGCTCTTGCAAACATTTTCGAGCTCAACTACCCGGAAGAAAAGGATAAAACGGTCGCTGTTCTCAATATCGGCGCTTCGAAAACCAACATCGTCGTTATGTCGAACGGCAACGTCAGATTCTTCAGAGACGTTCTTACGGGCGGCAACTTCATTACCGAAGAGATAACGAGAAGGCTTAAAGTCAGTTTCCAGCAGGCTGAGAGCCTTAAATCGGGAACTCATGCAACAGGCGATTCGATTCTTCCGAACCAGGTCGAAGAGATCATCGCTGACGTTGCAAAGAACATGGTTTCCGACATAATGAGAGTTTTCGATTACTATACAAACACAAATCCGGAAGACAGTGTTGCAAAGGTCTTCGTAACTGGCGGAACGACGAAAAGTTTCACCTTCATGCAGGCTCTGCAGTCGACTCTGACGATCCCGGTCGAAAGAATGAACCCGTTCAAAGAGATAATCGTTCCGGGACAGGTTCTTTCGAGAGAGGAAGTTGAGGATTACAGCCACGTTGCAGCGTTAAGTCTCGGATTGGCATTACGGAGGATGGACGAACAATGATAAAAATCAATCTGTTACCCGTAAAGGAAGACAAACTCATAGCCGAGGCGAAAGGTTTCTTAGCTATCTGCTTAATCTCGATCGTGGTGGTTGTCGCTCTCGTCGTTTCCAACAGTTCGCTTCTCTCCGCAAGAGAACAGGAGAGCAAGGATCGCATTGCCGAGGCTGACGCTGAGATCGCAAAACTCAAATCGATTATGGGCGAAATCAAAAACCTGAAGGATAAAAAAGCGAAACTTCAGGAAAAAATGGATATGATCATCAAGCTGCAGGAACAGAATATCGGTCCGGTTCGTGTTCTTGACGAACTTTCACTCAAGATTCCGTCGAACAAAATCTGGGCTGACAAGCTCGTTATCAAGGGCAACAAACTTGAACTTGACGGAAAAACGCTCGAAAATCAGGAAGTTGCAAACTTCATGAAACAGCTTGAAAATTCCCTTTTCTTTTCGAACATCAACCTCAAAAAGGTTACGAAAGACAAGGCGGTCCAGGGTGTTACGGTGCTTTCCTACGGTTTGAACACGACTGTTCACTTCGCTGGAAGGCAGGAACAGCCTCAGCAGCCGGCTAAACCCGCAGAGCAGCAGCAGGCGGCAGAATCGGCAGCTCAGACAGGTGCTAATCAATAGGGAGGAGTGAATATGAAATCCTTGCTGGTAAATATCGGAAAATTAAAGCCGGCATACAGGTACGGAGGATTGCTTCTGGTTATTGTCGTAATCATCGCGGTTTATTATGTTACAGTCTATATGCCGCATGTCGACAGAATGGAATCTCTTTACAGAGAGTTCAATTCCAAAAAGGCCGAGTTCTCCAAAATGGTAGTGCTGGTTCGTGACAGAGGTCAGTTCATGGAAGAAGTCGAAGCTCTTGACAGAGACCTGAAAGTGGCCATTAGTATGCTTCCGGATAAAAAAGAGATTCCTTCGTTGCTGAAAAAACTCTCCGACGAAGCGGAAAAGTTCGGTCTTGAGGTTTATTACTTCGAGCCTCTTGCCGAGCGCAAAAAGGAGTTCTACGCCGAAGTTCCCGTTTCAATGAAGGTCAAAGGCAGCTTCCATGAAGTTCTCGGTTTCTTTGACAGCGTGAACAAACTGGCGCGTATCGTCAACGTAAGCGACCTTGAAATGAAGGTTATCGGCGACAAGGGTGCGGCTAAAAAAGACAATAATAAAAAGAGCAAAGTTACCACTTCTTTCGGTGGTTTCCAGCCGAACAAGACCGCACTTGATATAACTTTCAGGGCGACGACTTACCGTTTCCTTTCGTCTGCCGAAATGGGTGGAGGTCAGAATGCAAATAAAAAATAAGATCAATATTTTTGTATGGGTATCATGTTTGATCCTCGCCTCGATCCTTGCAGGCTGTGCAAACGAATATCAGATCGAGCCTTACGACTACAAAGCCGAATATGAAAGGGTCAGCAAGACCAAATCAAGTGAAAATAAGACTAAAAAAGAGATCGATATTACCGATATCGCGCAGAGAAGATCGAATTACCGCTACTCCGCAGTCGGCAAGAAAGATCCTTTCAGAAACTATTTCGGCGACATGGCGAGTCTCAACAAAGAAAAGAAGATCGTCAGCGAGTTGCAGAATTTTGATGTTACTGATCTCAGACTTTCCGCTATAATTTATGGTATAACCGATCCGAAGGCTGTCGTAATCGCTCCCGACGGAAAAAGCTATATCGTTAAAAACGGCAGTTTTATCGGCAAAAACTGGGGAAAGATCAGCAGGATTCTGCCGGATAAACTCGAGATCGTCGAGACATACAAAGATCCGCTCGGAAGAAAGATAATCAACAAACTTTATCTTGAACTTCCGATAAAGTCGCCTCTTAAAGAGTCCGAAGAACCGGATGACGCTGCGGAATTCAACGGCGGCGAAGAGAAAGGAAAAGAAGATTTGAATAACTAATGGAACGGAGATTGGAATGAAAAGTCTCAGGTTGTCATTTGTTCTTGTTTTGGTTTTTTCAGTTGTAACGGTTTTTGCTGTTGCTCAGAACAAGAATGATTCGTTATCCGTCGAACAGAACGGGAACAATGTCGTAGTTTCCGAAAATTTTGACGGAACTTACTTTAAACTCAATTCCGACAGCGTTGAAGTTATCGGTCTCGGAGATGCGGCAGAAGGAACTGCCGAGCAGGGAACCGTTAACGGCAGGAAGGCGGCGCATCTTAAAATCAATGCTGACGAAGGAAACGTTCTTTTTGAATCGCTTGCAACGGGCATGACTTCCGTAAAAACCGGCGATTTCGACAGTCTCGTTTCTATGTCTGAAGCGAAAGAGCTCAAGAACAGCCGCGTCACGATGAACTCAAAGTCGGGAAATATCAGCTTCGCATTCACGGAGCAGCCTGAAAAAGTCAGATTTTTCACGTTGAAAGGTCCGGACAGGCTCGTTTTCGATTTTATCGGCATCAAAGGTTCGATGAAGTCTGCAAACGGTGTCCGCAGCGCGAATCATCCGGCTGGATACCGCGTTGTCGTAGAAAGAGAGATTCCGCAGTACTTCACGATCAGCCGCTCGAAAGTCTATGCTTTCGGTGCTGAAGGCAAAAAGATGTTTGCAGCTTTCAAAAACCAGCCCGCTGAAACGGCTGTCGCTGCTGCAGAACCTGTAAAGGCTGAGGAGATTCCGGCTGTTGAAAACAGAACCGAGATCCAGGGGCTTGCTTTCATCGGCGAAGAACCCGAAATCCTTAAAGTAAAAGCTGACAGAAAACTCGAAATCAGCAAAAACGTAAACGGACAGAATATAGAGATCACCGTTAAAAACGCTTTCATCGCGAAAGACAAAGAGCAGGTTATCGATGCAACTTCTCTTACCGGTCCTGTTGCTGAAATCGCGGTATATAACGACAAGGAAAACGTTAAGATACTTGCAAAGATGAAATCGGCAAAACACGATCTCAAGATTGAAGAGTCGGCTCACGGAAGCGATTTCGTTTTCAATTTCAAAAATGAAAAAGTTCAGGGCGTAGCAGGTTATTCAGAAGCTCAGATCGTAAGACTCCCGCAGGCTGCAGTTGCACAGGAAGAGGGCGGCGCAGATGAAAAAGGCGGTGCGATCAATATGGAAGACGAGCCTGTTCAGTACACCGGCAAAAAGATCAACCTCGATTTCAAAGAAGTCGATATTCTTGATATTCTTCGCCTTATGTCCGATATCAGCAAGCTCAACATCATCGCAGGCGACGACGTAAAAGGCACCGTCACGGTAAGACTTGTCGATATTCCTTGGGATGAGGCTCTTGACGTTATCCTCAAGAGTAAATCGCTCGGCAAAGAGAGATTCGGCAACATCATCAGAGTTGCTACGATCAGAACGATGCAGAGAGAAAAAGAGGAAGAACTTGCAAAGAAAAACGCGCAGAAGAAGTTGGAACCTGTAAAAGTAAGACTCGTTCCGGTAAACTACGCGATGGCTGATAAACTTGTTCCGCAGATCAAAGAGCTCCTTACCGACAGAGGTACGGTCAGCTACGATCAGAGAACCAACGTCCTTATCGTAAAGGATGTCGAGGAAATTCTCGACAAATCGGAACAGTTGGTTGACTACTTGGATACGCAGACACCTCAGGTTCTTATCGAAGCAAGAATCGTCGAAGCTACTTCGACGGCTGCTTTGGGTCTCGGTATCGAGTGGGGAAGCCACCATACTTATACTGATGCAAACGGTCATCCGACCAACGCGATATTCCCGTACAACCTGGGCGTAGGTGCTAATGTTGCAGTTCCCGGTCCTGCAGATCCGACAGGAACGCTCGGTTTCATGTTCGGCAGCGTCGGTATGATCAACGACCTCAACCTTACTTTGAACGTCATGGAATCAGATGGTAAAATCAAGATCGTAAGTTCTCCGAAAGTCGCTACCCTCGACAATAAGGAAGCTATGATCCAGCAAGGTACCAGTATTCCTATCACGACGAGAGGTACAGGCGGCGATGTTACGACGAAATACGTTGATGCCAGCCTTATCCTCAAGACCACGCCGCACATCACGGCTGACGGTTCGATTCTTTTGAACATCGAAATCAACAAGAGCGAACCCGACTGGTCAAATTCGAACTACCTTGGCGAACCTTCGATTATAAAGAAAGAAGCTAAGACCGAAATTCTTATCAAGAGCGGCGACACGGTTGTTATCGGCGGTGTCTACACCAACCTTACTTCACGCACTAAGAGAGGTGTTCCGCTCCTTTCGAAGATTCCGGTTCTGGGCTGGCTTTTCAAATCGGAAGAGAGCAGAGTTGAAAGAAGCGAATTGTTGATTTTCCTTACTCCGAGAATCATGAATAAGGTAAAATCGTCGATTCCTTTGCAGCAAAGTGAAGAGTAATGCAGTTTGTTTCTGCCGGAGAGTCCCACGGTTCGGAGCTTGTTGCCGTTCTCAGCGGATTTCCGGCGGGTGTCAGGTTTGACAGTGTTCTTTTTGAGGAAGATTTAAGGAGACGCCGCTTAGGGTTAGGTCACTCGGCAAGGCTCGATATCGAAAAAGATGATGTCCGGGTCGTTTCGGGTATCTCAGCCCGCGTGACTACAGGCGCTCCGATAGCTTTCCTGCTGAAAAACTCAGCGGAAAGCACGCTCTTTGAAAACGGAGTAATTGATAAAGGGTTTCCGAGACCGGGACATGCGGATTACAGCACGTTCAGGAAATTCGGGTACGACAACATTTCGACAGGCGCTGAACGCTCGAGTGCACGGGAAACGGCTTTAAGAGTCGCAGCGGGTGCTTTATGCAGGATGTTCCTTAACGAAATGAATGTTACGGTAATTTCCGAAGTTCTTGAGATCGGCGGAGTTCCTTACAGCGGATTTGACGCTGAAAAGGCGCTTGCCGACAAAGCGAACGGTACCTACGGCGGAGTTCTGAAAGTTGTTGTTTCAGGCATTCCGGCAGGGTTGGGTTCGAATGTCCAGTGGTCTGATCACTTGGATTCACGGCTCGCGGCGGCATTGATTTCAATTCCGTCGGTGAAAGGAGTCTATTTCGGGGATACGGAACTTCATAAGTTGAGAGGAAACAATGCTGCCGATGCTTTCTGCGGAATGCGCGGCGAGCGGGCGACAAACAGATGCGGCGGGATCGAAGGCGGCATTTCAAACGGCATGCCTCTGGTTGCAACGCTTTATTTTAAGCCGATCCCGACTCAGCCTTTTGAAGTCGAATCAGTTTCGCCGCTTACAGGCAAAGCTGGAAAGTGTCTTCCCGGAATGAACGATCTCTGGTGTGTTGAACGAGCCGGAGTGATTGCCGAAAGCATGGCGGCTTTGATCGTTGCTGACGCTTTCTGCGAGAAGTTCGGGTCTGACAATCTGAGTGATATCAAGTCGGCTTATGCGGCTTATCTGGAGAATATGAGATGAGGCGGCTCGGTTTGATAGGGTTTTCGGGAAGCGGAAAAAGTTCGCTTGCGGCTTTTGCAGCGAAGAAAGGTTTCAAGTCGGTCGATTCGGATGCTTTGATTGAAGCAAAAAATCCGAATGCGGCAGAGTTGCTTGAAAACGGTGCGGAGAATGATTTCAGAACGCTTGAAACTTCGGTGATAAGCGGAATTCTGAATTCTGATTTCGATTTTGCGGCTTTCGGCGGCGGCGTTCATTTTGCTCATCCTGCATGGAAAGAGATTTACCAAAGCGGTCTCAAGCTGGTTTATCTGAGGAGTTCGTTCGAAAATCTCGTCGGGAGATTTGAGGAGAGACCTCTCTGTAAAAAGCTGGGGCGCGAGGGTTACGAAAAGCTCTTTTCGGCAAGAAGACCGCTTTACGAAAAGGCGGCGGCGTTTGTCGTCGATACTGACGGACGCGGTTTGAGTGAAATTTGGTCGGAGATTGAGGAGATATGGAACTCACTTTTTCGGTAACACACACGACGAAAGTCGGATTCGCGAAGTCTTTTGCAGATTTTACGGACTCTCTCGGGTGCGACTGCTGTTTCGTGATCGACAGATCGCTTGAAAGTTTTGCGGAATCGCTTCCGGAGGTTCGTGTTTTCTACATTGACGGCGAAAAGGAAAAGGATATGAACCACGTTGAAAGCTGCCTTGAATGGCTGATCGACCTCAATGCCGGGCGCAAAACGACGCTTGTTGCAATGGGCGGCGGCGCTACGACCGATTTTGCCGCTTTCACGGCTTCAATCTACAACCGTGGAATGAGACTTGTGCTTGTTCCGACGACGCTTCTTTCGGCTGTCGACAGTTCGATAGGCGGGAAAACGGCTGTGAATTTCGTTGCGAAAAACACGATCGGCACCTTCTATCCGGCGCATGAAGTTGTGATCATAGAGGATTTTTTCAAAACTCTCTCTCTGCAGCAGATTGCTTCAGGAAAAGCCGAAATTATCAAGCTTGCTTTGATAAAAGGCGGAAGACTTGCGGACATGGTTTTTGCGGCGGAAGACCTGCTTTCGGAAGAAGCTGTAACGCTTGCGATACTCGGCAAGTACGAGATCGTGAGCACCGATTTTACGGATACCCTTGAAAAAAGAATTGTTTTGAACTGGGGGCATACATTCGGTCATGCGATAGAGATTTATTACGCTCTGCCGCACGGCCTGGCTGTTGCCGCCGGTATGGTTCTTGCACAGGAATGGGCTGAGATCGCAGGAGCGGACGAGGTCTTTCCGGCTAAAGAACTTGAAAAATTACTGCAAAAACACGGAGTAAAAAACGATTTGCAGAAATATAGAGACGAAAGTAAATGGCGTAAATTTATAATGTTGGATAAAAAGAGAAAGTTGGACAGAATTTCGATGGTTTACCTGAAAAAAACGGGGGTTCCCGAAATAATTTACAGGAATTCTAATGACATATTGAGAGATTTGGAGGAATTAAGATGAGAAAGTTTTTCATTCTTACCCTGATGGTTGCTTCTTTAATGATGGTTTCATGCGTCGAAAGGCGTAATCGTGTCATCATTGACAAATTTATTCCGCTTATGGCGAGCAGCAACTGCGAGTTTAGACCCGGCGGTGATTATTATCAAACTGAAGGTTATATTGATCTGGCCTTTACGTTTGACTATCTGCTCGGTTTCCAGGTTACGAACTACATTCCGTCAAGTGACGGCGGAAATTCAGAACTGACTACTGCGGAAGCCAACTATTTCTATTTCGATGAAGTTGAAATAGAATACGAGTGGGATCCGAGACCTCAGGCTGACGGAAGAAAGCTTGTCCTCGATCAGAAACTTTGGAACAAAAAGATAAGAAAAACCGAACACGCGAGAGTTGCAAAACCCGGTGATCAGGTCGCAGGCGCGGTTCATATTTTTGAAGAGGCTCAGGCAAAGAATCTTCTTGAGCATGTCAACGATATCGACTGGATTGCAAGTCCGCTTATCGTAAAAATAAGAGCTATCGGTGAACTTACGGACGGAACGACTGTTAAGACGAACAAGATGAATTTCAACGTTATTCCTACTTTTGGAACGACGATCCAGATGGGTTCGACATATTATATTCCTGAAGGCGGTTTTCAGGCTGAGACTGATGAAAACGGCAAAGAGACAAAGTCGGCTGAAAAAGTTGAGTACGATACGATAATGTCTATGTGTGCTTTCAATGAAGCTCTGGCAGGCGGATGTGCAATCGGTCGTGATAATGCACAGGTCAACTGCTATGCAGGTGATACAGATTGGGAAAGGTTCATAGTCGAGAAAGAGGAAGGGACTTACATCCCCGGATATGCTGCTTTCGGTGTAGTTGAGACGATTTACAATAAATACAAAAAAACTGCCGGTGACAACGGTTATTACGCATGCTGTCCTGGACAGGCTCCGGCAGAACCAGAGGAAGAAGAGGATGATGCTGCCAACGCAGCTAATGGTGCTGCAGGCGGAGAATAGCACTCTTTCAATCCGTTTTTTCTAAAAGTTTCTATCTGTTTTTTTCTGAAAAATTCCTTATAAAAAGTGATTTTTAAATATTTTTCCTTATTATGTACCGTTTTTTTGTTTCGTTTTTTATTTTGGAGGAAAAATGAGACTTGTCCATCTGAAAGATGTAGTAACTTTGGGAAATGTCGCTATCGGTTTTCTTTCTGCTGTTTTGGCGATAGAGGGTGATGTCCAGCAGGCATGCTATTTGATAATGGTTGCTTTCGTGCTTGATTTTTGTGACGGTATCGTTGCGAGACTTACGAAAATGAGCAACGAATTCGGAAAAGAACTCGATCTTATCGCAGATCATGTGACTTACGCCGTATGTCCGGCATTTGTGCTCTACGCTTTTTTCAGGGTCGAAAACGGCGGATTTGTCAATGCCCTGGTTGCTTACTGCATGGGTATGGTTCCTCTTGTTTTCGGCTGCATCAGACATGCGAGAAACGAGGTCTACGACATTGATTTTCCGCGTTTCTTTCTCGGTACTCCGCGCCCGGTATCAGCGTTTTATCTGGTAAGCCTTATCGGTGCAGGAACGCACCTCAGCGAATTTGTTCCTGCTGAGTATCTTCCGTACTACAAATATTTCCTGATTCCGGTTTTCATCTGGATAGGCTGGAACAATCTTTCTTTCAGACCTTTCCTCAGCCATCATGGCCGCAAGTTCAATAAAAAGCTCAAATTCTTTATGAGTGCTGCAGTTGTTCTGCTTGTCATTAGCGGCATTGCTACGGCTGCCACCAGCAAACCGTGGCTTCTCGACTGTCTCCTTTTTGAAATGCTCGTTTACACCTTCTTCACGCCGGTCTGCTTCGACAAAGGTGATCTTGACGGTTACAAAGAGTATGTCGCAGCTAAAAAGGCTGAAATCGCTGAAGATATGAAACCCAAAGGTTAGAGGAAAATATGATAAGACAAGGCGTTATCCTTGCAAGCGGGCTTGGCAGCAGGCTCAACAGTGAAGGAAGAAATGAACCTAAACCGCTTATGCCTGTAGGCGGTATGGCTTTGATAGAGCGCGTTATAACGCTCATGCAGTCTGTCGGCATAGAAAAGATCGTTGTCGTCGTCGGTTACCGCGGCGATCAGATAAAAGAATATATAGCAAAAAACAATATTCATGGCGTCGTTTTTGCCGAGAATACCGAATACAACAAGAAAAACGGCATTTCTCTGCTTCGTGCTCATGAATTCCTGGATGAAGCTCCGTTCATGCTTTCAATGTCGGATCACATTTTTTCAAACGATTTTTTCGGAGATTTTCTGGAAAAAGCCGAGCCGAAACTGGAAAAATACGATGTCGTTCTTTCGGTAGACAGGAATATCGAAGGTGTTTTTGACCTTGATGATGCGACGAAAGTTGTTACCGAAGACGGTGAAATCACGACGATAGGCAAGGAACTTCCTTCGTACGACGCAGTTGATACGGGTCTTTTCCTCTGCAAACCGGCTGTATTTCCTAAACTGCAGGATATTTATGACACGAAAGGCGATGTTTCCATTTCGGATGTCATGGGAACGGAGGCGCTTGAGAGAAAGTTCGCATGTGCAGAAATGACGGGACATCTCTGGCAGGATGTCGATACTCCTTCGATGAAAAACGAAGCCGAGGAACGCCTTGTTGACAACTATCTTGAAAAGGATGAGTCATTCGGCTTTTTTTCGAATAAACTGTTTGCCAAAAGCGCGAAAGAACTTGCTCTTATGATTTTCGGGCATGAGCATTTCGACTGGAATCTGCTTAGTACCGTCGTTTTTATAGTTGTTCTTCTGTTTACTGCAGTCGCTCTTTTTGCCGGTGTTCCGCAGCTTTCCGCTGTTCCGCTTCTGCTTGTGACATTCATTTTTTATCTCAGCAGAATCAGAAACAACGTCAGAACTGTTCCGCTGAAAAACGAAAATTTCATTTTTTCATGGAAATTCAACTTCATACTTGCAACTCTGCCGGCTGTTCTGGAGACATGCGGAACGCTTTTAGTCGGTCTGCCGCTTGTTGTTGTGATGTTTGCCGTTTCGCTGGCCGAAGCTCTTAAACTCGGAAATGTCCTGCAGCGTCTCGAACTGCCGCAGATTTCCGACAGTGTGGCTGACACTTACCTTTCGCCCTCTCTTTTCTGGATCGTTTATGTCGTCTGCATGCTGATTCTGCCTGAATGGTTCATCGGATTTGTTCCTTTTGCATACTTTATATTTCTGCCTTTTTCCGGTGAGAAGAGGGGTTGATGGAACTTAAAAAACGTGTCGGTAAAGATTTTTCGATCGATATAAGTTCGCTTGTCGATGTTCTTTTCACGCTTCTCATTTTCTTTTCTCTCACGAGCACTTTCGTAAAGGAATCAGGTCTTAAAGTCGATCTTCCGAAAGCAAGTTCCGATACGCCGCTCATTTCGGCTGAAAAGTTTGAAATAGCGATAAGTGCCGACGGCAGGGTCGCTTTGGGCGGAACAGAGGTTTCATCGGCTGAAGAGATCAAAGAGTTCCTTTCAAAATTTGACACGGATATGCGTTTAAAATATGTTATGGTCATCAAAGCCGACGTTACGACTCAGCACGGCAGGGTAACGGAAGTTCTTGATATACTGAAGTCTTTGAAATTTGAAAATATAGCAGTGGCGACGAGGTCAAAGGAATGAAAAAAAACCAGAAATTTCTCATTATCGGTTTTTTATTTTTGGTATTTTCAGCTGTCTGCATCTACGACATCCTTTCTTCTTACGGCGAATTCAACCGCAACAGGGACAAAATCAAGGTGATAGAAGAAAAGCAGTATGTCATAAGCCGTGAAAAAGATATCTTGAATTGGAAAATAGAGCGTTTTTCCAAAAATCCGAAGGCTGCCGAGGAAATTCTCAGGCAGAAATACAAAATGATTCGCTCAGATCAATACAAATACAGATATACACCCGAAAAATGACAGCTTTACTTGAATTCCGCTTTTTCGGTCACATTGTGACCCTTTTGTTTTCTATCCTTTCAATTTATTTCAAAGAAAGTATTCCGATTCTCATCATACTTTGGAGTGTTTTCGTTTTTTTGGTCATTTATCTCCGTCTCGTTGAAAAGAAGAGAATCCCCGTGCAGCTTTTTCTGCTTCCGGTATTCATCGTTTCCGGCGGAGTCGCGGGAAGTCCGGTCCTTCCGCTCCTTTTTCTTGCTCTGCCTCTGACTTTGCAGAAAAGTGACGACAGTTCATATATCGGATTTGCTGTGACTACGTTCATTCTGATGCTTTGCAGCGGCAATATTTCCGATTATTCCGATTTTATCATTTATGTTTTATTCGTTTTTTCAGCGATAGGTGTCTGGTTTTTCATGAGAAAGGGCTTCTCGTTTCTGCTGGCTCAAGCGCCTGCCGCTCCGATCGCGATGAAATCCAAAGTGAGTATTCCGCTTGTCAAGGATCCTTTCAGACCGCTGAAAAAGTATCTTGTCCGCACCAGGAATTTTAACAACAGACCAGTGTACCTGCGCCTGGTCGTACTTTTGCCCGGCGGGACTGCGAAAATATACGAATCCGATACCGAGTTTGCGCTGAAAGGTCTTCTGTTCAGGGCTGTTCACGATAAAACCGAGGTCGCGACCAACGTTCTTCTGGATGACGACAGGGAAAACATTCCGATGATGCCTGAATACAACTTCAGAATATACTATCCGATTTCACTGGTCGATTCCGACGATGTAACCCTTTTTGAGCCGGAATATGTCGTCGTTGTCGATACAAGCATTAAAGGAAAAATCGACAAGGAAGAACTTATTCAGAAGTTCTCCGAGATAAAGGACGACGTTCTCGAACAGCTCAGACAGTCCGAAACTTTCAGTCATATTTCTGTTGAAAAACAGAGAAATGCCACGCTTTATCAGGAGACTTCGAATATTGTCGATGCTTTCGACCATGACGAACTTCTCAAAGCCGCGGCGCTTGCGATATTCAATCTCGCTCCGGAAGCGAGCTGTGTATTTGTTACGACAAAAGGTGAGGAAAACACTTTCTCGGGTTACTCTTTTACAGTCAGAGAGTTTTCCAAAGGTAAACCGAAACTTGAGATGTCCGATATAAACGATCCGGTTACTGCAGAAATGAAGGATTCCCAGTCGATTCACGCGATGATGGTGAACGGAAAAATCGACGATTACTACGAAGCGGCAGACGTGAACAAACGTAAGTCGAAACCTATTTTCCCTGCAGAATTCGATGATCTGAACAAAAAAAGCTGCATTATGATCCGCTGCATGACCTTTAAAAACGACGTCAAAGGAACGATTTCGGTTCTCACCGACACGACGAATGATTTTGAAGAACTCAAAAAGCATTCCGCATCGGTCAGGATGATTTCAAAAGTCGTTACGTCGGCGCTCAACAATATCGAAATGTTCCAGAAGATGGAGGAACTTTCAAATGTTGACGGTTTGACAGGGCTTTACAACAGGCGCTGTTTCAACAATATGATCGAACAGAAAATCAGCGAAGCGGGCAGGACTAAAGTTCAGCTTTCTATGATCATGCTTGACATCGACTTCTTCAAGAAAGTCAACGATACTTACGGTCACAAAGCGGGCGACGACGTTATCCGCTTTATTTCGGCAACGATAAAGAAATCGATCAGAAAAGTCGATTTTGCCGCGCGTTACGGCGGAGAAGAATTCGTAATCCTGCTTTACAACACATCTATTGCGGCAGCGGCTAATATTGCGGACAAAATCAGGAATATAGTCCGTGATTCAACGGTCAATGCCGACGGATCTCCGCTGAACATAACGATTTCGCTCGGTGTTTCATCTTTCCCGATGCCTTCGATGAATGCGGAAAGCCTTGTCAAAAACGCAGATACCGCTCTTTACTATTCAAAAGAACACGGCCGCGATCAGGCTTCTGTTTTCAACAGCAGCATGGATGAAAGGGACGACGAGGAAGAGGAAGCTGAGGAATAAATTTCCCCGATTATTTCCCGTCAACAGTGAATGATTCTCTGTGAAGTGAATTGTCCGATTCGGTGTTTACAGAGATTCTGAGTTCTTTTTTGAGCTTGTCGAGCTCGTCTGAATATTTCTGCTCAAGCGCGAAAATTGTTTCTGGATGCGCTTTTACGGTGAGAACTCTGCTGCCGTAAAGTTTTACGTATTTCTTGATTTCGCGGAAAATCTGGAAAGTTACGGTTTCTCTTGAGCGGATTATGCCGTTTCCGCTGCAGTACGGGCACGGTTCGGTGAGAGACGAGATGTTGCTTTCAGTCGTTCTTTTGCGCGTTATCTGGATTAGTCCGAGGCGCGTGAAGTAGAAAACGGTGCACTTCGCCGGATCTTTTTCGAGTTCATGCTCGAGTTTTGCGATGACTTTTTTCTTGTTCGCCTGATTGCGCATGTCGATGAAGTCGACTACGATGATGCCCGCTAAATTCCTGAGTCTCAGGTGGTATGCGATCTCTTCGGCAGCTTCGCAGTTCGTTTTGACGACGGTGCTTTCAAGGTCGCCTTTTCCGACGAATTTACCGGTGTTGACGTCAATGACTGTCAGTGCTTCGGTCTGTTCGATGATAAGAAAGCCGCCGCTTTTGAGCCAGATTTTTTTCTTTACCAGTTTGGTGACTTCAGGTTCGATCGAATAGTAGTCGAAAATCGGGTAGGGCAGATCGTAGAATTTCACTTTGTCGTCTGGATTTTCGCCGTAGAAAGCAAAGTAGTCGCGCACAGCCTTTTCGTCGTTTTTATTGTCAACGACGATTTCGGAAAGTTCGCTCATACCTGTGTTCTGAACGAAATCGAGCATCGGGTCGAGCGCCGCTTCAATAAGCGCCGTTCCTTTGCCTTTCTGAAAAGTATTCTGAATCGAAATCCATTTTTTTATGAGGAAAACGACCTCTTTTTCGATGGTTTTGAGGTCTGTTTCAGCCGCCAGAGTCCTGAGAATTATTCCGTAACCTTTTTTCAGCACCTTCTGACCGAACTCTTTGAGCTCATCGCGCTTTTCGCGGTCGCTGATTTTGCGGCTTACACCGATGTGGTTGATTGTCGGTAGCAGAACGCAGTATCTTCCGGCAAGCGAAATGTGCGTCGTAAGTTTTGCACCTTTCTGTCCGATCGGCTCTTTTACGACCTGAACGAGGATTCTGTTTCCCTCTTTCGCGTATTCGGTGATGTCTGTGAATCTGCGCGGTTCGTTCTGCGTTTCCTGTGCCTGATCCTCGCTGCCGGCCTCGTCATCGTCATCGCTTTCGAGATTTTTCTGATACTCTTCATAAGTTATGTTGAGTTTCAGGTCGTTTGCGTGGATGAACCCGGTTCTTGTACCGCCGAATTCGACGAATGCCGACTGCATTCCCGGCAGTACGCGGCGGATTATGCCTGAATATATGTTTGACAGGCAGCTCCCTTCCTCCGAGTGCATGACGTGGAGTTCGACGAGTTTTCTGTCTTCAAGTATGGCTATTCGTTTTTCGCCGTAGGTGTTGTTTACGATTATCTGTCTGTTCATTGTTTTTTAAGATACTGTTATCGGACGTTTCTGCTTCATCGGGATGATTTTCATCGGGCTTTTGATGCTCTTTATGTCTGCGATGATCTCGTCTTCCAGATTGGGTTTCAGGTGGAAAGTATGGATTTCGCAGTGTCTGTTGATTTTTTCAAGTTCACCTGCAAGCTGTGAAGGCGTCAGGTGTTTCGACGCAGTTGCCAGCTTTTCGAGCCTGTTCGGGAAAGAAGTCTCCCAGCATATTGTTTTTATTGATGGATCGTTGTTTATATGATCAACGAAATTTTGGCATATCCCTGTGTCTCCGGAATAAGCGATAGTTTCTCCGTCCTTTTTGATGATGAAGCCGAGTGATTCAACGACATGGTTCACTTCGATCGGCAGAAACTCGATCCCTTCGATCGAAAAAGGCTCATCGAATTTTATAGGCTGAAACTTTATCGTCGGGTTTTTTCTAGTCGGCAGCTTCGTGAAATCAGGCCAGACAAGGTCGTTGAAGATGTTGTCCATTATCTGTGCCATGATGTTTTCGGTCGTATAAACCGTGAACGAATGGTTTCCGAGAGAAAGCATGAAATCGGCGAAAATCGGCAGATTTTTGATGTGGTCGAAGTGGCAGTGCGTGATTATGACGTGTTTTATCGCAAGCAGCTGGTTCGTATCAAGCGATGACATGATCGAACCTGTGTCGATAACGGTCGTAGGTGTAACGAGCATGGAAATACACTTTTTATTTTCAAGATCGCTGCCGTAGCAACCAAGCGGAACTATGGAAAGCATTTCATCCTCCGAATATCGAAGCCTGACTCATGAGAGCCGGTTTTTAGAAGAATTTTAGACGTTTACAACTTCTTTTACTTCCGGAACGAGTCTCTTGAGGTGCTGTTCGATTCCCATTTTGAGAGTCATCTGACTCATCGGGCAGCCTGCGCAGTGACCCTGGAGAGCAACTTTTACGATACCGTCATCGCCGATTTCTATAATCTGAACATCGCCGCCGTCTCTCTGGAGCGCGGGACGTACATCTTCAAGAACTTCTTTAACCTTTTCTTTCCAATCGTTTGCAGCCATTGTAATCTCCCTAAAATTAAGTAAAAAAACATAAAAACGGCGAATTATAGGGACTAAAGTGTGCAAGTCAAGTCAAAAGAATGAGGATTTTGCATTAAATCATTTTGAAGGCGAGAAGAGCGGAGTAGGCAATGTAGATAGCGACAAGGAGAACTCCTGAAACTCGGTCTATCTTTTTTCTGATACCGAAAATGAAAAGGAATAGTGTTACAATCGCGACTGCGGGAAGGTCTCTTGTCAGTATTTTCGGATTGACTGATACCGGCGTGATAGCACCTGCGATGCCGACAACGCACATTGTGTTGAAAAGGTTCGAGCCGACGACGTTTCCGAATGCGACGCCGTGTTCGTTCTTCCGTGCGGCAGAGACTGAAGCTGCAAGTTCCGGAAGCGATGTTCCGAGCGCAACTATCGTAAGCCCGATTATGAGTTCGCTGACTCCGAGCGCAATGGCGATATCCTTTGCCGCCCAGACGAGCGCGCGCGAACTGCCGACGAGAAGAGCCAGACCGAAAATAATCCAGAAAATTGATTTCGGCAGAGACTCTTTTTTACCTGAATCTTCTTCACTCACTTCCTCTTTTTTGCCGAGAGAGGAGATAACCATTATCGGAATGAATAGAACAAGCATCGTTATCGCGTTGAGGCGTGAAATAAAGCCGTCGAGAATGAGGAAAACCGTAAGAATTATCGTGCCTGCGAGAAATGGAAGCTCTTTTTTTACGACTGAAAAATCGACTTTTATAGGATTAACGATTGCTGCAACACCGAGGATAAGAAGGACGTTCGTAATGTTAGAGCCGTATGCGTTGCCGAGTGCGATATCGGGGCTTCCTTCGAATGCGGAAACCGCCGAAACGAGCATTTCGGGAGCCGACGTGCCGAAACCGACTATCACCATGCCGATTAAAAACGGAGAAACGCCCAGAACACGCGCCAGACCGCACGATCCGTCAACGAATTTATCGGCGCTCCACGCCAGAACTAAAAGTGAAACTATCAGAACTATGCCTTGAAGCCACATTTTTACCTCGCAAAAAAGAAAAAATCTGTGAATTATGATGAAAACTCTGATTATTGCAAGTTGTTTGCCGCCGCTCACTAAGGTCCTTAGGGTCCTTAAGGTCCTTAAAGTCCTTAAGGTTGGCGGCGGCAAAGATTTTACTCGCGGTGGCGGTCAGACCCTGACAAAATGTCAATTTGCCGAATTGACATTTTGGGTTGTTTTGCAACTTATTGATTTTATTGGTAATTTTTTTTGGCACTTGAGTTGCTTAAATAATCGGTTTTTGTTTTTTGCGAGGTGTGCTTTGAAAAGCAGAACGGTTTTAAATATAGCTTTGTTCATCGCGATTGCGGCAGCGGTGCTTTCGTTTATAGGTTTTCTGCTCGCTTTCGTCGTTAAAGGTGAACAGGTTTATGTACCGGTAGGCAAAAATTATTATAAAACGCTTGAAGGAACTACGACGGAAGAAAAAAAAGAGAATTTTTATTTCGGCAAAAATCCCAATAATATGAGTTCGGCGAATATTTTTGATTCTTCGTCGCGTATGATAGCTCTAACCGAGCAGCATAGCACTGAAACGGTTGAAGAGGGCGACATTGTTCCAGAGATGAGTAAGGAAGATATTTATTTTTATCTTGAAAATCCTGACAAATGCGTGCTTCTGCCGGGTTACGAACTTACCGGAACCATCGTTGCGAAGGACAATGACTTCTCGTTCGCAATTCTCAAAGGCGGCAAAGGAAGTACTGGCGGAGCGGTCACGAGAACCGGTGCGGAAGTTCA
The DNA here is from genome assembly GCA_017405875.1 of bacterium. Classification (GTDB taxonomy): domain Bacteria; phylum UBP6; class UBA1177; order UBA1177; family UBA1177; genus UBA1177. The sequence goes on from JAFQZM010000038.1 coordinate 56,762, forward strand.
GGATGGCGTAATTCTCGCTTTTGTCTGGAGAAATATCGCGATTTTCAGAACGACAAGCGGCATAAAATGCATCGGTGAAGGTGTAGGAGAAGGAAAACCTGTACCTGTTCCGGAAGCGCCTAAAGTTGCAGGCGAACCTCAGCAGCCGAAAGGTGACGACGACTTCGACATCAGAAATGTCGGACCTAACCAGTATGTCGTAAAACGTGCCGATCTCAACAAGGCAACGGGAAATCTGGGCGCGCTGGCGTCTCAGGCCCGTATCGTTCCTTCCGCAAAAGACAACGGATTCAAGATTTTTTCGATAGCAAAAGACAGTCTTTACACAAAGATAGGAATACAGAACGGCGATGTTCTCAAGTCGATAAACGGCATCGAACTTTCAAGCCCGGACAAGGCGCTCGAGGCTTATTCGAGGCTGCAGAGTGCGTCCAAACTCTCGCTTGACATCGTAAGAAAAGGGCAGAATGAAACATTGGAATATACGATAGAATAGGAGGCATAAATGCTGAATCTGAAAAAGATAATTTTTCTGACAGCTCTGATCGCTTTTTCGTTTGTTTATCTTCCGGCTGAGGAAGTGGCGGAAGCTGACAATGTGAAAGTTCCGATCAATCTCAACAGCAAATTTAAACCGATAAATTCAGGCAAAAAGTTTAACAACAATTTGAAGCTCGGCAGGCCTGTTGCAGCGGAAAAGAAAGCTGATGAAGAGAATAAGGATGAAAAAAAGGACGAAAAGCAGGAAGAGAACAAACTGGCAGAAAATGCGGCTCAGCCGAAAAACAACAGTAATAACAGCGATGTAAGAACGGTAACGCCTCCGCAGCCGAAAACGATTCTCAACAAAGAACAGCCGAAAACTCCGGAAGACAACAAACTTCTGGATGCCGTAAAAGTCGAAATCAACGAACCGAAAGCGGCAAATATGGATCTCAAAATCAGGCTCGACTTCAAAGACGAAGAGCTTATGAATGTCGTTAAACTCTTTTCCGATCTGCTCCAGAAAAATTTCATAATTCCGGAAAATCTGGGCAAGGCGAAAATCAATCTTCTCTCTCCGCAGAAAGTTACGGTCAGAGAGGCTTATAAAACGTTCCTCACCCTTCTTGCAGTCAACGATTTCAGTGTTTCTGAGGACGGTTCCTACACGATAATCACGAAGGAAAAGAATATTCCGGAGATGAAAATCCCTTTTTACAAGGGAACTGACGTGCCCGATCTTTTCAAGATGGTTGCGACCATTATGAAGTTTGAATACGTCACGGCAGGCGACATTGACAAGGTTTTGAAGCTTTTCAGAGACAAAGGTGCGACTTCGGTCGTTTTCGACGACAAGACTTTGATCGTTGTCGATTACGCGGCTAATATCAGAAAAATCATGACTCTGGTCAAAGAGCTCGACCAGCCTTCCGAATCGGATAAGGCAGAGCTTTACTTCATCAAACTCAACCACGTTCTTGCAGCAGATGCCCGCAAAATCATTGAAGATATTTTTAAGGATTTCTCCAAAAAGGGAACCAAGAAAGGGAAAAACAACGACAATACTCCTTCTCTCGGCGGTGTAGGAAAACAGGCTGAAGGAAACAACAATAACAACAACAGGTTTCCGCCGCGTCCTCCGTTTCCTCCTAACTGGGGCAGTCAGGATGACGGCGAAGGTTTGAGTGAAACTTACATCCATATCGTTGCCGACGAAAGAAGCCAGCAGATAATCGTTCTGTGCAACAAGGCGACTTACAATCTGATTCTTCAGGTCGTTCAGAATATTGACCGCGAAGTCGAAGGCGAGGGCGAAATCCATGTCGTAAAGCTTCAGAACGCAAAAGCTGAAGATATGCTTAAGACATTGAATTCACTGTCGAAAAACAAAAAAGCGTCAGGTTCTTCCAAAAGCGGAAACAAAGGAACAGACGTTTTTGAAGGCGACGTTCAGATTTCTGCAAACGAATCGACGAACTCCCTCGTTGTCGTTTCTTCGCTGCAGGATTTCAGGAACCTCAAAAAAGTTGTTGAAAAACTCGATGTAAAGCGCAAACAGGTTTTTGTCGAAGCGGCTATTCTCGAAGTCAGCATAGACAACGGTCTGGAATACGGCAACGCATACAGTGCGATGGGTTATGAAGTTACGATCGCCGGCGAAAAGGTTCCTCTTTTCTTCGGAAAGGCTCTCTCTTCGCCGACTCCCGGACTCGTTGCCGGCATGGTTGGTGCTTCGGTTGACGGAACAGCCGGACTTCCCGGTCTTTCCCTTGTAGACGGAATTCCTTCGATCGGACTCATTTTGAACGCGGCGCAGAACGATTCGACGGTAAACGTAGTTTCGACACCGCACCTTCTCACGACCGATAACGAAGAGGCCGAGATCACAGTCGGTGAAACGGTTCCGTTCCCGTCGGGAAACATTCTTACCAGCACGACAGGAAGTACGATAACCTACACCCGTGAAGACGTTGCGCTCAAACTCAAAATAAAACCGCAGATCAACGAATCGGGCTACATGACTCTTGAAATCAATCAGGAGATGACGGAACTCGGCGCGCAGACTGACTACGGTTATAAAACGACCAAAAGACAGGCGAAGACCAAGATCAATGCTGAAAACGAACAGACGATAGTCATCGGCGGACTTATGAAGGATACGGTCACTGAAGGCGAGAACAAGATCCCGATCCTTGGTGACATTCCGGTTATCGGAAATCTTTTCAAGTATAAAAAAATCAATAAAACCAAAGTAAACCTTCTTCTTATCCTCACTCCTCACGTAGTTGACAGCAAAGAGGATTTTGAGCGCATTCTCCGTAAGAAAATGGAGGAACGTGATGAGTTCGCGAGAAAGTATTACGGCGGTGACACCACGTTCGAAGAAACGGTTTACCTCGACAAAAGACGCGGAGCGCTTCTTTCGGTCGTAAATGCTGTCAACACTCAGCAGGCTTTCGAAAAAGAGGAACTGAAAAGGATCGAAGCGGCTAACAAGAAGGAAAATTCGATAATGGTCACTCCGGACGGCGAAGAAAAACTCATCGAAAATTCTGATGAATCTTCCAAAAAAGGGAAGTCAAAAGATGCCGAAGACGAACTTGTTCCCGATATTGACGAAGAGGATTAGTCATGGCAGCAAGGCGCAAAATAGGTGAACTTCTCGTCGAAAAAGGCTATATCGACGAGGCTGCGCTTTCCGAAGCCCTTGCAGCGCAGCACGCAGATAGAATGGGAACCGGCAAAATCGGTCAGCTTCTCGTTTCGGAAGGCAAAGTTACCGCTGAGCAGGTGACGGAAGTCTTTTCTGAGCAGAGCGGGATAAAACTCGTTACAGATGAAGACTTGAAAAAGCTTGATCCGGCAGTACTCGGCGAATTTCCGATAGCTCTGGCGAAAAAATTCAAAGCGCTTCCTCTTTATGCCGATACTGACCTTCATGTCGTCATCACCGACATAGATATGCTGCTTTTCAACCAGCTTTTCATGATTTACCGCAAAAACGTCGTTTCGCTTCTTGTAACTCCGACCAAAATCAACGACATGATAAATCAGGCTTACAGCAGCGTTGACAACAAGGAGGAGGCTCTTAACGCCGAGGAGTTCGGCAAAATGGCGGACGAGGACGATACGATCCCCGACCTTATCGACTCCAACGACGACGCGCCTATTATCAAGTTCGTGAACAACACGATCGCAAAGGCTGTAAAGGAAAAAGCGAGTGATATTCACTTTGAATCCTACGAAGACGAAGTTATCGTCCGTTTCAGAAAAGACGGCAAACTTTCAGTTGTTCAGCGCGTTCCGAAGGCTGCTCAGGCCGGTCTCATCACGAGAATCAAGATTATGAGCCGGCTCAACATTTCTGAAAAAAGGCTGCCGCAGGACGGAAACATCAAGGTCAAAATCGCCGGAAACGACATCGACTTCCGTGTTTCGACTCTTCCGAGCGTCCACGGCGAATCGATAGTTCTCCGTATTCTGGATAAAAGATCACAGAAACTTTCTCTTGACGAAAGCGGTTTCACGAAACGCGACCTTGAGATGATGAGAAAGATAATCCACATGAAACACGGAATTTTTCTCGTCACCGGACCTACCGGAAGCGGTAAAACGACGACGCTTTATTCTGCTTTAACCGAGATAAATTCGCCTGATGTCAAGATAATCACGGTCGAAGACCCGGTCGAGTATCAGATCAAAGGTGTTAACCAGATTCACATCAATTCCAAGATCGGTCTTACTTTCGCAAGCGGTCTCCGTTCGATTCTCCGTCAGGACCCGGATATCATCATGGTCGGTGAGATCCGTGATAAAGAGACGGCTGATATTGCTATCAACGCGTCGTTAACCGGTCACCTTGTTTTCTCGACGCTCCACACGAACGATGCTCCGACGGCATTCACCCGACTTATCGATATGGGAATCGAACCTTTCCTTATTTCTTCAACTGTCGTCGGCGTTCTTGCCCAGAGACTTGTAAGAAAGCTCTGCCCCGCCTGCAAAGAGGCTTACTATCCGCCGGCGGCTATTCTTGAAGAACTCGGACTTGATCCGAAAGAATACGCAAATCATCCGTTCTACAAGGCTGTAGGATGCCCTGAATGCGGATATTCGGGATATAAGGGAAGAAGCGGTATTTTCGAACTTCTGATGATCGACGAAGAGCTGCGTCGTGCAGTTGTTGCACGTCAGGACGCAAGCGATATCCGCAAAATAGCCGCTTCAAACGGAATGCTCAATCTCCGTGAAGACGGTGCACTCAAGGCGATAAAGGGAATAACCTCGCCCGAAGAAGTCCTTCTCAGAACGCAGGAGGATAAGTAATGCCGCTTTTTGCCTACAAAATAGTCGATGCAAACGGCAAAGAGAAGAAGGGAACGATCGAAAGTCCGAACAAAGCGGCAGTAAAAACGAAATTCCTTTCGGAAGGCTACTACATCACCGAAATCAGCGAAAAATCGGGTGCACAGGGTTTCAGTCTCGATTTTTTGCGGAAAATGTTCTCTTTCGGCGCAAAAAAAGTGCCGCTTGACGAAGTTGCCTCGATGACAAGGCTTTTAGCTACGCTCCAGAAGGCGAAGATTCCGCTTGTCGAAGCGATCGACGCGGTCGCGCAGCAGCAGGAAAATCCTATAATGAAGGACGCCCTCATCATCATCAAGGGAAAGATGAACGAAGGTTACAGCTTCAGTAAAAGCGCGCGTGAATTCCCCAATATTTTTGATGACTTGTTCTGTAACATGATTGCGGCAGGAGAGGAATCGGGTGCGACTGACAAAGTTCTTATGAGACTTGCCGGATTCATGGAATCACAGGTCGATCTCAAAAACAAAGTCAAAAGTGCGATGACTTACCCGATAGTCCTCATGATTGTCGCTATTCTGGTTGTCGGTGTTCTTTTCACGGTCGTAATCCCGAAACTTTCCAAAATGTTCGAAGATGTCAAAATGTCTCTGCCGATTCAGACGAAAATCCTTCTCTGGCTTTCTGGTTTCATCGGAAGCTGGTGGTGGCTCATAGCGCTCATGATTTTCGGCGGTATCGTCGCTTTCAACAAATATGTCAAAACTCCGAAAGGGGAAATATGGTGGAGCAGAGTCAAGATCAATGCTCCTGTTCTGGGCAGAGTCAACAGACAGGTTGCTATCAGCCGTTTCGCACAGACTCTTTCGACTCTTCTTCACTCCGGTGTTCCGATTCTGAACGCACTTGATATCGTCAAAAAGATCATTGACAACAAAATTCTTGAAAACGCTGTCGGAGTTGCCCGCGAAAACATCAAGGAAGGTGAATCGATCGCTCTTCCTCTCAAAAGAAGCGGCGAATTTCCGCCCATCGTAATCCAGATGATAGCGATCGGCGAGCAGAGCGGCGAACTTGAAGAAATGCTTGAAACTCTGGCTAATTCATACGAAAAGGAAGTCACATACACGATGGAAAAACTCACTTCGATGCTCGAACCGATGATGATCGTTGCTCTTGCAGGAGTCATCGGCTTCATCGTTTTCTCGGTCGTCATGCCGATCCTCCAGCTCAACGACGCAGTCGGATAAAAAGTTCTTCCGGCACGGTAAACACTTGCCTTTTTCCGGTTTTTCCCTAAAATAATGCGTTTTTGATTTTTTGGTATTTGTAATGGACAGAATAAAATCGGTTGCAAAAAACAAAAAGGCTTTCAGAGCTTACGAAATTCTTGATAAACTCGAAGCGGGAATCGTTCTTCAGGGAACGGAAATAAAGTCGATCAGAGAGGGCAATGTTTCGTTCAGAGACAGCTTCATCGACATCATAAACGGTGAAATGTGGCTTGTCGGTTTCTACATCGCGCCCTACAATGCCGGAAGCATCTGGAATCACGCCGCAGACAGGCGCAGAAAACTGCTTCTCAACAAGCGTGAGATCAGAAAATGGGATGCCAAAGTGCGCGAAAAAGGCTTCACGGTCGTGCCGATAGAGATCTATTTCAAAAACGGCAGGGCGAAAATGGAGATCGGACTTGCACGCGGAAAGACTTCGTTTGACAGAAAGGACGACCTGAAAGAAAAAGATATTAAGAAGGATAGCGAAAGATTTACCGAGAAATACAGATGAACACTCGCGAATCAGGAGCTGAAGCCGAATCTTTTACGGCAGACTGGCTTATGAAACAAGGATGGGAAATTCTCGACAGGAACTTCTTCATGAAAGGAGGAGAACTCGATATCGTCGCAAAAAAGGATGACACGCTCGCTTTCGTCGAAGTCAGGAGCTGGGATCATCAGTTCTGGGACGGCGGCACTCCGCTTGAAACGATTCATCCGGCGAAAATAAAACACATAATAAAAACAGCTCTTTACTATATGAAAATCAAAAGAATCAAAATGCAGGATTTCAACATCCGCTTTGATGTCGCTGGGCTCATAAAAAAGGACGACGGCGCTTTCGATATCGACTATATCGAAGCGGCTTTTGATGCAACGGGGTATTAGCATGGCGGGAACTCTTTTCGTAACTGCAACACCGATCGGAAACATGGGAGATATTACGGCGAGAGCCGTGTCAGTTCTTGAAAGCTGCGACATCGTTCTTGCAGAGGACAGCCGCGTTTCGGGAAACATGCTGAGCCGCCTCGGAATAAAAAAACCTGTTTTTTCATATCACAAATTTACAGAAAAAAAGTTCTTGGAGCAGCATCTCGTTGAGCTTAAAAGCGGCAAAAACATAGCTTTAATCAGCGATGCCGGAACTCCTGCAGTGAGCGACCCGGGGAAATTTTTAGTTAGAGCCGCGCTTGATGAAAACATTCCGGTCGTGCCTGTTCCCGGTGCAAGTGCCGCTGTTTCGGCTTTTTCATGCTGCGGCTCACTTGAAAATTCATTTGTTTTTGCAGGCTTTCTGCCGTCAAAAGGGGCTGAAAGAGTTGCAGAATGTGAAAAATTCCTCTCTTTCGGGCTTCCGGTAGTTTTTTACGAAGCTCCGACAAGAATAAAAGAACTGCTTGAAATGATTAAAGAAAAATGCGGCAGAATCGTTGTTGCGCGTGAACTTACGAAGCAGTTTGAGGAGATTTTCGTCTATACCGGCGGCGAAGTTAAGGAGAAAGGGGAGTTCACGGTCGTTGCCGAGCCTTTGAAAAAAGAAGAAAAAGTTGCAGAAATTGATGAAGATTTTCTTAATTTGATTGCAAAATCGGGAATTTCGGCTAAAACTGCCTGTGAAATTGTTTCCCGGGTTTATCCCGGATTGAAAAAAAACGATTTGAAAAAGTTTTTTATGAATAACTAACTTATTAATTTGATTGGAGATTGTTTTGGAAGTTGTCCGCAGATTCAGAAATCACTACTTTCTTTACTGTTACCTGCTTTTCCTTTGCATTATAGGTTCGTGTAACCTCAAAAATTCACATCAGGATCCGGAAGAAAGGGAAGGGGTCGAGGATATTGACGAAGATCTTGGCGAAGACGATGACGGTGTTGCCGGTTTCGATGCGGCAAATACCGGAAACGATACCGCTTTTGATGAAAGAGACGATATTGAAGTTGAAGATGAGGCAATTTTGACTGATGATGACGCCGTTTATGATGATGAAGTTGTGAATAACGACGATACCGGAAAGGATTTTCCCGATATGACCGGAACATGGGCAAATCTCACGATTTTCAAAGGTTCGGCAAAGGTCCCTCTTCTTGAAACCCTTCCTGCCTGGGCGGTAATGGTTTCAAAAGTTGACATACATTCTCAGGAAAACGGCATTCTGAGTGCTCACACCGAAATGTGCCGCCTCAAAACAGGCGTAGGTACTTCTTTGATTTCAGCGGTGGTTCCTGACAGTTTCGCCGAAAGTCTCGGCAATGTAGATAAAACTTTTTATCTTTCTTACGGGGAAAACGGTGAAATAAGATTTCATCAGGACAAGCTCTGGGAAGTGCGCTCATGCACTCTTGATGACCCCGAAAACGAAGATCTTCCGGCAGAAATTGATGATCCGAGGGTTTTCGATGCAGACGGAACAGGAATCAACGGTCTTAAAATAATGACGAAAAAAGCCATAGAGGGTGAGGCGGAGATACTCCAGAAAGTGAGCACGATTCTGAACGGCGAACTTGACGAGAACGGCGAAGTTCACGGTATCGTGACATGGTTCGAGGCTCAGAGTGTCATGTGGTACAGCAATGCGCTTCTGAAAGACGGTGCACCGACTTCTCCGGCAGGTGCCGATCCGAATGAAAGTGTTTTTATTTTCAAGAGAATAGACTCATCATGGGACTGCACGGCTGTAAAAGAAAACAGTGCCGCGCTTTTTCCCGAGCAGGCTGCACTTTATCCTAAAGAATTTCAATAGTTGGAGGAAAAAATGAGAGTTCTTATCACCGGCGGCGCAGGTTTTTTCGCGCTTCACATGACAAAAAAATGTGTTGAAATGGGTTGTGACGTTACGCTTCTCGACATTGCCGAATACCATGCGGAAGATTACGACAAATCGGTAAAACTTGTAAACGGAGATGTCCGCGACGAAAAGAAAATGGACGAGCTCATCTCCCAGACCGACTGGGTTATCCACGCGGCGGCAGCTCTTCCGCTTGCAACGAGGGAAGAAATCTTTTCGACAAACGTTGACGGCAGCAGAAACGTTCTTTCTCTCTGCTACAAACATAAAGTGAAAAGAGTTGCTGTCATCTCTTCAACCGCGGTTTACGGTGTTCCCGACCATCATCCGCTTTTCGAAACAGACAAACTTGAAGGTGTCGGCAATTACGGCGAAAGCAAGGTCGCACTTGAGGGAATCTGCAACGAATACCGCGAAAAAGGGCTCTACATTTCGACGATCAGACCGAAGACCTTCATCGGAACATACCGCCTCGGCGTTTTCCAGATCCTTTACAACTGGGTCGAGGAAGGACACAAGATCCCGCTTATCGGAAACGGCAAAAACAGATACCAGCTTCTTGAAGTCGACGATCTCTGCGATGCGGTTTATCTTGCTCTTTCACACGAAGGCGATGACGCGAACGACATTTTCAACATCGGCGCAGTCAGCACGCTCACCGAAAACGAGTATGTCGGTGCTCTCTGCGAATACGCGAAAAGCGGTTCGAGAGTAATGCACACACCGGTATGGCTTGTAATTCCGGCACTTACGATTTTTGAAAAACTTCACCTTTCGCCGCTTTACAAGTGGGTTTACGGTACGGCTCACACAGACAGTTTCGTTTCTGTCGACAAGGCAAGAAAAGTTTTGGGCTGGGAACCGAAATATGACGAATCCCAGGCTTTGATCAGAAGCTATCAGTGGTATATCGACAACAAAGGTTCGATCGCAAAAGGAACCGGAACGACCCACAGAATCGCATGGGCGCAGGGTATTCTCGCACTTTTCAAAAAATTCCTTTAATTCCGGCTTGAAATGAGCGAAAACTATATTCTCGGCATAGAAAGCAGCTGCGACGATACTTCCGTCGCGGTCGTTTCGTCGGATTTTCACGTCCTCTCGGTAAAAACCGTTTCTCAGACGAGTGTTCACAGGCTTTTCGGCGGTGTCATTCCCGAAATCGCATCACGAAACCACTTGGCTTGGGTAATTCCGGCGGTCAATGCGGCTTTGCAGGATTCCGGCAAAACGAAAGACGACATTTCTGCGATCGCAGTCACGAACTATCCAGGACTCACAGGCAGCCTTCTCATCGGTGTCAGTGCGGCAAAAGGACTTGCTCTCGGCTGGAAAAAGCCGATAATCGCCGTAAACCATTTGAACGCACACATCGCTTCTGCCTTTTTAGAAAGGGAAAAGAGACCTGAATTTCCGTATCTCGCACTCGTAGTTTCGGGTGGTCACACATCTCTTATCGACATTTCTGAAAACGAAAGAACGGTTCTCGGTGAGACGATGGACGATGCGGCGGGAGAGGCTTTCGACAAAATCGCGAAGATGGCTGATCTCGGATATCCGGGCGGACCTATAATCGACAAAATGGCGGCTACGGGCGATGCAAAGAAATATAACCTGCCGTATTTGCTTAAAAATAACAATAAATATGCCGATGACATCGTTTTTTCGTTCAGCGGAATAAAATCGGCAGTAAAGCGCTTTCTCGACGAAGGAGAAGTCGATATGCCGTCTCTAATGGCTTCGTTCCAAAGCAGGATAGTCGAACTTATCGAAAGAAAGGTTAAACTCGCTTTAAGCAGAAAAAAATATACCGCTTTCGTTGTTTCAGGCGGCGTCAGCGCAAACAGCGCAGTCAGAAAAATGGCTGAAAACATCGCTTCAAAATACGGGCTTGCACTCTATATGCCCGAACTCAAATACTGTCAGGACAACGGTGCAATGGTCGCAGCAGCGGCAATGCCCGACTTCTTCAAAGGAAATTTCTCAGATCTCGATTTTGACGTTTCTCCGACCGTAAGACCGAAGATTCACTGAATTTTTGTCGTTATCTCGATATCTCGATATTTCGAGATTAGTCTTTCTCGTCTTTAATGCCGAGTTTGCTCATGCGGTATCTGAGCATTCTTTCAGTCAAATTAAGCAGAACGCAAGTGTCGTGACGGTTGTAATTTGTCTTTTTAAGTGCTTTAATTATATAGCGTTTTTCAATATCTGCCAAAATTTCGTCAAGATCTACGTTGTGAGAGAGGTCAACTTCGAAAGGATTGGATTTTGCGGTTTGCGGTTGAGCCATTGAAGGCATCGTCTTTTCAAAGTGGGTCTCGGTAATAAGCCCGTCTTTCGCGAAAATTGTGCCGCGCTCGACGATGTTTTTGAGTTCCCTGACGTTACCTGGGAATGTGTAGTGATTCAAAAAGTTGAGAGTTTCTTCGGAAAATCTGAAATTTGTCCCCGTTTTCTTTGAAAACTGATCCAGAAACATGTTGGCAAGCGGCATTATGTCGGCGCGTCTTTCGGCAAGCGGCGGGATGTAAAGCTCGATTACATTCAGGCGGAAATATAAGTCTTCACGGAACTTTCCTTTTTTGATCTGCTCCTGAAGATTTTTGTTTGTTGCCGCGATAAGGCGTACTCCGGTCGGTATTTTTTCGGTGCCGCCGACTCTTGTGAAAACGCGCTCTTGAAGTACGCGGAGCAGTTTTACCTGCATGTTTTCACCGAGTTCGCCGATTTCATCCAGGAAAAGTGTGCCGTTTCCGGCTACTTCGAAGTAACCTTTTTTTGTCTGGTATGCACCGGTGAAAGAGCCTTTTTCATGACCGAAAAGTTCGCTTTCAAGAAGGTTTTCTGGGATCGCGCCGCAGTTTATCGGATACCACGGAAGTTCGCCGCGGCCGCTGTGTTTGTGGATGAAGTTGGCGAGAACTTCCTTTCCCGTTCCGCTGTCGCCGGTGATGAGAACCGTGCTGTCGGTCGGAGCGATGCGGAGTGCGAGTTCGAGGATTTTTTTCATCTGCGGGCTCTGCGCCACGATTCCGGTCTCTTCTGAAATATTCTGAAAATCGGTGTCAATCCGCTTTGTTTGCTGCACGGTTTTTGCGGGTTCGCTGTTTTTCTGCGTCTGTGCCGCCGCAACGCACTTTTTAACGATGTCGCGGATTTCTGCGACGTTGAAAGGTTTGCTGACATAGTCGACTGCACCGAGTTCGATCGCCTTTATCGCCTGCTCGGTCGAAGCGTATGCGGTGATGACGATGACCTGTGATTTCGGGCTTGTGTGGAGAAGTTCGTTCAGAAGATCGATTCCGTCAATTGCCTCAGGCATATTGTAATCCATTAGAATTACTGTGAATTTTTCTTCTTTCAGTTTGTTTAGAGCGATTTCTCCGTTTTCTGCCGTCGTAACGTCATAGCCGTCTTTTTTCAGCAGAATCTGCAGAAACTGACGCATGCTGAGTTCGTCGTCAATAACTAAGATTTTAACTTTTTCGGATATCTCCATTATTTTGCCTTGGGTTTAAAATCAATAATAATTCTGGCACCTTTTTCGGTATTTGTCGCTTTTATCGAGCCGCCGTGCTTTGTGACTATTCTGTAAACGAGAGCGAGCCCCAAACCGGTTCCGCGCTTTTTTGTAGAAAAAAACGGATCAAAAATTTTGTCGATATTTTTTTCATTGAAACCAGAGCCTGTGTCATCGAAGTAAAGTTTGAAAGAATTGTCGGTCACTTCGGAAAATATGTCGATTTCACCTTCGTCATTCATCTCCTCAGCGCTGTTCGTCATGATGTTCCAGAACACCTGTTTCAACTTTTCTGCGTCTCCGAGAACCGAAAACTCATCAACTTTGCAGGTGATTTTGACTTTCGGATGACCTAATTTGAAAAGAGTGACAACGTCGCTCAGGATCGAGCTCGGAACGCATTCCATCAGGGTATAGGAAGTTTCTTCAGTGTACCTGAAAAGAGAGTCAAGCAGGGTTTTGACGCGTGTTCCTTCACGCCGGATGATGTCAATGAGCTCGGTCGTGTCAGATTCTGGCTGGATTTCCTGAATCTCGGAAAACATGAGTTCGCTCGCTCCGATGAGGCTCGTGAGGGGATTTTTTATCTCGTGGGCGATAGTTGCCGTGAGTCTTCCGATCGTAGCCAGTTTTTCCTGAAGCTCGAAACTTTCCTCCTGCTTCCTGATGGCGGTAAGGTCTGAAAATATAACGACTTTCTGGTTTTCTATGTACGGCATTACCGTGTAGGAAAGCCAGATACCGTCAAATTTTTTCTCCGACCACGCGCCGTTTGAAGCAGTGTCTTTAGTTGCTTCGGCTAAGAATTTATCGAGAATGTTTTCGAACTGTTCCGCGTATCTGTTCACGTAAAATTTCGTATTTTCGTCAAAAATTACGATACCGATGTTTATCTGCGAAAATATTGCGAAAAAGTGTTTTTCCATCTCTTTGTTTCTGCGCGTTGATTCGATCAGGGAGCTGTTAGCCTGACGGAAACTTTTCGTGATCCTGCTTGCTACGAAACCTGTGAAAGAAAAGAAGAGAAGGTAAGTGAAAAGACGCGAAAAGTACGATTCCCACGAAGCAGAGTAGGTTTTCACAAGTTCTGAAGTTATGAGCGGAAGGAAGGAAAACTTTACGGAAACGCCTTGCAGAAGCAGCAGAAAGAAAGCGTAAAGCGTCGTGATTATTGCACCTTTTTCACGCATCAGAATGCCGGCATAGATGATGTTTATGATTATTACGTAAAGGTATGGCGAGCTTATACCGCCGCTTATGTACGAAACCAGAACCCAGAACGTGATTTCTACGACAAACTGCAAGTGTGCGAAAAGAGTTAGATATTTTTCACGAATGAATCGGTTGACAGTCAGTGAAACTATGTTGAAAACAAGCAGAAAAAATGCTGAAATGAGAAAAAGTTTGTTTGCAAATGAAAAAATATCGTTGTTTTCGCTTATGAAAGGAAAAACGAAAAACGAAAATATGACGGTGAAAATGAAGAAAAATCGTATTATGAGATAGTAACTTAGGTGATTGCGGAATTCGTCCGCCGAGAGAAGGTTCATCCGACAGCTTTACCCATGCTGAACATCGGCAGATACATAGCGACCATCATTGTTCCGACGATGCCGCCGATTACGACCATGAGGATAGGCTCAATCATGCTGGTAAGGCCGTCGACCGCGACATCTACTTCCTCTTCATAGAAGTCTGCGATCTTGTTGAGCATCGTATCCATAGCACCGGTTGCTTCTCCGACGCCGATCATCTGAACGACCATTGACGGGAAAACTTTGGCTTCGGTAAGCGGGGTCGTCATGTCGCTTCCTTCGATAACTTTCTGTCTGACGAACATAATAGCCTTTTCAATCATCATGTTTCCTGAAGTTCTGGAAACAACTTCGAGACCGTCAACAAGCGGAACACCGGAACTTACGAGGGTTCCCAGGGTTCTCGTGAATCTTGCAACGGCAGATTTTCTGATGAGGTCGCCGACTATCGGAGCGTTGAGGGCGTATCTGTGGACACCGAAACGGAATTTCGGGTTTTTCATCGCCGTTCTGAATGCGATAACGATGCCGACAAGACCTGCGATTATGAAAAGAATGTTCGACTGCACCCATTCACTCATATCGACAATAACCTGAGTAAGTCCGGGAAGTTGCTGGCCGTTACTCATGAAGAGCTGAGCAAACGTAGGAACAACGTAGTAAAGCAGGACGATCGTGATTGCGATTGTAGCCGTGAGGACGATTGCAGGATATTTCATTGCGCTCTTGATTTTTGCCGTTGTTGCAGCGTTTTTTTCAAGGAATATCGCAAGACGGTCAAGAATCGTATCCAAGATACCGCCGACTTCGCCTGCCGCAACGAGGTTTACGTAAAGGTCGGTAAAAACTTTGTGGTCTTTAAGTGCATCACTAAGAGATTTACCTTCTTCGACCGAATTCTTGACCTTTCTCAAAATGCTTCTGAAGTAAGGTGTTTCAGACTGAGCGGCAAGAATCTCCAGACCCTGAATGATCGAAAGACCGGCGTTGATCATTGTGGCGAACTGACGTGTGAAGATAACAAGCTCTTTCGGCTTCATTCCGCCGCCGCCGAGCTCTATCTTTGTCCAGTCTTTTTTCAGGGAATCGACTCTGACACCCTGTGCCAGTAAGGCTTGTCTTGCTCCCTTTTCGTCATCGGCATCGACTGAACCTTTGACGGTTTCGCCCTTTTTGTTGACACCGGCATACTTGTAAAAAGGCATTTTTTACCTCCTCGTTTGGTTTGTTCTTGCGAGAATAGCCTGAAATTCATCCAGATGCGGAACCAGCGACAAAGCGTCTTCCATGCTGATGACGTCGTTTCTTACCAGTCTGGCGAGATCCTGCGTCATAGTCTGCATTCCGCTGTCGTTCTGACCCGACTGCATACTGGAATATATCTGCTGAAGCTTTTCTTCACGTATAAGGTTTCTGATAGCTGCGTTCGGAACCATGACTTCGCAGGCGATGACACGACCGCCGCCGTATTTTTTCGGGATAAGCGTCTGTGCGACGATGCCCTGAAGAACGAAGCTGAGCTGTGCTCTGACCTGATTCTGCTGGTTTACAGGGAACATATCGATGATACGGTTGATTGTTTCGATCGTGCTGTTCGTGTGGAGCGTTGCAAGTGCCAAGTGGCCTGTTTCAGAAACGCTGAGCGCAGTCGACATGGTCTCGATATCACGGATCTCACCGATGAGAACGATATCGGGGTCCTGCCTCAGAACAACGCGGAGAGCCGATGCGAAAGATCCCGTGTCGGCGCCGACTTCACGCTGGTTGACGATGCAGTTTTTATGCGAGTGGATGAACTCGATAGGATCTTCGATCGTGACGATGTGACCGTGACGGTTGCGGTTGATGTAGTCAACCATTGAAGCAAGTGTCGTCGATTTTCCGCTTCCTGTAGGTCCGGTGACGAGAATAAGTCCTTTCGGTTTCTTTGCGAGCTCTTCGACTATCGGCGGAAGACCGAGTTGTCTGAAATCAAGGATTTTGTAGGGAATTACACGGATTGCGGCACTGACTGCGCCTCTCTGCATGAATACGTTCGCTCTGAAACGGCTCAGATTTTTGACACCGAAGCTGAGGTCGAGTTCATTCTTTTCCTCAAAAACCTTTTTCTGCTTTTCTGTCAGAATGCTGTATGCCAGCTTTTTCGTATCTACCGGAGTGAGCGGCGGCACGTTTACTGGACGCAGATTTCCGTCGATTCTGAGCTGGGGCGGCGAACCGCTGGTAATGTGAAGATCGGATGCTCCCTGTTCAATCATCAGAGAGAGCAGATCCTGCAGAGAAACTGTAGCATTTGGATTTTCCATTTTTTACCTCTATGCGTTTTCGTCAGGTGCCGTGTTTCTTAAAACTTCGGCTATACTTGTCGTTCCTTCGAGAAGCCTCAGGTTCGCGCTCATTCTCATGGTCTTCATGCCGAGCTTTATTGCGAGCTCTTTGAGTTCCATGGAGCTTGCGCCGTTGAGTATTGCGTCTTTCAAAGGATCGGTCATTTTCATAACTTCATAAAAAGCGATACGGCCTTTGTAACCCGTACCGTTGCAGACTTCGCAGCCTTTACCCTGATAGATCTGGTAGCCGTCGGCGATCTGTTCTTCCTTGATTCCGAGCTTAAGAAGTTCAGATTTCGGCACGTCTATCGGCTCTTTGCAGTTGTAGCATATCTTTCTGCCGAGACGCTGAGCCATGATGCAGTTTACTGAAGACGTAACAAGGAAACTTTCAACACCCATGTTGATAAGACGGGTGATGGTCGAAGGCGCATCGTTCGTGTGGAGCGTACTCAGAACCATGTGACCCGTAATAGCAGCTTTTACCGCGATGTCGGCAGTTTCGAAGTCACGGATCTCACCGACCATCATGATATCGGGGTCCTGACGGAGGAATGAACGGAGCGCCGAAGCGAAGGTAAGACCTACCTGCTCACGGATCGCAACCTGGTTGATTCCTTCGAGGTTGAACTCGACCGGGTCTTCAGCCGTCGAAATGTTGACGTCTTCTTTGTTGAGGTCGGAAAGGGCAGAGTAAAGCGTCGTCGTTTTTCCCGAACCGGTAGGACCCGTAACGAGCATCATTCCGTAAGGTTTGTATATCGCCTCTTTGAAAATTTCGAGCTGATCGGGAAAGAAACCGAGCTTGGTCATATCGAGCTGAAGGTTGCTCTTATCGAGAAGTCGGAGAACGACTTTTTCGCCGAAAATTACGGGGCAGACCGAAACACGGAAGTCCATGTCCTCGCCCTGACCGATCTTGATTTTGATACGACCGTCCTGCGGGATACGTTTTTCAGCGATATCGAGGTTAGCCATGACTTTGAGTCTGGCTACGATCGCATCCATCGTGTTTCTCGGCGGATGAACGACGTCGTACAGGACACCATCCATTCTGAGACGGATTCTGAAACTTTTTTCGTAAGGTTCTACGTGAATATCGGACGCTTTCTTCTTGATTGCGTCAAGCAGGACCATATTGACGAAACGGATGACCGGCGCCTCTTCCGAGTTTCTGATCATGTCTTCGAGAGAAGTGCTTTCGTCGAAATTCGTTTCGCTCAGTTTGACATCGTCGGCCTCGCTGAGAAGGGTTTCCATGTCAAAACTGATGTCGCCGTATTTTCTGTCTTCTTTCTTTGCCTGGTCACCGTAGTATTTTGTGATCGCCGCTTCGATATCGGTTGCCGAAGCGATGACTACTTCGACGTTGTAGTCAGTCAGGAACTTGATGTCGTCCTGCGCATTCATGTTCGAAGGATCGGCCATTGCTACAGTGAGGGTGTTGCCGATTCTCGAAATCGGAATGACGTTGTAGCGCGTTACTATCTGTTCGTTCAAAAGCGCGATGACTTCAGGCTGGATCTCAAGTTCGGAAAGGTCTATCTTAGGAACATTGTACTGTTCGCTGAGAATGTCGACAAGCTGATTTTCATTGAGTCGGTTTTCTTTGAAAAGAATGTCTTTTATGCTTTCTCCCGATTCGATCGAGAGTTCTTCGAGGGATTTCAGTTCCGGCAGGGAAATGATTCCTCTCTTTATCAGCATTCCTGTTAATTGTCTGTTGTTCAAAAGCAACTCCACAAACGGTTGTCATTCACCCGCGGCATTATATTTTTATAATTTATAACGTCAAGAAATGGCATGTATTTAATGAAAAAATCTTTTTAATTGATTCCTGTTTCCAAAAACTTTAAAGTATTCCGTTTTTTTCTTTGAACTACGGAGGATGCTATGAAAAAGTTTTTATTTCTTTTGTTTTTTCTGTTTCCCGTATTCCTTTTTGCCGTGATCGGTCAGAACGGTATTTCCATCGCTCCCGACGGCACTCTCCTGAAATGGGAGGAAGGTGCGTGGGACTTCTTCATCATGCACAAATCGGTTCTTGAAAGAAGTGCTGAACATATTGCCGAAATATCTGATGACGGAAGCGGAGCCGTAATCAACGATACCGCCAATCCGCAGGCAGACACTCTGGTTGACCCGGCGGTCGGCACAACTTACACGCTCACCTCAAAACACATTCCGCCTGATGCCGATGTTTCCAGAGCTTTTCTCATCTGGCTTGCCGATGTCGATCCCTACAAACTTGACGAGCAGACAAAAAATTCGGTAACGCTCACTTTCACGAATGCGGCTGATCCCAGTCTCACATATTCGCAGGAAGTCAAGGCCGGATTTCAGGGAAACCTTGCCAAGGACAACAAGGGAATGTTCGAATACGAAGCTGTGCGCGACAGTGTTGCCACTCAGCTCAACAAGGAACCTTACTGTCCTGGAGAAACCGCAGGATACACAGGCTATTACACTTACAGAGTCGAAGTTTCAGACTTCATGAAAAAAATCATCGCTATGGGTGAAGAAAAAGGCATGCAGCCAGGTGAAGCCCTTTACGGCGATTACAATGTCAAAGGAATCGAATCCTCAAACCACTGCCTGTATATGAAGCAAAGTTCGATGGCCGGCGGCTGGGCACTTCCTTTCGTCTATACTTCGGCACATATCCGCGCTAAAAAAATCTATTTTTACCACGGTCTTGAAGTATATCAGGCAAAAAATGCCTTCATAACGGTCAATGGTTTCGAACTGCCGGAAGACGCTGTCATCAGACTCGGTCTCGTCGTTTTTGAAGGAGACCCCGGCAGAGCAAGGGTCGGCAACGGTATCACCACTTTCCCTCCCGAAGGTCTTTCCATCAGCGGTTTTGCTGCTCCCAATGACTACAAGATTCTTTTCAACAATTGCAACCCGCCTAAAACCGATCCGATCAACTACACCGAAATTTACAACTCTATATCGTCAATATTCGGCTGGCAGGATGAAACGGAAACCTGCATCGGCAACCCCGATAACCCGCTTGATCCCGAAAATCCGATAGAATACGCAATTGATGCCGATACTTTCCTTGTAGATTCAAGGTTTTCTCCTTTCGATACGATGTTCAACAAAGGCGATATGCAGTTCGGTCTTAAGATAGGCGCCAATCAGGATCAGATACTTACCAACTTTCTCGTTGTCAGCGTTGATACGAGACCGCCTCAGTTTGATATCCCCGAAAACAGGTTTACGCCGAACGGAAGAGAAAAAGACTCCTGCTCATGTGCGAAGGAAGCCGACGCGGTATGCATGGACAGACCGTTCTACTACACGATCAAAGTTCAGAACTGGGGTGAAGATACGGCTAGCGGTGTAATGCTTCAGGACAAACTTCCTCCGCAAGTCGACTATGTTCCGGGAAGCACCGAAATCGCTACGAAAATCAACGAAGAAGGGCTCGGTACCGACTGGGAAACCGTTCCTGATGTCAACGGAAAATTCCCGTTTGAAGAGCCGAGAGTCGTCGCAGACATGCTTGAACACTGCAGACAAAGCGACTCGGTATGCGAACAGAGCGCATGGATAAGATTTGTCGTCAAACCGAAAGAAAACCTTGCGAAAAACGAAGTTATTAAAAATATGGCTTTTATCTCTTCAAATGAAACTGCCGGAGCTGTTTTCAACACGAACAGCAGTATTCCGCTCAGACTCAAAGGCGGCACGTGTCCGGCGATTTCCGAGTGCGAACTTCCGCCGAAAGCTCAGTGCGGCGGCGTAAAAGTTGAAGGTAACGACAACTACTGCACAAAAGATGAGGAGTGCGGAAACGGCAAAAAATGTATCGACAACGAATGTAAAGACGACGCCTCGGCAAGCCTTTCTAAAGGAACTGAAGTAACTTTCGGCGAAGGGGTAAACTCTCCTTCCAACGACGGTTCGGCGATACTTATTGATTCTCCGAGCGAAGGAGTGGTTTTGGGTCAGTTCTACCTTGCAGCGGACGGCAGCGAAGGCAAATTCTACAAATTCAACAAACTTATGGTCAAATTCAAAGCCGACAGCGACATCAAAGCTGAAAATTTCAAACTTTACAAGGATAACAACAGCGACGGTAAGGTCAACGACGGCGACACGGAGATTGCTTCGGCTGATTCGATATCAAGTTCTTATGTAACCTTCAATGTCGGCGAAGCGAACAGACTTCTTTCTGCAAAAGGCAAAGTCAACTTCATCGTAACAGCCGATGCATCAACGAATTCGGATTCACGTCCCGGTAAATTCAGCATGACCATCGAAGGATCCGAGTCATTCGAACTTGCAGATTCCGAAAAAATCGAAGCAAAAGGAAACCAGATACTCTTTGTTGAATATATGTTTGAACCGAAAGAAGGTTTCATAATCACGAAAGGTTCCAACACTCCTGAAGTTCCAGCATACAAGGATTTCAACGGCGAGCACGAAATGCTTCAGGTCAGAACCAAGTCGAAAGGAGTTGCAGACGCTGTAAATTCGATAACGCTCAAAACTCCGAACAACTATGTGAAATTCGGTGAGGGAATCAAATCGGTTTCAGTCATTATCGACAAAGACAAAAACGGACGTCACTCGAACGGCGACGAAGTCATCGCGCAAATCAGCGATTTTGACGGCTCGTCAACAGTTGTTATCGACAACCTCGGCGATCTTCTCAAATACGAAAAGGATGAAGAAAAATTCCTCGTTTTCAAAGTCGAGTTCAAAATGTCGGTAGGCGAGAAGGCGAAAATTCAGGTTTCAGGCGTAAAAGTAAAGAGCGGCAATCCTGTAGTCGAACTTCCCGTATCGTCCAACGAATTTGCTTATGAGTGTGACAGTTCAGACCCGAATATGTGTGATGACGACGACAGTGACGGCTGCGCGATCTCTGAACTTCCCGAAGACAACAGCCCGGCACTTTACGTCATTCTTGCACTTCTTGCATCAATCCTCGCATTTGCTTTCGTAAAAGTTTACGGCCTCAAAAAGTAATCACGAAATAATTTTCAAATCTTGATATCTAACAATCACTAAATCTCTAAACTCCCTAAATTCCCTAAATTCCTTAAGCTCCCTAATAGCTGCAAGGGGAGAGAGCCTCTTTAAAAAGCCTGCCTGCTGAAATCGCCGGATCTGCGGATCAAGGATTGGGCAGGTTAAATCGGATTGATTGAATGGTGATGATTTTGATTTAGCTGGAAGATTTATGATCGGAAAAGAATAGGGGAATTATTTTTTGGAAGCAAAAAGTTTGACGCCCGCAAGAGCAAGAAGAGCCGCAAATGCTGCGAAAACGAGGTAGAGCATATTGTTGCTTTCTTCAACTGCTGAAATTGAGCAGCCGCTGCCGTCATCATCGCCGGAACCGCATGAATTCGGATCGGTCGGATCGCATTCATAAGTGAATTCCTTCGAAGCAACAGGCGTTCCGACAGCCTTTCCGGAACCTACTTTTACATCGCTGACCGTGATTTTCGCTTTTTCGCCGTCTTTCATTTTGAATTCGACCTTGAAGATGAGGAATTTTTCTTCGTTTTCGCCGTACTGAAGAAGATCTTCAAGATTTTCGAAGGTCATCGAAGTCGTACTGTCGAAAGTATCAACCTTCTGAAGTACAGTGTCTCCTGCCGACTGGATACCGTCGCCGTCTCTGTCGAGAATGAGGGAGATGGATTTGATGCCTTCGCCGAATTTTGCGTAGCTGCTGGATATCTTGACTTTGATTGTTTTGATCTTGTCAGCAGCACCTTTCGATTTCGTTCTGGCCTGAAGCATTTCGTGTTCGCCGTTGAAATTTTTGTATGACGGAACCGGAGGATCCATCTGTCCTTTTGTGAAAATAAAGCCCTCTATAGGTTCGAATCTGAATGTCGCGAAGTCGATTCTCTTGCCGTTTACGGTGATGTTTCCGCCGGCTTTGAGCGTGAATGCTTCGGGGCTCTCTATAATCAGGTTAAATTTTCCTGGCTGACCGGTTGTCGTTGTCGTTTCGACATTGGCTGTTACGATGAAGTAGTTTTTGTCAGCGGTCGTGATGGCTCTGTTAGCCGCATCCATAGTGGAGAACTCGATGAAAGATGAGTTCTGGAGAGAGTCGGCGGAAGATACTACTGCGTCGCCTTCATCGACTTTGCCGTTTCCGTTGTTGTCTCTGTAAAGTTTGAAGTTTGCCGCTTTGACATCATTGTCTTTGTAAAGTTTGAACTGAGCTTTGAGCAATTCGTAGGTCTTGCCTTTATCTCCGTCGGAAAGAAGGTAGAACTGACCGAGAACAAGATCGTTTTTCGGAGACTCGATAAGTATTTCGTTCGAGTCGCCGCTTCCAGGGCTGTCTTTGCCCATATCGTAAGAAACGTTCAAATCCTGAGTCGTCTGATTGTTGCCGCCTTCAGAAACGCACTCGTTGTTTACGCATTTTTCGCCGTCTTTGCAGTCTTTGTCTTCTGCGCAGTAGCTGTCGTTTCCGTCGATTTTTACACCGCCGCACTGAGCTTTCGGAGGAAGTTCGCACTCAGCGATAGTCGGGCATTTTCCGAGTTTGAGTCTGAGCGGAATGTTGCTGTTCGAGTTGTAGGGCATGCTGTCGCCGGTAATTACGGCTGTATTTCTGATGACTTCGTTCTTCGAAAGGTTTGCTTTCGGTCTGACTTGGAATCTTACCCATGCACCCTGGCTGCAGTAATCAGGCTCGTTGAGTTTGTCGCAGTGCTGCGTCATAACATCGGCAATCATCTGAGCGTTGGCGTAGGGGAATCCGCCGTTTACGTCGGGAACCGTCGTCCAGTCTGTTCCGTTTCCGTTTTCATCGAATTTCGTTGCGATTTCGGTTGTTCCAGCAACATAGTCGACCTGAGCCGGAAGTGTATCCTGAAGCATTACGTTGCCGGCCTGGTTTTCACCCCAGTTCTGGATTTTGATCGTGTAGTAGAAAGGTCTGTCAGCACATACTGCATCTTCGTCAGTCGAGCATGAGCAGTAATCTTTCTCTCTGCCGTTCGGGGTTTTCGGGTTTGCCGGAATATCGAATTTCGGTGCTTTCGTATCGACGCTGACGATAAGAAGGTTTGTGTAAACCTGATCCTGGTTTGCGCCGATCTGAAGGTTGATCATCGTGTCGCCTTTTTGGAACTGTCCGTAGAAAGGACCGGTAGGACCTGAGTCTACCATAAGAATGTCGGCATCGATTGCGTATTCAAGAGGATTGGTCATATCCATAGGCCACAACTGGTTTGGATTGCCGACGCACCAGTAGTTTTCACTGTCTTCCCAGCCGAAAACCGATGAAATCGAGTTGTACATTTCGGTGTAAGAACCCATATTCGGATTGCAGTTGTTGAAAAGAGGTGCGAAATTGTTGGGATTAAGCTGGCTGCTTATTGCAAGACCTTCCATGTGAGAGAAAAGCGGCGAATACAATCCCGGGTCACCTTCAAAAACAACGAGACCGAGTTTAATGACTGCTTCAGCCGGAAGTTCGAAACCTGAAACCGTGATAAGCTGAGAAGCGTCTCTGTATGCAGCAAGACCGTTGTAGAAGTAGATTTTCTTCGGGTTGATGTGGGCCGAAGTGTAGACGAAAGGCATAAACCAGCCGCCGACCAGACCGCTTGTCGTAAGGTAATTCTGGTCATTCGAGCCGTCCATTCCTTTTACATTGTAGTCACCGTAAAGGGCTTCACCGGAGTTCATACCTTTTTTTTCACCCATAGCGATGATTTCTTTCATGAAGTCGGAAACTTCGACTCTGTAGGTGTAAACGCCTGTTGCTCCGCTGTTCGCATCGGCAGGCATGTTCAGTGCTTCGTATTCAAAGTCACCGATTGTCGTTGTTGCAAGATTACCCTGTTTTGAAGCAGTAACTTCCTGAGTAAGGGTAATTGACGGATCAGCCGCATTCGTGAATGTGAGTGTTACCGAGTTGTCAGTCGGACCGCTGAGATTATTGGGATCCTGAGTCGAAAGCCATACGAGGAAAGCTCTGTCGACATCAGCATCCGGCGGAATGTGTTTTGATGTCAAAGTGTAGGTCGATCCTACATTCGGATCTATGAAAGTATCAGCCTGCGGGTTCTGCGCAGTGTTATCCTGACCGTTGCTTGTGTTGGCTGCGCCGGTTACACGGTCGATAAGAGTTTTGTGCATGATGAAGAAGTCCCATGCACCTTCTTCCCATTTGAGTTCGGTGCCGTCAGGAGCGTGTGAGATACCGTTCTGACCGATTGCTGCGAAAAGCATTACCGGAACAAAAACCATAAGAACAAATAAGAATTTTTTCATTGTCACCTCCGAAGTTTAACAAAAAAAACGTCGGATTATAAGACTTTTTAAAATTGAGTCAACTGTTAATGGAAAATATGGAAATAAGTTAATCGACAGTCAGAAGCGAGCAGCCGCTGCCGTCTTTTTTTAATGGTTTTATGCAAGTGTTTTCCGTGCCGCATATCAGTCCGTCATTGCATGTGCGGTCGGGATAGCATTCGCCGTTGTATTCACCTTGATTTTTTTCTGGACCGTTGTTGTTTTCGTTGGAAGAATCATCATTGTCGCCGCCGGTCTGTTCATCTTCGTCGGCATCGCTGTTTTCGGAATCTTCACCGCTCTCCTGCGGATCTTCGTCGTCAGCCGGATCGGAATCGTCATCGTTACTGCCGCCGCCTGCGCATGTGCTTGTGTCGTAGCCGGTGCATTCATAGTTGCAGAAGGCTGTTCCGTCCGTGAAGCTGCTGTCGATTTCGGTGCACGGTTTGTAGTCGCCGTCGCACTCTTCGCCTTCTTCCTTTACATTGTTTCCGCAGTTCGGTTCAGGATCGGCTTCTTTCGGAAGTATTTTGTCGTCAATGCAGCCGTAGCCTGTGCGGATTTCGTTGTAGGAACATTTCGCGATGCATAATCCTTCGTAGCATTCGACTTTGCTGTTTCCGTTGTAGCAGTCTTTGTTTTTCGAGCATTCCGCCGTGCAGTAGCCTCCTTTCCAATCTTCGTCGTTGATACATATCGGATTTCCCGCAGTGTTTATGCACTCGGAATCAGTTGAACATGCGTCTCCCGCTTTTCCGGTTCCGCCGTTTTCGCAGTTGTTGTCGATAACGCCGTCGCAGTCGTCATCTCTGTCGTAGTAGTTTCCGTAGCAGCCGTCAACCGGAGCCGAGGCTATACATTCCGGGCAGGTTCCGTCTTTTGCAGCACGGACCATTGCGTTTGCGTCGACGATACCGAATCCGAAGCAGGGCGAGTGTTCTTTCGATCCGCTGGAGAGCCATTCATCGCTCTGGGTCGCCCATGAACCTTCGGAACAGTCTGCCGACGGTTTGCGGGCTTTGGATTTTACGCAGTTCATCGCTCCTGAAAATACGAAATCCGGATTTGCCGCAAGCATGAGTGCTACTGCTCCGGCTGCAACAGGTGTCGCCGCGCTGGTTCCGCTCATTCCGCTTGTGTAGTCGCCTTTGCTGTCAAGGCTGCCGATAAGGTTGTTTCCGTAACTGCTTTTGTAGGCGTATCCGTACTGGGTTCCCTGAATGTCGGTCGTGTTGTTCCCCGCACCGGCAGAAATATCGATTTCGGCGCCGTAGTTCGAGTAACCTTCCATAGTGTCGGACTCTCCGAGTGCGCTCACCGTGAGAAAATCGTTGTCTTTGAGAAAGCCGTTTAAATTTGTGTCGCAGTGAGAGTTTCCGGCAGCCCAGAGGAAAATCGTTCCTTTGCCGTTTCTGCCGCTTTTTCTGCCGAAATCGACAGCTTGTGAAGTGCTGTTGTCGGCAGGAATTTGAATGCAGTTGTAGTTGTCGTCCACGTCTTCGGCTCCCCAGCTGTTGCTTACGACCCAAGCACCGTTGTCAACAGCATATTTGATTGCGTTATATGTGGAATTGACGTTCAGCATCTGACTTTCATCTTCGTAGTCATCCGGAATAACTCTTATCGGAATAATCGGGCATCCCCAGCATGTCGCCGCAACGCCGGCACTGTTGTTTGTCTTTGCCGCCGCAAGCCCTGCACATGCCGTTCCGTGCGGAACTCCGTAACGGTCGTTACCGTTTTTCTCGGTGTTCGGTGCACCGCCCAGATTACCACCGAGAAAGTCTTCGCCGAGATCAGTCAGAATATTGAGATCGGGGTGGGTAAGATCGACACCTGAATCAACGATTGCGATTCTGACGTCTTTGCCGCTGGCGGTTTCGATATCCCACGCTTCAGGTGCGTTGATCTGAGTCAAATGCCACTGCTCTTCAAAATAAGGGTCGTTCGGAGTCGTTGAAAGAAGTTTCATTTTCCAGAGCCAGTTCGGCTGTGCCCAGCGGACGTACTGCCTTTCAAAAAGTGAATTGGCTATTGCGAAAGGATCAGAACCTGCGGGAAGCGAAACTGTGTAAAAATTATTTTCTTCGTCAACGATTTCAACAACTTTAAGTCCGTAAATATTCAGAATTCTTTCCTGCTCGTCTTTGTCTGTGTGTTTCGAAAAAACAAGGTTTATCGTTCCGTCCAGGACTACGGGCGAATTTTTCGCGTAGTAGGTGAGTACCGGCCAGGCTCCTATGCCGTTTTTCGCGAGAATGTTGCGCACCTGAATCCAGTTTTTGCGGTCGGATTTATCAAGATTGATTTTGAAAGCCCTGAAATTCTGAGCATCGAAGGTAACATGCGAAATCATATCGGAAAATTTGATTCCGTTGAACCTGATGTCCCGCAGACTATTCAGATTCGCCGAATGCGGAATCGCGATTTCATCGTATTTCTGCAGGAGATACTGCGGTTCACCGTCCATGTGATAGTAAAAAGTGTCGTAAAGCCGGCCGTTTCTTTCGATGAGTTTGCCGAGTAGCGGTTTTTGAAGATCAGATTCCTCCGCAAATAAGACACATGAAAAACATAGCAGAAAAGTAATCAGAACTTTTTTCAACAAAGGCATTTTAATCCTCCTTAAAATCAACCGAAAACAATAAAGATTAGAGATTCTTTAAATTAATTCAATTTTATCCTGAATTTTGCGAGTTGTTTTCCTTGCTAAAACAAATTCATGTCTTATACTCGCGCAAAAATTGCTCTTTAATTGTTTTGAACTTTTAATAACTTTTTTGAAGGAGAAAAAAATGAATTTTATCGAATCTTTGCGTGAAAAGGCAATCAAGGTCCAGAAAACGATAGTTCTTCCGGAAGGAACCGAACCGAGAACCCTCAAGGCAACACAGATCATTCTTGAGCAGAAGATCGCGAAACCGATCCTCATCGGAAATCCCGAAAAGATCAACGCTGCGGCAAAAGAACTCGGCGTAAAGATCGACGGCGCAAGAATAGTTGATCCGGTCAACAGCGAATACTACGAAGATTTCGTCAACACTTTCTATGAAATGAGAAAGGCTAAAGGCGTCGATATGGACAAGGCGCGCAAAATGATGGCTGACGAAGTTTACTTCGCAACGATGATGGTCAAGAAAGACGTCGCTGACGGTCTCGTAAGCGGCGCGATCCATTCGACCGGCGACACGATCCGTCCGGCACTCCAGATCATCAAGACGAAACCCGGAATCAAATCGGTTTCCAGCACGTTCGTTATGATAGTTCCGAACTGCGAGCTCGGCAGCAACGGAATGTTCCTTTTCGGCGACTGCGCAGTCAACCCGAATCCGACTTCGGCAGAACTTGCAGAGAGCGCTATCCTTACCGCTCAGACTGCAAAATCCTTCTGCGACATGGATCCGAAAGTCGCTCTTCTTAGCTTCTCGACCTACGGCAGCGCAAAACACGAATTCGTAGACAAAGTTGTCGAAGCAGTAAAAATCGTTCACGAAACAGCTCCCGACCTTGCAGCTGACGGCGAGATCCAGGCTGATGCAGCTATGGTCGCAAGCGTAGGTAAGACAAAATGCCCCAACAGTCCTATCGCAGGACAGGCAAACGTCATGATCTTCCCCGACCTTCAGAGCGGAAACATCGGCTACAAACTCGTTCAGAGACTTGCAAAAGCAGAAGCAGTCGGTCCTTTCCTTCAGGGCATAGCGAAACCGGTCAACGACCTTTCGAGAGGCTGCTCGGTTGACGATATCGTAAACGTAGTTGCTGCAACTGCGATCCAGGCTGCAAACTAAAATGTCGGAGCGCGGGCGGTGAGCCCGCAGACTTTCCACAAAATCTACCGGTTTAACTACCTGAATTATCCAACAAAATTGAGTTTTACAGTTTGACTCGAATTATTTTTGCGGATTCCGTATTTTTTGTTCAAGTTAAAATTTTTCTGCCGAAACGAAAAAATCACTTGCTTTCAGTTCTGATTTGTCTAAAATCCCTCGTTTTTGATTGTTTTATTGGGAAGACAAAATGATCCGTCAACAGTCAACAGTAGTATTATACTGATTTTTCTTGAAAAGTCAAGAAATTTTTTAATAAAATCAATAAATTATCGTAATTTTTTTCAAAAGAACAGACTGTCTCGGGAGTTCCCGTTTCAGGATATTATCAATTTTTTTTAATGGAGAGAAAGATGAGCAATTTTAATTACGATGTCGAGTTGTTGAACTCTGTTGTATCATCTGGTTCTGTATCGTACGAATCTTTCGGAAACTTGTCGCATTACGGTTGTCACGATGGTTGTGCTGGCAATTGTGAAGATAACTGCGGCAGTGCTTGTGAAGGGGCTTGCGCTGATGCTTGCACTAATGGTTGTGGGGGCGATTGTGAGGGACAGACTTTTTAAAGGTATATCTTTCTGCCAATGAAATGGTAAAAAGATAGTTTTATTATTTTTTTATTCCAAGGAGGAAAAAATGACTAATGTAAATTACGATGTCGAGTTGCTTAACTCAGTTGCTTCATCTGGTTCTGTATCTTATGAATCTGTGGGAAGCCAGCAATCCTATGTTTGTGACAATTGTTCTGGTGGTTGTTATGGCGGCTGTGAAGGAGATTGTGCTGGAGGATGTAACGATAGTTGCAGAAATGGCAGCTGGTAGCTCCAGAAGGAAGACCTTTTGATGAGGGGGCTTGGAAACAAGTCCTCTCCTTTCTATGGAGTGACAAAATGGTTTATGATATCGAATTATTGAACTCAGTTGTTTCGTCAGGTTCTATTTCTGATGAATCCGATGAAAATAACTTTTTGTATAGCTGTGATGCTTGTTCTGGAAGTTGTAACGGTGATTGTAAAGGACTTTGTGAAGGTATTTGTGAAGGTGATTGTTCAGCTGGTTGTGAAGGGGATTGCGCAGAGGGTTGTGTTGGAGCGTGTGCAGATACTTGTGAAGGTGCTTGTGTAGGTAGTTGTGAAGAAAATTGCTATGCTATTTGCTATGATGGTTGTGAGGGATGTTGTGATCAAGGTTGCCACGGCGGTTTAGGAATTTAATTTATATGGGAGGTGAGAATTATGAGTTTTAATAAAAAAGGTTCACCACTGCGCAGGAATTGTACTTTGGTAATAACGCATTCTTGTAATTTAAATTGTGTCTATTGTTATGAAAAATACAAAAGCGATAAATCTATGCCGCTTGATCTGGCAAAAGAAATAATCAGAAAAGAGTTTGGGCTTGTTAAGAATTCGCCTGATTTTGACGAAATTGAGTTCGATTTCATGGGCGGCGAGCCTTTTGTAAAATTTGACTTGATGAAAGAGATTATGGAATGGACTTGGTCGCATAAATGGGGAGTGCCATATCTCTTTTTCACGACCACAAACGGAACTTTAATAACAGATGAAATCAAATCTTGGTTGGTAAAACATAAGGAACGTTTCATTGTCGGCATAAGTTATGACGGCACAGATGAATCCCAAGATATGAATAGGACAAATTGTTCAGGTAAAGTCGATTTAGATTTTTTTCTTAAAACTTATCCTAATCAGGGAGCAAAAATGACTATTTCTCCTGATTCTCTGAAAAATCTAGCCTCTGGAATTATTTATTTAACGGAAAAAGGAATTAAGTTTTCTGCTAACTGCGGATACGGACAAGTTTGGTCCGAAGAAGATAAAAAAGAGTTTAGTAAGCAGTTGATGGTGATCGCAAATTATTATTTAGGGCATCCTGAGATTGAACCTATTTCGATGTTTGACAGAAAAATGCGATTTCTTAATATTGAAATCAAGCGTGATCCAAAACAAAAATGGTGCGGCACAGGAGTTCAGATGATAACTTACGATGTGGACGGAAAAACTTATCCGTGTCATCTTTTCACACCACTTGTTTTGGGAACTCAAAAGGCGGCTGAATTGCAGGAAAAAATGGATTTTTCATCTAAAGAAGTCAACACCGATCCTTTCTGTGCAGACTGCTCGCTTTTGAATATTTGTCCGACTTGTTATGGTTTTAATTATCGTGACACAGGCAACATTGCTACACGTGAAAAAACAATGTGTGAACTTTTCAGAATCCAGACATCGGTGCTTGCTTACTACACGCAGGAACTTCTGCGCAAAAAGAAAGAAGCGGGCATTCCGTTTGACAATGAAGACAGGCTTGACGCAAAAGGTCTTTTGTTTTTGAAAGATAATCCGCCAAAGGAAAAATAAGAAACACAGTGGTCTCCAAAAAAATCCCAAATACTTCAAAAAAATTATTGATTCTCTCCGTCAAAAAGATATAGGAAAAAAGTCTGCCTTTTGGGTGTGAGGTGTTTGGAGTTTCTGTTTTTCAGAAAATAAGAATATAAATAGCAGGTTTTATGGTTTAAAGTTAAAGAATTATTATGGTTCTATAGATGTAATTATGCGGTAAAACGGAGGCCGGTATGAAAAAAATTATGGTCGTTTTTGTTTTGGCGGCACTTGTGTGCTGTACTGTCGTTGTGAAAAAATATGTAGATGATCTGCGCGAAAGCGAAGCGAGCTGCAGATATGAACGAGAGGCTGAACAGGCGGACGATACCGCATTTAAACAGGCTGCAAGCGCATTTAAAATTGCAGAGTTGGAAAAATATCTGAAGGATTTTCCGACTGGCAACCATGTTGTGGATGCTGCAGAGAGGATCCGTGAGCTTAAAGATGAGGAGACAAAGGAACTTGTATGGTCGGAACGCTTTTCCAAAGCCGGGACTTGGGCCGCGGTCGTGAGTTACTGCGGTAATCTGAATGAGGGCGGGCACAACGACTGGAGACTTCCAACTATTGATGAGCTTAGGACGCTTATCAAAAATTGTCCAAAGACGGAAAGAGGCGGAAGCTGCAAAGTCAGTGAAAAAAACGCCTGCCTTGCCGATAACTGTTTTTCTCAGGATTGTTATTGCGGTGAAAACGAAGAGAACGGGCATTACAGCAAGTTAGGCGACGGAGATGGTGTCTGGCTTTGGTCTTCATCGGGCAATTCCGATGATCCTGAAAGATTCTGGTATGTAAGTTTTGCCCGTGGGATGGTAGGCTCTTTACTAAAAGAAGGTTACGAGGGCGACGATGATTCAGTCCGCTGTGTCAGAATGCAGGTAAAATAGTCTTTTCACTTAAGGAGACTGCAATGTTGTTGGAAAATCAGAAGAATAATGTCATTTACTACGAATCCTCCGAAAAATTGGATGCTCCATGGATCGAGGAAAAATCTATAAGGCATACCTTTGCAGACGGTAAAGGCGAGATAGAACTGAAAAAATCGGTGACGAAAATAGGATATCTTGCCTTTGCCAGCCAAGGCGATATGACTTCGCTGATTATACCTGACTGCATAACGGAAATAGAATATAGTGCCTTTAGCGACTGTTGCGGTATGAAAAAACTGGTAATCGGTAATTCAGTAAAAAAAATCGGATCGGGAGCATTCGAGTTCTGTTTGTCTCTGGAAGATCTTACAATCGGCACTTCTGTGGAGATAATCGAAGACAACGCTTTTTTTGACTGCATGAGCCTGAAATCTTTGATTATACCTGCTTCTGTAAAAGAAATAGGCTGGTGTGCTTTTGCGGACTGCCAAGACTTGACATCAGTGATTATTCCGGATTCCGTAAAAAAAATCGCTGATGATGCATTTGAAAGATGTGACAGCTTGTCAGAGGAAACTAAGAAAAAAATATCAGAGATAATAAAACAAAACATAGAGGATTAACATGAAAAAAGTTTTGATTGTTGTGGTTGTTTTAGCTGTTGCCGCAGCGGTGTTTCTGTTGAAAAAATCTAAGGAACAAATCCGGGAGGACTGTTCGGATGCGGAAGACTTGAAGAAAACGGACATACGGACTGGAGGCTGCCGAATATTGACGAACTCAGAACACTTATTCAATACTGCCCGAAAACGGAAACCGGAGGAGAATGCAAAGTCAGTGCAAAAAACAAATGTTTAAATGGTGACTGCATGAAGCCGGAAGATTCTTGTTCTTGTGAACAAAAAGCGGATGTTGAATACAGTAAATTGCCAAATGAGAGTTGGCGTATTAATTGGTTTTGGTCATCTTCCACTTTGTATGACAGTAAAAACTCGGCTTGGAGGGTCGATTTCAGCAATGCAGAAGTGGGGGAGAGTTATAAAGTTGGTGAAAACTATGTTCGCTGTGTTCGTTGAGTTTTTACTTGTTCCAGTTATTTAAGTTACCCCGTCAACTTTTCATAAAATCACAGAATTTACCGCTTTAAGTGGTGGATAACGCTGCTTCCTGAATCTGATTTCTTGCTTTCCGTTTTCTTTTTTCCTATTTTTTCGTGTGTTTTTGTGCTGACGGGGTGACTATGACTCAAAAAACTCCTTCCATATTCAAAAAAAGTTCTGATTTGGCGGTCCTCACAGTAATTTCGCGCATTTTAGGCTTGGTCCGCGAATCCGTAACGGCGGCTTTGCTCGGCACCGGCGTTCTTGCTGACGCTTTCAGTGTCGCTTTTATCGTGCCGGATATGGTGAGGAGACTTTTTGCCGACGGGGTGATGTCAGCCGCATTCATTCCTCAGTTCAAAGGGCTTATTACCGAAAACAAAAGGGAGCGTGCCGCTGAGTTCTTGAATGCAGTTTTTAGCATCGTTACGGTTTTTGCGTTCGTGGCGGTCGTCATACTGATGGTTTTTTCGGGAAATCTGGTTTCCGTGCTTTCGCCTTCGTTTGATGCGGAAAGTGCCGAAGAAGCGGCATTCCTAGCAAAAATAATGTTTCCGTACATCTTTTTCATAACTCTTGCCGCGCTGATCCAAAGCGTTCTCAACAGTTCAGGCATATTCAGGCCGAGCGGCTTTTCGCCGATAGTTTTCAACATCACTTTCATCACCCTTGCGTTTCTGCTTGCTCCGCTTTCCTCCGATCCGGCGCGCGCTCTGTCGGTCGGCGTTCTTGCCGGAGGTTTCATGCAGATGGCGGTACAGTTCCCGTTCATGCGGAAAACGCTTTTCAGATTCCGCTTCATCAGTCTGAAAAAAGCATTTAATGAACCGTTTATCAAGAAGTCGTCGAAGATGATTCTGGCGACGCTTTTCGGAACGGGTGCTTACCAGATAAATATTCTTCTCACCACCAGTTTTGCAAGCAAAGCGGGCGTCGGAGTAGTGAGCAGCCTCCGTTTTTC
The DNA here is from genome assembly GCA_017405875.1 of bacterium. Classification (GTDB taxonomy): domain Bacteria; phylum UBP6; class UBA1177; order UBA1177; family UBA1177; genus UBA1177. The sequence goes on from JAFQZM010000038.1 coordinate 90,452, forward strand.
GGCGCGGATAGAAGAGCTTATCCTCGGCATTTTCGTTGTTTCGCTGAGCACGGTGATCCTTCCCGAACTTGTTGAAAATGCGAAAAGCGGAAACAGCGGGGCTTTGGAAAAAAATCTCTCGTCAGCTTTGAATTTCGTTGCATTCATATCGATCCCGGCAGTCATTTTCACTGTTTTCAATTCCGATGAAATGGTGAAACTTCTTTTCGGTTTCGGAAAATTCGACGGAACATCGGTAACGCTAACTTCCGATGCGCTGAGGTTCCGCATTGCAGGGCTCTTTTTCATTGCAATTTCAAGAATCATGATTTCGCTTTTTTACGCATTGGAAAAGACGAATGTTCCGATTGTTGCAGGTCTTACCTCAATCGTCGTTAATTTTGCGGCGGCATACTTTTTAGTCGGTTCCCTTGCAGGAGGCGGCATCGCGCTGGCTTCTTCGATAGCTGCTTTTTCATGCGCTGCAATACTTTTCGGCAGTTACTTTTTCTCTTTAAAAGGAAGCCTGAAACTCGGAAAAGTTTTTGTTTGTTTTTTTAAAATTTCAATAATTTCAGTTGTTTCGCTTTTGCCTTTGTTCTTTTTAAAAAATCATGTCTACGCTTTTTTTGACACAGTTTTCAAAACCGGCAAAATAAGCGAAATGTGTTCTTTTTCAGTAACGGCAGTTGTTTTTATGATGATTTTTGTAGGAATATCGGCAGTTTTGAAAGATGAAACGATTGAAACTATCAAGGGAATATTCAGAAAATAGAGGTGAAATCATGAAAAAAAGTTTGTTTTTGTTTTTTTTGAGTGCGGTATTTTTGACAGCGGCTCTTTTTGCAGAGGGCGAAACGACTGAAACTGCGTCTCAGCAGGAGAATAAGCAGGAAGAAGCTAAAGCTGAAGAAACCGCAGAACCTCAGGCTCAGCCGGCAGCCGAAACTGAAGCTGCGCCTCAGGAAGAGGCAAAACCTGAAGAAAACGCAGGGTCTCAGAGTGAATCTGCACCTGCAAAAGATAATGAACTTGAAGCCGAGGAAGCAGCCGCAATACAGAGCGAATCCGTGTCAGAGGTTGTCGAAATTGAAGTCGTCGAGAATGAGGGAAAATTTATTTTTTCGGCCCGTTCTTTAGATAAAATGACCTGGAACGAAGCTCAGGATTACTGCAAAAAACTCGATTCATGGGGTGAAACCTGGCGTCTTCCGAATATTGACGAACTTCGGGAACTTGTGCGCAACTGCCCTGCAACTGAGCCCGGCGGAAGCTGCCGCGTGAGTGAGGAAGGCAACTGTATTGCCGGAAACTGTTCAAGTCCCAAAAATTCGTGCACTTGCGAAAGACAACCGAAAAACAGAGGTTTTTACAGCATGTTCGGCGATGCGGATTATATCGGGCTCTGGTCTTCATCCACGCTTTCAAACGATGATAAAAAGGCATGGGGCGCCGTTTTTTACAGCGGAATGATCGGAAGCCTCAGCAAAGATGCAAAACTTTACGCAAGATGCGTTGCAAGATCGGATCAGAATTTTTTGACAGAAGAGAAGAAAAAAGAAAAAACGGACAAAAAAGATGAAAAAGCAGACAAAAAACTTGAAACAGGTCTCAGTGACAAAGATATAAATGAACAGTTCGACAAAAAGATGAAAGATTTTTCTCTCTGCATTTACAAAGGAACCCGGGAAGACAAGGATATGACACACGGAAGAGTCACTATCGACTACATAATTTCTCCGACGGGCGAAGTCATATATTCCGGTGTGCAGATGAGCACTTTCGGCAATCTGACTGTTGAAAACTGCGTCGCAAACATGGTGAGAGAAATGAAATTCCCCGCTCCGAAGCACGGTGCAACGATCAGTGCAGCTCATTCAATTCTTTTCTTCGTAAAAAGAAAATAGTAACGATTTCTGTTTAGACGATTTTTCTGGAAATTTCCGGCGATATTCCTAAAATAGCGCGTTTTTTTGATTAAGGTCTTTTATTGAAGAGGTAAAAATGAAAAAAGTTCTCGTTATTGTTACAGTAATCGTAATAATCGCGCTCTTCGCATCCTACAAATGCAGTAGAAGCAGAGGCGCTGAAGATGCGGAAACGACACCGGCAACTGTTGCAGAACCTGAACCGGCACCGGCTCCAGCTCCAGCTGCTGAAGAAGCTCCCGCTCAGAATGAAGAACCCGCCGAAGAAGTAAAGGAAGAACCGGCACCGGCGCAGAAAGAAGAACCTGCTGCAGCTCCCGCTCCCGCAAAAGAACCTAAAAAAGAAGTCAGAAAGGCAAAACCGGCTGCGGAAAAGGCTGAGAAAGCAGAAAAAGCAGAAAAACCTGCAGCTGAAAAGCAAACACCGAAGGCTCAGCCCGTTGAAAAGAAACCGGTCGAGAGAGAGGAAAAACCTGTTCCGGGAACTCCGTCACCTGTTTTGAACAATAATCGTGAACCGGCTGATGCAAACATTGATTCAGCAGGTGTTACGAAAGTTATAAGCGTCAGTCGCGCCGCAATCAAAAGATGTTACGACAAGGCGTTGATGACAAATCCGCAGCTCAAGGGCAAGTTGTCGGTCAAGATCGTTATCAACCAGCAGGGAAGGGTTGACCGTGTCGAAATAGTTGATGATTCGCTTCACGATGCCGAAGTTTCAAAGTGCGTCAAAGGCGTTATCGGCAGACTTCGTTTCCCGAAACCGGCAGAAGGCTCGGCTACAGTTACTTTCCCGTTCTCTTTTGATCCGAAAAATCAATAAATTCACGTAACTATTCCAAATCACAAAAAAATCGGTTGATAATATCCCGAAAATATTTAAAATAGAAAGGTTGTTTTGGTATTTTTTACGGAGAATGAAAATGCGAAAATTCCTCTTTCTATTTTTGGTCTTAATCTTGGTTTCATGCAGCGGCGTTGCTGTGCAGCGACTGGTTCCGGTCTCTGATGAAACTCCGGATGACGGTGTCGCGGAAAACGACAGCCATGAGGTTCAGGATTCCGATACGGCAGAACCGACGGAAAATATTCCCGACGATGCTGAAAATCCGACAGTTGACGATAATGAGCCTACTGAACAGGCAGACGAAGATCATGCGGTTCTGCCTGACGCAGAGCCTGCTGACGACGATCCGGCTGATGACGATATCGAAAATCCGATTCCTGACGAAGAACCTGATGAAGAACCGCCTGTTTGCGGCGAAATTTTCAACGGATCAAACTGCTTCAGGGCATCGTGCGAGACCGATGCCGACTGTTGCGAAGCCGATCTTTGTGTCACAGCTGATGCCTGCGGCGGCGCTAAAGTTTGCAGAAACGCATTCTTTAAAGAAAATTTTGATTCATACATTGCCGGAAGTTTCCCAACAGAAGGTCCGTGGACTTTGAAGTATTACGGTGCCGGAAACAACTATCAGATAGTTACCTCCGAAAAATCCGTATCACCTGAAAACAGTATGCATCTTCTTGGCAATAAGATGAAGAACTTTTCTGCGATTATGGCAGCTGATTTGCCGCAGGTTCCAGATGTGATCAATGTTGAGTTGAAAATGAACGCGGAAGGCGATGATGTCGCTTTTGCCCTTTGTTCGTTTGCACATGCAGATAATAAGACAAACTGGGGTGATATGTACTTGAAAGTCGAGTTTGCTGACGGAAAAATCCGCTATCAGATCCCGGAATGGACAGTTTACGATGTCGCGCCTTCTTATGAACCTAACCAGTGGTACAAACTCCGCGTGAAAATGAACCAGTCGGCGAAAACTGTTTCTGTCTGGGTCGATGACGAGCTGAAAGTCAGCAATCAGGCATTTAATCTTGATTCGTGGTCACTTGATAATATCTGTCTTGCGTCGAACAAGAATTACAAGAAAGTCTGGTTCGACGATATCTTTATCTGGGCTGAATAGTATATTTCTTTAATATTTTCCCGATATTATCTTTTCTGCCAGCAAATTGATGTGAAAAGGCGTCGTTCCGCAGCAGCCGCCGACGATATTAGGGTCATATTTTCTGATTATTTCAGTCATTTTTCCGGCAAATTCGTTAGGATTTATTTTGTAGAGAGATTTCCCTTCGGTTTTTCCAGGAAGTTCGGGATTCGGCATGACGATAAGAGGAAAACTTGATATTTTCTTAATTATTTCAATGTCTTCTGTTATCGTGGCCAAGTCTTCGCAGTTGAGTCCGAAGGCGAGAAGGTTGTGCTTCGACATTTCGCAGACAATTTCTTCAAACGGCGTTCCTGTGTGGGTGATTCCGTTTTCTCCTGAAACTGAAACTATTACAGGAATATCTTCTGCGATTTTTCCAACTGCCTCAAGTGCTGAATTTAATTGAATAATATCCAGCATCGTCTCGAAAATGAGCAAGTCCGCTCCGCCTTCCAAAAGAGCTGATATTTGAACGGAAAATGCTTCGGAAAGAAGTCTCTTATTCAGCAATAACTTGTTTTTATTGAAGATCGGTCCTATTGATCCTGCGACGAAGCGCGGTCTTTCGGGAGTTGAAAAATTATCAGCCGCTTTTTTTGCGATTTTAGCCGCTTTTTTTGCACATTTAAAAGCGTCTTCTTCTATTCTGAAATTTTTGAAAGAGATCGGATTAGAGTTGAAAGAGTTCGTTTCGATCACATCGCATCCCGCTTTAAGATAGGCTTCATGCAGCGATTCAACAAGTTTTGGACGCTCTAGTGAAAGAGTATCCGGCAGGAACGCGGAACTATCCTCTAAAAGCAAAACTGAGCCCATTGCTCCGTCAAAAAGAATTATATTTCTGCTACTGAAAAACTCTTTAAACGATCTCATTTTTCGGGAAAAATTTTTGAAAACTGGTCGCGGTAGCTGCTTTTTCCGCAGAGAAGCAATGACGTGAGCGGGTGTTTCTGCCTGACGAAATCAGCTGCGGCGCGCGCGCTCATCCTGATATCCCACTGCGCATGTTCGTCGTCACGCAGCGAAATGAAGTGGTAAAGCTCTCTCGCATTGAGCTTGAGCAGAACTCTTCTTCTGTGTGCGTTTGAAAGGATATAGTTTTTCGAATTCGGAAAAATTTTTGCGAAATCGTAGTAAAAATCATTGATTTTACTGATGATTTCATTGAAAAATGCCTCTTCGCCGATCTCTTTTATAGATTCCGGAACTGTGCAGCCGAGCTGCGGATCGTAATCCTGAACGAGCTGCGTCGTCATTCTGTGGCGCTTGAGCTGTGCGTAATTGGTTGCACTTACTGCAAGTTCAAAGGTGTAGTCTATGTTTTCAAAGGCTCTGTCCACCTTTTCAAAGCTCTCTTTCGAAGCTAGCGCCTGCTTTATGAGGTTTTCTTTTTCGGCAAAACTCAACTTTTCCGCGTAGGCAAGGCAGCTTTCAAAATCCTGATTGGAATATGCGTAGACAAGCGATGCAACAAGGATCTTGTCGGCATCTTCAGTGCAGGAAACCGCTTTAAAAGTCGAATTAGCGGCATTTTCGCTTTTAAAAAATGTTGCCGCAGTCTCCAGTGCACTTCTTTTTGCCGCTTCGTGCTTTGTCGGTTCGACATACTTGATTAGCGACGGGGCAAGCGTTTTGACTTTTTCAAAAAGAGAAGCCGAAAGTTCTTTAACTTCGGCAAGATGCGAGGAGTTGAACTGCCTCAGCATGTTTTCAAGAGAGCGGGCGTTGACAGTCATTCCGAACTGCGTTTTTGTGGCAAGGGCAACGATGTATCTCGCATCCTCTTTCGCCTTTGTTTCAAGGTCTATCTGGTCTCTTTTTGTCTTTATTTTGTCTGTATTTTTCGCAAAAAGATCATCTTTCAATGCTTCAAAAAGGGTAAAGTATGCGTCGTTCTGAAGTTTTATGATATTGGCAAACTTTTCTGCAAAAGGGGTATTCTTTATCTCTTCCGGCATTACGAAATCGCCGTCTAAAGTGATGTAGCGCTGGCTTTTTTCGGTGAAGGAGACGAGTCTGAATTTCTGAACTTCTTCGGTAGCGAGTCTAGAAATTCCGGTGATATCGAAATTGAAAACGGCGTGCTCTGCAACACTCGAATGACCCAAGCCGAAAATTATCGTTTCATTCGATTTTCTCGATTTAGCGACTTCGGTGCGCGAAATTTTTCTGAGCTCTCCGATATCGGCAGGGTCTCTCGAAATGCGGGCGTAAGCTGCACTCAGAGTTTCCGGCGTGACGTTGTCTTCCGTCCAGCCTGCGCGGTTTTTGAGTTCTTCGATTATCGAACTGTCGATGTTGTATCCGGCCAAAGTTACGTTCATTTTTCTCTCCACCAAAAAAACAGTCGTCTTTACCATAATTTTTGGAACATGAGAATTTTTTGTTATAATGATGATCGGGTTTTCGTTTATATCGTTCTTTTCGGTGCGCCGTATTTTTTTCGATATCTCGTTATTTAGTATTTAGTAATATCGTTATTCCGAGCGGCGCAGGAGAAGAATAAAAAACAGGAGGCTTTGAAAATATGAAGATTTTTTCTGCGATTTTTTCGATATTTTTTCTCTTTTCCATTTTTGCCGATGAAGTGAACGAGTCCTTTTCAGCAGCTGTTCAGGCTGGAAACGTCAAGGCGGCGGCAGACATTTTTGCAAAAGGTGCAGACATCAATTTTGTCGATGAAGATTGGCCGCTTTTCGTAACTGCGGTGACCTCGAATGATGTCAAAATGGCTGAATTTTTCATAAAAAACGGCGTTAATCTAGAACTCAAGGGGCCTGACGGCAAAACGGCGCTGCTACATGCGATTTCGTTGAAAAACAAGCAGCTTGTTTCGATGCTCATAACGGCGGGAGCTGACCTTAAAGCGGAAGATCTGAACGGCAAAAACGCACTGATGTATGCCGCGGAAGCAAACAACGCCGAACTTATGAACAAACTTCTGAAATCTGGTTTCAGCGAAAAGACAAAATCAAAAGCTGGAAAAACCGCTCTCGACTATGCGATAGACGCAAGAGCGCAGGAAACCTACAGGATTTTGAGCAAAAAAAACACTCTTCCGATGGATTTCATAAATGCGGTGGAAAAGGGCGATCCAAAAGCGGTGAAAACCCTGATTTCTGAAGGTGCCGACGTCAACACAAAAGACAAAAACGGAAAAGCTGCAGCTGTCATTGCGACAGAGAAGGGATATGCCGAAATTCTGAAACTTATCCTTGAAAACGGAGCCGATCCGAACGGAAAATACTTCAAAAATCCCAAGGCTAATCTTTTCGTTATGGCGATGCACAATAATCATTTAGATGCCGTGCTAGTTCTTTTGAAATCAGGTGCAAACGCAGATTTCAACCACAAATTCCAGGGTGGAAAAACGGCGCTTATGACTGCGATCGAATCTGAAAATCAAGAACTTACAACTTATCTTCTCTTGAAAAAATTCGATGTCGATGCAACCGACGATTTCGGTAACACGGCCTTGATCTATGCGGTCAAGCACGACCTCTTTTCAGTCGCGAAAAAACTGCTCGAACTCGGTGCCGATCCCACTTTGAGGCAGGTCGACGGCAAGACTGCGCTCGACATTGCAAAATCTGAAAATAAATCCTCTATGGTGAGAATCCTCACTGAAGCAGAGAAAAAGTGGAAATAAGTGCCGCCGCATATCTTGTCGATATTACGAGATATCGATATATCGAGATAACGGCGGCGGCGAAAAAAGTTGGCGGCGGCTACTACTGTTCCTTTTTGTAGATTACTTTTCTCGGTTTTGAGCCGTCTGCGGGAGTGACGATTCCTTCATCTTCAAATCTGTCAACGATTCTGGCTGCGCGGTTGTAGCCGAGTTTGAATTTGCGCTGAAGCATGCTTGCGCTGCATTCGCCGGTATTCATGATGTAGGCGAGGATTTCGTCGTAAAGCGGTTCATCGTCATTCGAGCCGCCGGAAGCATCACCTGTCGAGCCACCGCTTTTTCCGCCTTCGCTCTGGAAGTTTTCGAGAATGTCTTCGGGATGGTAGTCGCCGCCCGCTTCCTGTTTGATGAAGTCGATGACTGCTTCCATTTCAGGCGTGCTGACGAAAGCTCCGTGGATTCGCATCGGGATCGATGTGCCGGGCGCGATGTAGAGCATGTCGCCGTTTCCGAGCAGGGCGTCTGCGCCGTTCGTGTCGAGAATGACTCTCGAATCCATTGCTGATGCGACTTTGAAGGCGATTCTGACCGGAAGGTTACTTTTGATAAGTCCGGTAACGACATCCCTCGTCGGTTTCTGCGTTGCGATAATCAAGTGAATACCGACTGCTCTTGCTTTCTGCGCGATTCTGGCAACTGCGATTTCAACTTCTTTGCCTGCAACCATCATAAGGTCAGCGAACTCGTCAATAACGACGACGATAAACGGCATTTTTTTTAGGTGACTTTCTTCAGCAGCCAGATTTTTATTGATTTCGTTGATTTTCTGATTGTATTCGCCGATATCCTTGACTTTGTTTTCAGCAAGTGTCCTGAATCGGTTGTCCATTTCCATGACCGCCCACTGGAGCGCCTTTGCCGCTTTTTTGCTGTCGACAACGACCGGAAGAAGCATGTGCGGGATACCTTCGTACATGTTGAACTCGTTTCCTTTCGGGTCGATCATGATGAATTTGACTTCATCAGGCGTGAGAGTGTAGAGAAGGGAGATAATGAAACTGTTTATGCCGACCGATTTTCCGCTTCCCGTCGTTCCTGCGACAAGTACGTGCGGCATTTTGTTGAGGTTTGCGGCACACGGTTTGCCCGCGACATCAAGTCCCAAAGCTATCGGCAGACCTTTGGTAGACGCGGTTTTGAAAACCGGACTTTCGATAATCGACTTGAGTCTGATGGTGAGCCTTTCCTCATTGGGAATTTCGATTCCGATGTAAGGTTTGCCGGGAATGAAACCGACGACGCGCACTTCTTTTCCGCTGACTGCGACGGTGAGATCTTTCGCCATTCCTTCGACCTGACTGACTTTGACGCCTTCGCCGAGCTCGATTTCGTACATCGTGACGACGGGGCCTATCGTTGCGCCGTGGACTTTGACTTTTATTTTGTGCTCAAGGAGCTTTCTTTCGATGATAAGTCCGGTGTTGCTGACTTCCTGCTCCCTTTTTTCGGAAGTTTCGAGGTCTTCGCCAGGAACGAGAAGCGATACGTCGGGCAGATGGTAGTCTTTGAGTTTTCTCAAAACAGAAGTTGTCGCAATTGTCTGGTTAAGTTCGCTCGTAACGACTTCTATCTGTTCGTGATGTTCTTCCCCTGCTTCTTCTTTTTGAGGAATTTCTTCAATGTTTTCAAGTTCTTTTGCTTCGTTAGTCTCTTCCGGAATTTTTACCGGAATTTCTTCGGGCTTTTCTTCCTGTTCTTCTTCGGGAATATTGTTGAAATCGCTCATGCTGCTGATTTTGATTCTCGGCGGTTCAGGTTCTTCATCGGCAAGAGAAACGACTGACGGACCGTAGTTGTCGCTCTCGATTTCGTCTTCGATCTCTTCCATCGATTTGCCTGAATTTATGCTGACATAGTTGTGATCGTCATTTTTTTCTTTCTTTTCTTCCGGCTCATTTTGACTCTCTTCAATCGTGTCATCCGGTCTGTTGTCGGTAAAAAACTCTTTCAGAATAAGAGCAATTTTTGCACAGAATTTGAAGAAACTTACGTGGAATGTAAGGATCATAAAAAGTATCGCCCAGCAGACGAAAATAAGTATGAAACCGGTTCTTCCGATATAGATTTCAAAAAATTTCTGATATAGAAAATGCCCTGCGTAATTTGCCTTGCTTGAAGAAAAAGTGTCTGTTATCATTGATAAAAATGGAAGCAGAATGACAAAGTTCACGAGGTTGAGCAGAATATGCTTCCAAAGTTTCTTCTTTAGGAAAAAAATCGTGACAAAGGCGATGATCCCGAGTGGAATATAGAAAGAAACGATGCCGAAAAGGTTGTCAAGAAGGTGTGCGCAGTCATAACCGAGCGAGCCCGTGAAAAAATTCTCCTGAATCATTTTATGCCCGGAAGCTCTGGCGGAATAGTATGAAACGAGTGAAATCAGCGTGAAGATCGTCGGAACCGCCAGAATGCAGGTCACTATCTCACCGGTGTATGAATTTTTGTCGACGGTTTTGACTTCTTTCGTATCTTTTGTTTTTTTCGGTTTCTGCGTTTCTGTAGTTTTATTTTTCTGCGACACGGTAAACTCCGATTGAAAGTGTTTTATCAAAATTTTTATATTCTTTGTCGTAAAGCGACATCAATCTGCTTTCGTTGGAAAGGGCGGTTTTGACCGAAACCGATCCCCAGCTGTCGCCCTCACCGATTTTTTCAAGCATTTTGTGGATAGTCTCAAAACCTTTTCCGGCAAGAGATTTTTCGATTTTTTCAAGCGTTTCTTCTGCATTTACGCTGCGGAGAACGAAAGTGACGATCGAGGTATCGTTTATTTCAGGATCGCCGAAAAGCGCTTTAAAGCCTGAAACTTCCGAAATATCTGCGACAGAAGTCGATTCTTTTATTGTTCCACCCGAAAAAAGGTAGAGATTTTCAGGCATTTTACCCGAAATCATGACGTTTCCTGAACTGAAAAACGAATCCCTGACTGCTTCAAAATCGACAAACTGCTTTTTGTTTTCGAGGTTTTTGCCGCCTAAAAAAGTTTTGTCTGCAAACACAAGTTTTTTTGCGATTTTGAGTGAGAGAAGGTTTGCGTACATAGTGTCGGGATAGGTTTCAAGCTGCCTTTCAGAAGAAATCACCCACAAAAAAAGCGATTCGGGATCGTTAATTTCAGTCGAAAATCCGAGTTCTCCTGAAAAAAGATAAAGCTGCGGGATCACTGAAGATGCTGCAAAATTCGGTGAGTAGAATGAGCCGCTTTCAAAAGGAAGTTTGTGGCTCTGAGCAAGAGAGTAGAGGTATTTCAGCGCGACTTCTTCAGAAACTGCAAGATTTGCCGCACCTGAGTTGAAAATTATCGCGTTTCTGCCGTTTTCGAGAACTGTTTTTCCTGCTTCGGTTTTCTTCCAGCCGCTTTTTTTCACGCCGACTTCCGCTTTTTCGTTTCCGCACAAAGTAAAAACAGCAAAATCGCCTGGAAGCGGTTTGACTGTGTTTTCAAAGTCGATTGAGGAGTAGAGGAAAAGGGCTATTTTCCATCTTCCCTGAATGTCGGCCGGAATGTTGAGGATGATTCCGTTACCGTTATCGGTGCCGAAAGAGTGCTTTACTCCGATATTTTCGAGATAGTGCGAAAGGTAAAGCATTTTTGCGTTCCAGCCTTTGAAGGAAAGCCCTTCTTCGTAAGTTTCAGCTGCCTTAAGTTTATCTGTAAAGCGTGTTTCGTCGTGGATCTTTTTTATTGTTTTGCCTGAATTTTTTATTCCGTAAAGTGAGGCGCTTTCTTTTTTGAAAAACGCTTTCAAAAGATAGTCTGCAATTTCATTCTGCGTGTTTCCGGTGGAGTCGGCTGAAAAATCAGGCTCTTTATCCAGAAACCAGCAGCTTTTTGAAAGCGTTGATTTGCTGCTTAAAACACTGATCCCGTTTTTTGAAAGCATTTGCGAATAACTTTCCGCCGCCTTTTCGATATCGCTCAAAACGGCATTTGACGGCAGTTTTGAAAAGTAGAAGCAGAGTTCGTAAAAATCGGTCGAATCCTCTTTTTCGACTTTGTCGTTTTTGCTGCAGCAGACGAAAAAAAGTGTCGCCAAAAAGAGAAAAAGCAAAATTCTTTTGATTAGTAGTTCCATTCTTTCTTGAATATATTCGGGTATTTATCAACCATGCAGCGTTTGAGGAGTTCTATTACTTCCTCTCTGTCTTTTGCCGCCATCATGAGCGAAAGGATCTCTTCTCCTTCACGCAGGTATCCGCATTTTATAATCTTTTTTATTATCGGGATCGATGCCGGATTCATACTGAGCGCGTCTATTCCCATAGCAAGGAAAAGAAGCGGCAGGTAAGGGTCGCTCGCCATTTCGCCGCAGATATTCACCGGTTTGTTTTTTGCCTTTGCGACAGTAACTATCTGGTTTATTACTCTGAGAACAGCCGGATGGTAGTATGAAAAATAGTCGGATGAAAACTGATCCTTTCTTTCGACCGCCATTAAATACTGGATGAGGTCGTTTGTTCCGATGCTGAAAAAATCGACTTCATCGGCAATTTTTTCGATTATGAAAACCGATGCCGGAACCTCTATCATCGCGCCGATCCTGATGCTTTTGAGGTTTTCCGAAAGTCCCATATCTCCGGCTGTTTTGTAGAGGAGATTTCTGAAATCGTCGACTTCGTGAGTCGTGCTGACAAAGGGAAGAAGAATGTCCAGGTTTCCGAGTTTTGCTGCTCTGACAAGTGCTCTTATCTGCGGAATGAAAACGTCGGGACGCCCTTTACAGAGCCTGATCCCGCGCATTCCCATAAAGCCTTTTGTGACTATCGCACCGCTTTTGTCTTCGCCGAAATCGAAAATTCTTATCGCGGCTCTAAGCGGCAGAGCCTGATGCAGCACCTGATAGTAAACATCGTAGTGAGCGTCTTCGGAAGGGATCTCGCCGTCTTTTGAAAACATGAGTTCCGTTCTGAAAAGACCGATAAATTCGCCGCCGTATTTTTTGACGAAATCGACTTCGCCTGTCTGGTCTATGTTGCCTCCGACTCTAAGTCTGCGGTTGTCACGCGATATTGAAGGAGTCGAAATATCTTCCAGAAAGCGTGCAAAGTAGCTTTTGAATTCGTCAGCCTTGCGAAGAGCGTTGTTTATTTCATCGGCTGCCGGCCTGAGAACGACGCGCCCTTTGAAGCCGTTGACGATGAGCATGTCGCCGTAGTCAAGCAGATGAATGAGGTCGGGAACGCCCATGACTGCAGGGATTTCAAGCGAACGGAGCACCATCGTCAAGTGGCTGACTCCGCCCGGAGATTCAAGAACTATTCCCTTGACATTCGGATTTTTGGAAAGGACGTGAAGTTCATCTACGGTCAGATTTTTTGCACAGACTATGAAATCTTCGTCGGGAAGCCTGTTCAGAACAGAGTGAGTGCCGCCCGTAAGTTCCGAAACCAGTTTGTCGCGGATAACTTCCCAGTCTGCGATTTTTGCTTTGACGTAGTAGTCGGTCGTATTCTGGTCAAGCACCGAAATGAGTTTGTCGAAAACTCCGAGCACTGCCCATTCGGCGTTGATCCTGCTTGATTTTATCATGTTTCCGACCATGTCCGAAAGGGTGGGGTCGGTGAGCATCATTTTGTGCGCTTCAAGGATGGACGCGGTTTCCGAGCCGATATTCTTCTGCGATAAAATGTTTTCCAGTTCGCGTTCCGAAGCTGTTACGGCTGATTGAAAGCGTTCGATTTCATATGGGATTTCTTCAATTTTCAGGTCAATGTGCGGGATTTTGGAATATTTGCGGTCAATAAAGAAAAGTTTTCCCGCGCCTATTCCGCCGCAGACTTTTTCACCCTGAAGTTCAAGCCTTTCCCGCAATTATTCTTCCCCGAATTTTGTTTCGACAAGTTGTGTGAGAGCCTTCAGACACTCTTCTTCCGATTCGCCGTTCGTGCTTATTTTAACGGTGGAGCCGAGCGGAGCTGCCAGCATGAGGATTCCCATGATGCTTTTTGCATTAACGCGGATTCCGTCTTTTTCCATCTCTACTCCGCATTTGAATTTTTCGGCAGTTTTAACAAAAAGGCTGGCTGCACGCGCATGAAGACCGAGTTTGTTTTGTATCGTAAGTTCAACTTCTCTCATTTTGACTCTCTTTTTTCAAGAAGTTGTTTCGCGCCGGTGATATTCTGTCTTGCGCTGCGGATGATGCCGTCGACCATCGTTCTGATGTCGGAATCGTCATCCATGTGTTCAAGGCTGTACATAACCATCGAAAGGTTTACGCCCGAAATGACGTCTACTTCCTCTTTTTTTGCAAGAGAAAGTGCGATGTTTGAAGGACTTCCGCCGAAAATATCAACTAAAATCAATACTTTATGACCTTGTTTGATGAAGCTGTCTATCGTGTTTTCAAGATTCGTCTTCATCGAGTCGAGTTCCGTCACCATCGAAAATTCGATCGAAAAAAAGGCGGTCCTTTCTTTTACGTCAATGTCCATTATGCGTGAAGCAATGTTTAAAAGAGTGCTTCCGAGCTCTCCGTGAGTGATAAAAACAAAAGAGTACATTTAATTCCCCTTCAATCCTTTAAGTTTATTGTCCAATCTTTTTTCCATTTCTTTTGCCGCGAAAAATCCCATTTTTTTGAGAAGGTAGTCGCGGGCTATAGCTTCCATGAGCGAGCTTAAATTCGAGCCGTTGCGTACTGGAATTATGTAGTAGGCCTTTTTAACGCCCAGGATTTCGTAGTAGTTTATTTTGTCGCCGACGCGCTCATAGTCGAATTTGTGAATTTCTTCCCACGAAACTAAGCGGACGACGCAGTCGATCTCCTTTTCTGAATCGACCGAGGTTATTCCGAACATCTGCTGAAGATCGACCAGACCGATGCCTCTGATTTCGATGAAGTTGCGCCCGATCTCGTTGCAGCTTCCGATAAGTCTGTTAGGCGAGAGGCGCCTGATTTCGACAAAGTCATCGGCAATGAGTTTGTGACCGCGCATGACGAGATCCAAACTGGTTTCGCTTTTTCCGACTCCGCTTTCACCCATGATGAGCATCCCGACACTTAAAACATCGATAAGCTGCGCGTGAAGCGAAACTGTAGGTGCTAATGCTGTATTCAGAATGTCTCTCACATAGTCGGTGAAAACGCTTGAAATCATCGTGGTCGACATCAGCGGAACATTGTATTTGCGGGCTATTTCCTTGAACTGATCCGTCGGTTTCTCAGGGTGTGTGAAAATTACGAGGATCGGTTTTTCCTTGAGAAAAGTTTCGGACATCTCAAGCTGCTCATCCATCGGCAGAGTGCGGAGATAGTCCATTTCGCTCTTTCCGAAAAGCTGGATCCTGTTTTTGTAGAGATGGGCTACAAAACCTGCGATAGAAAGACCGACGACCTGAACTTTGCTTTCGGTAAGTTCGATTTTTTTCATTTCATCTTCGCTCATGTTTTCGAGCGAAAGTTCAAGCTGAGTATTTTTCAGCAGATCGTAAAGAGTGTAAAAAGCGGGTCCCGGCATGGCTAAAAAAATCTAAGTTAGAATTGTTTGAGGAAACGCAGATCGCCTGCATGGAAATGGCGGATATCGTCAATTCCGTATTTCATCATCGTAAGTCTTTCGATACCGCCGCCGAATGCAAATCCCGAATAAATTTCAGGGTCGATTCCGCAGTTTTTCAAAACCTGCGGGTGGATCATTCCGCAGCCCAAATATTCGATCCAGCCAGTCTGCTTGCATACGCTGCAGCCTTTGCCTTTGCAGATCCTGCATTTGAAATCAAGTTCAAAACCGGGTTCGACGAAGGGGAAGAAGGAAGGTCTGAGTCTGATTTCGACATCTTCGCCGAAAATGCTCGAAACGATCTGCTTCAGCGTGAAAATAAGGTGCGAAACGGTGATTCCCTTGTCAACGACCAAGCCTTCGCACTGATGGAACGAGTGTTCGTGGCTCGCGTCAACTGCTTCGTTTCTGTATGTTTTGCCCGGGCAGACGAATTTGATGGGCGGCTTCTTTGCAAGCATTCCGCGGATCTGTACCGGCGAAGTCTGGCTGCGGAGAAGTTTTCCGTTCTTGAGCCAGAAAGTGTCCTGCGAATCTCTCGCCGGATGGTCTTCCGGAATGTTGAGCGCGTTGAAGTTGTAGTATTCTTCTTCCATTTCGGGACCGTCCAAAATATCGAAACCCATCGAAATGAAAAGGTCTTCAAGTTCCTTTCTGACGATCGAAAGCGGGTGGATCGAACCCTGAACAGGCGTTTCCGGCCAAGAGATGTCGCTCCATTCGTTCTCGACTTTCGCATTGATTTCGGCAACTTCCAGCTCTTTAGCCTTTTTCGCGATCGCAGCTTCAAAATCGTTTTTAACATTGTTGATAAGCTGACCGATCTCTTTTCTCGCCTCGGCCTGAAGGTCTTTCATGTCCTTC
The DNA here is from genome assembly GCA_017405875.1 of bacterium. GTDB lineage: Bacteria > UBP6 > UBA1177 > UBA1177 > UBA1177 > UBA1177. The sequence goes on from JAFQZM010000038.1 coordinate 106,411, forward strand.
ATCATAGCGGTGAACTCACCTTTTTTGCCGAGAACGGCGACTCTGAGCTGCTCAAGAGCGTCCTTTTTGTTGACCTCGCTTATTTTCGCGTTGAAACTCTCTTTCAGAGCCTCTATCTTTTCTTTCATCATGACTCCCACCTATAAAATTTAAAAAAACAATTAAAGTTGTGCCTCGCACGGGCGGGAACTTTACTGATAAATGAAAAATTTTCAAGGATAACTAAATTTTTTTATAATTTTGTGCTATAAGCGCCTGTTTTTTGTTGGTTGAAGTGTTTTTGGAAAAATTTTTATAGATTTTGGAGGTCTTTATGTCTGGCGTTATCAAAACTTCGGAGGCTTTGAAAGTCAATCTGGCCGAAACTTTCGTTGCGGGTTACGAATTTTCCGAGCAGGAAAAATTCATTCTGAGCGCGGTTGAAAAGCATCCGCTCCTTGAAAAAAGAATGAGGACTTTCTTTCTTGAGCTCAACCATCCGTTTCCGAATTTTACCGAAGTAATCGAGGCTTACCGCTGGATAACTCTTGAAAACATGTGGGTCTTTGCCGATCTTGAAGAGAGCGACAAGCTGCTGAAGCTTCTTGGCGACTATTTCATGCAGATTTTTTCACAGAAGCTCGATATTCCGCAGAGAAACAGGCTCCGTCAGACGATTTTCAACGTTCTTGAACTGCTTTACAAAATCATGCAGAGCAGCAAAATTTCGGACGATGTTTTCAATTCTTATCTGGATATAACTGAAACGGTTCTTGCCGACGGCAATCCTGGGCTTATGGAAGCGTCGAGTTCGCTCAAAAAATATGTCGCCGAAATCTGCAAGGACGAGCGTTTCAGCGCCAGAATCTTCAAAATGCTCAAGCGCGTCATGACCATAAATCTGGACTATTGGAAAAACGTTCAGTCTTTTTCAGACTGGCTTGAAAACAGGAAGATCGAGCACGGCGACGAGGCTCTGGAGATCGAAAACGCGATCCTTTCGCAGTTCCCGCCGGAGCTTTTCACCGAGTGCGAAGATGGGATAAGTAAGGCTGAAAAGTGTGAAGACTTCTTCAAACTGCCGGACTACACTTTCTTTACCGACAGATTCCGCAACACGATCGACTTTATCCCGACTCCGATCTGCAAGATCTACTACATTTTCTATCTTCTCGATTTTTCGTCGATGGAAAGTCTGCGCGAATACCTCCTTTTTGACCTCAACAGAACTCTGAAGATAGTTTCTATCGACGATGCGGGCGAGGCAAAGCGCTTTATTTCGAGAATGTTCGACTTCTTCAAACCTGTCAGAGAGCTTTTCCAGAGCGCGATTTTAGACTGCGTAAAAACACTCGGAAAAGAGATAGTAAAACGCGGCAGTGCTGCAATCTGCGACCACTTTTTTGATGCAGTCATCCGCTTCGGATTCGTTTATCCGGAACTTAAGGGAGTTAACTCTGACTGGCAGATGATAGTCGACAAAAACCACGTCAAAAACATCAGGACATGGCTTGAAATAATCGAAGTGAACCCGTCGAAAAGCACAAAACTTCTCTCGGCTCTTCTTGTAAATTTGAGGATCGGCGGCGTTTTCATTTCCGATACAGACCTTTTCCAGAGCGATGTTACGAAATTTTTGAACAGCCAGATCGCGCCTGCTTACCACATCGCGCGTCAGATCGCAGTTCTCTTCCCAGTTTACTTCAACGAGATCGGCGCGGAAGGCGAGCTCAGAAAGATTTCGACCGCGATAGATGAAATCTGCCACAGAAAGGATCTTCTGACACACTTCCTGAGAAAGCAGATCCATGCCGAGAGCAACAACACCCACATTCAGCTTGCAAAAGACGTTTTCATTTTCTGGCTCACCGGCAAAAAGGAACACCTGCAGAACAAAATCCCGAACGAAATTTACGAAACTCTCGAACCTGCCGGCGAAATGTACGAAGGTCTGCACGAAGTTGCCCGTTTCGTGACGAGCAGGGTAAGAGGCGACTACGAAGCTCTTTTCACGATGAAACCGGCGGAAGCGGAGAAAATCATCGCCGATTTCGGCGCGGGTCACGAAGTCGAGCAGAAAAAAGTCGGTTATCTTTTCAACATCTATCTGCTTCTCAAGGAAAAATATTATCTCAACCCGGGCGATATTGCTAAAAAACTTAAGAAAATCACATATATACATCAGGCTACGATCGATGAGTTCGAAGCAGCCATGACTGCCGAGGACTGGAAAAGTGCGGTCAGGATCGCGTTCAAAATCATGTCTGCACTCAAAAAGACGGTTCTTTCGGAAGAGCAGACCGAAGGAGTCGAAAACATCTACTACAAACGCCACATCGCGATCGGTATTCCTTCGATGTACGGCGAATACCGCGAACCGAAATTCGAAGCTCTCGGCATGATTTACAGGATGGAGCAGCTTGTTTCGACGATGGTCGAAAAGCTGGTTTCGACAACAAAACTTCCTTATGTTTCAGCCGACAATCTGCGTGAAACCTGCGAAATCCTCGAGCTTTTCAGAGAAGGTCTGGAGCTTGGCGGTATCACGAGCGAAAGTTTCAATTCTGACCTCAAGATGCTTGAATACAGCTTGGTTTCCTCAAGTTTCTCGCTGCATCAGTACACCAACATTTTCGAATTCTTTGCTGAGGATTTGAGCAAAATCGTCTATGACTACTTCCTCGGAATCCACGATTCGAACCTCAAAATCGTCCTTGAACAGTATATAGAAAAGCACAATCTCACAGTTTCGTCGGAAAAGGACAAAGAGAAGATTATCCACAAGAAAAGCGAGGAATTCTACCGCGACATCATCTCGTCGTCATTCCTCATGCAGCAGATCGACAGCCTGATAAACTACCTCCTTTCGATCCTGCACGGCATTCCGAAGAGTCTGACGCAGGAAGACATCCACATGATCATGACTTACAAGCGCAAATCGATAATTTCCGAAATCGACAAGAAGGACGACGAGCTCGACAATCAGGTCTTCTTCGGCGCAAAAGGGTATTTCCTTAAGAAAATCAAGGCTTACGGAATGCCTGTTCCGCACGGATTCATTCTCACGACCGAGCTTTTCAGACGCCGCGAAGCGCTCATGAAACACCCCGAAATCGAGAAGGAAATTTATACGACGATATCTGATGAACTCGGTATTCTCGAAGAAAAAACCGGGCTTCAGTACGGCAACCCGAACAATCCGCTCATGCTTTCAGTAAGAAGCGGTTCGGCAATGTCGATGCCCGGCGCGATGAACACTTTCCTCAATGTCGGAATGAACGACGAATTCGTCGAACAGCTCGCAAAAAGGGAAAATTATGGCTGGACTTCGTGGGACTGCTACAGACGTCTTATCCAGACCTGGGGCATGAACTTCGGTATCGACCGCGACTTGTTCGATGCAGTAATTGCCGATTTCAAAAAGGTTTACAAAGTCGAGAAAAAGATCGGCTTCAAGCCTGAAGTCATGAAACTTGTCGCCAAGGAATACATGAAGATTCTTGACAGCCAGAAGGTCAAATTCGAGCAGAATCTCCACAAGCAGCTTTTCACTTCGATCCACGCCGTTTTCGATTCGTGGAATTCGCGCCGCGCCCTTGTTTACCGCGACAAACTCCACATCGCAAGCGAGTGGGGAACGGCGGTCATCGTTCAGAAAATGGTGCTCGGAAACATCAACTACGACTCCGGAACGGGCGTTGTTTTCACGCGGGAACCCAACGGCAGAGGCAGAAAAGTCTGTCTGTACGGTGATTTCGTAATGTGTTCTCAGGGTGAAGACATCGTCGGAGGTCTTGTTCACCCGTACCCGGTTTCGGAAAAGCAGAGACTTGAGATGAAAAACGCGCCCGATATCAGTATGGAAAAAGATTTTCCTGAAATATATTCGGCACTTAACGATATCTCGGTCGAACTCATCAACAAGCGCGGTTTCGGTCATCAGGAGATAGAGTTCACCTTTGAAACTTCGAAAAAACAGGATCTCCACATACTCCAGATCCGCTCGTACCACCAGAACGACCTTATGCAGGAAGAGCTTGTTCCCGACAATCTGCCGCTGATAGGCGAGGGAACCGGTATCGGAAACAACGTCCTCACAGGAAGAGTCGTCTTCTCGATGGAAGACATCGAAAAGTGCAAAAAACTCTATCCGGGCGAAAAAATCATCGTTATGCGTCCCGACACCGTCAGTGACGATATCGACATGATTTTCGAAGCCGACGGACTTGTTACATCCCGCGGCGGCGCTACATCTCATGCGGCTGTCACGGCAGTACGACTCGGCAAAATCGGTGTCGTCAACTGCAAATCCCTCACCCTGGACGAAGTCAACAAAACCTTCACCTTCGGCGGTGAAACTAAAAACGTTCTCTGCATACTCACTATCGACGGAAGACGCGGATTCATTTACGGGTAATCTTTATTTATAGGAAAATTGACTATAATAATGCGTTTTTTTTGTATTTGCAGGAGATTTTTTATGAAAAAGTTTTTGAATGTTGCTTTTGTTACTATTGCTGCAATGATACTTGTTTCGTGCAGCGGTAAAAATCTTGACGATTTGATTGATGTCCCGGACACGGGCGATTCCGCTGATTCTTCCGCGACATCTGAACAAAATGACACCGATAATGGCGGTGATACAAATGCAGACACTGCCGATTCCAATGCCGATACCGGTGATTCGAATACAGACACTGCCGATTCAACTGCTGACACAGGCGATTCGACGACTGATACCGGCGATTCAACTGCTGATACCGGTGATTCCGGTAACGAAAACGATGCAGACAGTGATTCCGATGATGTTGAAGTTTCGGATGTCGATATGTCGGATAACGATCAGGAAGAGTCCGGTGACGATGCAGATTCCTCAGATTCTGACAGTGATAACGACAAAGATCCCGCTGATTCTGGAGATGACAATGATCCTTCTGATTCAGGTGATGACAGCGACACCACTGATTCGGGTGACGACAGCGATACCACTGATTCGGGTGATGACAACGACACCGATTCAGGCGAAAATCAGCAGAAATGCACTGAAATCACTCTTGATCATCCAGACAAACTCAGCTACAAGAAAGAGTCTTCACGTAGTTACATATTCAAAACGACATACACTCAGAACACCGGTTCTGCCACATCAGACACTTTTTATCTGAGGTTTTATGGCGACACCTATACTTATTCAGGTAATCACCCGTTGGTCGGAACGAACTGGTATGATGACTACGGATATAGCAGCAGCGGAGTTTTCGTATATGTTTACGAGGACGAATACTGCGATTCTTACAGCGGCATCTGCTCCCACAACAAAATGTACTTCCAGAGAAAGGGCAATGTAAATGTATCGCTGATTCAAGTTGATTCTGGAACAGAGATACTTTACGCAGATCTTGACGGCGTAGAACTTGAGGAAGTCACAATCAACGGTGCAAACCAATCAATACCCAAAGAAGGTGGAGAATGTCTTAAAATCAAGGATACAGAGGTTCATTATCAGTGGTATTAAAATCCGTTAAAATAAAAACCGCTCTCTAATCACAAAACCTTTCTTTTACAAAACTCACATTTACTTCTGAAAATTCACGCTGCAAAAAATGTTCGGTAACAGAATAAAATTCAAGCTTTAACTTAAAACTTGAATTGGAAAAAATGAAAGGAAATAAAAAAGGAAGCCTCTCGAAATTTCTGGCGACCCCTAGCGGATTCGAACCGCTGTTAGCGGCGTGAGAGGCCGCCGTCCTAACCGCTAGACGAAGGGGTCATTGCATGAATAAGTGGATCCCGAACAAGGATTCGAACCTTGATTGACGGAGCCAGAATCCGTAGTCCTGCCATTGGACGATCCGGGAACCTCATGCTTTATTTGAAGATTCTTGCGAAGACCTTGTCATCCCAGCCGATGACGTAGATTTTGTGCCAGGGTGCAGACTGTTTCAGGTTGTAGAAAACATGAACCCGGTAATTCTCTTCGTTGGTGAGAAGCTCGTCTTTGACTGAACTGTCTCCTACGAAAAGCGCCTGAACCTGTTTTACCGAAGTATCGAAGTCTTTCATGAGCTGATACTTGTTGTCTCCGGTCTTAGTTGCCTGAGCCGGAAGGTAGGCTAAAAACAAGTCTTTTGCAAAAATCCCAAAACTCAAAAGTGAAAGGACGATCAAAACGGCGGCTTTATAGCCAAAATTTTTTTTAAAGTCAAGAAAAAAATTCATTTTCACGAAAAAATCTCCGTTTTCTTTAACTATTCACCCTGATTCTGGAGTTCTTTGATCTTTTCTTTGAGAGCTTTTTCTCTTTCCCAGATCTCTTTGAGCTGTTTTCTTGCCTCTTCGTCAGCCTTTTTGGTGTCTTCGATGAGCTTTTTAAGTCTGTCTCTTTCCTTGTTTTCAGCTACGAGTTCGTCCGGAGTGATGTGAACGCCGTCGATAATGTAGAAGTTGAAGGAAAGCGGCTGATCGGGATCCCACTCTTCGGGAATGTCCTTTACGACCGATTTGAAAACCTTTACGGAGTTTGGAAGAAGGGAAGTTCTGAGGCCTTCGTATCTCATATCGGTTACAGGAAGGAAGTTCTCTGCATAGATTACATCGCCGTTTTTATCTTTGAAACGGACTCTGATGCCGACTCTGATCATGTCAAGGTCGTTGCTGCCGTTGAGAATTGTTCCGGTAAGTTCTGCAAAACCTGGACGTCCGGGAATCTTTTTACCGGTGATGTCATCGATTTTGATGAGTCCTTTGTAGTTTTTAAGAAGGTTTGCAAGTCTTGCCTGTTCGTTGTTGCGCTCGGTTATTTCTGCCATGAGGGTCTGAAGTTCAACTTTGAAAGCCTCGCCTTCCTTAACGACTCTGACCGTGAAGATAAGCGTTGCGTCTTCGTTCATAACGCCTGCCATACGGCCCATGTTAGCCGTCTGACCGGTTGCTTCGATGAAAGCCTTGGTTTCTGCGTCGATAACGATATTTGCACGCGAAGTTCTGATTTCGGTACCGATTTTGCCTTTGTATGTCGTTGTCGCAAAGTCTTTGAAATCTTCGAATGTTACGACTTTTTTCATCTCGCTTGAAAGCCAGTTGTCGTAAATGTCCTGTAAAGTTCCCTGCTTACCGTCGGAAGCGTCGCGGACAGCGTAAAGATAGCTCTGAATGAATGAATCGACCTGATCCTGAAGAGATTTCGATTTTTCGCCGCAGCTAACGAACATCAGCGCTGCAAGCAAGAAAAGCATCAATTTTTTCATAATTCCTCCTGAAAAAGTAAAAAAACAATGTTGCGCGAACATATTATCACTTTAAATATAAGTCAAGAATATAATAACCTTTGATATTCATTGCCGAAATATTGGAACTTTCGCTCATGAACGGCGTGATTTTTATTGTGTAGGTTTCTCCGGTTTTCACTTCATGTGCGATAAAGCTGTATTTGTTGAAGTGAAGAGTGGATATCATGTCGTCGGAAGAGGCTATAGTTTCGTCTCCGCGCATCAGAGTCATCACGGTGTCGATGTCAAAAGCGGTCGATTCGCGGTCTGGGCTTGTCGAAATATAGACGGTTCCGTCGCGTTCAGCAGTAAATTCGAAGGTGTTTTCGTAAAAATCGCTGTCCGTGTCGAAATGTCCGAAATAAGCTTTGTCAGTCGAAATCCTGACCGGCGTTTTGTCTGTTCCGTGACTCCATTTTTCAGGAATTGATTTACTTTCTTCGATCGAAAGAGTCAGTTTCTCACCTGAATTCTGCTCGCATTCGTTGATGAAAAGCCCGAAAACGAGTGCTTCTGTCAACTCATATTTTCTTGAGAAAAAACGGACTGTTTCGGCAGGATCGGGCATTGCAAACGGCATTAAGTCTTTATCGAAGATGTAGAGTCCGGCAAGATTTTCAGGCACGGAAAGAGTGATTTCGGCGAGATTTTTTTCTTTGTCGGCAATCCATTTGAAAAATTTCCAGCCGCAGTCGGGAAGTTCAATCTCAAGCTTGCCGGCAGAGGAATCAAAAGTTTCGATTTCGTTCTCTCTGCTGATTTCAAGAGAGTAGGGAACGTCGCTTCCCAAAAGGTCAAGGTAAAGATCTCCGTTGAAAGGAGCGAGCATACTGATGTTGTGCGTTTCGATGCCGCTAAGCATGTTTGCACGCAGCGCGATAAGACCGCTTCCGGTTATGTTGTACGAGGAACCCCAGATTTCGGCAATAAAAGGATTCGGATTTTCGGGAGTGATTTTTATGGAAAGAATATCGCCCTTTTCGACTTTGAATCTGAACCAGTCCTCGTCGTCGCTTTCTTCACCCAGAATATTTTTCTTTTCTGTGTCCAAGTATCCGGAAATATTGGCTGAATCTGTGATGTTTGCATAGTCGAAGGTGTCATTCGGTTCAAGTTCCTTTGATTCAGGCTGCTGCGTGAAGGAGACATTGAAAACCTCTTCTTCCGTTTCGTCGAGATCGAGGAGCATTCTGCCCGTCACTAAAAGATGGCGCAGATTTCCTTCTAGCCTCGAGTATATGAGCGGATCGATTTTATTGCTGTAGTAGTCTTCATCGTCGTTTCCGGCGACGATTTCGCGGCTTCCGCAGTTCATGACAAAAGAAAATTTGTCGCTCAACATATTTTTCGTATCGACATTTACCTGATAGAGCGCACTTTTTTCAAAAACAGGTTCAAGGATGTCAATGTGCTTGCCGCTTTGCGAGAAAACTCTTTTAACTGTTGAATTTAATTCGATTTTTTTGTAACCGTCCGCATCGCATATATGTGATGAAATCACTCTGAAATAGTATTTGAATCCGCCCACTTTTTTTTCTTCGCCGGTATTTCTTTTGTCGCCGATTTCAAAATACTGCCAGCCGTCGGCGGTCGTCACGAATGTCGCCTTTCGTTTTCCAGGAACTTTGAAAACAGCAAAAGTGTAGTTGCCAAGATTGTCGGTGTGACCGATGTACGGCTCGAAATTTTCTTCTCTGCTTTCAAACTCAAAAGTGATAAGCGTTCCGGACGGAAGCCAGATTTTGAAAATGTCTGTATCAGCTGAATTTCTTTCGGGTTTTGCAATTTCTGCGGCGTAAATGTTTCCTTCAGTGATTTCGAAAGCCGGAAAGTCGTTGGGTTCGACTTCGTATATATACTCGGCAGAATCAACGTATTTTGTGTACTCACAGCCGGCAAGAAGCGGCAGAAACAGTAAAAAACTGAAATATTTCATAAATTTTAACATCAAAGCAGCGGACTCCGCAACAAATCAGGGTGATTATTCAGATAAATCGCCGAAAGTAAATATAACCGGCAGATTTTGAGGCTTAAAAAAGCTCTCATGATTTTTGTTTATCTTTTATGTTTACAAATAATATAGTTTCGCTAAAATAATGAGGCTTTTTTTTATGAGGAGAGAAAAATGAAGTTTTCAGCTTTGATTTCAGTTTTGTTTCTTTGCTTCGTTTTTGTTGCCTGTGTGTCGGACGAAGATGAAGAAATGCGTTGTATCACCTCTATGGACTGTCCTGATGGTTATACCTGTGCAAATTCTGTCTGCCAGCCGCCTATCGCGGAAGGTGATACGGCACAGGAAGGAGATACCGGTTCTCAGGATGTTACGGATACATCCGATCCGGACACTTCCGAAATACTTGAAAACGGCGATTCTGACGATTTGAATGACGACAATTTGGATGATTCTGATGATTTAAATGACTCTACTGAGAATGTTGAGGACAACGATTCCAATGAAGAATTGTCGGACGATGTTCCTGCTGCGGATAATGACACGGCTCAGGAAGTTCCTGACGAAGTCGTTGTATTGGAATGCCCGAACAACTGCAGTAATCACGGTGACTGCGACACAGCGACAGGAATATGTTCCTGCACTGACAACCACGACGGCGAAGACTGTTCCGAATGCAAAACCGGATACATAAATAACAGCGGCACATGTGTTCAGAAACAGTGCGACGCAAACAAATGTTGGACATCCCACAGTTGCACATACTCTGTCGGCATTTTTACAAATACAGAAACTATTTATGCCCACGGAAATTGTGATAACAATACCGGTGAATGCCAATGTGAAAGCGGGTGGCTTACCGCCAATAACGGAACGGGGGTAACTTTAACCTGCGGCACGGATTATGAAACTTTAGAACCGTTTGAAACTCTTAACAACATTCAGTGCACAGTCTGCGACAAAAACAATCCGCCGTCGCAATATGCCTCAACAGGTTGTCCGACAGACTGCCCGTCTTTGTTTTGCAGCAATGCTTTACTTATAGATACTGGATCAGGTACCTGTTACTATGAACCTACCGGTTCCCACAGATTATATTGCAAATGTGCATCAGGTTATACGATAAGCGGTAGCGAATACTACGATGCAAATCCTATGGGAATGTGCAATTCTGAATCGTCTGGCGAATAACTTCCTGATTTAATTAAGAAATCCCAAACATATTTCTGCTTTTTTATCGGTTTTAACGATCGGAAAACTGTATTTCTACAAAAAATAATCAAGGTTTTGAAATTTTTTCTTGACCTTGAAAAATCAAGGTGTATGATTGCCTGAATTTATGTTTTTTTGTGAGGTGAAAAATGACAGTTTCAAGACAGAACGGACTTACCGAATCCCAGGCAAAAGTTTTGAAGACGGTTTCGGATTTTATTGCCGAAAACGGCTATTCACCGACTGCAAAGGAGATTGCCGAGATTCTGAACATTACGCAGACTTCGGTTTTTGAGCAGTTGGAGCGGCTTGAAAAAAAGAGGTATATAACCCGCCAGAAAGGAGCTGCAAGAACTATCGGCATACTCAGTCAGCCTGAAAATGAAAAGCCGGTTAAAAAAAGCGACTCGGTGAAGCTTGTGAAAGTTCCTATCATCGGAACGATTGCTGCCGGTGCTCCGATTTTTGCAGACGAAAATATGGAAGGCGAGATTCTTGTTGATGAAAGCAACATCGGAAAAGGGAGATTCTTTGCTCTCAGAGTCCGCGGCGACAGTATGATAAATGCCGGAATAAACAACGGCGATTTGGTTATAATAAAGCGCCAGCCTCTTGCCGAAAACGGTGATATAATTGCGGCTCTTATTGACAGCGAGGCTACTTTGAAACGCCTTTCATTGACAGACGATGAAGTTTTCCTGCTTCCCGAAAACGAAAAATACTCTCCGATAAACGTTACCTGCCGTGAAGATTTCAAAATTTTAGGTAAAATGGTGACGACCGTAACGGTTTTGTGAGAAAAAACCGCAACTTCTTTTGACAACCTTATAAATACTGCTAATATTAGCGGTTTTTTTGTGAGGTGTGAAAATTATGAACAATTTTGTCAAGAGTTTATTCGTTTTAATTTTGTTTTCATCCACGCTGTGGCTCGTTGCCGAGGAAACAGAGTCAAAAGAGGCTTCGGCGCCTGCTGATGCGGTTTCTGAACAGTCGGCTGAACAGAATCCGCCTGCCGAAAGTAAGCCGGCAGAGAATGATGGCCGCGGTTTTGTTTTCGGTTCTTACGGCAGGGTTCAGCCTGCGACTGATCTTCGCGGCGGCTCTCCGAAGTGGGTGAATATAGTCGGTCACGGCAGCAGACTTGAGCAGGAAAGCTATGTCGAACTTGATTTTGCTTATCTTTTCAAAAAAATCGGTGACAACGGTCCGCTTTTTGATTTTGTTTCGACTCTCGCTTTTTCCGAATCGCTTTTCCACGACAACGGCAAATGGATTGCGCTGAATACGGTTAGAAATCTCTTCGTCAGAGCAGAAAACGTTTTCTGGAAACCGCTCGGTTTCTGGGTAGGAAGCAGAATGTACCGCGGCGACGACATCTATCTTCTGGATTTCTGGCCTCTTGACGACGACAATATTTACGGCGGCGGCGTAACGCTTCACTTCGATGATTTTGCTCTTGAATATTACTTCGGTTTCAACCGGCTCGAAGTTGACTGGCAGTATCAGGAGCAGGAAGTCGTTTCAAGCACTTTCGGGTCAGAAAGCATAACCTGGATGGACAGGCAGCGCATCGTTACCGGTCTCAAATATATGCAGAGATACAATGTTACCGAAAAAATAGGCTTGAAATGGAAGCTCATCGGCGAATTTCAGAGGATAAGTGCCGGTGAGAAGAGCAACGATCCTCTTGATGAGGACAATTCGATCGTTTATCCCGAAGATTTCGGCTGGTCGCTTGGCGCTCAGCTCGGTCTTTTCGGCTATGCAAAGAACAGTTTTACCGATATTTTCTTCAAATACTCCGGCGGTCTTGCGGCTTACGGTCTGATGACTGTTCCGTGGGGATTCGATTTGGATTATAAAACAAAAGACGCTCGCGAAATACTTTTTGCAATCACATCCAATCTTGAAATCGGCTGGTTTGGTGCGATTTTCGGCGGTTATGTCCGCTCTTTCAGGGATTCCGACGGCAACAAATACGACAATGACGATTTTGTCGAATACACTTTTTCGCTTCGTCCTCACTTCTTTATTCACGAGAATTTCTATCTTGCTTTTGAAGTATCGCATCAGCTCAAGGATATGAACGGCTTGGCAAATCTGAGTAACGGTAAAACCAAAAGCATTAGGCCGCAGGTTACGAAATTTTCGCTTATTCCGATTGTCACTTACGGCGGCGGGAACTACGGCAGACCTCAGCTGCGTCTGGTTTACACGCTTGCAGTTCAGAACGATGATGCCCGTTATTCCTACAACAAAGATGATTTCCGCGCAAAACATTCCGTTCTTCATTATTTCGGTTTGAGCGCTGAGTGGTGGTTCAATGTCGATCACAGATGATTTTCATTCTTCAAATGAAAAAAATTCAGAATATTTGGTTTGTGCGTATAATAAGACGTTTTTTTGTTTGTTAAATTGAGGTCAAATCATGAAACTGGTTAAAAAGTTACTTTTTATTTTTCTCATAGCTTTGATTGCGGTGATGATCGCTTATTTTGCAAGAGTTAACGATACTAATGTCACTCTCAATCTGATTTTTGTCTCTGTAAAGGATATTCAGCTCTGGCTGCTTTCACTTTTCTGTTTTCTTGCAGGTGTTATTTTTTCTGTTTTGGCCGTATTCATTGACATTATGTTCATGTCCGGCAATGAAAGGAAGCTGCGCAAAGAGTTGAAAAAGCTTAAATCAGAACTTATTGCGGTCCGCAACGAAAAGCTGGCCGATATCGACGATTCGACTTTTGCCGAAAACGGTGAAAAACTTCCTGCAACAGATACCGAAAAAGAAAATCAGGAACAAAATTAGGAGCTTACCTTGTGGTTTTTCGATCGTTTAAGGAAAAAAAGCAAAAAATATACTTCGACTTATAAATTCCCGATAGAAATTCAGGATTTTTTCGATGCTCTGCGTGACTGCCATCTGAACAACCGTCCTGAGTACTTCGCCAAGCTTAAAAAACTTGCCGGAAATTATCCCGAAGAGCCGATATTCTGGCTTTTTGCCGGAGACGTTCTGCGTGACAAAAACCCGGAAAAGGCTCTGGAACTTCACCGCGACGTTCTTTTCAGACCTGTGACGGCGGGTGTTTTCCGTGCAATGGTTCTGGAGCACATCGCCCGTGACTACATAGTCATGAAACAGAACAAAAAGGCGGTTTCGGTGCTGAAAGACGCGGTAAAATGCGCCGATTATGCTCCGGCTGCGCTTCTGCTTTCCGAGGTTTACGAGGCTGAAGGCGACTATGAAGCGGGACTTGAAGAGATCAAAAGATACATTTCGCTTACCGATCCTAAAAATGAAGCGCTTATGGTTCGTTACTGCGCCAGAGCGGTAAATCATTTTTTCAGGTTACGCGAAAGTGACAAAAACGGTGCTTTGAAATGGCTCTCGCTTTTTTCAAAAAAGTGCGGAGACGGCGGGCAGTCGCTTTTTGCAGATTATCTTTCGGCTCTTATAAATTCCAACATTAAGAAAAGTTCGGAATATCTTAAAAAAATTGTCGACATGGGGGAAAATTACGAAATTTCCGCCCGCTCGCTCCTTCTTAATTTCGAAAACGGCAGCGAGATAAATTACGGTGTCGAAGGAACTTATAAAGAGTTGTTCCAGGTGATTTTCAACAAAAATCTCAAATATGATGAGAAAAATTCTGCTATCGCTTCGGAGACGCTTGCGGCTCACAAATTAACCGTCAGAAATTCACTGACAGGCGATTTCAATATACTTGATGCTGCGATTCCGGATCGTTCTCTGTTCGTTTGCAGCGAATGCGGTCGGCATTTGGTCGAAATTTCACCGGTGTGTCCGGCTTGTCAGAAAATAACTGGTAGAAAATTCAAAATAAATCAGGAGGTTTAGATGAAAAAACTGCTTTTTCTCCTCGCTGTTGCATTGGTTTTTTCTTCGTGCGGCGGAGATTCAAAGTCAAATGAAGGCGGCGGGATGAGTACAAGCGACTTCTTTGAAAGGTATCTCGATACGCTCTGCAACGCTTCCACTAAGTGTAATTCAGGTTTCGTAAATGCGGAAAACCTTTCTTTCTGCCCTAAAACGATACTTAATTCAGCAAAGCCTTTCGAAGGTTTTCACAAAGGTGAATCGGTAATTTTCAAGCACAAATACGATATGCTGAAGAATGCCGAAGAAATGGGCTGGCTTTCACTCAATGCGGAACAGGCTGAAAGTTGCTTTGCCGTTATCGCCCAGATGGAACCGTGCAATCCGCTCGATGTACAGCTCCTTGACATTCCGGAATGTGCCAATGTTTTCAAGGGAACGAAACAAGTCAGGGAAGCATGCAATCAGGATGAAGAGTGTAAAAACGGCTGGTGCAATATGCGCGGCGGTATTTGTCCCGGATCATGCGTTGATTACAAGCAGCCTGATCAAAGCTGCAATTCATCGCTTGACAAGTGCGTTATAGGATATGAGTGCCGTTCTTCGGGCTGTTCCAAATCGAGCACAGGAGTTGTCAACGATCCGTGTGTAAACAACAGCGACTGCACGACTTTTCTTTTCTGCTACGTTAAAGAGGGCGATTCTTTCGGAGTCTGCCTTAAGAGAAAAGGCGAGGGTTTGGCATGTTCCAGTGCGGATGAGTGTGTTGTCGGTCTGAGCTGTGTCAACAATCTCTGCACCCGTTCGAGAGTCAGTGACACGGCCGGTGCTCCCTGCGGTGTTCAGGAAGAAAAGGACGAAAACGGTAACGAAATAGTTCTTGAATGCAACAGGTTCTCGAAACTTGAATGCAGTCTGGCGAATGTCTGTCAGAAAATGCCGACCAGTTCCAATTTACAGTGTGCCGAATTCTGTGATACGGATCTCGGACTTGTCTGCGATTCATATTCGCATACGTGCCAGTGGCCTAAAAGTGACGTTAGCCCGTGCACAAGCAACGAACAGTGCGCATCGCTTTACTGCGCTGCGGTTCCCGGAGCAGAGGACCAGGAAATTATGATTTGTCAGGAGCCTCAGTGTCTGCCGGTAAATGAAGAGTAACTTTTTTCTCGTTTTTTTATCCTTTATTTTTCTAACTGTTTCCTGCGCAACAGCAGACAAAGTGCAAAATCAGAATAATAAACAGCCGGAAGAGCAGACTGAATCAGAGCCGCAGCCTGTTGAGCTGAAAAAGAAAAAATCGATTGCAGACGATATAATCGTTCGCGACATCTACTCAAAAGAAGAGTATCCGCTCAGCAAAATCGCACAAAAAAGTGTTGTTTTTATTGAACTTTCAGCTTCATGGTGCAAGGCGTGTCCCGAAATGAAGGAGACGACGGCAAAGCTCGTTTCCTATTTCGGAAACAGAGTATTTTTCATCCGCCTTTACCTCGAAAACGATATTCAGGAAGAAAAGGAATACGGCGATACTATTCCGGAAATGGTGATCGTTTCATCGCCTGAGGAACTTTCGCTCGAAAAAACCGACATTATGCCGCGGGTCGTCGTTTTGAGCAATTCGGCAAGTGAAGTCGCTGCCGATATTATCGGAGCTTATCCGAGCCTTTATTATTACGGATTGCTTTCGGAACTCTGATTATCTGTCGAAATCCTTTTCAAAACCGACTTTCTGAAGAAGTCTTTCTTTGTCGAACCACTTTTCTTCAACTCTGACGAAAAGGTTTAAGCCCACCTGACAGCCGTAAAGTTCTTCGATGTCGCGTCTTGCCGCAGAGCCGATTTTTCCCAGAGTCGCTCCTCTTTTTCCGAGAACGATCCCTTTCTGGCTGTCTCTTGCAACGTGGATCGTCGCGTCAACAAGCAGAATGTCCTTTGTTCTGTGGTCTCGCATTTTTTCGACAGTTACGACGACGGAGTAGGGAAGCTCCTGCGAAAGTTCGAGGAAAAGTTTTTCGCGTATGATTTCGGAAACGAGAAAGTTGTCTTCCTGATCGGTGTACATATCTTCGGGAAAAAGCTGCGGACCGGGCTTGCAGAACTGTTTCAGCGTGTTTATAAGCTCTTCAGTTCCTGTTCCGTTCTTTGCCGAGATCGCGCATGACGCGGCGAAGTTGAAATGTTTTTTGTAAACTGCGATCGTGTCGTCAACGCGCATAGGTTTAACGGCGTCAATCTTGTTTGCAACGAGAATTACCGGAGTTTTCGGCGGAAGATTTTTTAAAATATGAGCCTCTTCTTCACCGATTCCCTTTTCGGGATGCTGAGTTGAAACATCAACAAAAAATATAGTAAAATCAGCATCTTGCGCGGCTGAAAAACTGTATTTGTTCATCCAGTTGTTGAGAAGCTTGCCGAAATCAGTCGAAGTTATTCCCGGAGTGTCGGTAAAAACTATCTGAGTATCTTCGCCGTTGTAAATCCCTCGGATTTTGTTGCGTGTTGTCTGCGCTTTCGGAGTGACTATCGATATTTTCGACTGAACTATCGTGTTGAGAAAAGTCGATTTTCCCGAATTCGGAACGCCGATAATTGCCGCAAATCCCGAATATTTAAGCTCATTACCCAACATTTTCGTTTTCCTTTTCTCCGGCGCAGTTTTTCATCATGAACTTTTTGATTTCGTTTATGTCGGAGTATCTGCCCAGAGCGACCATCATTTTGACAAGAGTCGCTTCCCTTGTCATGTCGACCGCGCTGATAAGCCCGTAGAATTCGGCTTTTGAAGCGACATCGTAAAGTCTGAGATTGACTTTTCCGATGGGTGACTGGCTGCAGACCGCGATAGGAACGCAGTTTTCGGCTGCATCTTTGAAAAGTTCTTCAAGACCGGGGTTGTCGCTCGGAATGTTGCCGCTGCCGTAAGCCTCGATAACGATTCCTTTAACTTTTTTGTTTTTAACCATGACCGAAAATGAGGAAAAGTCGATTCCGGGAAAGAAGGGAATTATTACGACCTGTTCCATGAGACGTGTGTCTATCTCGAATTTTTCAGTCGGTTTCGGCAGAAAACGGTGCTTTTTGCTTTCCATTCCGATTCCGAGCTTTATCAGAGCGTTGTAGTTCGGGCTGTAGAAAGCGTCAAAATCCCAAGCATCCTTCTTTTTCGCTCTGTTTCCTCTGAAAGCCGTGTGATTGAAAAGGAGAACGACTTCGTTAAGGTCGCTGTTTATTGCAACTTCCATTGCATCGACGAGGTTCATGAAAGCGTCACTTCTTCGGTCGATCAGCGGAAGCTGTGCGCCTGTCATTACGACAGGTTTTCCCAGATTTTTCAGCATGAAAGAGAGTGCCGATGCCGTGTAAGCCATTGTGTCGGTGCCGTGAATCACCACAAAACCGTCATAAAGGTCGTAGTTTTTCGCGATATGCTCGGCGATTTTCACCCAGTGC
Organism: bacterium; assembly: GCA_017405875.1. Lineage (GTDB taxonomy): Bacteria > UBP6 > UBA1177 > UBA1177 > UBA1177 > UBA1177. The sequence goes on from JAFQZM010000038.1 coordinate 124,115, forward strand.
AGCGGTCTGAAAAGCGATGAATCGAGGTTGAAAAGCTGATTCTGAACGATTTCGGCGTCAAAAAGCGGTTTTATCCTCTCTGAAATGTAGTCCAGAGCGTAATTTCCCGGTGTCAGCAGCCCTTTTTCGTTCGATTCCATGACGAAAGTGCCGCCGGTGTGAATTATGAGTATTTTTTTCTGTGTCATAGCCCCCTCCTTTGCTGAAAGCTGAATTTATATAATATTTTTTTTATTGCAACATCTCCGCGCAAAAATCCTTTTTTTAAAGAGATTTTTCAATATAATCCCGCGTTATTTTGTTTTTAGAGGTTTTCATGGAACAGAAAAAAACTTTAGCGCTTTTCGATTTCGACAAAACTATTACTGACAGAGACACGTTTCTGCCGTTTCTGCTCTTTTCATTCGGCTACTTCAGGACAATGTTGCTTCTTTCGCTTCTTTTTCCGCAGGCCTTGATCTGTCTTGCCGGTTTTATGTCGCGTAAAAGGTTCAAGGAAATGATTTTCAAGCTGACGATAAAAGGCTGGACTAAAGAGAAATTCCGAGCGGTCGCTCAGGATTTTTACAATCAGAAAGTGAAAAGTTATCTAAGAAAACCTGCTCTCGACGAAATAAAGATGCACCTTGAAAACAATGCCGACGTTTCGCTCGTTTCGGCTTCTCCTGAAGACTGGTTGTGGCCGTTTACGGAAGAATTCGGGATCAACCTGATCGGAACGCGGCTTGAAATAAAGGACGGCTGCTACACCGGAAAAATTGTCGGCGCCAACTGCCGCAAAGCTGAGAAGGTGAACAGAGTCAAAGAAGTGTACAACCTTGAAAATTACTCTGACATTTATGCATACGGCGATTCACGGGGCGATAAAGAGATGCTGGAGATGTCGAATCATCCCCGTTTCAGAACTTTCGATTAGATTTTTTTCCTGATTTCTTCTGCGATTTTTCTTGTCATTTCGACAGGGTGGTAATTCGCGAAAATGCCTGAAACTTTGAGTGCGTTTGCCGCGATAGTCGTGTTTTTGTCGACTGAATACTGCGAAAAGAAATAGAAAGGAATTTCCGAAATCTCTTTTTTGTGCTTGATTGCGGCTAATAGACGGAGCGGAGTGATGGCTGTGTCTGTCATGTCGATATCGCAGAGGATGAAGCCAAGATGATCCTTTTCGTCTTTTATTATCTGTGCGGCTTTTTCTATGGTTTTCGCTTTTGTGACTTCGATATTTACGCGGCTGAATTTATCAGCAATGTCATCGAGATCGAATTTTTTCTGTGAAATAACGATCGCGTTTATCTTTTTCAGTGAAGAATCGGTTGCCGAGATCTGCTGAGTCTGTTCGAGTGCTGTTATAAGCCTGTCGCTGAAGAACATCGTCTCTTTGAGCTGCTGAAGCGCCTCTTTCGGTGCAACACCCGAAATTCTCGTCATAAAATCGTAAGTGTTTGCAAGAAGCAGAATGAGAGAGCCGACCGGAATCTCGTTCAGTTTGAGATTTCGCGGAAATCCCTGCCCGTTGTAGGTTTCATACATATTTTCAAGGCAGTTGAGTGCAAGTTTTGAAAGCTGGACATCGGCGAAAAGTTTTGTCGCTATCTGCGAATAAGTTTTCATTTTGTCTGTATTCGCCTGATTTTTGATGTCGAGAGCTGTGAGATGAAGTTTTTTGCCGACATCGTGAAGATAAGCTGCAATCGTGAGGTCGTAGAGCTCGACTTCAGAAAGATGTATCGCTTCGCCGATTTCTTTGCAGAGGATTGCAACTCTCTGCGAGTGGGCGAAGTAACTGTCTCCGTGTGCTGCGACATCGAGAAGATTCGAGAATATGCGGAGAAGCTCGATTAGCTGGTTTCCCTGTTCGCGAACCCAGCTCGGCATACTGCTCATCATCGAAGTAGTTACCGCTGTTACATCGACTTTCGTATCGGAAAGTTCAGCCTTGTTGACGATCATCGAGAATGTCTCGCGCTTGTCCTGACGCAGCTTGTCCTCGTCCATCGTTGCGATATCCTGAATCCTGTTGGCTACTTCAACATCGTTCGGATTGTCAAGTGAAATGATTGTTTCGTTGGCAAACATGTCGTGGTGCATCGAAACGGAATTTCTGACAAGTCTGTCAAAAGCGGTGATATCATTGTTGTACTGTTTCAGAATGAGAGCTTTTATAACGTTTGAAGTTGCAACGACCGGAACTACAGACTGAACGCCGTTGAGCAGTATTTTCAGCTCGTCAAAAAGGACGATATTCTGCGGTTCGTATGTGAGAAGAGTGAGACGGTAGTTGTTTATGCTGTACTTCAAAGGAAAAATGGTTTTGTCCATCGCCATTTTCAGAGGAATAATGTCTGACGGTGACATAACTGCCATTTTTTCAAGTTTTTCACTCGTTATATACTGAACATTGAACTGCTTTGAAAGGTATTGCAAGAGCTCTGTTTCAGGTATCTTGCCGAGCTTGAGAAGAATCTCACCGAGATATGTCGGGTGATTTTTCTGAAAAGAGAGGGCTAAAGAAATATCTGATTCGGAAATAAGCCCCTTATCTAAAAAGTATTCTCCGACTTTCATTCCAGTCATTACAAAAACTCCTTAATCAAAAAAACTACTCTCAAAAAAAAGACGCAACATTATACTCAAACAAAAAATAAAATCAAGTTGGTTCGTTTTATTTAGTTTCAAGAAATTTTACAGCCGCTTCGTGCATTTCCAGAATCGCCTCCTCTTTGCCGGAGCAGATGAGAAGTTTGTCGGTGCCGCTTCTGAAAAAAAGTTCCGTTTTTTCTTTTGCGGAGAATCTGTCGAGTGCGTGCATTTCGATATCGTCGGTCATTGAAATTCCGACAAAACCGAGATCTTTGCGGAGAATTTTATCCCATTCCGGTGCAAGAGATGCGGGAAGCTGACTGATTTCGGGCAGAAGAAGGTGCGCTTTCATCACGAAACCGGCAGCGTTCGCAAGTTTCCGATACGGAACCAGGTCTTCTCTGAAAAGATCGTCGAACGGTTTGTTTATAAGCGGAAGTTCCGAGTGCGAATCGATTACTGTCGTTCCGTGACCAGGAAAGTGTTTTATCACCGGAAAAACGCCTGCTTCCTGCATTTTTTTGATATATATTGAAGCAAATTCGACGACAGTTTCAGTATCTTCGCCGAAAGAGCGGTCTCCGACTATCGAATTATCTTCGCCGCTTCTCAGATCGACATTCGGCGCCATGTTCATGTTTATTCCGATTTCGTTTAGTTTTTGAGCGAGGATAGCGATTTTTTCTGCCGCTATTTCTTTGCCGTAAGTCACGAGTTCTTTCATCGAAGGAAGTGAATAGTCGTCTTTCGGCAGCCTGCGGACTCTTCCTCCTTCCTCGTCAATCGAATGAAACTCGATAGAATCAAAACATTTCGTAGATTTGATGAGGCTCTGCAGCGATTCGCAGCTTTCGACATTTCTTTTGAAGTAGATGATCCCGCAGGGCGTTACTTCGCGCAGCATCAATATTTCGCTTTTTGTAAGCGTTGTCCCAGAAAGAGAGACAATAAGCCGCTTTCCGGCTTCCTTTTTCAACCTTTCAAGTTTCGGTGACGTCATTTTCCACTCCATAAAAACAACTTTCGGCGGAATATAGCGAAAGGATTTTTTCATGCAAATTTTAACTTGATTTGACAATATTTCTTTATTTTCTAAAGTTCTCCGTTTTGTGTTTTTGGAGGAAACGATGATTTTTATAGTCGATATAGGCAACAGCAACACGGTTGTCGGAATCTACAAAGGCGAAGAACTTATCAAAAGATGGAGGATTTCGACCGACAGGACTCTCACGGTCGATGATATTGCGGCGAAACTTTCCGCACTTATGATGTTTGACAGAATAAATACCAAAGATATTTCTCAGTGCATAATCAGCTCCGTCGTTCCGACTTGGAACCACGCCTGGGAGCGTTTTTCGATAGAGTTTTTGCATATAAAGCCGCTCTTTTTGAGATACAACACCAAGTGCGGAATTTCATTGAATATTTCCAATCCGTCAGAAATCGGTGCAGACAGGATCGCAAACTCCGTTGCGGCAGCGGCAGTCTATCCTCAAGGTTCTTTCATCATTGATTCTGGAACCGCAATAACACTAGATATAGTCACTCCGAAAAAAGAGTATATAGGCGGCGCGATCATGCCCGGTATAATGATCTCGATGGAAGCAATGTCGCTCAGAACCGCGAAACTTCCCCGTTTCGAGCTTGACAGGCCGCTTCATGCTATCGGAAAATCGACTCTGGAAGGGCTTACGAGCGGTGTTTTCTACGGTTTTGTCGGAATGGTCGACCGCGTTATAGAAGAGTCGCTGAAAGAAGTCGATTTCAAGCCCAAAATAATCGCGACTGGCGGACTTGCCGGAGCAATCGCATCAGCTTCAAATTACATCAGTGAATTTGACAGAGACCTTACTTTGAGAGGTCTCAGAATAATCGCGGAACTCAACAGATAGCAATACATATCTTCGTAATACCGGCAAGATTCGGCGGCTCAAAGTTTTTCGATTAATGATTCAAAGTCGGCGTCATTTCCGCCGCCGCGCATGATTTTTGCCACATATTTCCCCAGAATGTCGAATTCAAGGTTGACTTCGGCGCCTGTTTTGAGTGTTTTGGCGAAGGAGGTGCGTTTCAGAGTTTCGGGAATGAGCGAGATTTTGAAAGTGTTTCCGTCAAGTTCGGCGATCGTGAGGCTGACTCCGTTGACTGTGACTGAGCCGCGGGGAACTGTGAGGTCTGTGAAATTTCTGTCGAAAGTGATTCTGACTTCAATTCCGTCACCGATTTTTTTAATGTCGGAGACTTTTCCGCACGAATCGACATGACCTTGCACGATGTGACCGTCGAATCTGCCGTCTGCAGCCATAGCACGTTCCAGATTTACGGTCGAGCCGGATACGTATTTTCCTGCGATCGTCTTTTCGAGAGTCGATTTCGAGACGAAAAACAAAATATTTTCTCCGGTAAAACTTTCAACGGTGAGACATACTCCGTCAACTGCTATCGAATCACCCTTTTTTATCTCGTGTCCGAAAGGATTTTTAAGACTGATGCGGCATTCAGAGCCTTTTTTTTCGATTTTTGTTACTGCCGAGACCGCTTCGATTATTCCGGTGAACATCTGTTTTTCCTCTCAATGGTCGAATAAAACCCTTTAATTTATGTGAAGCCGCTGTTTTGTCAAATATGCCTGCAAAAGAAGAAAAAAAGAAAAAAAATTTTTAAAACATTTTTATTGTTGACTTTTAATTTTTGCCAATTAGTATCGCGTCACCTTGAGAAATAGTTCTCAGGGTGTGTTTTACAATTGTTTTTTGAGAGAAGAGACATGAACATTTATGTTGGAAACCTTGCGTACAAAATGAGTGAAGAAGAACTTAGAGCTGCTTTCGAAGCTTACGGAACAGTTGATTCCGCAAGATTCGTAATCGATCGCGAAACCGGTCGTTCCAAAGGATTCGGTTTTGTTGAAATGCCGGTAAAAGAAGAAGCTATGGCTGCGATCGAAGGTCTCAACGGAACAGAGCTTGCAGGCAGAACAGTTACTGTCAATGAAGCACGTCCGCGCGAAGAGAGACCGAGAGGCGGTTTCAGAAAGTAATTCTTTACATCCAAAATAGATCACGCACATTCTTTTGCCTGAGTTTTTTAGCTCAGGCATTTTTTTATCCTCATTTTTTGTAGTTTTTGTCACTTTTTTATGCTATAAGCGAACGCCTTTTTGATGGAGTTATAGATGATTACCGAATGTCCTAACTGCAATAAGGCGATATCGGTCGCCAACAGCGGGATGGTCAGATGTCCGAAATGCGGAGCTCTTGTTTTTATAGGCGATCCGCTGAAAGACGAGAAAAACAGCGTTGTCGATTCCGCGCCTAAAGAGCACAAAGAGAGTAATAAAGAATCTGAAATAAACGAAAATATTAAGAAAATCCAGTCGGTTCTTAAAAAAATAACGATCGTGACGGATTCTGGAACGCCGTGGGACCGCGTTTCACAGATCGGTTTTGCCGATGCCTTTTTTCTTACGACTAAAGAGCTTCTGCTTACTCCCGAAGCGTTTTTCTACAAAATGAAAGTCTGTAAAAAGCCTTCGTTTCTTCCTCTTTACGGTATTATCGCGGCTTTTGCGGCATCACTTTTCCAGATTTTCTGGGCTTTGAAATTTTTCCAGACCGCTTTTCCCGATTTCGCCTCTTTCAAAGCGGCAGTCTCTTCGCTCGGAGTTCCGGCACTTTCTTTGGTGCAGGACGAAGCGGCTTTAAAAGCTGTTTTCGACATGATGAATCCCGACGCTTCGATGCTTGCCGTCCAGCTTCTGATTTCTCCTTTCATGGCGATAGTTTTTACCGCTTTCATTCTCCACACCGGAAGCACTCTTTTGGGTTCCAACACGCGGCTCGTACACTTCTACAGAATGTCGAGTTTTATAATGGTGACCGGACTCTTTAATATTGTTCCTGTGCTGGGAAATATCACCTCTTTCGTGTGGCGCGCCGTTCTCGTTTACAAAGGAGGCAGGATTCTGAACGGATTTAACGAAAGAAAAGCGAGAATTTTCCTCGTTTTCTATATTTTTATGCAGATTCTTTTTATCGGATTGGGGATGCTATGAATTTAAGGGTAGGGAGCGGATTCGATGTTCATAAATTTGAAGAGGGAAGAGAGCTCTTTTTAGGCGGGATCCTGATTGAAAACCACACCGGGCTTGCAGGTCACAGTGATGCCGACGTGCTGATCCACGCTGTAATCGACGCTCTTCTGGGGGCAACGGCGATCGGTGATATCGGCGAACTTTTTCCCGATACCGACAATGCTTTCAAAAATATAAGAAGCACGATCCTGCTTGAAAAAGTCGTCTCCGAGCTTCATTCGCGCGGCTGGCAGATCGTAAATGTCGATTCGACCGTCATCTGCGAAACGCCGAAAATCAGTAAATATAAACTTCAGATGAGAGAAAAACTGGCTGAAATAATGCAGATCCCGACTGACTGCGTAATGGTCAAGGGGAAAACCACCGAAAAACTCGGTTTTACCGGCAGGAAAGAGGGTATCGCGGCTATGTCCACAGCACTTTTGGAGAAAAAATCATGAAAAAAATCAGTTTTTATGTAGGAAAAAAGAATTTTATAACGTTTGCTATCGCTTCGCTGATCCTGCTTTATGCGATCTACTCGTTTTCCGACAACGTGATCTACTTCTTTTCAAACGACACTCCGATAGATCTTGGCGATGCGCTTGAACTAAACACCGAAAATTTCGCGAAAGTGAAAGACGGCGATTACGTTCAGATCAAAGGAATAACTTCGATTCAGGGTGGAAACATCAAAAAAGGCGTTACCGGCGAGCGCCATGTCGTTTACTATCTCAACGGTTCGTCAAAGTTCATAATCGATTCGGCAGTTACCGATGAAGATTCTTTTTCCGGTCCGCACTACAGAACGGTGAAGGGCAGGGCTTTCGCTTTCAAAACCAATTCGAAAGCTGCCAAAATGCAGTCTTTTTTTGCTAATTCGCTCTTTCTCGACATGAAAGATGACGGCTTTTTCATCGAGGACGGTGTTATTCCCCGCACAGACTATGCCGGACTTTTCATGTTTGCTTTTTTTACTGTTCTGATGATTTTGAACATAGTTTTTTTCATAAAGCCGATGAAGCGTGAAGCTACTCAGGAAGAGATAGACAGGGAAATCGACGCACTTTGACAGGGAGCAGGCAATGGCGGACAAAACCGATAAAAAACAGATTTTTTTTCTAATTCTGGCGGTTGTTTTCGTATATTTCAACTCGCTTCCGAACGATTTTATTTTTGACGATATTCCGCTTGTTCAGAATTCGCTCTGGATAACTTCGGCGAATTTTTTCGATATTCTGCGTTCCTACAGACCTCTGCGTTATGTTTCCTATGCGCTTGACTACCGCATTTTCGGCATGAATCCTGCCGGTTTCAGACTGATGAACATAATTTACCACGCGATTTCCGTGCTTGCTCTTTTCTGGGCTCTCAAAATGTTCGGATTTAAGAAGCGTGCGGCTTTCGCTGCGGCTCTGATTTTTGCGGTTCATCCGGTAAACACCGATGCTGTTGCCTATATTTCGGGCAGAAGAGACGTCCTCATGGGGCTTTTCTACATTCTGAGTATCGGCTGCTTTTTCAAGTTCTACAGAACGGTTTCTCCGGCTGAAAGGGCGGTGAGCGGCGCAGTAAAAAAACAGTGGGGAATGCTTGTTCTGGCTCTTGTTTTTATGTGTATTTCGATATCCTCGAAAGAGATGGGAGCCACGATCCCGCTTGTTTTCATAATGTACGCCGCATACAAGGACGGTGCGGCACTTCTTAAAAAGCCGTGGTTTTATTTCATCGCGATGGTTTTCCTAATCCTCTTTTCGTTTTTTGCATTTCTCGCCATCTCAGGCGGCGGCAGCGCGCTTGTTTCGCTTAACGGCATCAGCTTCCACGGCAATTCGCCCGAAGTTCACTATCTGACGGCGGCTACAATATTCCTGCATTACCTCAAACTTACTGTTTTTCCGTGGAAAATCATTCTTGACAACGCCGGATATCCGCTGGTTCTCGATTGGAATTTCGAAGTTTTCTTTTCGATCCTTTCTATATTTGTTCTTGTTTTTCTCGTGTGGTCTCTTCTTACGACTTCCCGGAAGAACAAAACAAATGCAACGGCGGAACGTCTTGAAATGAGGCATTCCATTGCGTTCTGGATATTCTTTTTCATCGTTTCGCTTGCCCCAGTTCTTCAGATAATCCCGCTTCACGAAATTGTCGCGGTTCACTATCTTTATGTTCCGATCACGGGATTCTGTGCGATTGCCGGAATTCTTTTCGACTACTTCGCAGGGGAGGAAAATACCGGATTTTCCCAGATGTTCGACTTTTCGAAAAACAGAAAAAGGGCTGTTGCCGCGCTCTGCATAACCCTTCTTTTCTCGCTTTTCTCCATATGGACGATCTCGCGCAACTTCGAAATGAAAAACATCTGGACTGTGCTTCACGCAGACGCTGAAAAGCAGCCGCTCTCTTTCCGCGGTCTTTTTACGATCGGAGCTGAATACCTCAACATGAAATTTCCTGACAAGGCGTGGGAGTATTACAAACAGTCGATTGACACGGGCTACTGGGATCCGAATCTTTTAAGCAACATCATCGGTTACCGCATTGTCAAAGGGCAGCACGATGAAGCGCTTGCATTTTATAATGAAATGGTGAAAAAAGGTGAATACATCACTTCAAGCGGTGTTCTGAATATTGCCGCAATCCATATGATCCGCGGAGACTGCGATACAGCTCTGAAAATGGCAAACTCAATTGTGCCTGATGCTTCCGAAGTTACACGCAGCGATCGCCTGAAAAAATGCAGGGAATACGGTTTTGAAAAGTTCAACGACGGCAATCTTTACGATGTTTACGAAAAGCAGAAACTTATGAAAGATCTTGAAATGAACGTCGAAAGAAAGCCTTACCTCAAAAAGCTTATCGAAAGCGGAGAATTCGGAGGTGAAAAGCTGATTGAACTCGTTTCCGATCTTGCCGCAGTTGACTTTATTTCGGATATTCCCGAAGCTATAAAATACTACAGATACGAAGTCGAACTTTACACAAAGGCAGGAAAACCGGCGCCCGAAGTGGCGGTTCGTTCGATCGCCGTTCTTGAAGATTATTCCCGCAAAGTTCTTGATGAAGGCAAATATCTGCCTCTTGAATTTTAGGTGTTTTTATGGTTTCGAATGTTGAAATTCTTGCTCCGGCCGGAAGTTTTGAAGCAGCTGTAGCCGCGTTTGAGGGAGGAGCCGACGCGGTTTATCTCGGTTTGAGCGATTTTTCGGCAAGAAAGGCTGCAAAAAATTTTTCGAGAGATGAGCTCCGTTCCCTCAAAACCCTTGCTGAAAAGCAGGGGAAAAAGATTTTTGCCGCTCTCAATACCGTGATAAAAAGTTCCGAAATAGAAAGCGCACTTGATGCTGCGAGGTTTTTAAGCGATATTTCAGTCGACGCCGTTATTCTTCAGGATATCGGTTTCGCAACACTGTTGAAAAAACTTTTTCCGACACTACCGCTTCACGCTTCAACGCAAATGGCGGTCCACACGGTTGAAGGTGTTAAATTGTTGAAAACACTTGGTTTTTCGAGAGTGGTCTTAAGCCGCGAAGTTCCTCTTGAGCTGATTGCAAAAATAAAAAAGGAAGTTCCAGATATGGAGCTTGAAGTTTTTGTCCACGGCGCTCTGTGCTATTCATTTTCCGGTTTATGCCTTGCTAGCGGCATGGTTTTGGGGAGATCGGGAAACCGCGGAATGTGCGCGCAGCTCTGCCGGAGCTACTACGAAACCGAAGACGGCAGTAAAGGCCACTTTTTTTCGTGCAACGATCTTGAATACAAAGACTATGTTCAGCAGTTGAGATTTGCAGGAGTCGATTCCTTCAAAATCGAAGGGCGGATGAAGTCTCCGGAATATGTTTTCCACACTTCGGCTCTATATCGCGCCATGCTTGAAAGAAGCGACTATTTTGATGCTTTGAAAAACAGCAGAATCTGTTTTGCGAGAAAGGCTACACTCGGTTATCTCAAGAATTTTTCGGGCGAAAATCTCATAAGTTCCAAATATCCCGGTCACAGAGGAGTAAAAATCGGCATCTGCGAAAAAAGGCTGAAAGACCGCTTTTTCATCAAGACAAAATATTCGCTCGGCATAAGAGACGGTCTTCTTTTCTTTAAAAACAACGACGAGACGCAGCCGTTTAATTGCTCGGTAGAAGAGATTTCTTCGGCGTCGGGCAAAAATCTCAAAATTGTGGGTGACAGTTCGAGAGTTTTCATCAAAACGGCTGAACTTCCCGAAGTGGGAGACGAGATTTTTCTTGTAAGTTCGCGTACTCTCGAAAGAAAAAAGGTGAATTCAGGCAGTTTTCAGATGATTAAAAAAAGCATTCCTGCTGAAGTTTCGATTCAGGGGAAAAATATAAAAATAAAAAGCGGAAACTTTGTTTACAGATCGGAAGAAGTGAACGCCGAAAGCTCGGAAAATCAGAATAATTTTAAGGATAAGTTTGCTGAAATACTTAAAAATTCAGGAGAATCTTTTTATTTTTCAGACAAGGTTTCTTTTGATGAAAGCTGTGAATTTATTTTTATCCAGCCCGCTGTTCTGAAAAAAATAAGGAACGATTTCTACATCAGATACAAAGATTTCGCTGATGCAGGGTATGAAAAAAGAAAATCGGAAGTTTTATCTTCTTTTGCACATCCTGAAAGTGCTGAAGTTCCCGAAATATTCTCTCAAAGGGCGCTGATGAATCCCGACGGCGAAATTCCGTTTTTCATGCCTGCCGATCCTGAAAATATTCTTAAAACAGTAGGCGGATTCCTGACTGTTCCGCTTCTTCCCATGATGAAGGAAAGTAAAAAATATCTCGGTAAAATCAATGATATAATTTCAAGAAACAGAGACAAAAAAATCCTTGTCGGACTCTCCAATTTCGGGCATCTTAATTTTGCTCTGGAACATTTGAAAGATGAGAATATTTTCTTTTTTATCGATTTTTCGCTTTATATCGCAAACGGGTTTTCCTACTCTTTTTTTAAAAATCTTCTGGGTGAAAAACTTCTTTTCGGCTACTCATGGATCGAAGAAAAAGAGGAAATCCCAGCACTTCCGCCGGAAGTTATTGTGGTTTCAGGATTTAATCCGCCTCTTTTTGTCAGCGCAGGCTGCTTCGAACGCTCGAACGGCTTCAAAAAATGCGCCGAGTGCAAAGGCTCGAAAAGTGAGCATCTTCTGAAAAACTGCGGCAGAAAGTTCAAAGTCATATCGAAAAACTGCATCACGTTTATGTTCGCAGAGCTTTAATTTGACAAACATTTGTCCATCAATAGAATTTTAAGGCTTTTTTATAGACTTAACGCGAGAGATGAAAATGAGAAAATTATTTCAAATCCTGCTGCTTGCAGCGGTTGTTTTGCTTGTTTCCTGCGGTGGAAGCAAAAAATCACAAGATTCATGTCCTGACGGTTATGACTGGTCGGGAACCGACTGCGTAAAAAGAAACGATCAGGGTGATACCGGTGATTCCACGGTCACTGATACCGATACTCCGTCGGACGACGGCGACACGGCTGATGACAATGAACCGGATGAAGAGGCCGACACTGAAGAACCGGACAACGATCAGTCTGATTACAGCGGCAGTTGCAAAGAGATCCGCAGTGGAGATGCGTATGAAATAAATGTCGAGACGAATAAACTTACCATCGGCGATGTTACGATTAACGGTAAATCCGACAACGCTGCTCTTTACGGTGAAATCTGGGCTGAAAACAGGGAAACTCTTTCGGAATTCAAAGTAGGAGACGTAAATTCCGAGTTTTCAGGCAAAACAATAAATATCCCGAAAGGAAGATACGGTTTCGCTTTCAGACCTGTTTCTTCGGCAAACAAAGTCGCGATCGAAGGTCTTGACAATGTCGATATGTCGGCAGGTGACAAAAAAATTGATTTCGATCTTCCGCTTTATCATTTAACGGGAAAGGTCCTCAACAATTCCGATGCCGTTTTAACTGTTGAAGAGACTTATCAGGAGTCCACTCAGCTTGTGGTCAAAAACGGAGCTTTCGAGAAAGTGGTTCCTTACAGCGAATTCGCCGCTTACGATCTTCTTCTTCCGAAAGGAACTTATTCCGTTTATTTCAAAGGTCAGCTCGCGGCAGGAGAGGGGATTTTTGAAGGAACGGTCCTTGATAGTTCACAAGCTTTTGCGGTCGAAGAAGATACCGAGCGTGATATCAAAATTCAGACGATCACTTTTGCCGGTTCGATTGCCAAAAAAGGATATTCCGATGATGGTTATGAGGTAAATAAAGGTCAGCTCATCCTTGTCGAAAATCCTCCTCTGGGTGCTAAAAACGGCGTTGTCGTTTCAGATCTTTCTTCCGCAAGCTCATACAGCATCACTGTTACTGCCGGCGCGAAGCTCAATCTTCTCTATCTCCCTGAAGCAGACTCTTATCCTGTTCGTTATATAAAGCTGGAAACGTGGAGTTCTGAAACCGAAACTCCTGCATCACACAATATCACGCTTGATTTCGGAAGAGTTTACGGAAAAATCACGTTCCTTGGCGGCAACAATTTCCCGAAGCTTACGAACTGCACTGAAGCTGACTGCACGATAGGCAAACTCAAAGCGATGCTGGAAACCTTGTCTATGGATGAAGCTCTCTCTTTTGTTGTTAAAGATCTAGGCACCGATTTGGAGGTCGATGGAGAAGGAAACGTTGTCGGCGCAACTTATGAAGCTCTCCTTGTCAGAAGAAATTTCTTTAAATATATCGATTCGGAAGGGGAGGAAAAGAGCGAGTATATAGGAAAAACCTACACGATGAATTTTGAAAGCCATCTCAATGACGTCAAAGGAGGTTTTACCGCTCTTCCTTTCACGGTTCCGGCAACTTATACGAACGGTGAAGGCAACAAAGTTTCGTCGTTCGCTTTCTATGTTACTGAAGCCGACGGAACGAAAACATGGCTCACAGAAAAAAATCTTGATATCGACGTCTCTCCGAGCAAGGTGACCGGAAAAATAACTTTCAACGGGTCGACTTTCGAAACTGACAAATCCGATTTTATCAAACTCAAAGATTCAAGCGGCATCGAATATCCGGTTTTGAATTTTTCGGAACTTTCAGGCGGAGAATTTTCTTTCTATGCGCCGAAAGGAACTTACGACGTCCTCTACGACGGCGAATACATTCTTTCGAATAGCTTCAAAACATACATCGAGCGTGATTTCGAAATCGGCGGAAACGGAAATAATCACGATTTTGAGATAAAAACTGCTCCTGTGACCTTGGATTTCAATGTAAACGGAACGCCTTTCGCAGAGTGGGTCGAGGCTCAGAAAAACCTCGACGATATGGGGCTTGCGGTAAATATCGACAAAACGGCAAGCGATTTCGTGCTTGATCTTGTCAAAAAGGAAGGAAAGTATGTCGCGGAAGTGCTTACCGGTTCGACTGTAAACGCATATCTCGAACTTGTTTTTGCCGATAAAGTCACTTCGGAAAAGAGCTATTCCAGAATCAGACTTGTTTCGTCGCAGAACATGATATCTGGAATGACTGTCAAAGACGATCTTACTCTTGTAAAATCAGATATTTCCGTGAAACTTAACGGAAATGCAGTCAAAGCTTCAAGTTATGCCGCAAAACTCAGGATTCAGGGAACTAATTCGAGCGAGATATTCTGCCCGGCTGAAGCTGCTGTAACGGCATTCTTCAAGAAAGGCGAATATAAAAGCCCGACTCCTGAGCTTTTCCTTAACGAAGGTTTTGAGGCTGGTCACAAAATACCTCTCAAATGTCTCTATTTCGGTGAATAATTCATACGTTTTTTCTAGTTAGGAGGAATTATGAAACGTGTAGTTACCGTCCAGGATATTTCATGTCTTGGCAAATGTTCTCTTACAGTTGCGCTGCCGATAATTTCGGCGATGGGTGTTGAAGCCTGCGTCATTCCGACTGCGGTTCTTTCGACTCATACGGTTTTCAAAGGTTTTACTTTCCACGATCTGACGGGCGAAATTGCTCCGGTTATGGAACACTGGAAAAAGGAAAATTTCCGTTTCGATGCGATATATACAGGCTACCTCGGTTCTTTCGAACAGCTTGAACTTATGAAAAAGCTCATTGACGATTTCGGCGGAAAGGAGACTCTGGCGATAGTTGATCCGTGTATGGCGGATAACGGCAAGCTTTACCCCGGCTTTACTCAGGAATTCGCTTTTGCGATGGCGAAACTCTGTGCGAAAGCCGACATAGTCGTTCCGAACATGACCGAAGCAAGTTTCATGCTCGGCGTTCCGTATCGTGCAGGCGGCACTTACGATGAAGCGTATCTCAAGAAAATACTTAAAGATATCGCTGCGTTGGACGCAAAGAAAGTCGTTCTTAAGGGAGTCGAATTCCCCGAAGATCAGCCTTCTTTCAAAAATGTCGCGGGAAAGATCGGAATCGTTGCATACGATGCTGAAAAAGATACTTTCTCAAGCTATTTCCACGAAAAAGTCGACCAGACTTTCCACGGAACGGGCGATATTTTCGCAAGCGTTTTCACCGGCGCTTATCTGAGAGGTTTTACTCTTGAAGAATCGTATTCGCTTGCAGCCGATTTCGTCGTCGAAGCGATAAAAGAGACGATGAGTCACGAAAATCACAACTGGTACGGTGTCGATTTCGAAGCCGTTTTCCCGTATCTTATCAAACGTCTGGAACGCTGATCTTACTATTTGATTTCTTTTTCGGCGATTCTGCCGTTTCCTTTGAAAATCGAATTTTCCGGAACGAATCCGCGGACGTTTGAAAGCGGATAAACTACTGAATTTCTTCCGATAATTGTTCCCGGGTTAAGGACTGAATTACAGCCGATCTCTGCATTGTCTCCAAGAATTGCAGAGAATTTGCGAAGCCCCGTTTCGAGTGTTTCGCCTTCGCAGTGTATCTTGACGTTTCCCGGAATCGAGCGGACGTTCGAAAGGATGACGCCTGCTCCGATGTGGGCGTGAAAGCCTAAAACCGAGTCGCCGACATAGTTAAAATGCGGAGTCTGCACTTTGTTGAAAAGGAAGCTGTTTTTGATTTCGGTCGAATTTCCGATTACCGAGTTGTTTCCGATTATTGTATTTCCGCGGATAAAGGCGCATTGTCTGATTTCGACATCGTGCCCGATTATCGCAGGTCCTTTGATGAATGCGGTTTCTGCGATTTCGGTATTTTTACCGACCCAGACATTTTCCTTTATCATCGTGTATTCGTTGCCGAGCGCCGGTCCTTTTTTCAAAATGTAGTCTTTGATGAGCGGCAGGATTTCGTGCGGATATTCGCAGCCGTCGAAAATGTCGGCAAAATCGGTCTGAGTAAGGTCTAAAAGTGCGCTGATTTTGATTTTTTCCATAATTTACCTACCCGAAAATTAAAGTTGGGATCCATATAAAAAGTTTGAGGATGAGGCGCGCAGGAATAAGAAGATAGCTGAACGCGCCCGTGACTACCAGAGCCATGATTATGATAAAACCGTATCTTTCAAGCGTTATGAATATCCTGTCGTATTCGCGCGGCAGAAAACCGTGAAGTATTCTGCTTCCGTCAAGCGGCGGGATGGGAATAAGGTTGAAGAAGCAGAGCATGATGTTGAACATGAGTGAAATTTCAAAGAAAGTTATGATGATTTCGTTCGGGAAAAACCGGTATGCCGCGACGTAAAAAAATGCGCTGATGAATGCAAGAATGAGATTGCTCAGAGGGCCTGCCGCAGCGACGATCATCATGCCGCGCCTCATTTCGATGTGAGGATGAAAGCGGTACGGGTTGACGGGAACCGGTTTCGCTCCGCCGAAGAAAACTCCGGCAAGGAAGTAACTCAGAAGCGGAACGACGACAGACATCATAGGATCAAGGTGCGCGATAGGGTTCAGGGTAAGTCTTCCGGCATCTTTTGCCGTTGAATCGCCGAGTTTCAGTGCCGCCCATCCGTGAGCGACTTCATGAATCACCATCGAAAAGAGCAGGGGAATTACGCCGATTGCGATGTAGAAAATTTTGTTTCGTATCATTTCGACCTCAACTGTTGTGTTTGAATCCTAATTTTTCAAGATTTTCGATGACTTCACACACCGGAAGTCCGATCACGTTCGAGTGCGAGCCGTTTATCGCCCTGACCATAAAAGCCGCTTTGCCCTGAATTGCGTAGGCTCCCGCTTTGTCGTAAGGCTCGTCGGTATCGCAGTAAAAGGCGATTTCGGAAGCTGAAAGAGTTTTGAACTCGACATCTGTGCTGACTGAAAAAACCGAAGTTTCTCCTTTGTAGAATATCGCGACTCCGGTGCAGACCTGATGGGTTCTGCCGCTGAGTTCCGCGAGGATCCTTTCGGCGTCGGCTCTGTCTTTAGGTTTGCCGATGACCTCGTTTCCCAAAGCGACTACGGTGTCTGCCGAAATAACGGGAATATCATCGTATTTGCCTGAATTTATTACTGATTTTCCTTTCTGTTCAGCCAGAGACTCAACGATTTCAGCCGGTTTCAGTCCCGGCAGGATCTTCTCTTCGCAGCACGGTTTTATTACAACAGGCTCAAACCCTGCGTCTTTCAGCAGCCCGAACCTTCTCGGAGAGCCGGAAGCAAGTATTATTTTCATTTTTCCTCCAAAACGAAAAAACGCAGGATTATACTTAAAAACGGAACAAAAAACAGATTATTCTTGATTTTGCTATATTAAAAAAAATATTGACTTAAAAAGTAAATTCTAGTTATATGGTGCGCTTTTTTGGTGTTTCGTTGAAAATTACATATTGGAGGAAAATTTGAAAAGTCTGAAAGTTTTGTTCTCATTGTTTGTTGTTTTTATGACTTTTTCCGTTTTTGCAGGAACTGCATCGGTATTCCCGATGGCTGCAATAGAAGGCGACCGTCTTGCAGCTGACGATATCGATACTTCGATTGAAGAAGTCATTGATGACGTAAAAGGGGCTGACGCAGCCATGTTTACCGATTCTCTCGGGACGAAAGCGAAAAAGGAACTTGCAAAATGCGGTGAAAATCTGGGATGCCAGAAGAAATTCATCTCAAAGGCAAAGAAAAAATCCGATTTTTATATTTTTTCCAAGATGAAATTCGTCAAAAAGAGCGGAAAAACGATAATCGAAACTTACCTTATTGACGGCGAAGGCAGCAATCTCGGAAAAGAGAAGGTAAATTTTGATAAAGGCGCTTCCACTGAAAAAATCGCTTCGAAACTTGTAAAAGTATGGAGCAAGATGCTTGCATCAAATTCTGTAGCAAAGAGCGAACCCGAAGAAGAAGAGGAAGAAGAACCTGTAAAACCCGCTAAGAAATCTTACGGAAAAGGTGCTGATTCCGCTATCAAAGAGGCGCTTGAAGCTTATGCATCGGGCGATCTCAAAGCTGCCGACAAAGCTCTCGACGGTGCTGCCGAGATAGATGTCAAAGCAAAGGAACTCAAGAAGAACATTGCCGAAATCGCGAAGTATATTCAGAAGGCGAATGCTTCGATCAAAGCGAAAAACTACGACGAAGCGATTCCTATAATTGCAAAGGCCGAGAATCTTGATGAAGCGATTCTCGAAATGGGATCAAGCTCGAAATACCGCGTTTACAAGAAAGATTCCGTTGAAAGAGTCGTATATTCCGATCCGAGTGAAAAGGATGTCCGCATGGTTGACACTATCCATTCGAGATTCGAAAAACAGCGTGAAAAACTCAGAAAGGAAAAAGCTAAAACTGTTACTGAAACCGAAACATGGCTCAACACGAGGATTCTTGAAAGAGAAGCCAAACTCAAAAAATATGATGAAGATTCGAAGGCTGCAAAACAGCAGAAAGATACTGAATACAAAGAGCTTTCGGAAAGAATCAAGGCTATGAAGTATCAGTGGGAAAAGGACGACAGCGAAATCGAACAGAAAATCGTTGAACTCGAGAACAAGCTCACTCTTTTCGAGCAGAGAGAAAAAGGTGTCACGAAAGGGTCGAACGCTCTGTCAGCTCAATATGAAAAAGAGATGGCAAAGGAGATGGCAGACACCGATAAAAAATACGGCGACATCCTCAAAAAGATGAGAGATGAAAAGGAAGCGCGCTACAAAAAGCAGGATGACGAGATCGAAGCCGGCAACAAAAAGACCGAAGCTGCGATCCTTGCACTTGAAGCAAAGAAAAAAGCAAACAGCGACAAGATCTCCGAACTTGACAAGAAAATGACTGCCGAGCAGGAAAAGTTCGATGAGAACGAAAAGCAGATCATGTCCAAGAACGAAGAAATCAAAATGAAAAACGAGGACGAGGACAGAAAATACAAAGTCGAAGTCGAAAAAGAGTATCAGGCTAAGTTCGACGACCTCAACAAAAAACTTCAGGATTACGATGCTCAGGAATCGGAAGAGCGCGAAAAACTTAAAAAATATGATGCTGCGACTGAAGAATATATGTTCAAAAACGCAGAAGTAATGCAGAAGTATCAGGAAGAGATCGAAAAAGAGCGCGCTACAGTCGAAGCTGAGTGTGCTAAGAATAAAGAGTCGGCTTCCGCAGATGCTGAGAAAGCTTACACTGAAGAACTCGAAAAGCTTAACAAGGAAAAGGCTGACATAGAGGCTAAGATCGCTGAAAAAGAGACTCCGGCTCTCAAAAAACAGCTTGCCGCAGCTGAAAAGAAAATTTCGAAACACGAAGGCGGAAAAGATGCTTTTGTCGCTAAGAAAATGGCGGCTGTCGAGCAGGAATGCGAGAACAAGAGCATGGCTGTAGACATGAAACTCGCACAGAAGAGCGACGAACTCAATAAGGACAACACTAAATATCAGAAGAACCAGCAGGCTGAAAAGAAGAAAGCAGAAGCTAACTTCAAGGCTTTCCAGCAGAGAAAGGATGCGTTCAAAAAGAACATCGACAGCCAGATTAGTGCAGCTCAGAAAGAGAGAGACCGCAAGATCGAAGCCCGCGAGAAAGAGAGAAGCAAACAGTCCGAAACCTGGAACAAAGAAGCTGCTGCAAGACAGAAAGACCTTGAAAACAAGCAGAGAGCGGACAAAAACGCAAAAGACCGTCTCGTAAAGGAAAACGAAGGTATTGATGCAAATATCGCTATAACAAACGCAAAATGGGCTGACAAGAGCGATGATATCAAGATCAAAAACCAGACTGAAAACCAGAAATATGAGAAGACCTGGCAGGAAAAATACGACAAGACCGATGCCGAATACAAAGAAAAGAAAGAGGCTATAGAAAACAAATACGCTCAGAAACAGGTCGATGACAAGGACGCTCAGAAAAAACAGAAAGAGCAGTGGGAAGAAGAAGTTCAGAAGCTGAACGAAGAAAAACAGAGAAGAAAAGAGGAGAGACAGGCTATCCTTGCAGACGAGCAGGCTAAGTGGAAAGAGAAAAACGAAAAATGGGAAGAGGAAGAGGCTCAGAGAAAGGAAGAGAAGGCTCAGTTCTCGAAAGATCTGAAGAAACTTGCTGCTGAAGACAAGAAAGATGCTCAGGCTAAGAAGAAAGAAGCCGATCAGAAATACGAAGAAGGAATGAAAGAGATCGACGAAAAAGAACTCGAACAGGTTCGTGCTAAATTCAAAGAGGAATACAAAGTTACCAAGTCGAGAGAAGTTGTTGACGTAAAAGGTTCTGAAGATATCTACAAACTTAAGGCTGATGCTTTTGCAAAGAGCGGTCTTTCAAAACTCAACGAAAAAGATCTTATCGGCGCAAGAAGGGCATTCGCAGAGGCTCTCAGAATCGACAGAAACAACCAGATCGCGCTCAACGGTATGAACTCGATCAACGTAACGGCTAAATCAATGTACTGGGAAGCTTACGGAAAGAGAGAGACCGACAAAGCGAAAGCTAAAGAGATCTTCACGCTTCTCATCAAAACTCTGATGCCTTCGAATGAATTCTTCCTTAAGGCGAAAACCGCTCTCGAAGAGCTTGAATAAGAGGTGAAAAATGCAGAATGTAATAATCAAAGGGCAGTATAAAGGCGGGCTTCGCAACGAGATGACCCACCTTAAATCGAACAACACCATTATGACAGACGCTCCGACCGACAACCACGGCAAGGGCGAAGCTTTTTCGCCGACCGATCTTGTCTGCGGTGCACTTGCTGCGTGCATGATGACGATCATGGGGATCACTGCTCAGACTCACGAATTCGATATCGACGGTGCTACATACGAAGTTCAAAAGACGATGGCAACAGAACCGCGCCGTGTAGGACAGATCGATATAGTCTTCAATTTCCCGCGTCACGACTACACCGACAAACAGAAGGCAATGCTCAAAGCTGCGGCAGACACCTGTCCTGTCGCAAAGACGCTGAGCAGCGAAGTAGTCGTAAACATCACAATGAATTTCTAATCTTCAAAAATTTTCTTGAAAATCAGTGTATAACACTCGTCTTGATTCGTTCCCTCGCCATAATGGAGAGGGATAGGGTCAGGTCAAATTATTCTTGTTTGTTGCCGAGATTTCCTTCAGCCCAGTGCTTTCTGCAGAGTGCGACGTAGCTTTCGTTGCCGCCGAGCATGACCTGCTCTCCCTCTTTTACGACTTTGCCGTCAACGACTCTCGCGTTCATGATCGCTTTTTTAGAACACCAGCAGACGGTTTTGATCTCTTCGATCGTGTCTGCCATGGCAAGGAGACGTTCGCTTCCGGGGAAAAGGTTGCCTGCAAAATCGGCGCGCAGACCGTATGCGATGACCGGAATATTGAGTTCATCGACTACGCGGCAGAGCTGCATTACCTGTTTGGATGTGAGGAACTGCGCTTCGTCTATTATCACGCAGTTGATTTTTGTTGAGTCGTTCATTATGCTGACAGTTTCAAATGCATCGTCGTCAGGGCTTAGGATATAGGCCTTTTTTGCGAGACCGACTCTGCTTTTTACTATGTCGATGCCGTCGCGGGTATCGATTGAAGGCTTGAAAATGACGGCGTTCTGGTTTCTCTCGAAGTAGTTGTATTCGACCATGAGGGCGTTTGAAGTTTTGCTTGCCCCCATTGCACCGTATCTGAAGTAAAGTTTAGCCATAAATCAGCCTTTTGATCAGTCGATAGTGTTCCATTCCAAAGGTTCGAGTTTATAGCATTTTCCGTTTTCGACTTCGTTGTAGACGCCGTTCTCTTCATCAATTAAAAGTTCGTAAAAAAGGATTTCTGTCGTGTTGATTTTCAATTTCGTATAGTCATCTGGGTCAACATCTTCAATGTGGAACGAGCCTCTTTTTGCGATATAGTTCTTTTTAAACCACCACATGCTTGCATCAAAGTCGTTGTACAGGAAAACGAGGGTGCCGTCTTCTTTGTTAGGATCGAGATCTTGCAGAGAAATAGTTTCGCCTTTGAGTTCGGTAACGTTTTTGGTGAAATAAGCCTCGATGAAAAACAGTGGCGGTGTATCGTCTGCATAAGTTTCCGAATCGTAAAGCCAGATATCGATTTCATTGACATCCATCTTTCGAACGTCTTTCGATTTGTAAACAACTGTTTCGCAGTTGCTGTCGTCGATGACTTCGGTGTTGTCGCCTGTATCGGTGTTGTCCGCATCATCTGTCGTATCTCCCGTATCGGTTACTTCCTCATCACTGGTCGAATCGCTGTCATCAGGCAAACCAGGTGTGTTGTTTTCTTCATCGTTTGAGGAATCGGTGTCGGTTTTCTCTTCATCTGCTGCTAAATCGCCGGTGTCGCTGTCAGAATCGGTAACGGTGTCGCCGGTATCGGTTTCGTCTTCGCTGTCACCGCAGGAAACAAAAATCATCATTGATAAAACCAAAAGTGAAATTACGAAAAACTTTTTCATAAGAGCCTCCCAAAAAAATTGAACAAATAAAACCGCCCCATTATACGGATATTGCGAAAAAAAACCAGATTGGGGGAGTTTCCGTTATTTTGCTTGTAAAAAACGATAAAAATGTAAGTTTTTCGGATTGACAAATGCAATATCGAAATTATATTAGCGGCGGCGAATTTATTGTTTTTTAGGAGTTTTTAAAATGACACACAGAATATACTTCGACAACAGTGCAACGACACCTGTCAGAAAAGAAGTTGTCGATGAAATCATGCCGTTTTTGACTGAACTCGGCGGCAATCCTTCGAGCAGACACTACGAAGGCAGAGTCGTAAGAACGGCGGTAGAAGCTGCAAGGGCGAAAGTTGCAGCTGCCATCAATGCAGATCCGTCTGAAATCTACTTCAATTCATGTGCAAGCGAAGGCAACAACACCGTTCTGCGCGGCTACATGATGGGGCTCGGCAAAAACGCTACGAAAAACCACATCATAACGACTGCTGTCGAGCATCCGAGCATTTTCAACACCGCTGCGGCACTTGAAAAAGAAGGCTTCGAGGTTACTTATCTTCCCGTTGACGAGAAGGGGAACCTCAACCTCGACGATCTCAGCAAGGCGATAAAGGAAAACACCGGCCTTATTTCGACTATGTTCGTAAACAACGAGATCGGAAATATCTATCCGGTCGAAGAAATCGGCAAAATTGCCCATGAGCACAACATTCTTTTCCATGTTGACGCGGTTCAGGCAGTAGGCAAAATCCATGTCGATGTTAAAAAAATCGGCTGCGATTTTCTGACGGTTTCGGCACATAAATTCTACGGTTTGAAAGGTGTCGGTGCTCTTTTTGTTAAACGCGGAAGAGTGCTCAAAAACCTTCTTACCGGCGGTCATCAGGAAAAGGGAAAAAGACCGGGAACAGAAAATGTTGTCGGCATAATCGGCATGGGAAAGGCAATAGAACTTGCAGTTGCAGAGCTTGATGATGAAGCAAAAAGAGTTTCGGCTTTAAGAGACCGCCTCGAAAAGAGAGTTCTTGAAGAGATTCCTTACACGAGAGTTGTCGGAGATCCGTCACACAGAGTTCCGACACTTTCCAACATTTCGTTCAGATTCGTTGAAGGCGAGGGGATTCTGCTTAAACTCGACACCGAAGGAATCGCGGTTTCCACCGGTTCGGCATGTTCTTCAAGCGATCTTAAAGCGAGCCACGTCATCACCGCTATGCACGGAGATCCGGAAGAGGCTCATTCGAGCATCCGTTTCTCGCTTGGAAAATATTCGACGGTCGAAGATGTAGACTACACCGTAGAAACTTTGAAAAATACAATTTCGCTGCTTCGCAGTTTTTCACCGATTTACGATGAATTTGTGAACAAAAACAAACACTAAGATAGGAGAAAATCATGAATTACACAGAAAAAGTTATGGATCATTTCCTTCATCCGCGCAACATCGGCAAAATCGAAAATCCCAATGCGATTGCCGAGGTCGGAAACGCTCAGTGCGGCGATATCATCAAACTCTTTTTGCGCATCAATCCTGAAGGGATAATCGAAGACATCTCTTTCGAGACTTTCGGCTGCGGCGCTGCGATCGCAACTTCTTCAATGACGACAGAAATGGTCAAGGGAAAGCACATTGACGAAGCACTTCTCGTTACGAGAGATGTCGTTGCAGAAGAGCTCGGCGGTCTTCCTGCAAGCAAAATGCACTGTTCGAACCTTGCTTCCGAAGCTCTGCACAAAGCAATCAACGAATACAAGGCGAAGTACAATCTCAAATAGCAAAAGTTCTTTTTTATGGATCTTTTGAAAAAGCTCTCTTTTTTATTCTTTTTTCTCACATTTGTTTTTCCTGTTTATGCTTTCGATGTCGACGAACTTCTTGACGGTGATGGTCTGTCGAGCGGTTTTACACATTTTTTGAGAATCGGGATAAAAACCGACGTCGTGTCATTTTCGCTTGAAGGCGATGCAAAAGTTTTTGATAAGAAAGAACGCGCCGTAGGAGAAATCCAGGGGCGTGTGACTGTTTCGGCGGCGCAGGGCGGTATAAAGGTCGGCAGTAAAGTTTTCAACGGGGATATGGTGAAATTCACATCAGAACTCATTCCGCTCAAATTCGAAGGGAGAATGTTCCGAGGCGAGATCGAAGTTTACGTCAAAAACTCAAAACTCATCGTTGTCAACAAGCTCGATATCGAAGATTACGTCAAAGGGGTAATCAACAAAGAGGCGATTCCGTCATGGCCGGTCGAAGCGAAGAAAACTCAGGCGGTTCTGGCGAGAACTTTTGCGGTTTACCAGAAAATGTTCAACCCGAGAAGCGAGTTTTTCGACCTTGCGCCGACGGTTTTGGATCAGGTTTACGACGGCCTCGGAAAAGAGGATGTCACTTCAGTCGAAGCGGTTAACGCAACGAGAGGCGAAGTTATAACGCTTGGCAACGATCCTGCGAAAATTTACTTTCATTCGACCTGCGGAGGAACGATTTCGAGTTCTGCTGAAATCTGGAAAAAGGATGAGCCTCATTTGCAGGAGCTTAAGTGCCCTTACTGCACGAAGTCGTCGCTTTACCGCTGGAAAAGAAACCTTAAGGCTGCCGAAATCGCGAAAAAACTGGGCGTAAAGTCAATAAAGTCGATTTCGACTGTCAGAGGCAGAACGAGAGTCGAATCAGTTGTTGTTGACGGTAAAAAATTTCCGGTCAACAAATTCAGAGAGCTTGTCGGTTTTTCAGTGATCTGGTCAAACGATTTCACAGTTACGAAAAGCGGCGCGAATTTCGTTTTTTCAGGCAAAGGTGCGGGGCACGGCGTCGGCGTCTGTCAGTGGGGCATGGCCGGCATGGCTGCACAGGGGAAAAACCACTACGAAATCCTGAAATTCTACCTCAAAGGAATCGAAATCAGAAAAATGTATTAGCCGCCGTCTTGCCTTTTTTAAGCTTTCTCTTAAAATCGTCCGGTTTTTGATTTTTGTTAATCAGAGGAGTTTCAAATGAAAAAAGTTTTAACGATTTCAGTTTTTGCTGCTTGTCTCGTTTCGTTCGCTTCGTGCGGAAGCAGCGGTGAGGGCGGCGGTGAAAGTTTTTACGGTCCACAGTGCGGCAACGGCAAAATCGAATCCGGCGAAGTGTGCGACGGTGATGTAACCTGCGGTGAAGCGGGACATTTCTGGCCGGAAGGCAAAGCAACCTGCAATTCTGACTGTTCTGCTTACGATACCAGCAAATGTGTGGCTCGGGATCCTAGCGATAAATGCGGAAACGGGCAGATTGACAGCGGCGAATCCTGCGAACAGGGCGACACTAAACCGTGTTCCGAGCTTTCAGACAACTTTACTCAGGGCGATGCAAAGTGCAAAAGAGACTGCCGCGGATGGAATCCGGAAGATTGTTCTAACGGTGGAAAGGTCAAACCTTGTTCTCTGATTTTTGAATGCGTAAGAAAATGCGCCGATTCTTCCTGCGAAGCTGACTGCAAAGCGGCCGGAACAGATCAGGGTGCCGCTCTTTATGCTGACCTTGAAACATGTGCGGCTGCATGCGGCGGCGTTACGGACGAAGATTGCCTCATAAACAACTGCTACAACGAATATTATACATGCAATCCTAGTAAAAAATGCGGAAATAAGGTGCTTGACGAAGGCGAATTGTGCGAAAAGAAAGATACCAAGCCCTGTCAGGAACTCAACACGGATAGTAAGCAGTATCAGCCGGTAAACGAAGCTGTCTGCAACTCTTCATGCACAGGTTGGGATACATTTTCCTGCGTTGATATCAATGCTCTCACCTGCTATCAGGTTTTTGAATGTGTTCAGGAGTGCAGCGATTCAGAGTGTGAAGCGGCCTGCGTTTCAAAAACCTGGGCAGAAGCAAAGAGTATATACGACACAATGATGGCTTGTCTCGACAAGAACTGTCCGGTAATCACTGATGAGTGCATGAACGAGTTCTGCAAATTCCAGACTGATTCATGCAAGACTCATCTGACCTGCGGAAACGGCATCGTTGATAAACAGTATGAAGTTTGTGATACCAAAGATGAAAATGCAGGATTTATAGATTGCGGCGAAATAAAGGATGAAAAAGGCGAATCTATGTATGAAGCTGGAACCGGAACAGCTTTCTGCGGACCAAAGTGCACCACATTTGAGACCGATTTGTGTTACAGATTCTGCAGCTGTGCTGAAGTTCAGAAGTGCATAGAGCAGGAATGCGGCGGTTATCCGAAAAGCAACGCCGAAAATACCGATGAAAAGATTGCCTGCATGGAAACATGCGAAAGCTGGGGAACTTATGTAGGAAAGGGCGATACGGCAGGTTACCGCAGATATATGGAAGCTTGTTCCGATGATAACGGAGCTACGGCTTGGGATTCAGATGCATGCCGTCAGCAGTTAAGTTCAGACTGCAGCGATACCGATACAAACGACCCCAGATGTCCTTACTAAAATAAAATCCGATATTTCTCAGATAAATTCTTTTTAGATTTATTCCACACCGAGCTATAGTGGTAAAATAAAATTTTCAATCAAGAAGAAAAGCCATGTAGTAGGGCAGCGTGATTTTTCCGCCTGAAATTCCGATGTTGTTTTCAGAAAGTTTATAGCAGGTTTTGACTTCATACTGCGGGTTTTTGAGGATCGTGTTTGCCGATTTTGTGTTGCCGTCTGTGGCTTTGACCTCGATCAAAGCGATTTCTCCGCCGATTTTTGTAACAAAATCCACTTCAAGTCCGGAGTCTTTGTGAAAGTAGTAAAGCGGTCTGGACTCTTTTGAAAAACAGTCTGCGATTATGTTTTCAAAAACCGCGCCTTTATAAATTCCGAGTTCGCCGCTGAGTATTTTTGACGCGCTTCCTTTTTCGAGCATCGCAGTAAAAAGCCCTGAATCCTGCATGTAAAGTTTGAATACGGAATCGATCTTGTTGCCTTCAAGAGGTTCCGAAATATTTGAAAGGTTGTAACAGATATTGATTATTCCGCAGTCATAGAGCCACTGTATCGCAGCCTGATATTTTTCGGAACGACCGTGTTTGTCAATGTCGGCATAGATAAATTTTTTGTTTTCTTTGGAAAGCTGGGCGGGAATCGAATCAAAAACGCGGTTTATTCTGGCTAACAGCGAAAAATCAGTTTTTTCATTTTCGTTCTCATCCAGATGTTTGCCAAAATCATCTTTGTATTCCTCAATAATATCACGCTGTTCCCTGTAAACGACATTCATGTCGCCTGTTTTGATGAAACGGTCTACAATGTAGGGAAGTCCGCCCACGCACAGATATTCCTTGAAGTAGCGCAGCATTGCCTTATGAGTCGCTTCGCTGACCGGAGTTTTGTTTTTCAGGCACTCTTTCAGATAATCTATGACTTTTTCATCAACACCTTTTACCCATAAAAATTCCTCAAAATCCATCGGTTTCATATATATGATGCGTTCAAAACCGGTCGGAATCCCGCGTCCGCTTTTTTTGTTGTAACCTTTTATGCCGAGAAGCGATCCTGTTGCGATAATGTCGTATCTTCCGTCCTCCATAAACGGTTTTATGCTTGCTCTCGCGTTGGAACACTCCTGAATTTCGTCAAAAATAATCACCGTTTTTCCCGGTTCGAAGCGCGACTTTGGGAAAAGTGCGGAAATATCGACAGTTATGCGGTCAATATTCAGATCACTGTCAAAGATTTTTCTCGCAGAATCGTTTTCCTTGAAATTGATGTAGATCACATTTTTGTACTCAGCTTTTGCAAATTCCAGCACACTGTAAGTTTTGCCTATCTGCCGCATACCTTTTACGACAAGTGCTTTCTTTTTGCCGCCTGAATTCTTCCAATCCTTGAAATCATTCATAATTTTTCGTCTATACATATCCGCCTCCAATGCTTGAAATACACTTTTCCAAGCGACTTTTTCACATAATAATACACTTTTTCAAGGGAGTTTCCAAGTAAAAATTACACTTTTTCAAGTGAGTTTTTCAGATCCCAAAATAGGTTGGATTTCGGCGAACAACGATAAATTTCAGCTTTACAAATCGGCTTTTGATAGTTTCGCCGGACGGTGAACGCTTATTCCACGCCGAGCATTTTGAGGAAGAATCCGATTTCCATGGCAGATTCTTTGATTCTTGCCTGAGTCGATTTGCCCTGGCCGTGACCCGCTTTGGTTTCGACCCAGAGGAATATCGGGTTCTCTGATTTGTTTTCATACTGGAGGGCTGCAGCCATTTTCTTTGCATGCATCGGGTGCACTCTCGAATCGTGCTCGCCTGCGGTGAGAAGGACTGCCGGGAATAAGCCGCCTTTTTTGATGTTCTGGTAAGGCGAATACTTCAGAATGTAGTCAAACTGCTCTTTGTCGTCGCTTGAGCCGTATTCGCTCACCCAGTATCTTCCGATGAGGAATTTGTGGAAACGGAGCATGTCGAGCAGAGGAACTGCGACTACAGCCGCTTTGAAAAGGTCGCCGAACTGCGTGACCATGGCTCCTGTGAGAAGTCCGCCGTTGCTGCCGCCCCAGATAGCGAGTTTTTCGGGGTTCGTGTATTTTTCGTCGGCAAGGTATTTCATCGCGTATGCGAAATCATCGAAAGTATTCTGTTTTTTGTCTAACATTCCCGCTCTGTGCCACTTTTCGCCGTATTCACCGCCGCCGCGGATGTTTGCTATCGCCATGATGCCGCCGGTTTCGATCCAGACTGCGTTCACTGCCGAGAAATACATCGGGTAGTTTACGTTGAAACCGCCGTAACCGCGCAGGAAAGTGTGGTTTTTGCCGTTTTTCTGCAAACCTTTCTTGTAGATTATGAACATCGGGATTTTCGTGCCGTCTTTTGAGGTGTAGAAAACCTGCTCCGTGACGATGTCGTCGGTTTTTACCGGCACTTCTGCCTGCCAGAGTTGTTTCATACCAGCTTCTTCGGTGTATTCGTAGATCGCCGGCGGGAATGCGAAAGACGAAAATGCAACATAAATTTCTTTGTTTACAGGATCGGAGATAAATTCCGCGCTTCCGAGAGCGGGAAGGGGAATCTCACGCTCGTTTTTGCCTTCAAGGTCGTAAATGCTGAGCTTGCTTGCAACGTCGTGCATCTTCGAAACGACGATACGGCCGTTTGAAATCGAGAAAAATTCGATGACGTCCTTTTCGTGTTCCGGAACTGCCGTCGTCCATTCGAGCGTTTCGCAGTTTATCTTCTCGATCTTCCAGTTGAGTGCGCCGTCCTTGTCGGTTTTGAGGAAAGCGTATCCGCCGTAAACTTCGCCTTCGTATATGTTGTCGAAGTTGTCAACGACTTTTTTTGTCTCTTTCGTTTTTGTGTTGTAAAGCGCAAGTGTTGCTTTTCCGCTTGAACCCTGATATTCGGTGATAAGCAGCCAGAGCCCTTTTTCGTCGAGCGAACTGACGATGATACCTTCTTTTATCGAGCTTTTCGCTATGATCTCGTCTTTTTCCGCATCGGTGCCGATCTTGTGGAAGCGGACGCTCTGTTCTGTGTCGATCTCTCCTGCGTGGTTACCGTCAAGTTTTCTTGTGTAGTAGAAACCGCTCTCATCGGGAAGCCAGCCTACGGAAGCATAGCGGCAGCCGTCGATCGGTTTGTCCGCTTCTGCGCCCGAATCGGTGTCGAGAAGGTGAAGGACTGACTGTTCCGAGCCGTTTTCGCTGAGGCCGTAAGCGATGTATTTTCCGTTTGGAGAAGCATACCACCAGTCCATAGCGGTCGTTCCGTTTTTATCGATCGTATTGGGGTTGATGAGCTCTTTTTTCGTGCCGTCAGCAAGCTGCATCATAAGAACGGGCTGATTCTGCAAACCTGTCTGATAGCGGAAGAAAAGTTTGTCACCGCGTTTTACCGGCGGCATCATTTTGTCGTAATTCCAGACTTCGCCGAGTCTTTTTTCAATTTTCGGAGTC
This sequence comes from bacterium, assembly GCA_017405875.1. Taxonomy (GTDB): domain Bacteria; phylum UBP6; class UBA1177; order UBA1177; family UBA1177; genus UBA1177. The sequence continues at coordinate 154,432 of JAFQZM010000038.1, forward strand.
TGTGCCCACGAAAAAATCGTCTTTTCAGTAAGGTCGTTCTGAGCCGCAGTCCATTTCTGAACTTCTTCAGAATCGTTGTTTTCAAGGTGACGGTAGTAATCTTCGACTTTTGTGCCGAAATAGTCGTCGGTTACGAGTTCACGCTTTGTTTCGGGATAGTTCCACACAGTTTTTTCCTCTTTTGCAGATGCCTTCTCCTTTTTCGTGCATCCGACTAAAATCGTTAGTAAAATCAATGCGATGAGTGCTAGTTTTTTCATGTTTACCTCCTTTTTATTGCGGCGGCGCATCGTTAAGGTCTTTAAGGTCCTCTTTAAGGTCCTTAGAGTCCTGAAGGTCCTTAGGGAATGCGCCGCCTAAAACCCGCGGAATTGTATTGGGAAATATTAAAAGTGCAAAATTTTAGGAGTGTTATTCCGGATCGCAGGCAATCCATTCTTCGTCGTCGGAAACATCGCCGCCGTAATCCGGAGTTGCCTTAAAGCTGTAAAGTGTTGCGGAACCTTCGATGGAAATCGTGGTTGATCCGAGTTCCCAACTGATATCGTTTATTTTGAGTGTACCGACGCCGAAAGCGTGGTCGCAAGGAGTCCCGTCGCTCTTTGTTCCTTTGACAAAAATTCTTGCTTCAGTATCCCATTCGCCAAGCCCGAGAGTGTAGTCTAAACCGGGTTCTGTAATGGTTGTTACAAGGTGTACGGTCGGGGTTGTGATGTCGGTACCTTTGTAAGTCTGAACGAATGTGATGTTGTCTGTATCCGGAGCATCCTTGAAAGTCGAGATTCTTGCATAAGAGAAAGGCTCGCCTGCTTGATTAACGATATTGTTCAAGTGGTCTTCGTCGTTTCCGAATGTTCCCGTTGCGAAAGTTCCATCCAGTATGTATTCTGGAGACAGTTGGAATTCCGTTTCGTCTTTGGAGAAGAGATAGGGGAAAGTTCCGCTGATTGTTACTTCGCCGTAAGGAATTCTGTAATTCGGGTCATTTACCATGCCGCAGGTTTCTTCTTGCGTAAGGCAGTGTTCATAGTAGCAGCGGTAGTTGCCGTTGCAGCTGTTAGCTTCGTCACACTCTACAAGGTCGTTATACTGTTGTCTTGCAGTAACGTTACCGTTGATGTAGCAGTTGCCGATGCAGTTGGAGTTGGTTTCGTAGCATTCATCCATGCATTCCATTATCTCGGCGCAGTTTTCTTTGTCGCCTGAGTCGATAGCGTGAATATTACCCGAGACTATCTTGACGCAGGAAGCGCCTTCGTTCGGTGCTTTTTCAACGAGTTTAGCCGAAATTACGGCGTTCATTTCGAAAGTTTCGGGATTGTAATTGCTAAGAGTGATAGTTCCGCTTTCCTGAACATATTCCTTCTGCGTGCTTTCGCCGTAGTCCTGAATGATAGTCAGAGTTACGTCGTCAGTGGAAAGATCGTATGTCGTATTGGTGATCTCAACATCGTTGCCGAAATCAATGGTTACAACGTCAAAAGCTGAGGTGTCGCCCAAAAAGCCGTTTTGTACCTGTCCGACGTAAGAACCTTTGATGTAAACACGGAAGTTTTGATAGAGATAAGTCTGGGTGCATACCATCTCAGGATCGCCGCTGTCAGATGAATCGGCATCGTCATCATTTTGTGAATCGGCCGAATCAGCCGTGTCAGAGTCATCATCATTCTGTGAATCACTTGAATCGTCGGTGGAATCAGATGAATCAGCCGTATCAGTCGAATCGGAAGTGTCCGTTGAATCTGTTGAATCAGCAGTGTCGGTTGAATCTGATGTGTCAGTCGAGTCAGATGTGTCGGTAGAATCAGGGTTGTCAGTGTCAGGATTGTCTGTGTCGTTTGTGTCAGTGTCTGTTTTGTCGGTGTCAGGATTGTCAGTGTCGTTGGTTTCAGTGTCAGGCAGGTCGATTTTGCCGTTAGCATCATCGCAGCCGACAAATAAGAAAAGTGTGAAAACAATAAAGATCAAACAAACTTTTTTCATCGTTATACCTCGAATCAAATTAGCAAAAAACAAATAATTTTAATGAAAAACTTAAAAAAAGCAATACGAACGCTGCAAAAAGCCTGTTTTTTGACATTTTTCCGGCAGAGTTTATAAATAATGGTTTTAATTTTTTGACAGAGGAGATGAAGATGAAAAAATTGCTTGACACCGTTTTATTGCTGGCTCTTCCTGCTTCGGGTAAGTCGGAAGTCCGCAGATTTATGGAACATCTTACCCGCAAACAGTGCGAAAACGATATGCACATGGGCGAGACGCTCCAGCTTGACGACTATCCTTACGTTCACTTCATGCACAGAATCGACGACGAGCTGAGCAAACTCGGCTGGCACTATATTTTCTACAAAGGTGCGACCCGTCCTTTCAAAGATCCTATGGAGTGGTCGACTCTGATCGAACTTCTCAACGAAGATTACGAAGACCTTGTAAATTCCAACATCATCAATGTTCCGTCTGCCGCTCAGTGGCTTTTCGAGAGAATGGATAACATCCGCGAAAAACTCGATCTCGGGCGCGAATTCGGAAAAATTCCTTGGGATATCAGGATCGCGGCAGGAAAGGCGATAGAAGCGGAAGTTGCAGAATTTCTTAAAGAAAAGAATGCAACGGCTGCTGCTGACAAAAAGAATAAAACCATCGTCATCGAGCTTGCACGCGGCGGGGCGAACGGCGCGACGATGCCTCTCACCCCTCCGCAGGGATACGCTGCCGCATTCGAAATGTTCTCGGAACACATCCTCAACAGAGCTTCGATACTTTACGTCTGGGTAACTCCGGAAGAAAGCAGAAGAAAGAACTACGAACGCGCTAAACCGAACGGCGAAAGTTCGATCCTCAACCACGGTGTTCCGCTTGAAGTTATGCTCGGCGAATACGGCTGCGACGACATGGCTTACCTCATCGAGACAAGCGACAAACCCAACACGGTCAAAGTTGAGCGCACCGTTACGGTCAAAAAGAAAGGAAAAGAAGTTTTTGCAACAAAAACATGGAATATTCCTGTCGCAAGATTCGACAACCGCGCAGATCTCACGACTTTCATCCGCAAGGATCCGAAAGAGTGGGGCAAGGAAGAGTACAAAAAGATGTACAAAGGCCTTTCCGACGCAATGAAAACTCTTGCAGAACTCTCGAAATAACAGTGATCTTAAAAACTGATAATCTTTAAAAACCATGATTTTCTTTATTCTCACACTTCTAATTTTCGCTTCTCTTGAAGTCGTCTCGAAACCGCTCATGCCCTACATTGACCCGTTTGCACTCACTTTCTGGCGGTTTTTTATGGGATTCGTATTTTTCCTGCTTTATCCCGGCATGAAAAAACGCTTTGCAGAGATTGCCGGATTCTCGAAAAGCGACTGGTTTTTCCTGTTTATGCTCGGGTTCCTGAACGCTTTCGTCTCGATGAGCCTGCTTCAGCTCGCAGTCCGCGAAAGCACTCCGGCGACTGCGGCTGCGATTTTCTGCTCGAACCCGCTTTTCGTCATGATAATCTCTTCGATCGCAGGTTACGAAAAGATCAGCGCGAGAAAGATCATCGGGCTGCTTATCGGTGTTGCCGCAATATTCGTAATCATGTGGGAAAAAGGCTTCAAACTGAACTACGGCGCTATTTACGCGGTTTCTGCGGCTGTGATTTTTGCAGGTTTCACAGTTCTCAGCAAGAAAACGGTCTCCAAGATCAAGCCGTTTTCGGTCAATTTAGTCTCCTTTTTCTTCGGTATCGTCTCGCTTTCGGTCTTTATGGCACTCACCGGAAAAAGTTTTGCGCTGAATCCGGTTTTCTTTAAAGATTACGCAAAGCTGATAGCCTTTGTTTATCTCGGTTTCATCGTCACAGGCCTGGGTTACGTCACGTTTTTAGCGACGATAAAAAAGTATTCTCCTGTCAGTTCGTCGCTTATTTTCATGCTGAAGCCTGCGGTAGCATCGGTTTTTGCCGTCATTTTTCTCGGTGAAAAACTTTCGGCTTATTTCATCGCCGGATTTATCATGCTCCTTTTGGGAACCGGCGCGATAGTTTCTGAAAAAATCTGGAAATAAACTGATTGCCGGAGCGCGGGCGGCCCGCGTGCAGATTGTTCTATTTCCGAACCAAAAACTTGCCTTTATCGTCATGCTGTCTACAATACTGCGTTTTTTGTTTAAAAACCCGGTTGTTTTGGCAACAAAATGGAGGGAAAAATGAAGAAAATTTTTGCAGTTTTCGCGCTTTTCGCAACTTTGACTTTTGTAATCAGCTGCGGCGGCGGCAGTTCCAAGATCGTAGTAGAAGGCAG
>JAFQZM010000039.1 GCA_017405875.1 bacterium
ATTAAGTCATCAAAAAACGAAAAATTCTAAAGATTGTCGCTGGAAAGGCAAGTTTTTGGTTCGACAGGCTCACCAACCGAGATTCTGCGGGCGAGCCGCCAGCGCTCCGACAGGCACACACGCCCTCGTCGCTTCGCGCCACTCCCTCTAGCATTAGATGGAGAATTAAGATTCCCACGCCGCAATGGAGAGGCTTAGAAATAATACCTTATCTTGGCGCCCCTGTCGCAGGGGAGCTGACGCAAAGCGGCTGAGGGGTAAAAGAGGTGAGGTCTATAATCTGCGGGCGAGCAGACCTAAGCTCCGACAGGTTACGCGTTTTTGTTCCCTCACAGCGCTTTCGCTGCAATTTCTTCGATTTCTTTAATGAAATACGATATTTCTTCGACTGATCGCGGTGCTTTTCTACCGCTGAATCTTTCTGTTGTTGCCTGCACGATTTTGTGTATTCCTTTGACTTTGATCTCGCCTTTGAGGAATTTCGATACTGCCGTTTCATCCGATATCGCGTAGGCTGTCATGCCCGAAAAATCGCGGTTTTTGAGAAGTTCGAAGGCGGTTTTGAGCAGCGGATACTTCACGAGATCGGGTTTGTGGAAAGTCATTGTTTTGTCGAAATATGAGAAATTCATTTCGGGGAATTTTTCGACGACTGACAGCATTTCAGGGTAGGAGAGTGCCGCCGCGATGGGAACGAGCATGTTCCCGACTGCGTTCTGTGAAAGGCTGGAGCCGTCTTTGAAAAGGAGTGCAGCGTGGACGTTGACTCCGGGATGGACCAAGACATCGAGTTTTTCTGGGTCGAGGTCGAAAAGCCAGAACGCTTCGAAAAGCTCAAGACCTTTGTTGAGCATCGTCGCGCTGTCTATTGTCACTTTCTGCCCCATGCTCCAGACAGGGTGCTTGAGTGCCGCCGCCGCGTCGGCTTCTTCCATTTCAGCTGCGCTCATATCGCGCAAAGCTCCGCCGGAAGCTGTGATGTAGACTTTTGCGATGTCGCTTTTTCTGCTGTGTTCAAGAAGCTGCATTAGCGCGGCATGTTCGCTGTCAATGGGGATTATTTTTGATCTATTTGCTGTGACGCCTGAACCCAAGTAATATCCTGAAATAACTAAAGATTCTTTGTTTGCAAGGCAGACCGGGATCCCGCGTTTTATCGCTTCGACCGTGATCTTCCAGCCCGATTTTCCGGGAAGAGCCATTACTATTTTGTCGGGAGCGAGGTCTAAAAGAGCCATTATCCCATCTTCGCCGGAATATATTTTTCCTTCAAAAACGACGGAATTCTTATCTTCCTCGTCCATGACGGCGACCGCTTTCAAGGATTTGTGACGCGGAATAATTTCGTTGAGAAGCGCGATATTTTTTCCTGCCGAGCAGCCGATTATTTCAAATTTGTCGGGAAAGGCGCGGACAAGGCGTTCGGTATTGGTTCCGATCGAGCCGGTGATGCCGAAAATTACGATCTTATCCGACATAGCTTTTTACAAGAAGTGAGACGAAAACAACAACTGCCGAGACGAGAAGCGAATCGGTGCGGTCGAAAAGGCCGCCGTGACCCGGAATGAGGTTGCCCGAATCTTTGACACCTGCGCCGCGTTTGATGAGTGATTCGATGAGATCGCCGAACTGCGCGAAGATGCCGTCGATGAATGCGACTAAAACGACGAATATGACGCTTTCGTTTTTAAGAAGCGTGAGAGCGAAAACAAGCCCTGCGAGAGCTGAGAATATCATGCCGAAAACTGCTCCTTCCCAGGTTTTTTTCGGGCTTATCGCCGGAGCGAACTTGTGCTTGCCGAGCGCTTTGCCGCCGAAGTAAGCCGCGCTGTCGCAGACCCACGGGATCACGAGCATGAAAAGGAACCAGTGCGGGTTTGAGTTCGGGAACTTTTCGAAGACCGGTTCAAGACCGAAAGTGTAGCTTTTGATGAGCGGGAAAAGTCCGAAAGTTATGCCGAAATAGAAAAATCCGAAGAAATAGACGTTCATTCTTCTGAATTTCACTGCGATTTCGTCTTTGCCGGTGAGAGCTATCATCGGAATGAGCGCGACACCAGCGAAAAGTATCGCTATGAACTGCTTGAGCGGAGCGTAGAGTTTCCAGAAAGTTTCGCCTGATTTCGCCATTTCAGCGATATTTGCTGTTGACGGATCGGTCGCGGCAAGGAAGATCGCATCCATCCGCATGATCGAATTGGACATGAGCAGCATGAGTATCGCCGCGATTATGAACAGCGGATGATTCCTTTCCTTGAACATTGAAAGGTATTCCGCGAATGTGAAAAAGGCGAGTATTATGACGAGATAGTTGAAAATGTATGCCGGCACGAAATAGATGAGCCCGAGCGCCGCTGCGATTAGAATTAGCGCCGTGATGATGCGTGTTTTCATGAAAAACTCCGGAAAAGTTGTCGATTCTGGTTAGTCGCCGCTGATCTTCCAGCCCGCGTTGCGCAGAGCAGTGAAGACTTTCTGCTGCGTTTCCTTCATTTCATCGATGGTGAGTGTGCGCTCTTTCGCGTTGAGGACGACTCTCATCGTGATGCTTGCAAAACCCGGAAGGATCGGGAATCCGATGAATTTGTCGACAAGTTTGGTCTCGATGAATATCTTCGGATCGACCGCTTTTTTGATTACGCTCAAAAGCTGTGCGCTTTCGGTCCTTTCGGGAACGATCGCCGAAACGTCGAAACTCGTCGAGGGGAACTTGAGGAGCTGCGTGAATTTTATATTTCTTTCGGGAAGGTCGTAAAGCATCGTCTGTTCGATCTCGATGTATGAAACCGGAACGTTGATGTCGCATTTTTTGAGGATGCCTGGGTGGACTTCACCGAAAATAGCTATCGGATCCTTTCCTGCGAGAACGACTGCCGACTTGTTCGGATGAAGGATTTCCGTTCCGCAGAGAGCGTTGCCTGAAATTCTTTCGAAACGAAGCGGCGGAGTGCTGAGTTCTTTCGCTATGGAAACCATGATTTTCTTTGTAAATTCAAAGATGTCCGGCGTGCCGACTGCGATTATACCGATCCTCTTTCTTTCATCGTCAACGGTGAAAATACGGCCGAATTCAAAAAGAGTGAACTGCTTGAAATTTTTGAGGTTTTCATGAACATTCTTGACTAAACCCTGGAAAAGCGAGTATCTGAGGTAAGGCGTATCTCTTTCATCGACCGTTTCTACTATCTTTTCTTTCGGGAAGGGAACGAGCTCGAGGTCGCTTTCGCCGTAGAAAGAGTAGTTCATGACTTCGTTTGCGCCGAATCCTTTTGCAAGGAGATTCTTCAGGATCTCGGTCTTTTCCATATCTTTGTTGCGTGCAGGCTGAACCATTTCGAAATCCGGGCTTTCGGGCTTGATGCTGTTGAAGCCGTAAAGTCTGCCGACTTCTTCGACGATGTCTTCCGCGATCGAAACATCTTTGCTTCTCCTGTGCGCAGGAACTTCGATCGTGAGTTTTCCGCCTTCGTTTTTGACGCCGAAATCAAGGTAGGTGAGCATCGAAACTATCTTTTCATCGCTGAGATCTGCTTCGGGAATGCCGAGGAGCGAGCGGATTTTCTTGGTCGTGATGACGATGTTTCCCTTAAATCCGTATCCCTCGCTGTTGTCAGCCGTTGCAAGTTCCGAAGTGATTATCGCGCCTGGGATTATCTCTTTGATGAGAGTGACGATGCGCTCCATAGCAAGGTAGCAGTTTTCGACCCAGAGAGATTTTTCGTATCTGTTGACCGCATCAGTTCTGAGGTCGAGCCTGTTTGCCGTTCTGCGGACGCTGGCAGGAGAGAAAAGAGCCGATTCGATGAAAATTTCAGTCGTGTCGTCTTTGATCTCGCTGTTGAGACCGCCCATGACGCCTGCGATAGCCAGGCTTCTCGTTTCGTCTGCGATGACTGCATCTGTCGATTTGAGAACTCTCGGAACATTGTCCAAAGTCGTGAAATTTTCGCCTTCAAAAGCGTCTCTGATCACGATCTTGTTGCCGGCGATATCTCTTCTGTCGAAGGTATGGAGCGGATGACCGACTTCATACATTACATAGTTTGCGATATCGACGATGTTGTTTATCGGGCGCAGTCCGACGTTTTCAAGTCTCGCTCTCATCCATTCAGGCGAAGGAGCGGTCTTGAGGTTGCTGACTTTGAGACCGAGATAGTGCAGGCAGCGCGGAGTTTTGATCTCGATCTCGAATTTTTCGTCAACTCTGTCGGCCTTGATGCCTGTGTATTTGAGTTCCTTTTTCCACGGAAGTTCGAATATCGCCCTGATCTCACGCGCTATTCCGTAGTGGCCCCAGAGGTCGGGACGGTGGTTTATAGTCTTGTTTTCGATCTCGATCACGAAATCCTGTCTGTTGAATATCTTTTTGAGCGGAACGCCGATCTCCGTTGCCGGATCGAGCACCATGATGCCCGAATGATCGGTGCCGAGGCCGAGTTCGTCTTCAGCGCAGATCATGCCGAAGCTCTCCACTCCGCGGATCTTAGCCGGTTTTATCTCGAAATTGCCGGGAAGAACTGTTCCGAGCGGAGCAAACGCGACAGTTTGGCCTTCAGCGATGTTCGGAGCGCCGCATACGACGGTCTGTTCTTTCGTTCCGTCGAAAACGGTCGCAAGATGAAGGTGATCGGAATTCGGATGATTTTCGACTTTCATTACTTTTGCCGTGATGACTTGGTCGAAGTGCTTGAAAAGCCACTCGGAATCCTCGACTTCCGCCGATTTCATAGTCAGCTGTTTTGCGATCTCTTCCGCAGCGATGCCGCTCAGATCTATGTAGTCATTAAGCCAGTTCAAAGATAATTTCATAGTAAATCTCCTGAAAATTATAAAAATTCATTTGTTATAGCACAAAAAAACGGAAGTTTTATAGTCAAGTGCGTTTTAAATGCAAGAAAGGAAGCCGAAAAAGTGCGGAAAATTGATTTGACTTATTTCTCAGAGTCTTTAAATTAAGTGGTTTTTTTGATTTTTCGTGGAGGAGAGCGTGGTAAAACCTATCGAACTCAAAAATGTCAGGAAGGTTTTCAGCCATCCGATGAAGGTCTGGACGAAGATCGAATCGGTGAAAGACCTTTCTTTTTCAATGGAACAGGGTGAAATAATCGGTTTCGTCGGCCACAACGGCGCGGGAAAGACGACGACGATCAAAATGATAATGGGTTTCATAACCCCGACAAGCGGCGAAATTTCTGTTTTCGGCAAAAAGCCGGGAGAGCGCGAAGTTAAGAGCAAAATCGGCTTCCTGCCCGAGAGACCTTACTTCTATTCCGAGCTTACCGCGATGGAAGTACTGAAATATTTCGGCAAACTTTCGGGATTAAGCGGCAGAATCCTTACCGACAAGGCTGAAAACGTGCTCAAGAAAGTCGGGCTTTTCGAAGACAGGAACCGCAAACTCGCAAGCTATTCGAAAGGTATGCTCCAGCGAATCGGCCTTGCTCAGGCGATAATCCACGACCCTGAACTCGTAATCATGGACGAGCCGATGAGCGGACTCGACCCGATCGGAAGAAAAGAGGTCAAAGACATTATCCGCGGCCTCAAAAGAGACGGAAAAAGCGTCATTTTTTCAAGCCACATATTGAGCGATATCGAAAACCTTTCCGACAGAGTTCTCATAATCGAGCACGGAAAACTCAAAAGTTTCGGTTCTCTGCATGAGATCATCAGGCCGGAAGACGTCAGATATACGATCGAATTTTCGTGTGACAAGAGCATGAAAGATGCTGTTTTCTCGCTTTTCGACGGCGTCAGGATCGTTTCGGACAGATTCGTTCTCGACTGTGCCGACATCAGCGATTTCAATTCCAAACTTGCCGAAGTCGTCGGCAAAGGATACACGGTTTTGAATGCTGCAGGCTCGTATCCTTCTTTGGAAGAGATAGTTTTCAAGGAGATCAGGGAGGAAGAAAATGGACAGCGTTAAAAGAATAGCAAATGTTTCATTCTACACTTTTCTCGAAATGGTTCGCAGCAAAGTGCTCTACATCCTTCTTTTCTTCGCACTTTTCATTTTCGCGCTCGGCATCGGTATCACGCAGATGACGATAGGAAACGTGCAGGATATCATCAGCGACATCGGTCTCGGAACAATCGAGATTTTCTCGACCGTTCTTTCGATCTTCCTCGGCATTTCGCTTGTCCACAAGGAACTTTCGCTTAAGACGCTGCACCCGCTTCTGGCACGTCCTATAGCGCGCCCCGAATACATTCTCGGCAAATTTTTCGGTATGGTTTTCCTCATCGTTGTTGAAATTTTCGTAATGTGCATAATTTTTGCGATCCTGCTTACCGTTTTCGGCGGATTTTCGCGCTTCTTCGGCTATCTGCCGGCGGTTTACACGATTTTCCTGCAGACCTGCACCGTCATTTCGGTCGCCGTTCTCTGCTCGACTCTCACCGAACCGGCGGTCGCTGCAATGCTCACGATTTCGTTTTATTTGATCGGTGCGACTTCGTACAATCTTGTTTATGCGATAACGAGCAGAACTTCGGAATTCGTAAAGAATATGGTTATGACTCTGCGCTATGTCCTTCCCGATTTTTCGCACTTCAACATCAAGGACAACCTTGTTTACGGGCGCGGTCTCGACGGTTTGAGCCTTGGTTTTGCCTCGGTTTACGCACTTTTGATAATCGTGATCGTCCTTTCGCTCGCAGTTATGTTTTTCAACAACAAAGAGATTTCATAGGAGGCGTCAATGCTTAAAAAAGGTGACACCGCTCCCGAATTCAAGCTGCAGGATTCGCACGGAACCGAAATAAAACTGTCAGATTTCGCGGGATACAATGTCGTTCTTTACTTTTATCCGCGCGACAACACTTCTGGCTGCACGACAGAGGCTGTTGAGTTTTCGGAACTTGCCGACAAATTCAAATCCCTTCATGCCGTAATTATCGGAATCAGCCCCGATTCAGTCGAATCACACCGCAAATTCGAGGAAAAACACGGACTCAGAGTCCTTCTTCTTTCAGACCCGGACAAAGAAGTTCTCCAGAAATACGGCGCATGGCAGCTCAAAAAACTTTACGGAAAAGAGTCTATGGGCGTTGTCAGAACGACTTATCTCATCGGTACTGACGGAAAGATCGCCGAAGTCTTTGAAAAAGTCAAAGCGGCAGGACATGCAGGAGAAGTCTGCCGCCTTCTTGCCGGTCGCGCCTAATTTTTCTTTTTCTTGGGTTTTTCTTCCCTGAATTTTCTGTCGCGGTTTGAAAAATCGTCACCGTAACTGCCGCGTTTTTTGTCTTTTCTCTCTTTGTGATCTTTGCGGTCTTTGTGATGGAAATCGTTCGATTTGCGCGATCTGTGTCTTTCGTCTCCGCTGTCGTGACGGCGGTTCGTTCTGCCCTGTCCACGGTGCGTTTTAGAGAATTTGTCATCCTCTTTTTTGAGGAGCTGGCGGATCTTTTTTTCGGTAAATCCGATCTGGTCGGGCTCTTCGGTTTCGCTTTCTTCTTCTTCAAGAAGGATCGATGCTAAGATCATCGCGAGAGAACGCGGATCAAGCTCATGCTCAAGCCCTTCGACGAATTCGATTCCCGCTTTATTCGGCGTGTATTCAAGAACTTCTGCTGCTAGGCGTTTGATGCGCTCGCTTCTGATGTCGTGCAGAGTGGGGATCACTTTTACTTCGATCGATGAGCCGACATTCTTTTCGATCCTGCGGATGTTTCTGAATTCCGAGGGCGTGACTAAAGTTATCGCGATCCCTTTGTTTCCGGCTCTTCCGGTTCTTCCGACGCGGTGGATATAGCTTTTTGCGTTGAATGGAATGTGATAGTTGAAAACATGGCTCACATCGGCGATATCAAGTCCGCGCGCAGCAACGTCGGTAGCGACTAAAATATCGATCATCCCTTTGCGGAAAGAAGACATAACCTGATTTCTCTGCGACTGATCGAGGTCACCGTGAAGCGCCTTTGCGTTGAATCCGCGTGCGACCAGAAATGTGCTGAGCTCGTCAACCTCAAGTTTCGTGCGGCAGAAAACTATCGCCTTTTCGGGGTTCTGCTCTTCGATAAGGCGTGTCAGAGCGGGCTTTTTCTCCTCTTCCTCAACTATGTAGTATGACTGCTCGATATCGGTGTTTGTCGATTCTTCGACAGCTTCAGCCTTGATGAAAACAGGATTGGTGAGGATGTTTTCAGCCAATTTTCTGATTTCTTCGGGCATCGTTGCCGAAAAAAGGAGCGTCTGGCGCTTCTGCGGAAGAAAATCGAAAATAGCCATGATGTCTTCATAAAAGCCCATATCAAGCATTTCGTCGGCCTCATCGAGAACGACGGTTATCGGCTCGACGATCTCGATCTTTCCCGATTTAAGCATGTCGAGAAGGCGCCCGGGAGTTGCGGCTAAGACCTGAGTTCCGCTTTCTAACAGCTTGAGCTGGCGCGAATAGGAGTGCCCGCCCAAAATCGAGCAGGTTCTTATCCCGGCGAATCTGCCGAGGCGGTAAAGCTCGTCGCTTATCTGGGAGGCAAGCTCTCTGGTCGGGGAGATGACGATAAGTTCGATGCCGACATTTCTCAGCATGTTGTTCATCACCGGAAGACCGAAAGCGGCAGTTTTGCCGGTTCCTGTGTGAGACTGAGCGATGACGTCTTTGCCTTGTAAAATCAAAGGAATAGCCTGAGCCTGGATCGGGCTCGGAACTCTGAAACCTGCTTCGCGTATACCTTCCATGATGTCGCTTTTGAAGCCGAAAGCCTCAAAAGTCGTGTCTGTTGCCATTTCGGCGAATTTTTCAGTCATTGTGCCTCAAAATACAGTTATTCACTGATTCAGTTGAAAAAAATGAAAATTTTTTGGATTAAGAAAAGAAAAAACAATTAAACTTAGAATCTGTAAGTTGCTTCAGCCATGAAGTAGTCGTGGCTGTGGTAGAAGTATGTGTCTCCACCTGCGTTGCCGCCGAAACCGGCTTTGAGACCCCAGTTGTTGTTGAAAGAAAGCTGTGCACCAATTCCCCAAGCGAAACTTGCTGCGAATTCAGCATCAGTATCACCTTTTGCATCTTCACCAGTGAAAACGTTGAGACCAACACCCATGGAAAGCCAGGGACCAACAGCGGTAAGAGGACCAGCACCTTTCATTTTGGTGGTGTCGAAGAGATACATGAAGTTGCCCTGAACAGGGATCATGATCATGTGACGTTTGAAACCGTCAGCATGTTTTGTAGGAATCCACCACTGAGCAGCAAGGTCAAGACCTGCATACATTTTGCCGCTGCCGTCGTGAGCTTTTGTTGTTGCTTTTTCCCAAACGTTCCAGTCAATGTCTGCACCGACTGTTAAGCCAAGCTGATTCCAGTTTTCATTGTTAAGGTCAGCAGCACCGAGACCGAAAGTGAGCTGGATAATCTCAGGTGTAGGATCGCCGATCTTTGCAAAAAGACCGAATGTGCAGCAGATAACAGCTGCGAGAACCAAAAATTTTTTCATAACTTCCTCCAAAAATAAAATAACAAAAATTGGTTAACCCAAACAAAAAAACCGCAGAATGCTATTCACAAAAGATTCTAAGTCAAAAAAAATCGTCATTTATCGATTAGCAGAAGCTAATGAATTGAATTTGCTTGAAGAATTTGAATAGAACTACTTTCTGACGTAGTGCGGCATGTCAAACGGGATGACCATCGAAATTTCGACGAGTCCGCCGATTTCGCCGTCTTCCTTGTACCACGGAGCCTGGTAGATCATCTTTTTTCTGCCGTTTTTCTCGATGGTATAGATGTTCGGGTGGTCGTTTTTCATCATGTCGTGCATTTTGTCGATCGATGCCTGATGGTGGCACTTCATGAGATTTTCGCCGATCATGTTCCTGCCGCCCGAAAGCGCCTGCATCGCCGCTTCGTTCATGTCCAAAATGTTTCCTTCGGTGTCCATGACGGTTATTGCCGCCCCGAATTTGTCTACCCAGTCTCTGAACATTGTTCCCTCCTTCTGAATTTTGCATTTCCCGCTCGCAGAGTCTCTCCGCAAGTGACGCCGATAATAGCCGGTTTTTTGCACAAATAAAATAAATGGTTATATTCGGGCGGAAATTTTTTTGTTTGAAGGGGCGATGATTTATCTCGATCTTTTTTTAGGTTTTCTCAAAGTCGGCTGTTTTGCTTTCGGCGGAGCTTATGCCGCGATCCCTCTGATCCGCGATGTGGTTTTGTCATACGGCTGGGTGACGGACGAAACTTTGACCTACATGATCGCGGTGAGCGAAATGACGCCGGGACCTATCATGGTGAATCTTGCGACTTATGTCGGGCGCAGTCAGGCGGGATTCCTGGGAGCTTTTGTAGCTACTTTCGCCGTTGTTTTTCCGGCATTTCTAATCATGCTGCTCTGCATGTTCGTTTTCAATACGCTGATGAAAAACCGCTGCTTCAATTCGGTAATAGGCACTTTGAAACCCTGTGTTGTCGGGCTGATTCTTGCGGTCGGAATTTTCATGACGGCAGAAGCATTTTGTGACTTGAGAGGTGATGGGGCTTTTGATCCGAAGGCGCTTCTAATCACAGTTCTCCTTGCCGCCGCAGCGTTTCTGCCGCCTGTTTTCGGCAAAAAGAAGATTTCACCGATAACCTTGATTGTTGTGAGCGCGGTTCTTGGTGTTGTTGTTTTTTAATTGACAAAAATCGCGGAAAGTATAAAAAATCGCAGTTTTTTTAGGTTCAAATCATGGCGAATACGAGAGTTTCACACGAAGGCACGGTGATAAACGTGGCTGACGGAAAAGTTTCAGTAAAAATCGAGGTCAAAAGCGCTTGCAGTGCGTGTCACGCCAGAAGCATGTGCTCGGTTTCCGAGCTTTCCGAGAAGGTGATCGAAGCTCTCCCGGCTGAAAGCGTCTCCGTCGGCGACAGCGTGGTCGTCGAAATGGAGGAAAAGTTCGGCCTGAAAGCTGTTTTTTATGTTTTTTTCATACCTTTTATTCTTATGGCTTCAACACTTTTTGTTTCGGCGAATTTCGTTTCAGAGGCTTTTGCAGCGCTCTTTTCACTGCTTATTTTAGCGCCTTACTACCTGCTGCTGGCATTTCTGAAACCTTATTTCGCGAAGCAGTTCGTGTTTGTGTGCCGAAAAATTTAATCGGAGGTCTTTATGGACGGAGCTATCCTTTATTCGCTTGTAACTCTCGGCGTTATCGCGGTTGTTTCCGCGGTCGTTCTTTTTGTCGTCGCAAAAAAATTCAAAGTTGAAGAAGATCCGAGAATCGACGAAGTTCTCGAATTCCTGCCCGGTGCGAACTGCGGCGGATGCGGTTTTCCCGGCTGCCGCGGACTTGCAGAAGGTATAATCAAGGCTGCCAACGCGGGTTCTTCCGATATTCCGTGCTGCCCTGGCTGCAGTGCCGAAAACCGTAAAAAGATAGGGGAAGTTATCGGTCTTGCGATGCAGGAGGCTGTTCCGAAAGTTGCAGTCGTGCGTTGCGGCGGGACATGCGAAAAAACGACGAGAAAGAGCGATTACGACGGTCCTGCAAACTGCGCCGTTGCTGCTTCGCTTTTTGTCGGCGAAAAAGGCTGCCAGTTCGGCTGTCTCGGGCTTGGCGACTGCGTTTCTGCCTGTGCATTCGGCGCGCTTTCAATGGATAAAACCACAGGTCTTCCCGTAGTTGACGAGGAAAAATGCACATCCTGCGGCGTCTGCGCGAAAAAATGCCCGAGAAAAATAATCGAGATCCGTCCGAAAGGGCGCAACAACAGACGCGTTTACGTCGGCTGCCGCAATACCGACAAAGCTCCCGCTGCAATGAGCGTCTGCAAAGCGGCATGCATCGGCTGCGGAAAGTGCGCGAAAGAGTGCCCTGAAAAAGTTCAGGCAATCACTGTTGAAAACTTCCTTGCCTACATCGATCCGGCGAAGTGCATAGCATGCGGAAAATGCGCTGCAGCATGTCCTACCCACGCGATAAAAGCGACATTCGAAATCAAACTAGGCGCCTGATCCTTTCCGGGATCCCGGGATTACGGTATACCGATATCCCGGCGGCGCCGATTCAAAAACAGCAATAACAACAATATTTTTGTTAAAAATCGGATTTCGGCTATAATGCCGCGGTTTTTTTATTAACTTTGATGGAGTCCGTTATGAAAAGAGATCAGTTGGCAGCAAAAATCCTTAATGAAACCAATTTGTTGAACCGTTTCTTAGACTACGTGAAGGAAGATACGCAGTCTGTTGAAGAAAGCGAGACCTGTCCTTCTTCTCCGAAAGAGAAAAATCTGGGCAGAAAACTCGTAGAAGAGCTTAAATCGCTCGGCCTTGACAATGCCGAAATGGATGAAAACGGCTATGTTTACGCAAAAATGGCTACGAACTGCGGAATCACGAAGAAAGTCGCTTTCATCGCTCACATGGATGTCGCTCTTGACTGCAAAGGCGAAGGCGTATGTCCGATAATTCATGAAAAATACGACGGTTCGGTTTTTAATCTCAAAGGCGGCACGGTCATCGACCCTGCTGATACAGAGCATCTTTCCGACTGCATCGGCGACACGATCATTACTTCCGACGGCACGACGCTTCTCGGCGCTGACGACAAAGCAGGTGTTGCTGCAATCATGTCGATGGTCGAATATCTCGGCAAACACCCCGAAATCAAACACCCCGAAATCAGAATCTGCTTCACGCCCGACGAAGAGATCGGACGCGGTGTCGACAAAATCAACCTTCAGAAAGTTGACGCAGATTTCGCATACACGCTCGACGGCGGCGCTCCCTATGAAGTAAACTACGAAAACTTCAATGCGTTCTCGGCAAAAGTTACGCTGCGCGGCGTTTCGATCCATCCCGGATATGCAAAGGACAAAATGGTCAACGCGATCAGATACGCAGGAAAATTCATCGACATGCTCCCGAAGACGATGTCGCCTGAAAGAACCTGCGGCAGAGAGCCTTTCATCCACATTGTCGGCATCAGCGGCGGCAGCGAGGAAGTTACTGTCAGCATGATTCTGAGAAGTTTCGTCCGCGAAGACATCGAGCGCGAAGAGAAGATAATCCTCAACATCATCGAAGTCCTCAAGGCTGAAGAACCGCGTCTTCAGGTAACGCCCGTTTTCACCGAAAGCTACCTCAACATGTATGAAGTCATGAAGGACAAAATGGAAGTTTTCGGCTATGTCAAAAAGGCGATCGAAGATCTGGGCGCAGCTCCGAATGTTGAGCCTATCCGCGGCGGAACCGACGGCGCAAGACTTTCCTTCATGGGTCTTCCATGCCCGAACATTTTTGCAGGCGGTGTAAACTTCCATTCCCAGAAAGAGTGGGTCGCTCTTGAAGATATCGCGCTTGCTTCGGCTGTCACTGTCAAGATAGTTGAGAATATCAAGTAAAGTTTTTTCAAAAAAAAAATTGACTTTCAGATTTTTTTTCCTACACTACTCGCCGTCCTGCGTGGCGGGATAGCTCAGTTGGCTAGAGCAGCGGACTCATATCCCGCAGGTCGAGTGTTCGAATCACTCTCCCGCTACCACTTCTTTTTGTTTCCCCTAAAATAAATTTTTTATTTATATTTGTTGATTTTTCTTGTTAGATTTCATGTTGTGTGCTATTTTGCGCCGTTTTTTGCTGTTTCACTGTTTCAACGGTTGTGATTTGGGAACATCGATAATGAAAAAGTTTTTGTCGTTTTTGTTTGTCCTTGCTCTTTTTGCTTCCGCGTCTGCCGAAACGATGCCTTGTGTCGGCGGTTACTGCTTCGACTGCTATGACTCTTCAAAAAATCTTCCGCAAAATCAGGTTGTGGCGTTTTCCTCAAATTCTCAGGGATATATGTTCATCGCGGGAAGGAATTTCCTTGCGAGGTTTGACGGTAACGAGTTCGTTATTCCTGGCGGCGGCAGGCTTTCCGGCATTCCGACCAGCACTATAAACGATTTTGTTATCGACGAGAATGGAACCGGATATGTTGCGACCGATCTGGGACTTTGGATGACCGATTTCAGCGGTTTTGAAGATCTTTCATTCAGGAATGTCGATAAAATCGGAAATATTTCCGTGAAATCTCTGACATACGACAGGAAAAAGGCTCTCGTTTTCGGTGCTGCCTCAGGAAAAGGTGTCTTTGCGGTTTCGTCGAAGGGATTTACCGAGTGGTTCAATCCCGAGAATTCGCGTCTCGGTTCGAACAATGTTGAAAAAGTTTTTGCCGACAGTCTCGGTACGGTCTGGCTCGGAACGGAAGACGGGGTTTACTTCCTGAAAGAGGGAAGGGAAAACTTTGTAAAGGTCGATTATCTCGATGATGCTGTTTCTGCATTTGCCGAAGGGCATGGCAATATGATTTATGCAGGCGGCAGAAACGGTTACTACACTATCGAAAACGGCGAAGTTTCTGCGACATCTTCCGGTTTTTCCGATATAACGGCGCTTCTTAGCGACGATTCGGAAAGGCTTTGGATAGGAACGAAAAATTCGGGTCTTTTCCTTGACGAGAATCACTTTTTGCAGGCAGGCGGAGCAATCACCGCTTTCACTCGCGACAATGAAGGCGAGGTTTGGTTCGGAACTTCGGCAGGCGGTTTCTGCATCGCCAAAAAAAGCGCTTTCAAAGAGATGATGTTCGGTGATGAGAGTGTTACCGGCGTCGTTGCCGATACTTCGGGAAATATCTTCCTCAATACGAAGAAAGGAATCCTCAGGCTTGGAGAAAACGAAGTCATCGGCGATTCGGTTTTCGACCGCATTTTTATTGACAAGACTGACAATCTTTGGGCTTCTTCAAAGTCTTCGGGGCTTTTTATCATGCAGCCCGATAAGAGTTTCAAACCCGTAAAAGAGATTTACACGAGCGAAGATGACCTTTTTCCTGTTTCATCCGACGTTTTTTTCAGCGATGCCGACGGAAACGTGTGGGTGAACGACATTTCCATGCAGGGAGCACTCTTCCTTTTCAGAAACGACAGGACAGCCGAAAGGTACATGCTGCCCGATCCTGATGCGGAAATAGTCGATATAATCAGTCATAGCGGAAGAATTTTCATCATTACGAAACGGAACGGCGTATTCGTCCTTGAAGAAAACAGCACCATTACCCTCGTGGATTTCTGGCAGAAGGAAATTTTTGTAAAGAGAGTGTTTGTCGATTCAAAGCAGAGGGTCTGGATAATCACTCTTTCCGACGAGATATTCATAGATATCGAAGGTGATGCGGTAGCTTTTCCTGTAGCGGGAATCAGAGGCAAATCGGCGATACATTCGATTTCGGAAGATAAAAACGGCAATTTGTGGCTTATGACGAATGTCGGCGTAGTCGCCATAAAAGGAGAGGATGCGGCTTGTTTCGTGAGCGGCAGATGCGCCGGTGTACCGCTTGTCGTTTACGGCAGAAAGGACGGAATGAGTTCTATCGAATGTGCAGAAGGAAGAGCTGCCGATGCTGCTGTTTCGGCTGACGGATTCCTTTTCGCGCCGATGATGAAAGGTGTCGCTGTTTTCGATACGAATTCCGGAGAGAGCGGCGGTTTTGTTCCGGAAATCACGATAGACCGGATTTTTGACGACGGCGGTAACAACTATTTTCAGGATGAATCAGGCATAATAAGGCTGCCTGCTTCGGTGAAAAATCTGAAGATTTCCTATTCGGCTCCGCTGTTTTCGGGTGCCGGCGCTCTTCTTTTCGATTACTCTTTCGACAAAGAGCATGTCAGGGGAACGACCGAAAGAACGCTTTCTTTTTCCGGTGTTCCGAGCGGTCTTCACGAATTTTCGATAAGCGCATACCGTTCCGGCGACCCGTTGAAATTCAGTGAAAAAAGGCTGGTTTTCAAGATAAAGCCTAAGTTTTATGAGGAAAAGTGGTTTGTAGTGAGCGCTCCGCTTCTTGCTGTCGTGCTGATTATAGTTGTCATTTTCCTGAACAGACGCCGTAAAGCGGTGAGAAAAGCTGAGATCAAGCGGCTTATAGACGAAAAGACGGCTGAACTTCAGATTAAAAACAATGCTCTCAAGGAAGCTGTCATGAAGGATCCGCTCACCGGACTCATGAACAGACGCTATATGTTCGATGTCGAAGAGCGCAAAATCAGGCGTTTCATCGAGTCGCGCGACCGCAAGATTCATCTCATGGATAACCGCAATATGTTTGAAAAGAACGATATTGTCTATGGTGTCATAATGATGGATATCGACCATTTCAAGCGGGTTAACGACCTTTACGGACACGATGCGGGCGATATGGTGCTGAAAGGTGTCGCAGAAGTCATGCAGGAATCAGTCCGTGCCGATGATATCCTGATCCGCTGGGGCGGAGAAGAGTTCCTTATCGTTCTGAAGAACATTCCGCTTAACAAGATGCTCGAGGTCGTAAAAAAGATAAGAAAGGCGATAGAAAAACGTCCTTTTACGACACAGGGCGGCACGACTATCTGGATCACGGTTTCAATGGGAGTCGTTTTCCTTCCGTTTTTTGCAAGCGAGCCGAAACTTATGGCATTTGAAAACATCATAACGCTGGCGGATATGGCTCTTTATCATTCGAAAGACAGCGGGCGCGATATGGCGACTTTCGTGGTTCCGGGCGAAAAAGTACCTGAAACTCCGGAAGATATAAGCGGTATGCTCACAAGCAGCGAATTTGCCGCCGTAAACGGTTTCTACACTTTTGAAAAGATAGAACCTGACAACTTTTCAGAGTTTGAAATTTGATAATAGGTTGATTATATTGGAGAATATTATGAAGAGAGTGCTAAGAATAAGTTTGTTTTTTCTGATTCTTGCATCTTTTTTTACGGTTAGTGCGGTCGATTTTCATCCGAACGAAGCCTACAGCCGCTTTAGAAAGGGAATAAGTCTCGGCGGTGCGCTTTTTCCGACCTACGAAGGCAGTTCGATGCTTCTTGAGTTGGATCTCTACGCTTCCGCTGAATTTTCGATGCTTGGTTTCGGTGTCGGTCTTCCTGTCAGGTTTATCCTCAAAAACGACGACGATATTCCGACTTCCGGCGGTGTTTTCCCGAAAGAAGACTGGGATGACGCGAGAGACTGGGTCTCCATTCTAAACTATTTCCACTACGGTCATTCGGGCGATATGTTCTATTTCTATTTCGGCGAGCAGAGAAACCGCTATGTCGGCAACGGATCGATTGTCGGAGCGTACTACGGCGATCTCAGGCTTTACCATCCGCAGCGCGGAGTCAACCTTGAAGTAAATACCGATTACGCCGGACTCGACTTTTTCATGGACGACGTTACGCCGCCGAATGTCATCGGAGGCCGCGTCTACATAAAGCCCGTAAGTTTTTTCAGCAAGGAAAATTACGGTAACAACCTTGAGATCGGTGCATCCTATTTTGCCGATATTTTCGCGCCGGATCAGATAACGGGAAAAAGAGACAACGACTACGGACGCGAAATAACCGATTCACGCTTCCAGATTTTCGGTTTTGACCTTTCCTTCCGTCTTCTTGCTATGAAGTATTACCAGCTCACGCTTTATGCAGACATGAACAAAATCATTGATTCCGGTTTCGGTATGCACTTCGGTGCAAAGCATAAACTCATGCTTCCGACAAGCACCGATATGCAGATCCTGAGCCGCTGGGAAGTCAGGGCGATGGAGCCGGACTATATTCCGTCCTATTTCAACACGTTTTACGACATTGAAAGGGAGTATTACAAAGGTCAGAGCGATTCTGCTTTAGGCACGCCGACAACGAAGTCGCGCTATCTTCAGAGTTATGCCGGAAGAGGGAAAAACTGGACTGCCGGTTACTATCTTGACCTCGTTTTCGATATAACGGGAACATTCTCGGTAGGCGGTTCGTTCGAGCATAACAAACTCTACGACCACGAAGCGAAAAAGTATGACAACTACCAGATAAACGTTTTTACTGATATGTTTTTCTTCGACTCTCTGGCGATAGATCTGCTTATGACGTTCCAGTCTTTGGGAGAAGACGGAAAATGGCTGAGGAACAGACCTTACTACAGGGGATCGGTAACATATTATCTCAACAGATTCTTCAGCTTCGGTGCCAGAGCCGATTCAAAATGGTATCTTGTCGAAGCAAGAAATAACGCCGGTTCATACAGTTATTACAACAGTTTCTCCATAGGTGCCTTTGCCGGAGTCAGATTCTAACCGATGAAGTGCCGCGTTTTCTTCCTTATTCTCTTTTTATTTTCCGCAGCTTTTGCCGAGGCAGCCATCAGCGATTCCGACGGAGAATCTATGGATCAGCTCATCATGGATCTCATAAATGCTTCGCAGGGCACTAAAAAACTGAACGATATCAAAGTGTGGCCCGGAAAAAGTTCGGTAAGGGTCGCGATTTATCCGAGTGAAAAGGTGACTTATAAGTACAATCTGCTGAAGGACGGCGCTACAAACAGGATATACATCGATCTGATCGGCGTTGACGCATCGGGATTCACTCTTCCCGAGGTCGAGTCCATCTCGTTCCTTAAAAAACTAAGACTCGGCAAGCGCGAAAACGGGATCAGGATAGTCATCGAAACCGGAAAAGTCGAAAGCTACAACGTTGTCGAAATGGAAGAGCCGTGGAGAATAGTTATTGACTACTACGGCGAAAAAGCTGCCGAAACGGTTCCGGAAAAGGCTCTTGAAAAAGTCGCAGAAAAGCCGGCAGCAAAAGCCGAACCAAAAGGAAAAGCAGAGGTGAAAGAGGCTAAACCTGCCAAAAAAGCCGGGGAAAAACCGGTTGCCAAAACCGAACCTAAAGCGAAAAAGAAAAAAATCATAGTCATTGATCCCGGTCACGGCGGCAAAGACCCCGGCGCGATCTCAGGCAGACTTTACGAAAAGGATGTCGTTTTCAGACTGGCGAAAAAAATAGAAAAACTTTCGAAAAATTATGACGGACTCGAAGTGAAACTTACGCGGAACAAAGATATTTTTCTTCCGCTTGAAGAGCGCGCCGCCATCGCCAACGCCATGAACGGAGACCTTTTCATTTCTCTTCACGCCAACGCCTTCAAAGACAGAAATGTCGGCGGCATGGAGATTTACCATCTCGACAACACGCGCGACGAGTACACTTCAAAACTTGCTAGAGTCGAGAACAAACTTTCTGAAAACGTCACCCTTCTCGATACGATCCTGGTCGATATGACAATGAACTACTATGTCGGAGACAGTCTCGACTATGCTTCGGAAATAGGGAAGGGATTGAAGAAAGATCTGAAAAAATACGGTTCGAAAATACGCGGCTACAACAAAGGCGCCCTTTTTTACGTCCTTGTCGGAGCAAGGATGCCGTCTCTTCTTTTCGAGGTAGGTTACATTACGAATAAGTCGGAAAAGGACCTTCTTCAAAAGGATGAATATCTCGAATCGATAGCAAAGTCTCTGCTTGATTCTATCTCTGCTTCGAAGGTAAAGTGATGTCTGAAAAACTGAATATAGTCAAAATTTCAGCAGTTGCGCTGCTTTCTATTCTGCTTTTAGCGCTTCTTCCTTTTTTCGGATATATCGAAATGCCGGTACGTGAAATTTTCGGTGAAAGTGCTGCGGCAAACATATTCTGGAATATCAGAGTTCCGCGCACTTTGGGCGCTTTTGTCTGCGGTTCGACACTGGCTCTCTGCGGCATGGTTTTTCAGTCGATGTTCAAAAACGATCTGGCGACTCCTTACACGCTGGGAGTAAGCAGCGGAGCGGCATTCGGTGCTGTAACTGCAATAAAATTCTTTTCGGGGATGACTTTTTTTCTTCCGGTTACGCAGATTTTCAGCTTTTTGTGCGCCTTTCTCACGGTCGTTTTCATTTACACGGCAGGACGCCTCAAAAAGAGGTTTGACACGGGATTCCTGCTTCTTGCCGGAGTTGCCGTCAACTTTATATGCAGCGGACTTATCCTTTTTATTCAGTATATAGCGAGCGGAAGCGAAAGCGCGATGATGATCCACTGGATGATGGGAAGTCTTGATTTTACGGGCTTTTCAACGGTTCTGAAAATCGTTCCGGCGTTTGTTGTCATGCTTTTTGTTTCGCTTTTTTTCCATCGAGAACTCGACCTCATGCGGATTGATTCCGATATCGCAACGACCAGAGGCGTGAATATGAATACTGTCGGCAACATTCTGCTTTTTACGGTATCTTTAGCTGTCGCAGTCGTTGTTTCGCAGGTCGGACCTGTAGGTTTTATCGGCATGATGGCGCCTCACATCGCGGGCAGACTTGTAGGCAGAAAGCACAGTTCGCTTGCATTTGCATCGCTTTTTACCGGCGGCTGCATTCTTATGCTTTCGGATGCAGTTTCGAGAACGGTGATCGCTCCTTCTGAAATTCCGGTCGGAGTCGTAACGTCGCTTATAGGCGGTCCTTTTTTCTTATTTATATTGATTAAATCAAAATAAATTTAGGCGTTCTTGCATTCTTCGAGAATTTTGAGGAAGGCATCTCTACGGTTTTCGGCAGCGGTGATAGGACGGCCGATAACGAGATAGTCTGCACCTTTGCGGAGTGCTTCTGCCGGAGTCGCGATCCGTTTCTGATCGTTGACTGCCGCAAAAGCGGGGCGGATTCCTGGAGTGAGGATCTTGAAATCCCTGCCGCAGGTTTCTCTTATAAGTTCGATTTCAAGCGGGCTTGCGACAACGCCGTCCATGCCTGAATCTTTCGCGAGTTTTGCAAGCTTTGCGATTTGTTCCGGAATAGTGCGGTCGAAGCCGACTTCGCGGATATCTTCTTCACCGAGACTCGTGAGTATCGTGACAGCCAGCACGAGAGGCGGGTTAGTGAGTTTGTCCATCTCGCTTCTTACGGCTTCCATCATTTTTCTGCCGCCCGAAGCGTGAACATTGAATATTTTGACGCCGAGCTGCGCCGCTGCAACACCGGCCTTTGCGACTGTGTTGGGAATGTCGTGGTATTTGAGATCGAGGAAAACGTCTTCGCCCATTGCCACGATCTCGCGGACAAGTTCAGGACCGGTTGAAGTGAAAAGCTGCTTTCCGATTTTGAAGCACGCACCCAAGCCGCGCAGATCGCTTACTATCTCAAGAGCTTTCTCTTTGTTTTCGACATCGAGTGCGACAAAAATTTTCGATTTCATAAGCGCCTCTCTAATTTCCGATGACAAGGCTGCCGTAAGCCGGAACCGTTACGCTGCCGTTCGAAACATTGACTGTCGAGCCGTCGTAGGACGTGAACGAACCGCTTACTCCGCTGCATGTCGCGTTGTATGCCGATGAGCCTTTGTTGATGCCGACGATTACGGTTTTACCCTCGTATGTGAATTTGTAAACCCATGCATCGTTCGTACTTTCACATGTAGATCGTGTTCCCTTTCTCAAAGCAGGATGAGCTTTTCTGAAAGTTCCAAGTCTCTGAACATGCTGCAGAGCGGCTTTTTCATCGTTAGAAAGGTTGTCAAACTTCATAACTGCCCGTCTTCCGCCGTCAAAACCGTCTTCGGATCTACCAGTCATGCCGATGTCATCGCCTTGATAAAGCATCGGGATATTGATCGGAGTCGTGAGAAGGAAGGTCTGAGCGTGTTTGAGCAGTGTATAGTTGCTGTTGCATTCCGAAAGGGCTCTGTCCTGATCGTGGTTACCGAAGAAGTTGCCCATTACAGCGCCTGCAAAACCGCCGGTTCCGCCCTGTGCCGGTTTCGGAGTAAGGAACGCCGTGTCGGTAACATCGCCGTTGGCGTCGTTCATGATTCTGCCGGCAAGAGTAGAGTAGCTTCCGTTGTGGAGAATGTTGTCTCTTATAGCGTAGTAAAGTTTGTCGTTAACCTGACCCTGAACCATGTCGGCACGGGTGTGGTATCTTGCCCAGTCGCCTCCCAGAGATTCGCCGACCATGTAGAAAACTTCCGCTTCGTCGGGCATATCGTGGTTAGCAACGGTCGTTTCGATTTTTTCCTTTATCTCCAGACGGAGTTCCTTTACGAAAATATCGTCGATGTGCTTGAGAGCATCTGCTCGGAAACCGTCAAAGTTGAAATTCTCGATGAGCCAGATCGCGTGTTTGATGACTTCCTTTCTAGCATCGGCGTTGTTGTAGTTGAAGTCCGGCATGTAAGGCGTGAACCAGCAGTTTTTGATGACGTTGTCCGCCCAGCCCTGATCTGCACAGGAGTTTTCAGCGTAGAACCAGCCGTCGTTTTTGTGCTGCTGATAAAGCGGAGCTTCGATGTAAACGTGGTTTACGACAAAGTCGGGAATTACCCTGATTCCTTTTTTGTGGGCTTTTCCGATAAGTTCGCGGAGCTCTTCGACCGTTCCGAAAGCCGTGTCAACGCCTTCGTTGTCGAAACCGTAGTCGTTATCGAACGAGTAGCCCGTTGCAAGAGGATGGTATGCGTGGTAACTCGTGAAATAGATGCTGCTCTGTCCGGATGAAGTGCCGCCCTGACTTGTGTGATGCGGGTTTGCAACCGGTGTGCTGATCCAGATCGCGTTTACACCCATTTTCGTGAAGTAACCGTCATCGATCTTTTTGATTATTCCTCTGAAGTCGCCGCCTTTCCACTGCTCAAGGTCTCTCGTTACGCCTGAAAGGTTGCCGACATCGTTGTTCGTGTCGCCGTTAAGGAAGCGGTCTGTCATGATCTGATAGACGAATGCGTCGCGCCATCCGAAATCAGCATAGTCAACACCTTCACCGATCCAGAGCGGAACGAAGAAAGGCTCGATTTTATCGCCGTTTTCATCCACAAGTCTGAAAAGCCAGCTGTATTTGTTCGGCTCTAAACCGCTCTGCGAAACTGTGAAAGTCTTCGTCGTTTCGTCATACTCGTAATCCGAGGTCTCGACACCGTTCAGAGTGATGACCGAAGCTGCGAAATCTATTGCAGCCGTACCGTGGTAGGAAAGGGTGAATGAGTAGGAATTTGCTGTTTTTTCGTGGCTGTCGAGAGTAAGAAGAGTTTCCGGAATTTCGATTTTTGTAATCATCGCTTTTCCCGGATAGTTCGTCGGCGAAGTTATGAAGCCGGGACCCGGAACGTTGCTGTTGTCAGGACCTACGCCCTTGTCTGCATACCACCATGTTTCTCCGTTATCAAGCGAGAATCTGAAAATATAAATAAAGTTTCCGTCTTTGTCAGTCGGGAATGGGATCATGTATTCGTGGTTCTGATTGCCGTCTGCACAGTCGTAACCCGAGTTGAAGTTCGCGTCGATCCAGGTCCAGCTTCCTGCAATTACCGGGTATTCCGCGCTGCCGGTTCCTTTTTTATAGCCGAGCTGCGCCTTCCAGCTGCTGTGCTGCGGATGGTTTGAAAGCGGACATCCGGTTTCGTCCTGTACCCAGATCCTTCCGTAGATCATTTCGGGGTCGTCACCGACTGAAGCGGAGACTGTGAAAGGCCATTGAACACCGATCCAACCCGGTTTCTGAGATGTTATCGCTGCACATGAAGTGTTGCTGTCATAATATCCGTCGGGGCAGTTACAGACAGCTTTTGCGCTTTCTACCGTGCATACGCCGCTTTGTCCGCAGTTGACACCGTCACATTTGTCTTCAACGCATTCATGTTCGGCAAGGTCGCACACTTCGCCGCTTTTGCAGTCATCGTCAATGTCGCAGTTCGGGTAAATGACGATGCAGCTTCCGTCAGCCGGTCTGCATTCCTGCCAGTCTTCACAGGTGACGTTTTTGCACATGTCCTTGACGCATTTTCCCGATTCGTCATCAATAACATATCCGTCGTAACATTCGCACTTTTTCGTGCCGTCATCTCCGAAGATGCACTGACCGAAACCGCAGTCGAGGTCGCATACTTCTTCTTCAGGCTTCTGGGCACATTTGCCGTTTACGTATTCTTCATTGTCATTGATGCATTTGCAGTATTCTTCGCCGTTCTCTATGTTGCAGAACGCACCTTCGCCGCATTCAAGAGAACAGTTTTCGTCGATACATGTCGGGATTTCGCCGATTGTTTCAGGTCTGTAGCCATCTTTGCATTCGCAGTAGATGCTGCCGCTCTGGTAAGAACTTCCGCTTCCGTAACCGCTGCCGTAAGCCGTGCCTTCATGGCATTCACCGTGGTTGTTGCAAGTGATGCCGAAGCACGGACCCTGGCATTCATGTGTTGAAAGATCGCAGGTTTCACCGTTTCTGCAGTCGTCGTTGTCATCACAATTCGGATATATTACGACACAGTCACCGAGTCTGCATTCCTGCCAGCCTTTGCACTCGACGCCTTCACACGGATCTTCAACAGGATCACAACCGGGCTTTCCGTTCGGAACGTAGCCGTCTTCACATTCGCAGATTGCTCTGCCGCTTGAATCGTCGCATGTTCCGTGACCGTCGCAGTCGATGCCGTCGCACGGAGAGTGTTTTTTTGACTTGCTGCAGGCAACAGCAAAAACCATTGAAAGGCAAATTAGAACCATAAATACTTTTTTCATTTTTAAACCTCACGAAATAAAGACGCATTATTATGCGAAAAAAGGCTCTTTAGTCAAGGTTGCGGCGCCTAGTTCGAGATTCCGATATCCCGAGATCCCGTAATTCCGGCAATTCTGGCGGCGCCGGGATTTTTTTGTGGTGAAACGCAAAAAAATCCGTCAATAAAATCCGCTGGTTATGCAAAAAGATGAAAAAAGTGAAAAAAATAATTTGACATTTGATTTTCAATCGCTAAGATACGCCCCGCTTTTTTGAGAGGTCATTGAAAACTGAGCAGCAGAAATGAGACACACAGCGAATAAAACGGGTCTTTAAAAAGACCTTTGAGAAATGAGAAAA
>JAFQZM010000040.1 GCA_017405875.1 bacterium
AGTGTCGCAGCATTCACCGTTTTCACAGCTTTCGGTTGCTTCGAGACATTCAAAAGAATCTTTGAACCAGCCGTCTCTGATTTCTTCGTCCTGGCAGCATACTGCAAGTGCAGCAGTCGTGTCATTCGTTTCTGCCGGAAGATCGAGAGCGGCTTCAATTTCTTCATCTGTCATCGGCTCGTAGCATGTGTTCGTAAAACTCTTCGCGTATGTAAGGCATACGTTGAAAATTTCGGAATCGGTGCAGATAGTTCTTGCCGTTGCCGACTCGGTCCCGCAGAGCTCGACAAGTTTGCTGTTGCATGCTTCATCGCTGGCTTCCATGTTTCCCGAAGTAATTCCGATCAAGCCGAAACAGTGGCAGTCATAGTTTCCGTCCGCTTCTATTTCGCATTCTCCGGCATTGTTCTCGCATCTGATTCCTGCGTTTCCGCAGATGTCGTTAAGTTCAGCCAGGCATTCTTCCTCAGCCGGTAATACTGATTCGACAGTTCCACCCTCTGGCGGAAGTTCGGACTCTCCGACTCCGCTCCCGTCGCGGCAGGTACAGTCTTTTGAGAATGAATCCGCCGAAACAGTGTAAGTGCATTTTCCAAGATCGGATTCACATGAAATGGTGTCGTTTTCAGCGAAAAGTGTAGTTGCAACCGCAAGCATTGCAATAAGAATCAATGATTTTTTCATAACAGCCTCCATTAAAGTTAAAAAAACCGATCAAACATATATTTAGTTCCATAAAGTGCCAATTTTTCTGACAAAAATTTGAAGAAAATGACATTTTTATTGATTTTACTAATAGATTTTACCAGAACAACCGGCAGAAAAATACTGCCGCCATAATTCCCGCAAAATCGGCGCAAAGTGCCGCAGGAAGAGCGTGACGGCTGTTTTTGATGCTGACCGCGCCGAAGTAAAGCGCCAGTACGTAAAATGTCGTTTCGGTAGATCCCTGCATTACCGAAACTAAGAACGAAAGGAAGGAATCGGGCTCGTTTCCCACGATCTGGCTCATTATTCCGAATGCTCCGCTACCCGAAAGAGGCCGCATCAGCGCCATAGGAAGAGCTTCAGCAGGAAGACCGACCAAACTGGTGACAGGATTGAGGGCGCGGATCATGATATCCATTGCGCCGCTTGCCTTGAACATTCCGACTGCCGCAAAAATAGCCACCATGAAAGGAATTATTCTTACTGCGGTGTTGAAGCCTTCTTTCGCGCCGCTGCACAAGGTCTCGTAGATCTTTACGTTTTTCAAGTATCCGAAAATGAGGATCACGACGATTATCATCGGAACGAGCCAGTCGGAAACGGCCTTCGTCACGCTTGTGAAAGAAATGCCGCTCATGTCTGACGATGCTATCTGGTAGATCATTCCGGCAAAAATAAGGAGCATAAAGAGAGAAGCTGTGATCTTTTTGCCGACCGAAGCCTTTTTTTCTCTGACTTCGGGCTCTTTTTCTTCGATTTCAGCCGGAGTTTCACTCACTACGCAGTCTGGAGTTCCTCTCTGCATAAGCTTGGTCGCTATGATTGCAACTGTCGTCGAAACGATTGTCGCCAGAAGTGACGGAATAAGTATCGAAGCGGGTTCTTTTGCCCCTGCTGCCGCACGGATCGTGATTACGCCGAGCGGAAGAAGGGTGACGCTTGAAGTGTTTATCGCCAGAAAGAGGCACATCGCATTTGTTGCACGCCCTTTTTCGCCGTTCAGTTTGTCGAGCTCCTGCATCGCGTTTATTCCGAAAGGAGTCGCCGCGTTTCCCATGCCGAGCATGTTTGCCGACATGTTCATCACTATCGCGCCGATTGCCGGATGCTCTTTCGGGATTTCGGGAAAAAGTTTCGACATTACCGGCCGTACTATTTTTGCGATGATTTTAAGTGCGCCTGCCGCTTCGAGAATTTTCATCATGCCGAGCCAGAAAGCCATCGAACCGATGAGCCCTATTGCGAGCATGACCGCCGCTTTCGACTCTTCGAAAAGGGCGAGAGTAAGTTCGCTCATTTTGCCGAGCCATGCCGCTGAGGCTATGGAAATAAGGATTATCGAAAACCAGATGATGTTGATTGCAGAAGCTTTTTCTTTCATTAGTTAAGCATCAAAATGCGTTTGCCGCGCCCGCATTCATCGGGTTTCGTCTGATTCTGAGACCATAAAACCGGATTGAGTTCGACGACCTGGTCAAAGAAATCGATGACCGCATCACGGAGCGAAACAGATGTGTCAAGACGGGTCGTATTGGCTTCGAGCATATAAAATCCGCTGCCGCCGCGGCCCATGTAGTCGTTTGTCGCCATCTTGAAAAGCAGATTGGGCTGCAGTACTTCATAGTCATCGATAACAACGGTGTTGCCGATCTGCAGGCACTTCGTCAAAGCGTAGGAATTGTGCTTTTTCTGGAGCTCTTCAGGCGGATTGCAGTCGAGTTCGACGCCGATTCCGGCAACCTGAACCTGTGTTTTGCAGCCGCGTGTCGCCGACTTTCTTGCAACGAAATCGAAAAGCGTTTTCAGCTCGTTTCCGCTCAAATACATAGTCGTGATCGAGTTTTCGAACGGGAAAACTTCGTAAAGTTTTTCTAGAGTTATGTCTCCTGTCGGAATATCGGCTCTGATTCCCATCGAGTTTGTTACGCAAAGCTGCGCTTTTGCAAGTTCGTGGTTCATCATCGCGTCTGTAACGATGTTTCCGAGCGGACTGTCGCCGTTTGCCGGATCGTTTCTCACGATAGTCGAAGTTGCGTATCCGACTTTTTTCTGGAGATACTGCGAATAGTCAAGGCCCTGAACGTAAGGCTTGAGCATATTCACGAAATCACCGTTTTCTGCGATTTTTTCAGTGATTGCGTGAGTCGTGTATTTGTGCCAGACAACTTTTTTGTTCTGTACCGCGATCTCGAGTTCGCCTACTGATTTCAGGTTGACGCCGCTGTGGACGACGATGACGTCTCTTCCGTCAGGTCCTTTGAGGACTTTCGGCGGATCGAGGATAACATGGTGGTGACCGCCGAAAATAAGGTCAACGCCTTTGACGTTCTCGGCGATTTTATAGTCTCTGTCGAGGCCCTGATGAGAAAGGACGACAACGATGTCAACGAGCGGTCGTAAGCTGTTTACGTAACTCTGCGTCGTTTCGATCGGGTCAAGGAAGTTGAATCCCGTGCTGCCGCCTATCTGATAGCCTGAATTTATCGAGCTGTCGTTTGCAACGCCGACGATGCCTACCGTAATTCCGCCTGAAAAAACGATGAGGTAAGGCGAGGAAATATCCATGAGCCCTTTGTGTCCGTCCGGATCGAAAAGGTAGTTCGATGCCAAAAGCGGGAAACCACCCGATTTTTTGTAAGCCGAAACGAGTCCGCCGGTTCCGTTATCGAATTCGTGGTTTCCGATAACCATCGCGTCAACGCCCAGTTTCTGCATCGAAAGCATCTCGACATCGCCTTTGTAAAGGTTGAACTCCGGCGCGCCCTGGAAAGTATCGCCGCTGTCGAGATAAAGCACCGGTATGTCGTCGCGCTCGTGTTTAGCCCTGATTTCATCAATCAGAGTTTTTGCTCTTGCGATGCCGCCTGTATTGACAAGACCGGGACGGTAGTCGCTGTAATCGCACTTTCCGTCGCGGTTGATGTCTTCGCTTTCCTTTTCGGCTGTTGTCATCGCCTGATTATACGAGGAGTCGTCATCAAAATTCTTGCGCAGTATCAGTTTTCCGTTCTCGTCGCGCCACGTTTTTCTGAGGGAATCGTAGGGATAATCGCACTTTCCGTTGAAGTTGCGGTCAAAAACGAGCGCGCAGTCGTCAACATTGCACCAGTTGTCGAAGTTTATATCCTCGTTTTTATCGCATTTGCCGTTCTTGTTCGTATCCCAGCAGGTGCGGTCTGTGCCTGATTCAAAGCAGTCGCGGGAATCGCATCCGCTTGTGCCGTCGACATCTTCGTCCGGGTCGCAGATGTTGTTGCGGTTTTTATCCCAGCATCTCTGGCAGTCGAGAACGTCGCATCTGCCGTCTTCGTTGATGTCTTCGATAACGAGTCCGTTTGCGATCGAGTCCTCTGCGAAGTAGCCTTTTTCTATGAGTTCTTCTTTCGTGTAGTAGACATAGTGGCTGTCTTCGTAGACCTGATACTTTCCGGTGTTGGCATTGTACGAACCGTTGCAGTACGAGCCGCCGCCGCTGTAGTTAAGATCCCAGCACGGCGGATTGTCTGATGTAAGTCCCATGTTTCTGTCGAACATGTTCGGTTCCATCCAGAAGGGAAGATACTTTCCGTGAGTGTCGGTAGTGTGGATAAATACCAGCTTTTGCGGAAGACCTTCATCTACCGGCGCACCGCCGAAACTATTGTCAAAGCATGAAGTTAAGAAGAAACACGAAAAAAAAAAGGGAACTAAGATTTTGAAAGATTTCATAAAATCTCCGAAAAGTTATTTTGTAACGTCGTTTGCGTCAACTATAACAAGACCTGGAGTTGAGAAGGTGTTGTCGTAAATGCCTTTAACCTTGGAAACAGTGTCTCCCGCTTTGAGCGAAAGATTGATTTTGAATGTATTCGGTTTGATTACCAGACCGTTTGTAAAGGTAACATCTTTGTGATTAGCATCAACAGATTCGACTGTCAGATTGGTGTCGGTTATTTCGATGTAAGTGCCTTTGTCTTTTTCTGTAAGGTCTGCATAAGCCTTTTTAACGATTGCAGGAGCTGTTCCTGTTCCTGTTTTTGTCATTTTGCATGTAACATTGTCTCTGCTTCCAATTTCCCACTGGCTGCCGCCATAGAAAAGAACTTTGCCTTCAATTGTAACTTTGTCGCCTTTTGCCGGAGCAGCTTCGGCAGTTGCCAGATAAATGTAAAGACCGCTGTAGTCGCCGGTATTTCCGTCGGAAACATAGAAAGAGTAACCTGTTCCGCCTTCACTGAAATCTTTTGAAATAGCAGGGCTGATAACGATCGCATTTTCGATTTTGACAGCAGTTTCTTTTTCTACTTTGCCGCTCTGAATATCTTTGATCGTGGTTGCTTCGACTTCAGCAGGTTCTGTCGGGTCAACAGTCGGGTCAGTCGGATCTGTGGTATTGTTGTCGCCTTCAACGAAGTCTTCCTGTGCTCTCGGAGCGAGTCTGAAAGCGTCGTAGGAGTAAATCAGAATTCCCTGGATCGATTCGAATTCTTTGCCTTCGCTTCTCTTCCCTTTGTAGTAGTAGAGAGTTTTGTCAACTGCAAGATTGCCTGTGACTTCGAATGCGCCGTGGCAGATGTTTGCATTTGTTATAGCAACGTCAGTAACTTTTACGAGAACGCTTTCATAAGCTTCAGTATCAGCGCCGTGGTTTGCGGTCGGTTCCCATTTGCAGGTTTCCGCACTTGCCTCGTTTTCCTCGAAAGGAGTTGCGATTTTTGCAGGATCTTCGATTTCAGCAGGTTCCGGAACATCAGCCGTTCCGAGTTTTTTGATTTCTGCTGCTTCGATCTGCGAGCTTTCGTGGTATTCTGAGTATTTTCCGCTTACTTCAAGTTTGTCGCCGATTGCGTATTCATCGAGAGCCGCAGTTGCTTTAATGAAAACATAGATTCCGGAGTAAGGCTGTGCCGTTGTGACGAGTTCCGAAACGTAAAGACCTTTGATAGCCGTGTTTTCGTGAGTCGAGTTGTCCTGAGCATAGTAAATACCGGTAACAACGCACTCCGTCGTGACTTCAGTCCCTTCTGCGATCTCACCTTTCTGGATCTGCGTGATCACGCCGGTTGAAGCGGGTTCTTCAGGGTCATCAGTCGGATTTGTCGGTTCGTCAGACGGCTCAGTCGTTGGGTCGGTTGTCGGATCAGTCGTCGGCTCGGTCGTGGGATCAGTTGTCTGATCGGTAGGATTGGTCGGATCATTCGTATCCGTGTCACACTCTTCCTCATCGGGATTGCATTCAGGTTCACCCGTGTCGTCGTTGCATGCGATCGTGAACAGGCACAAAGCCAAAACGATCAATGAAACCAAGAATTTTTTCATTTTTCTCTCCATAAAAAATTATTAAGAAGTTTAAAACCTCAAACAGCAAACGGGCGATTATACACAAAATCAAAATTTTTGAAAGGAAATTTTATTTGTAGAAACGTGACCTGACACGTCTCAGAAAACAGAGTGTTATTTGCAGTCGGTGGAATAAGTTACGTTCGTAGCTGTGCCGTTAAGGCCGTTTTTAGAATCATTAACATCGCCGTTGAAATCCCAGAAAGCGACAGTTTCATCATCGGCTGAAAGTTTACCCGGCGTGAAATCTTCGGTATATTTTGCGGTATTTGAAATCTTTATTGCATCGATAAGGCCTTTAAAGTGTTTGCCGCTATTTAAATTTGCACCGATTACAAGAGCTCCCTCGTTGGTTGTGAGAGCAGTCGGAGTGTCTGAAAAGTTTTTGGATCCGAGTAGAATTCCATTTACAAAAATGAGCATCTTATGAGAGGGATCGTTGTTTTTGACCATTGCTACATGGGTCCAGTCGTTAGAGTATGTTACTGTCTGGTCGATTCGGTTGGAAGAACTGTTTGATCCTCCTAAAAGACCTTCATAAGAATAATCCACATACGAAGTCATGCTGTAACCGTCGCCGGATTGTTGCTTATAATATCCGCTGAGAAGATAAGTCGGATACTTTGTTGATGTTCCTTTGCGGACTATAGGATGCAGAACATTTGTCGGAACATCGCCTTCACCCTGTTTGATCCAGGCTTCGATTGTCCACGCTTCAACACTGAGATTCAAGAGAGCGTTGTGTGTCACTTCGATTTGTGAATTTTCTCCGTCGAAAACTGCCGAACAGTAAGTTTTGCATTCGCCGTTGACATAAATGTATTCTTCCGAGGCACATTTGAAATGGCATGTTCCCTCTTCTGTTTCGCTGTAAGTCGACTCGTTGATTTCAGGTTCCCAGTTTGAACCGTTCCAGGTCTGTTCAAACTTGCCGTTTTTGCCCTCATCGTTCCAAACTGAGTTTTCAGGTTTTGCCGGACAGTCGGCAATTTGTGTTTCTCCGACAGTAGAGCCGTTGACAAGTGTCGTTACGAAATCCTTGCCTGCCTGCTGCATCCTTGGGAAATCTTCGCCCAAAGATGTCGTGCAGTCGAGAACGAGCATTATAAGTGCGCTGTTTTTGTCTTCTGTCGTGGTACTCGAACTTTCAGGATTGAACTCAGACTCTTTGTCCCAGTTGCCTGTGCTGGTTTCTGTCCACAGTTTTATTTTTTGTACATCGATATCGGATGCCGGGGCATTGCTTTCCTCGTATTTGAGGTCTTTGAAGACGAAACGGTAGTAAACTCCCTGCGAAGAGTCTGCAGAGATTGTCGTTTCGCCTGCAGCAAAACCGTGATATGTGATATCTTCAAGAGTTCTTCCTCCACCGGACGGGCGGCGATAGGTAGCCTCGATGTAGAGATTGGAATCCGCAGCCGCAGCCGTGTCGTCAAAAGTGAAGCGCAGATGCTGACCGTCGTCGTATCCGCCGGGTACATAGACGCTCAGATCCGCTTTTTGGAAAACGGAATAGAGGGCTTCGGCTATTGTCTTGAAAAGCGCCATAGCTTCTTCCATGTCGGAAACCTGAAAAACATTTTCGTCGCTGCTGGCCAGTTTGCTAAGTGTTTCCTGAAACGCGGTTTGATCAGTAACGTCGTTTCCTTTCAGACCGATGGTGTAGGCCGACACATTCTGTTCATGTATTTTTTCGTTTACGATCATGTCGTGAAGGGCATCGCGGTATTCTGCTCGGCTGTTGTAGTTGCCGGGGTTGTAGCCGTCGTTGAGCGATGCATTGTCAAGACCGTCGGTAAAAGTGACCAAAGCTACGTTTTTCAATTTCGGCGGAATCGTGTAGTCACGCATCTTTTCCAAAGCGGTGTAGTCCGCGAAGTAGAGAGCGGTACCGCTGTCGGCAGTAAGCTCGTCGATAAAAGTTTTATAGCTGCTTTCCGTTGAGTGGTTCAGCAGGCCGATTTCTTTAATGTACAGATTTTGGTTGAACCCGATAATGCCTAAGTAGACACCTTCAGCCGTCAGTTCAGAAGTTGTGTCGTCATCCGGCACTGTTGTGTCTTCATCATCGTCATTCGGTTCCGGTGTCGTGTCGGTGTCGTCGTTCGTTGTCGGTTCTGTAGTCGGCTCGGCATCACCGTCATTAACCGGAGTAACGTCGTTAGAATCGGTGTCACTGCTGTCTTCGTCAGTCTCGATTTCACCTGAATCTGTGTCATCATCAGTTTTTTTCGAACTGCCGCAGCTTAAAATGAAGATCACTGCTGCAAAACAGCAAAAAAATACGAAAAATTTTTTCATTTGATCCTCCTATTTTTTTATTGCCGAAATTATTCCGGAAATATCGTCTTTATCGAAAAGAGTCTGTTCTCTTGTCGCCATATTTTTCATGAGGATTTTGCCGTTTGCGGCTTCGTCTTCACCGATTACGAATACGAATGAAGCGTTCGTTTTTTCAGCTTTCTGGAGAGCTTTTTTGAGTTTTTTCGGTTTGTAGTCGGCAAGGAATCTGACGTTTTCCTTCGACATTTTTCTGGTGAATTCAACAAGCTGCAGGACTGCTTCGTCGCAGAGCGCGTATCCTGCCGAAAGAGGCTCTTCCTTGTAAAAATCTTCGGGAATAAGGTCGAAAAGTCTTTCCAGACCCATTGCGAAACCGGTCGCCGGAGTGTCGTTTCCGCCGATATCGCTGACTAAGTTGTCGTATCTTCCGCCGCCGGCAACTGCATTCTGCGAGCCGCCCGTTTTTGCAACGATTTCGAATGCGGTCTTTGTGTAGTAGTCAAGCCCGCGGACGATGAAAGGATCGAGAACAAAAGGAACTCCGAAAGCTTTAAGCGCTTTCTGGAGCTCTTCAAAGTGATTTTTGCAGTCGTCGCAGAGATAATCGGTCATCTTCGGAACGTCGGCGCAGTTTGCCTTCGGGTCGCACGCCTTGCAGTCGAGAAGACGCAGCGGGTTTGCCTCAAGTCTTGTCCGGCAGTCTTCGCAGAGATTTTCCTTTTTCGCCGAGAAGTATTCGATCAGTTTTTCGCGGTAAGCGGCGCGGCACTTTTTGCAGCCGATAGAATTGAGGTGGATCTCATAATCAATTCCGAAGTGTTCGAGCACTCTGGACGCGGTGAAAATCATTTCGGCATCCATCTGCGGAGTTTCATCGCCGAAAATTTCTACTCCGAACTGGTGAAACTGGCGGAAACGCCCTTTCTGCGGACGTTCGTATCTGAAAAAGGGAGCAATATAGAACGCTTTGAAAGGCGTTGGATAGTTGATCCCGATTCCGTGCTCGACGAAAGCCCTGACGACGCTTGCCGTTCCTTCAGGCCTCATTGCGACATGACGGCCTTTCTTGTCGAGAAAATCATACATTTCTTTTTTGACGACATCGGTCGTTTCTCCGACACCGCGCTTGAAAAGGGCAATTTCTTCCAGAATCGGCGTTCTGAACTCGCCGAAATCAGCCGCAGCCATCATCTTTTTTATATCTTCTTCCATCTTTCCCCAGCGGAAAGCCTTTTCGCCGAAGAGGTCGTTCATTCCTTTGATTGCTGAAATCATTGTGTTTCTCCAATTAAACAACAAAAACGGGCGATGGTAGCACAAAAACTTAAATTTTCAATCTTAAGGTTTAAGGTCTAAGGACTCTAAACCTTACTCTTTAACAAGATTTTCGCAGGCTCCTTCCAGGTCCAGCCCTTTTTTGGATGATTCGATGAGATAGTTTTCAAGCGGAGTCCGCCAGCTTACGCTTGTCGTTTTTCCCTGTGAATTTGTGAATCTGTAGCCGTCGCCGCCCTGATAAACAAAATCGGTCGTGATGATTTTATAAGTTTTCGACTTGTCGATTTCTTCGTTTCCGATAAACCATTTTTCATCTTTTTTTGTTGCGCCGCAGTAGGCGTTTCCCGATTTTTCAATATCGTAAATCAGGTCTTCTCCCTGAACTGTGGCCTTGACTATGAAGTTGTCGAAAGGGAATACTGAAAGGATGTCGCTTTTTTTGATCTCTCCCGCTTTTATCGAATCCCTGAAACCTCCGGGGTTGCTGAATGCGGCGTCGTATTCCGGAAAAGCTCTGAGCATCGAGCAGGCGAAAAGTTTCTGCAAAGCGGGCGTGTCAAGCGGTTTGGTAGCGGAAATGAGTGATTGCCCCGTATTTTTTTCAAGCTGTGAGAGATATTTGTCGATTGTTTTCTTGACTTCCTGCGAGCCGGCTGATGTCAGCGAGATTTCTTTTTTCAAAGGAACGATTTCGGCATCCTTAACTTTTGAAATTTTTCCCTTTTTTTCGATTATAACTTTCGCATAACTCGGGAGATATCCTGCATTCTGGATAAAAAGTACGCCGTTTTCCTCGGAAAGCGCCTCTTTGTGGTCG
The DNA here is from genome assembly GCA_017405875.1 of bacterium. Taxonomy (GTDB): domain Bacteria; phylum UBP6; class UBA1177; order UBA1177; family UBA1177; genus UBA1177. Next base: position 10,406 of record JAFQZM010000040.1, read on the forward strand.
TGAGCCGTGAAGACTACCAAAGGTTTTTTCGCAAGCTCTGGAACCCATGTTTTCGCTTCGTTGTGCGATTCGTGAGCCACTATGATATTGAGATCGGTGTTTTCTTTTAAAATAGCGCGCAGAACGGTGCTTTTGGGTTTTGCGATCATAGATTCGACGAAAGGTTTTGACATGCTTATCCGTTTTACGTCTTCTGTTATTGCCGAAACAAAAAGGATTTCCTCGTTTCCGGCGTAAATAACTGCACTCGGCTCAAAGAGGTTTTTCATGTCCTTCGATACGACATTTGAGCAGATGTACTGCATGTTTGCCGTTTTTGCGTTGTTTTTGAGTTCACGCTCTCCGAAATCGAATTCGTGGTTTCCGAGTGCCGAGACTCTGTAGCCTAAAAGTCCCATGACTTCAGCCATCGAAGCCCCTTTGAAAAAGGTCGAAACGGCGGTTCCCGTGTAGTTGTCACCGCCGGAAAGCTTGACGACCGCGCAGTTTCTGCAGTTTTTCTCCTCTTCCTCCCACATTTCGTAAAGTGCGACACCTTTGTACCAGCCGTCGTTTTCGTAGATGTGGCCGTGTTCGTCGTTCGTGTAGAGAAGAAGGATCGTCGAAGTTTCTTCTTCCTGAAAGAATCCTTCGATCTGCGCGCAGCCTGCAAAAACGATAATCAGAAATAAAAACCAGTATTTTTTAACCATCGGAAACTCCTCATGAAAACTCAAAACGGAAGATCATACCCGAAATCCTGAATATGTAAAATCGCCGACTTGAATTTTCATGCGGTTCGTGTATAAAAACTATGCCGTTGAGATTGTTGGATAAAGAGAAGTTCGGAGGTTTTCATGAAAAAAATCATATTGTTTTTTGTGATGTTTTTATTTTTAGGAATTCTCTCCGCGCAGGAAGCTCAGAACGAACCGGCTCCCAGTCAGAGCGATATCATCGTCATGCATGAAACGACCCTGGACGGCGGCGAAGCTGCTCCGGAAGAGGCTGAGGCAAATCAGGAAAGTGAAGCGCAGAACGCTCCTAAGAAAGAGGAAAAACCCGATAAATTCTTTTTTCTTCCCACTATCGGCGCGGGAAGCGGTTACGGAGTATTCAACGTCAATGCCGGTTTTTGGATGAATTTGCTGGTCAACCGCACGAAAAGCGGAAACAACACTTATCTGGGTATTAAGACCCATGTCGGATATACGCCGCTGGATCTTGGCTATAATTTAATAATGTTTCCCATCGAACTCAATGCTCTTATCGATTTCAAAGTCGAAAACGAAGTTCTTGCTTACCTCGGCTGGTGGTTTTCTGCCGGAATCGGCTTGAGCTGGGAGCTGGAACGCTACTATTACGATGAAGACGAGAATGAATTTTTTAAAAATATGGCGTGGGGAACAGGTTTGAGTCTCCTTTTTAAAAACAGAGTCACGTTTATTGCCGGAATAAACGGAAATCCGCGCAGATATTTTGATGTAAATTTTGCTGTCGGATACAGATTCTAAGGATTTAAGGAGGCTTTCGTGAAAAAATATATGTTGTTTTTTGCAGTTCTTCTGCTTTCCGGCATTCTGGTCGCGGAGGAAGCCCTGTCAGAAAATTCAAAAGACGAGTTCTCCGCTTATTACGACAGGTTTTTCGTGCAGCCGACCGCCGGAATCGGAATAATTTACTTCGATATCGACATAAATGTGGCGCTAGATGTGCTTGTCAAGCGTTTTGACAGCGGTCACGGCATTTATGTCGGGGCTGAAGGCGGTTTCAGATATATGCCGGACCTCGATTACGGAGCATACGATGTAGAGCCTGTAACGGAATTCCCTGTCATGGGAAACATTGTTTTCGATTTTAAAACGAAAAACGGACTTCCGGAATATGCATCGCTCTGGCTTGCGTTCGGATACAGCCGGATGCTGATCGTTCCTGATCCTGCGGAAAGCGGGGAAAAAAGCTGGCGCAACAGTATGTCGTGGGGAATCGGAACGGCTTTGACATTTAAAAACAGACTTGTTCTTAAAATGGGTGTAAACGGTATCAGTGTTATCGTTCCGACGCTGACTGTCGCCATTGGTTACCGTTTTTAAGGGAGGTTGATATGAAAAAATTATTTTTGTTTTTTGTGATTTTTATGCTGTCCGGCGTTATTTCGGCGCAGGAAGCTCAGAACGAACCTGCTGCTGAAGAGAGTGAACCGGCAGCTGCGGCAGAAGAGGCCAGAGAAGAGGGCGAAGCTGCTCCGGCAGGGGCAGAAGCTGCTGAAAATCAGGAAAGTGAAGCGCAGAACACTCTTAAGGAAGAGGAAAAAACGCCCGAAACAGCGGAAAAACCTGCTGAACCCGAGCCGAAAGAGACAAAAAAAGAAACTCCTGCTCCTGCGGAAACGGCGAAGGAAGAACCAGCTCAGCCTGAAGCAGCGCCGCAACCGGCATCCGAACCTGTCATTAAAGAGGAAAAACCTTCGAAAATGTTCTACAATCCTTCTGCCGGTCTCGGAATAGGCGCTTCAATATTCAGCTTCAGAATCAACAACGATTTCGATTTTCTTCTGAAGCACACTGATGGCGGCACCGATGTCTACCTCGGGCTTGAAATCGACTTCAGATACAGCCCTTATATCGACGATCATTCCATTTACGAGATTCCTATCCAGCTGAATTTCCTTTTCGATTTTCCGCTGAGCAACAAGAATGTCAAACGCCTTTCACTGTGGTTCTCGGGCGGTATCGATCTCGCTATAGGTTATCTTTCCTACTATGATTACGATGACGACTATGATGATGACGGCAAAGACCGCGACTCGCGATTCAAGCTTATGGCGGCATGGGGCATGGGGGTGAGTATGCTCTTTCATAACGATGTCACTTTGAAACTCGGTTTCGACAGTTTCTACGGCAAATATCCCGACCTGGTCTGTGTGGCAGGTTACAGGTTCTAAAGGATCTTTATGAAAAAACCGCTTCTCTTTTTTACACTCTTTTTCTTTTTCGTTTTTTTGAGTGCGGAAGAAGTGCAAGTCGGCGAATACGAAATAGAAGATGTCACGGTCACGCTGTTTGAAGAGAGAGAAGCGGTGCCTGAACCTGAAAAAGTTTCCGAAGAGGAGCGGGAAGTTGAAGCTAAAGAAGAGCCGGAATGGTTCTATGTCCAGCCCGCTTTGGGAATTGAAACGGGCAGAGTGTTTTTTGCGACAGTCATAAATCTGGATATAGATTTTCTTGTCGGCCGGACGAAAAGGAAGAACAACATATATCTCGGTTTTGATTTGGGAATGACAACTACTCCGATTGATCATTTCTACGCCGTTCCGATTCAGGCGAACATCAGTTTTGATTTCAAACAGAAAGATCCGAACCTGAATTTTGTGAGCCTCTGGATGTCGCTCGGAATCAATTTAAATTTCTGGTCATACAGAGAACATTCAGGCTGGATGGGGGTTTCGACCGCATGGAGAACCGGTCTCGACATTGTTTTTGTGAAGGATGTCGTGATAAGAGTCGGTCTTGACAAATCTCCGTGGGCTCTGCTGGACAAATACAATAGCGGTAATGTCCGCGGATTGTATCTGAGTTTTATGGTTGCTGTGGGTTATAGGTTTTAGGGGAGTGTTATGAAAAAAATCGTGATATTTTTGATAATGTTCCTCTTTTCTTTTGTCGTGACGGCGCAGACTGCGGAAAATGAGACTGCAACCGGCTTAAGCAGCGGTTCATCCGCATCGGAAGGCGGTGTCTCTGAAGCTGAAGAGGCTCCTTCAAAGTTTTATGTCCAGCCCGCTTTGGGAGTAGGAACAGGGATGTCCATTTTCCGGACCAATGCGGCTCTGGATATAGATTTTCTCCTGAAACAGTCGAAGAACGCCCGCGGTTACATGGGGTTTGATATTGATTTAAGATACATGACTATAGTCTGGGACGGCGATGTCGAACTCGCTTTGCAGCTGAATGCCGTCATCGATGTCAACGTGACCGATCCCCGCATGAAATCGGTTAGTTTCTGGGGCTCTGCGGGACTTCTCCTCTATTTTGATAAAGATGACGATGATTATAAAAGCTGGGGCGGTTATTCTTTGGTTCTGCGTCCGGCATGGGGATTCGGGACCGATCTTGTCTTCAGAAACGGAATGATACTTAAAATCGGCATAGACGGATTTCAAGGAAAATATCCCGATCTGACTCTTGCAGTCGGCTACCGTTTTTAGGGGCTTTTGATGAAGAAACTGCTTCTCTTTCTCACAGTTTTTCTCTTTTTCGGATTTTTGATTGCGGAAGATGTGAAAACGGGCGAATACGATTTCGGCGATATCACGGTCACGCTGTTTGAAGAAAGGGAACCTGAGCCGGAGCCGGAGAAAGCTGAAGAAGCTGAGCCTGAAACTAAGGAAAAAACTAAGTTCTTCTATGTCCAGCCGGTTCTCGGTATAGAATTAGGCAATATAGCTTTCGGTACTCTCTTCAATTTGGATATTGATTTTCTCGTTGCTCAAACCAAAAGGAAAAACAATATTTATCTTGGTCTGGATTTAGGAATGACAGGAGCCCCTTACTATCGGTTTATTACTGTTCCGCTTCAGGCAAATATCACTTTCGATTTCAAGCAGAAAGATCCGAATCTTAATTATGTAAGTTTGTGGATGTCGATTGGAGCGGCCTTCAACTTTTGGGTGTATAGAGATTATTCGGGATGGAAAGGCACTGCTGTTGCATGGAGAACGGGTTTGAGCATGATTTTTGTCAACGACATGGTGATAAAGATCGGGCTTGACAGACTGCCTGTGGAAAAGGACGTACACAATCTCCGCGGATTGTATCTGAGTCTTATAATTGCTTTGGGTTACAGGTTTTAGAGGGATGTTATGAAAAAAATCGCGATATTTTTGATAATGTTCCTCTTTTTCAGTGTTGTCATGGCGGAACCTGTGTCGAATGAAGTGAAAACGGCTGAAAGCGGCGGCTCTGAAACTGCGGCAGAAACCGAAGATGCTCCAAAAAAATTTTATATCCAGCCGGCTTTGGGAGTTGGAACAGGCTTTTCCCTTTTACGTACGACTGCCGCTTTGGATATCGATTTCCTTTTAAAGCGTTTCGACAGCAGCGATATAAATCTCTATACGGGTTTTGATTTTGATTTCAGATATATGACTGTTTTTTGGTGGAACATCATTGAACTGGCTTTGCAGGCAAATGTGGTTGTAGATATAGATTTGAAGAATCAGCCGCATTTGAAATCGGTGAGTGTATGGGCTTCGCTCGGACTTCTGCTGCTTTTCGATAAGGATGAGGTCGATGAATATTATTGGAGCGATTATTTTTTGGTTTTGAAGCCCGCTTGGGGATTCGGAACCGATCTCGTTTTTAAAAACGGGATGGTGTTGAAGCTCGGATTAGACGGATTTCTCGATAAATATCCCGATCTGACTGTCGCAGTAGGTTACCGTTTTTAGGTGCTTTTGATGAAGAAACTGCTTCTCTTTCTCACAGTTTTTCTCTTTTTCGGATTTTTGATTGCGGAAGATGTGAAAACGGGCGAATACGATTTCGGCGATATCACGGTCACACTGTTTGAAGAAGAATCTCCAGAAGCTGAAAAGGCGCGGAAAGAAGCCGAGGAGAAAGAAAAACCTGTTCTGAACGAAGAAGGGAAAATCTGCTGCTGCAATATTTCTGATGAAAAGGCTTTCGAGCCGAAAAAATTTTATATCCAGCCGGCTATCGGATCCGGCACCGGATTGTCTTTTTTCCGCTTTACGGCTGCTCTTGATGCGGATTTTCTTGTGGCACGCAGGGAAAAAATCAATTATTATGTCGGCTTGGATATTGATGCAAGGTTTTCATATTATATCGGGTCTGACCCTAGAGAAATAGCAGTTCAGGCGAATGTAGTTTTTGATTTCCTGCGGGACGATCCGAATCTGAGAAGTGCAAGTCTCTGGATCTCGGCAGGAATAGATCTTATATTTATCAGAGACATGATAGACGGTGATTATGAAGACTATGTTTTCGAATATTCTCAGGCATGGGGGTTGGGAGTCGATATGGTTTTTAAAAACTATGTCGTTCTTAAACTGGGAATAGACGGTTTGGTAGGAATATGGCCGGATCTGACTATCGCAGTGGGTTACAGGTTCTGATTATGCGGGGCGTGATGAAAAAAATAATTCTTTTTTTCGCGGTATTTTTTCTTTTTTCGCTACTTGCAGCTGAAGAAATATCCGCTGAAAATAAAGAAACTCAGGAATTGTCCGAAAATACGACTACCTGTCCCTGCAACGAATTTAAAAATTATAATAAAACAAAAAAATTCTACTTTGCACTGGTCCCGACATTTGAACTCCTTTGGACAATTTCAGCCGGAATGGATTTCGATTTACTTCTGAAACATACGGAAAAAGGGCACAATATATACATGGGATTGAGTTTTACTCCCGGATATTCATTCTTTCAATACGGTTTTTTTAATGTCTTTGAACTTCCGTTTCAGGTGAACGCGGCTTTTGATTTCAAGCAGAACAACTGCGTTGTAGATTATCTTTCTCTGCGGATCTCGGGCGGAATCAATCTGATTTTCGGGCAGCCCGAAACCAGTAATTATAGTGACGATGCAAGACGTTACGGCGGGTTGAGCAGAATTGTGCCTGCCGCCGTGATAAATCTTGATCTGATATTCGTCAACAATATGATTTTCCGTGTGGGTTTGGATATGGCAAGTGAAACATCATCCTTCTATGGGGGCTGGATGCCGTTTCCGATGTTCGGGCTCGGCTACCGTTTTTAGGTGATTTTTATGAAAAAATTCGCTCTCTTTTTCACAGTTTTTCTCTTTTTCGCTTTTCTGGCTGCGGAAGATGTGAAAACGGGCGAATACGATTTCGGCGATATCACGGTCACACTGTTTGAAGAAAGAGAGCCGGAACCGGAACCTGAACCGGAGCCGGAAAAAGAGCCTGAGAAAGAGGAAAATCAATCATGCGGCTGCGATGTTTCACGTGAACCAGACAAAAAACCGGAGAAATTCTTTTTTCAGGCATCCGCAGGGGTTCTTACCGGCATCAATTTCAATCTGGCTGCCAATTTTGATTTCGGTTTTCTCGTTTTCCACTCTCCGGCAGGAAACAATCTCTATCTCGGTTTTGAGACCGATTTCAGATATGCTATGAAAAACTGGATGGTGGACGATCGCGATGACTACAATATTTTCGAAATTCCTTTTCAGGCGCATCTGACGGTCGACTTTAAAAACAAAAATCCGTTTGTTCCATACCTTTCGATGTGGTTTTCGCTCGGAGCGGAACTCTTGCTGGAAAGCGAAGCGGATAGTCCGCGGGACTCAAAGAAGTTCAAAGGTGCGAGAGCGGCTGTGGCATGGGGAACGGGGCTTAACCTCGTGCTTAAAAACGGCGTTGTTTTCAAAACGGGGCTGGAGGGATATAAAGGAATGTATCCTGTCCTGCTTTTTGCTTTGGGTTACAGATTTTAGAGGTGTTCGGAGTTTTTATGAGAAAAGTTCTCGTTTTTGCAGCGCTTATTTTTGTTTTCGGCACTTTTTTTGCGAAGAGCGGAACAGCTGAGACTAGTACTGCGGAACCTGATCTGTTCTATATCCAGCCTGTTTTGTCAGCCGGTGTGATTTTCGGCGGAGAGCGTTATGTTTCAGGCTCGTTCAATGCCTCGCTCAAGACGGAATTTCTCGTTTCAAAGCCTGACAGGATAAGTTCGATCTATGTCGGAGCCGATATCGGCTTCAAGTACAACAATTCATTTTATCAGACTTGGGATGTGCCGATACTTTTCAATGTCGCATTTGACTTCATGACCGATTCCAAAGACGGAATTCCCGAGCATGTCGGCTTCTGGATAGCACTCGGGATGGCGTGCGGAAAATATGATGAGGATTCGGTTTTTGATTATGATCCGGGCGATCCGGATGATCCTTATGTTCAGTTCGACTTTGCGTGGGCATTCGGTCTGGAGGTGAAATTCAGAAACCGCATCGTCGTTCAGCTTTCGGCGAGGAGTTTTGCTGTGGGCAAAGTGGCTCCGATGATCGGTATAGGTTACAGATTTTAGGCGGAGAGTTTTATGAAAAAACTGCAACTCTTTTTTGCGATGATATTTTTCACAGTTGCTCTGAGCGCTGCCGATGACACGCTTGTTCCGGCGGAAAGCGGGGAAAAACCTGTAAATCCGGTATATTTCCAGGGAACTCTCGGTTTTGCGACAGGCTCTTCGTTTTTTTCTCTGAGTACTGATTTCAACCTCGGTTTTCTTGTTGCGCATACAAAGAAGGAAAACAACATCTACCTTGGGATAGACGCCGACTTCAGATATAATCCCTACAAGGAGCACGAACATTCGATAGAAGTGCCGCTGCAGCTCAATTTCGCGGTCGATTTCAAGATGAAAAATGTCGGACTTCAGTATTCGGGATTCTGGATCTCTGGCGGAGTCGATCTCACTTACGGAGTCGATTGCGCGACTGACAGCCACTATCGTGCGGTTTCTCCTTCGTGGCAGAAACAATTCAGGCTTAAACCGGCATGGGCTGCCGGCGGGAACTTCGTTTTTAAGTACAATATAGTTTTGAGAACAGCGCTTTACGGTTTCTACGGAAAATATCCGAATGTTCTTGTCTCCGCAGGCTACCGTTTTTAGGTGTTTTTGATGAAAAAACTGCTTCTCTTTTTCACAGCTTTTCTCTTTTTCGGATTTCTAATAGCGGAAGATGTGAAAACGGGCGAATACGATTTCGGCGATATCACGGTCACACTGTTTGAAGAGAGGGAACCTGAACCGAAACCGGAACCGGAAAAAGAAGCTGAAAAAGAGCCGGAACCTGAGCCGGAAAGTCCGCTTGAAAATAAAGTGAAAGAACCGAAACCGTTTTATATCCAGCCTATGGTCGTTGTCGGAATTTCTTACGGGGGAGAAGACGACAGGCTCTACGAAGTTGTCGATACGAATGCCGATCTCGCTTTTCATCTCGCAGAGACAAGTCGGGGAGACAATATTTATCTTGGATTTAATTTGGGAGTAAGATACTCAGGTTCGCTTTTCCGTACTGTCGAAATACCGGTTCAGTCTAAACTTGCTTTTGATTTCAAAAGAAATTCGCCTTACGGAACTCCTGAATATGTAAGTTTTTGGCTTGCTCTGGGGCTCAGCGCAGGACTTTATGATTCAGCCTATGTTTTTCCGTTTGATCCAAGTGAAGAGGTAAGTCCGGAGTGGGATATGATCTTTTCGTGGGGAATAGGGACCGATCTCTCTTTTGAGAACGGGTTCATTTTGCAGTTCGCTATAAAAAGTTTCATTTATTTGTATCCTGTCCCGTCTTTTGGTTTGGGGTGCAGGTTTTAGGGGAAATTTATGAAAAAAAAGGTCGTGTTTTTCGTGATCATGCTTGTTTTAGGGCTTTTGAGCGCTGAAGAAATGCAGAAAGAGACGCCTTCTCCCGATACGAAAACCACAACCGAGGAAAAAAACGATGAGAAACCGAAATTTTTCTATATTCAGCCTGCTTTAGGCTTGTCTTCCGGATTCATGGGGGTTTCCGTCATGGCAGATATAGATGCCGGATTCCTTGTCAAACACACCGGAAAAGGAATAAACATTTATCTGGGGCTTGATTTTGATTTCAGATACAGCCAGCGGCCGGGTATATTCGAAGAAGAGGACATTGAAAACATTCTGGAATTTCCGATACAGGCAAATCTTACTATTGATTTTAAAAACAGAAACAGGCTTGCACCGCATATTGCGTTTATTTCTGTCTGGGGTTCTCTCGGAGTAAATCTTTTCATTGAACAGGAATTTAACTGGCATAGTTACAATTATGAATACACCGGAGGACTTAGAGAAGGAGTGGCCTGGGGCACGGGTTTCAGCATCCTTTTTAAAAGCAATATGGTCTTCAAAACGGGAATATCGGCGTTTCGCGGGCGTTATCCGCAGGTTTTCCTGCTGATCGGTTACCGTTTTTAGGTGCTTTTTATGAAAAAATTCGCTCTCTTTTTCACAGTTTTTCTTATTTTCGGATTTTTGATTGCGGAAGATGTGAAAACGGGCGAATACGATTTCGGTGATATCACGGTCACACTGTTTGAAGAAAGGGAACCTGAACCTGAAAAAGAGCCGGAACCTGAACCGGAGAAAGAACCTGAACCTGCGGAATCCGCACCTGAAACGGCTGAAATGGCTGATTTAAACAAGTCTTTACGAGAGAATCATGTAAAACCGAAGTTTTTCTATATCCAGCCCGCTTTGGGATTCGGCACCGGAATCTCGGGATATCGTGTTACTGCTGCTTTGGATGCCGGTTTTCTGGTGGGAAGTACCGAAGTTGCCAATTTTTATATCGGATTAGATTTTGATTTCAGAGCTGGAATGGTGGATTTGATTTTGAAGGATTCGAAAGAGTTCGCTATTCAGGCTAACGGGGTTTTTGATTTTGCGGTTGTCAATCCGGAACTTAAAAATGTAGATATCTGGATGTCGCTGGGATTTGATCTGATTTACGGCGGTATATATCATGAAGAGGAGTTTCAAGAGTCGACTTTTATATATATGCCGGCATGGGGAATAGGACTCGATTTTGTATTTACAAACAATATCATTTTGAAAGTAGGAATAGACGGCTTTCTGGGAATGATTCCCGATTTGACGCTGCTTGTTGGTTACAGGTTCTGACGGTGCGGAGAAAAGTATGAGAAAAATTCTTTTTTTAATTTTATTTTTTCTCTTTTCAACGCTCTCGGCTGAAGTTGCGACGGATAAAAATGAACCCGTCAAAGCACCGAAGTTTTTCTATTTTGAGCCGGCTATCGGAATAAAAACCGGTCTTCCTAATCCTTTGGGCGCTGTTGTTGATATGAATTTTGATTTTCTTGTCCACAGCACAGAAACAATGCACAACATTTATTTGGGTCTTGACCTCGGTTCCAGATACAATTATTGGGAAATGTATGAGGATGATACTGATGATAATGATAAAAAAATGTTCTGGAGCTCTTGATAAAAGCGAATGCTGCCTTTGATTTCAAACGGCCCGGTCCTTATGTCGATTACCTGACTTTACGGCTTTCTGCCGGTCCGGACTTGATATGGTGGCAAAAATATTGGCCCAACAGAGGGGAAGAGGAAAAGAAATTTTTCAAAGTTTCTGCAACATGGGAAATAGAACTCGATCTTGTGTTCAAAAACAATGTTGTTCTAAAATTTGCTTTTGATTCTGTCGCAGGAATTTACCCCGATCCTGTAATAGGCATCGGTTACCGTTTTTAGGTGCTTTTTATGAAAAAATTCGCTCTCTTTTTCACAGTTTTTCTTATTTTCGGCTTTTTGATCGCGGAAGATGTTCAGAAAGAACCTGTTTCAGTAGAAAATGAAATCAAAACCGAATCTGAAGCACGACAGAAAAAAGAAAAACAACCGAAGTTTTTTCATATTCAGCCTATGGTGGAAGCTGGAATCGGCAGAGGCGGAGAAGATGATATAATTTACGGATTTTTTTCTACGAATATCGATTTTAGTTTTCTTGTTGCGAATATAAAACGCAGACACAATATCTATGTAGGGTTCGGTTTCGGCGTAAAATATGCCCATTCGTTGTATAAAACCGTCGAAATACCGGTTCAATCCAAAATAGTCTTCGATTTTAAGACAAATACCCCTTACAAAATCCCGGAATATGCGAGTTTGTGGTTTGCACTGGGCGGCGGAGTCGGACGTTATGATATTGACTATATTATCGCTGCTGTTTCCGGCGGGAAGGAACTGGATCCTGAGTGGACTGCGGCCGTTATTACATGGGGAGTCGGAACGGATCTTACTTTTGAAAACGGGCTGGTTTTGCAAATAGCCGTGGAAAGCTTTTTTGTTATTGGTCTGATGCCGACAATCGGTTTGGGATACAGGTTTTAGGAGCTTTTTATGAGAAAATCCCTGCTGTTTCTGATAATTTTTCTTCTGCTGTTTAATTTGACTGGCGAAGAAGTTATGAAGAATGAAGAGGGAAATTCTTTGCAAAACAGTTCGGAAATACAGCCTGAAAGCGGGCAGAAAAAAGAAGGACTGAAAAAAATCTATATCCAGCCGGCATTGGGAATGGAGTGGGCTATATTGGCCAATGTTGCGCCTAAATTCAGTTTTGATGCGGAATTCCTGTTGAAAAATACGAATGTTTACCTTGGATTCGACATGAATCTGATTTATTTCCCAGGTAGTTTTGCGGGCGACTGGAATTTTGCAGGAGACTGGAGTGCGCCTGTTCATTTCAATGTTGTTTTCGCTTTTCTCCCATATAACGAACCGTCTCCGCTTAAATCACTGGAACTGTTTCTTGCAGGGGGAGTGGATTTTTCCTTTTTGCAGCATAAGGATTCAAACGATAACGCTAAAGGAGCCTTTTATCACTATACATACTACAAAAGCGAGGAAAGACCTCTTGATGATTATAAAATTTTTGCTGTTTTTCCATCATTTAATATCGGCATGAACTTCTTGTTTGAATACAATATTGTTCTTGAAATCGGCATTGACTACACTTTATTCTATTATTTGGGACTTTACACAAGTCTCGGTTACCGTTTTTAGGTGATTTTTATGAAAAAATTCGCTCTCTTTTTCACATTTTTTCTCTTTTTCGGATTTTTGAGCGCGGAAGAAGTGAAAACGGGCGAATACGATTTCGGCGATATCACGGTCACGCTATTTGAAGAAAGGGAACCTGAACCGAAACCGGAACCAGAACCTGAACCGGAAAAAGAGCCGGAGCCTAAGCCTGCGGAACCCGCGCCGGAAATCAAGGGAAAACCGAAGTTTTTCTATATCCAGCCGGTTTTAGGTACGGAATTTGGCAGCATGATGCTTTTCGGAGCAATGGTTAATTTGGATATCGATTTTCTTGTCGCCGAAACGAAAAGAAAAAACAATATATACCTCGGTGTCGATTTGGGAGCGGTATTCGCACCTGAGCATTTTTGGGGAATTCCGCTTCAGGCGAATATCACTTTCGATTTCAAACAGAAAGATCCCAGGCTGAATTATGTGAGTCTATGGATGTCGCTCGGAGCGAATTTCTGTTTCGAGATATGGAGAGATTCTTCGGAACGGTATGTTGCGGTTGCATGGAGAACCGGTCTGAGCATTGTTTTTGTGAATAACATGGTGATAAAAATAGGGCTTGACAGAGTTCCGCGGGAAAAAGACGTACACAATCTCCGAGGATTATATTTGAGTCTTATGATTGCCCTGGGATACAGGTTTTAGAGGAGTGTTATGAAAAAAATCACGGTATTTTTAATAATATTCCTCTTTTTCAGTGTCATCATGGCGGAATCCGTGTCGAATGAATTGAAAACGGCTGAAAGCGGCGGATCTGAAACTGTGGCTGAAACTGAAGATGCCCCGAAAAAATTTTATATACAGCCGGCTTTGGGAGTTGGAACAGGCTTTTCCCTTTTACGTACGACTGCCGCTTTGGATATCGATTTCCTTTTAAAGCGTTTCGATAGCAGCGATGTAAATCTCTATACGGGTTTTGATTTTGATTTCAGATATATGACTGCTGCTTGGTGGAACATCATTGAACTGGCTTTGCAGGCAAATGCGGTTGTGGATATAGATTTGAAGAATCAGCCGCATTTGAAATCGGTGAGTGTATGGGCTTCGCTCGGACTTCTGCTGCTTTTCGATAAGGATGAATTTGATGAAGATTATTGGAGCGATTATTTTTTGGTTCTGCGTCCAGCGTGGGGAATCGGAACCGATCTCGTTTTTAAAAACGGGATGGTGTTGAAGCTCGGATTAGACGGATTTCTCGGTAAATATCCCGATCTGACTGTCGCAGTAGGTTACCGCTTTTAAAACTCGCTCATCTTTTGTGAAATTTTCTTGAAAAGTCGCTCGTTTTTTGCTGAATTTTCTTGAAAACTCGCTCATTTTTTTGTAAATTTTCTTGAAAACTCGCTCGTTTTTTTGTGATTTAAATGGAAAGTTACTGTAAAACAGGTGTGTTATGAAAAATTTAAATTATGTCAAAAGAAAAGCTGATGATTTTCTTGCCTCATGGAAAAAGGATCCGCAAAGAAAACCGCTGATCGTGAAAGGGGCGAGACAGGTCGGCAAAACAGAAACCGTTCTCCATTTCGCAAAGCAGAATTACAAAAATGTCGTCTATATCAATTTCGTTACCGATGAAAAGTTCAAATTGATAACCCGTGACGGCTATGAACCTGAAAATATTGTAAAAAATATAACTCTGATCGACCAGACAAAAAAGTTTGTGCCTGAAAAAACGCTTATCATTTTTGACGAGCTTCAGGAGTTCCCGGATATTGCGACTTCTCTTAAATTTTTCAATCTCGACGGGCGTTTCGACGTAATATGCTTAGGTTCGCTTCTCGGCGTAAACTATCGGAGAATCGAGAGCAACAGCGTGGGCTACAAAACCGATTTTGAGATGTCTTCTCTCGATTTTGAGGAATTTCTTCAAGCGAAAGGTTATGAGAACGCTGCTGACGAAATGCTTGCCAAAATGAAAGGCATAACTCCTTTTTCGGAAGTCGAAATGTCAGTTTTCAATAATCTTTTCAATGATTTCTGCGTAATTGGCGGAATGCCTGCGATAGTCTCTGCTTACTTGAAAAACGGAAATTTCAACGGTGTGCTTGAAATGCAGAAACAGCTGATCCTTGATTACAAAGAAGACGCGAAGAAGTATGCCGAAGGTCTGGACAAAGCGCGGATAATCCATGTTCTTGACCACATTCCGGCCCAGCTTGCGAAAGAAAATAAAAAATTCCAGATTTCGAAAGTTGCACCCGGTGCAAGGTTCAAGGACTACTGGGGCTGCATCGAATGGCTGCGTGATGCAGGTATTGTCAATGTCTGCTACTGCCTGAACTTTCCGGAGCTTCCGCTGAAAGGGAATTACGACGAATCGAAATATAAACTTTATTTTTTCGACACAGGCCTTCTCCTTGCGGGGCTTGACGAAGACGCACAGGATGACTTTCGTGTCAACGGAAATTTCGGTGTCTACGGCGGTGCACTTTACGAAAACATAGCGGCAGAATCGCTGAAAAAGCAGGGTTTCGAGCTTTATTACTACAAACGTGAGGATTCGACTCTTGAAGAGGATTTCTTTGTTCGGGCGAAGAATTTTCTGATTCCGGTCGAAGTCAAAGCGAAAAACAGAACCGCTAAATCACTGCGGACATTGCTTGAAAGCGAACGATACCCCGATATAACTTACGGAATAAAGTTTGTTCGCGGCAATGTCGGTTTCGCGGACAATATTTTTACTTTCCCTTATTTTTGCTCTTTTCTGCTGAAACGATACATTAAGGAAGGAGGCTTTCCGAATTAAAAGGTAGTTGCAGGTGATTTATGAAAAAACTGCTTCTCTTTCTCACAGTTTTTCTTTTTTTCGGCTTTCTGAGCGCGGAAGAAGTGAAAACGGGCGAATACGATTTCGGCGATATCACGGTCACGCTATTTGAAGAAAGGGAACCCGAGCCTGAACCGGAACCAGAACCTGAACCGGAAAAAGAGGTGGAAGAAGTTGCGCCTGAAACCTATGAAAAACCGAAATTTTTCTATATCCAGCCTGCTGGGGAAATCGGTGCTGCTATGGGCGTCTTCTTTCCTCGGATTGGGGTTGCTTTAGACGCAGGGGTTCTTGTAGGAACGATACAGGATAAGACAAATGTTTACTTAGGGCTCGATTTTGATTTGAAACTTGTTCCTATTTTTTGGTCACATCCATGGCCAATTATTTCTTTTCCGGTTTTGGCCAGTACGGTTTTTGATATTGCGTTGCAGAACCAGCCGGTACTAAAATCAATAAGCGTAAGATTTTCTTTTGGTGCAAATATGTGGCTTTCACGAATAGAATATAGCAGCAGCGACGAGATATATTCTGATCTTAAATTTTATGCAGATTATGGTTGGGGAACAGGATTTGATCTGGTATTTAAAAACAGTATGGTTTTTAAATTCAGCATAGAAGGATATTGGATATATTTTCCCGATCTGCTTGTCGGTTTAGGTTACCGCTTTTAACCTTTGGAGACGAATCTGTTCCCTTCGATGTATTTGCGCCAGGGTTTGTCCTTGAATTCTCCGGCGTAGTCGATGTTTACGCGGGCAGTCGAAACTATGGAAAAACCGCCTGAATCCGGATTCTTTTCGAGAAAAAGTTCTTTTCCTTTGACAAGGTCGCAGCCGTTCAGGTTTTTGTCGATAAGAAGCGCTTTTGCGAGTTTGCCGGGACCGTTCGTGAGATCGGTCTCTTTTATTATTCCTTTGCGGTTTTCCTTGATCAGTTCAAGTCCTTTGACCGGCTCGACCGCGCGGATGAGCACAGCCTGCGGATCGTCTTTGGGAGAGGTGACGACATTAAGGCAGAAATTCATTCCGTAGATCATGTAGACGTAGGCATGTCCGCCGGGAAGAAACATCGCTTCGGTCCTTTCGGTTCGTCTGCCGCCGAAAGTGTGGCACCCTTTGTCGGTAACTCCGCAGTAGGCCTCGGTCTCTACTATTTTTGCGACGATCCTGCCGCGCTCAGTCTGCCGGACGAGATAGTGCCCGAGAAGATCTTCGGCGACATTTAGTGCGCTTCTCATGAAAAAAGATGCCGGAAAACGCATGAAAACTCCGTCTTAAGAGTAGTTTCAACCGCCGGAATTTACGGCAAAGCAAAAAAATTTCCTAATTTTTTCTATGTTGTATAGTCGCCCGTTTTTGTTTTTTGGTTTTTTTTAAGGAGGAAAACATGATCAACATCGCTCTTTTCGGAGTTCCGGGAGCAGGAAAAGGAACACAGGCACAGCTTCTTAAAGAACATTTCAGCCTTTGCCACATTTCGACAGGCGAGCTTATCCGTCAGGAGATCCGCGGCGGAACGGAGCTCGGCAAAAAGGCGAAAGCCATCATCGACAGAGGCGAACTTCTTGACGACACGATAATTTCCGACATGTTCAAAAGCGAGCTCAAAAAGAATATCGGCGGCAAAGGATTTTTGTTCGACGGTTATCCGAGAACGCTGAAACAGGCTGAAATTTTCGACAATATGCTGAAAGAACTCGGTCTTAAGCTCGACTGCATGGTAGAGATCCTTCTTTCGGAAGAGGAATCAACGAAAAGGATCCTCAAAAGAGCAGAGATCGAAGGCCGCTCCGACGACAACCCCGAGACTGTTAAAGCGCGTTTCGAAGAATACCGCGGCAAAACAGCTCCGATCGCAGACCACTACAAAAAACTCGGTCTTTACAAGAGCGTAGACGGTTTCGGAAAGATCGAAGACATCCAGAAAAAGATAGTCGAGATCATCGAAACGCTTCGTTAAAATTTGACTTTCAGCCCTTTTTCCGTAATATACCGCCCGATTTTGCCGGAGTGGTGAAATAGGTAGACGCACTGGACTCAAAATCCAGCGGGGGCGACCCCATACCGGTTCGATTCCGGTCTCCGGCACCATTTCTTTTTAGGATTTTCCCGCAAATTTAAAGATTCTTAAATAAGAAAATTAAGGATATTTGTTTGAATTTATTCGATTTTTTATTCGCCGCCTTCCGGCTCTGTATCGTTTGTGTCGGTATCTGCGCCGGTATCCGCGGTATCTGCATCCGTATCATTTGAGTCTGTATCCGCATCGGTATCAGCGTCTGTGTCGGCGTCTGTATCTGTTTCTTCTTCAACAAGATCTTCTTCGGTGAAGAAATGGCAGATTTCTGCAAAATTTTCCGGCATCTCTTCGCGGTAAGGTGACTCGACTGTTCCGAAAGGATGATCAGCAAAGAATTGGATTAAATCTTCTTCCATTATTCCTGCGATAGTGTGATCTTTTACGCCGTGATCGCAGAGAATAGCGTCATGACCGTTTTCCGAAAGATAGCCTGCCCCGAGACGACCCATCTGGTTGAAATAAATCGTGAATATTCCGGATATGCTCCATGAATCCGCCTCTTTGTCGCCGTAAACGAAAACCTGCGGATATTTGTTGTGTTCTTCGGCAAAATCAGGCCAGCTGAAGAAATCACCGATTTTCATTCCATAAATGTCTCCCAAAGCCTCGCGGCTGTTTTTATCCGAGAAGTATGCGCCGGAGTAAGAAAGAATGCTTGCGATTTTTTCAGGTCTCTGGACACCCAGGCTGTTTGCCGTGATCGCACCTGCGGAGAATCCCGAAACGTGGATGTGCTTCTCGTCGATTTTCCATCTTTTTTCAAGGCATTCAAGAACTGCGTCAAACATATCTGCTTCCGCGCTTCCGTCCTTGAGATTCATCATATCCCAGTCAAGACCTGCCGGCGGAATGTTGTTGAATCCGAAAACATCTCCGCGTGATTCGGGAACAACGAGGATGAAAGGCATTGTTTTGTTGTTGACATAGCCTCCGAGCAAATTCGCGAAATTTCCTGCAGAGTCGCCGTAACCGTGGTAAATGAAGATTACCGGAAGTTTTTCATCGGAATCGATGTTTTCAGGCAGACGGAGAATGAAACTTCTCTCAAGTGCGTTTTTGCCTTCGCCGACGATCAGATTTTCGTTGAGTCCTTCAGCAAAATCCTCACATTTGAGAGCTTCTCTTTCCGGTTCTTCAGTAGGTTCATTGTCGTTGTCTGCGACCGGTTCTTCGGTGTCGCCGTCGGTTTCAGCAGGTTCTTCATCGGAAATTTCGTCAGTGTCGGTGTCAGGAGTTTCCTTCTCATCTTTCTTTGAATCGCCGCAGGAAACTGCGAAAAAAAGTACCAAAGCAAGTGTCAAAAGCCACGAAAATTTTTTCATAACATTTCTCCTTAAAAAACGATAAAACAACCGAAAAAACTCTAAACTATCGGTTTTATTTGTCAAATTTAAACATTCGTATGTTCGGGGAGCGCCACTGAAGGGCAAAAAAATGGCGACCTTTGGGGGACTCGAACCCCCGTTACCGGCGTGAAAGGCCGATGTCCTAACCACTAGACGAAAAGGTCACCAAAAAAGTGAGAGCGAATGGTGGGTCGGGCGGGACTCGGACCCGCGACCCCCTGATTAAAAGTCAGATGCTCTTCCATCTGAGCTACCGACCCATTCAACTCAAGAAATCGTTTAATCAACGAACCTGAAAAACGGCGGTATAATAGTGAAAAGTCAATGAATGTCAAACTTTTAAAGGCTTAAATGTGCAAATGTTTGATTTTATTTAAAATTTTTACTCTATTTCTCCCTCTAAGTTAGAGGGAGTGCCCGCAGGGCGAGGGCGTGTGTCATGTTTTATGTTAATATTTTTTCACGAAAATCTGTCTATTTTTTATTTTTTGAATAAAATTCCGCGTTTTTTGGAGGTGTACCATGGCAAAAAGAGAAGTTAGTCTCGGAAAAGCGGTGCTTATGCATCTTTCCCTGATAGTTATATGCGCGATCGTTATCTATCCAGTGCTCTGGGTCATAAAAATGGCTCTTTCGAGCGGTCAGGGATTTTCGCTTTCGGCAAATCCGATCCCGACAGAGTTCACGCTGAGCAACTTCAAAGACGTCATTTTCACGACCGATTCAAACGGGAGCTGGCTTTTCGGCAGACAGTTTTTGAACAGCGTCGTCATTTCGGCGGCGACGACTCTGCTCGGCATAACCCTTGCAACTACGGCGGGTTACGCATTTTCGCGCTTTGAATTTCCGGGCAAAAACTTCGGCATGAAGATGTTTCTCGTGAGCCAGATGTTTCCTGGTGTCGTCATGGCGATCCCGCTTTACATCCTGCTTGACAAACTCGGTCTTCTCAACAGCATGGCAGGTCTTGTCCTCGTTTATTCGACGACGGCGATTCCTTTCTGCGTCTGGATGCTCAAAGGATATTTCGATACGATCCCGAAGGATCTTGAAGAAGCGGCACTTATGGACGGCGCGTCTCAGTGGACGATTTTCGTTAAAATAGTTATGCCGCTTGCAAAACCGGCGATAGTCGTCACCGCACTTTTCAGCTTTATGACGGCTTGGAACGAATTCATTTTAGCTGCAACATTCCTCGGCGACGAAAAAGCTTTCACGCTGCCTGTCACGCTTCAGCACTATGTCGGAAGCTATTCGACCGAGTGGGGTCACTTTGCAGCAGGCGCGATAATAGTTTCTCTTCCTGTAATGATCCTTTTCTTCATTTTACAGAAAAGTCTTATCGGCGGACTTACTGCCGGCGGTGTCAAAGGATAATTCTAACAGTTTGTTCCGATAATTTTACCATCCGGTATATCTGAAACAGCGGACTTTGAATTTGTGGTCTTTGTTGTAATTGCCGATCGCGCCTGTGTCGAAATTTACGCGGAAAGATATATTAGGATTATTCAGCCTTCTTTTCTTCAGCTTTTTCAGGAGCTTTTTCGGTGAAAACCATCTTCTCAACCATCTTGTCGAGAACTTTCTGCTCTTTTATCTCGTACTTCTTCGCGTTGATTCTCTCTTCGCCTGCATATTCGCGGAGTTTGTTTGCAAATTCAGCCGGAAGACCGTACTGGGCAGCTTCCTGTGCGAAAGCGATGTCAACATCCTTATCGGTTACGGTGATGTTGAGTTTGTCAGCGAAAGTATTGAGGATTATGTATCTCTTGATTGCGAATTTTGCATCGTCTTCGATTTTCGCAAGCTCTTCAGCGGGAACTTCTTCAGCCTTGAACTCTCTCTTGTAGTCGTCGATACGTGCATTCTTTTCATTCATAAGGAATGACGGCGGAACTTCGAAATCGTATTCTTTGACGTAGGTTTCGATAGCGATGTTCTTTTTGCCCTGCATCGAAATGTCGTCAAGGTAGTTTTCGATGTTCTTTTTGATCTGCTCTTTGAGTTCTGCGACGGTGTTCGGATAGCCTTCTTTGCCAGCGAGGAATTCATCGGTAAGTTCCGGAGCGTTCGCGCATTTCTCAACTTTCGTTATATCGATCGTGAACTGAACGGTTTTTCCTGCAAGCTCAGCCGATCTGTAATCTTCGGGGAATTTGACGTCAGCCGTGAAGGAGTCGCCTTTTTTGTGGCCGTAAAGAGCCTTTTCGAAATCGGGAACGAATTTTCCGTCGCCGACAATGACCGTAACGTCTTTTCCTGCGGTGTTCTCGACTTCCTTGCCGTCGATTCTGCCGACAAAAGAAATGACGAGTCTGTCTTTTTCAGCAGTAAGTTCTTCATCGCTCTCTTTGTATTCGACAAATCTTGCCTTGATTGCCTCAAGTTCGTTCTCAAGCATGGTTTCGTCGTATTTGATCGGAGTAAATTCCTTCTCGAAAGGTTTGAGTTCTGCATCTATTTCAGGGAAAACTTCTGCACGGAGCTTGAAGCTGAAAGGTGCGTTTTCGGAAAGTTCGGTCTCATCGAAAATCTCGGGATTCGTAGCGAGTCTGAGTTTTTCCTTGAGAACTGCATCCTGCATGCCTTCGGAAATGAAGTGATGTTCGACGTCAGCTTTGATGTTCTTGCCGTAGAACTGCTTCAAAACATTGAGGGGAACTTTGCCGGGTCTGAAACCTTTGACTGTTACCGTGTGCGAAAGCTGGGAATATTCCTGCTTGAACTGAGCCTGAACTTCTTCAGCGGAAAAACTGATTTCGAGTTCTTTTTCCACTGTGCTGAGATGATTGATTTTGTAATCCATTTTTTTCTCCGTTTAAAACGTTATTGTCAAAAAACCGTTGTTTTTACAAGCGTTCCTGGTGCGAAGGGGGGGACTCGAACCCCCACGGTTGCCCGCCAGATCCTAAGTCTGGTGCGTCTGCCAATTCCGCCACTTTCGCAAGGATACAACTTTCCCTCATTTTGGAAAGCTAAAAAATATGTCGGGTGATCAAAAGTAGAAAAAAGATGGTAGGCCCTAAAGGATTCGAACCTTCGACCCACTGATTAAGAGTCAGTTGCTCTACCAGCTGAGCTAAGGGCCCACACTTTGCGTAATGGGGTGGGAGGTGGGGCTCGAACCCACAACGCCCGGATCCACAATCCGGTGCTCTACCATTGAACTACACCCACCACGTCTATTCAAATTAAAAAGAACAATCAAAATGGTACGCCCAAGAGGATTCGAACCTCTGACCTACGGATTAGAAGTCCGTTGCTCTATCCAGCTGAGCCATGGGCGCACACTCAAAACATCCGGTTGCCAAAGACCTGAATGGTCGGGGTGAGAGGATTCGAACCTCCGACCCTCGGTTCCCAAAACCGATGCGCTAACCGGACTGCGCTACACCCCGAAAGGCGGACGCATAGTACGAATAATTTTTTAAAAATCAAGTTTTTTGTTTGATTCAGGGATTTTGGCAAGTGTAACTTGCCAAAATCTTTGGTTTTTTTGGCAAGCCGCCGGGATCACTGGATCACGGGATTTCGAGATCTCGGCATGATTTGCGGCGCGTCAAAAATTACATCTTCTCCGGCGCTTCGATTCCGAGCAGGTCAAGCCCTGTTTTGATTGTCCGTGCCACTGCTTCTGCCAGAAGAAGGCGCGACTGCATCTTTTCGGGTTCGGCTTTGAGGATGGGAGTCGAGTTGTAAAATGTGCCGAATTTCTGCACGAGGTCAAAAATGTGGTCAGCGATGAAGTTCGGTTTGTAGAGTTCAGCCGCCTTTTCGACACATTCGGGGAATCTCGCGACACTTGCGGCGATGCTTCTTTCGATCTCGCTTTCCAAAGAAATTCTGCAGTTAAAATCAAGGTTTATCCCTTTTTCGGCTGCTTTGCGTTTTATAGACTGCACTCTTGCGTAGGAATACTGCAGGTAAGGCGCGGTATTTCCTTCAAAACTGAGTGCCTTCTCCCACGAAAAGTCGATGTTGCTCGTTCTGTTCTGCGAAAGGTCGGAGTATTTCAACGCGCCGATGCCGACAGCTTTTGCGATTTTTCTCTTTTCTTCAGCCGGAAGTTCGGGATTTTTCTCTTCAACGACACTAAGACCTTTGCTTTCAGCCTCTTTGAAAAGGTCTGCAAGTTTTATCGTGTTTCCGGCGCGTGTTTTCAGAATTTCGCCGTTGAACGAAAGAACTCCGAAGGGAATGTGGACGAATTCCATCTTCCAGCCGGCACGCTCGGCAATATTGAATATCTGCTTGAAGTGAACCGCCTGCCTGTCGTCGGTGACGTAAAGCGCCTTGTTCATTCTGTAGTTTTCGTATTTGTATTTTATCGTGGCAAGGTCGCTTGTCGCGTATAAAAATGCGCCGTCTTTTTTCCGCACGATGCAGGGATGAAGGTTCTCTTTTTCATCAAAAAATACGACCAGCGCCCCTTCGCTTTCTACTGCAAGCCCTTTTTCTATAAGCTCGTCGATAACCTTCGGCATAAGCGGATGATAGAACGATTCGCCGTAGTAAGTGTCGAATTTTACTCCCAAATATTCGTAGATTTTTTTACACTCGGCGAGCGTTATATCGACGAATTTTTTCCAGAGAGCCATATTTTTTTCATCGCCGTCCTGCACTTTTTTAAGTTCCGTTCTCGCAAGTTCTTCAAGTTCGGGTTCTTTTTCAGCTTCGTCACCGAATTTTATGTAGATTCTTTCAAGTTCCGAAATCGGATCTTTCTCGAAATTCTCCTTGTCGAGCCATCTTTCCCAGCCGACGATAAGTTTGCCGAACTGCGTTCCCCAGTCGCCTAAGTGATTGTCGGCGATGACATTGTAACCAACGAATTTCATTATCCTTTTTATGCTGTCGCCGATAATTGTGGTTCTCAAGTGACCGACGTGCATCGGTTTTGCGATATTGGGCGAAGAGTAGTCGATTACGACTGTTCCGTCGGTATTTATATGCGAAAAATCCCAGTTTTCAGTGAATGTTTTTGTAACCGTTTCGGAAATAGCCTCTTTTTTGAGAAAAATGTTTATGAAGCCGGGTCCCGCCACTTCGACTTTTTCGGTGAGATCGTTTTCGGGAATCGCTGCAATCAGACTTTCAGCAATCATTTTAGGAGCAAGCCTGAAAATTTTTGAAGAAGTCATCGCGAAATTTGTCTGATAGTCGCCGAATTTTTCGTCAGTTGCCGGCTGCAGGACGAGTTTCCCCCAGTCTTCGAAGTCGGGACGGATATTTTTTATCGCCTCTTTAAAAAGTTTTTCGAGTCTGATTCTCAAAAGTTCCATTTTTTACTCCCCAAAAGTTCCAAAAAACGCGGAATCTTACATTTTTTAAGCCTGTAGGCAATATTTGTCATGCCGAATGTTAGTGGAATTTATAAAAATTGTAGGTATAATAGGTGGTTTTGTGTTGCGATCAGGAGGAAAAAAGAATGAAGTTAATGCTTAAATTGTTGATTTTAAACGTGTTTTTTGCAGGAGTTCTGAGTGCTTTGCCTATAAGCAACTTCCCGATTTTCGAGTATGAAGGCGCTTTCGACTACTTCATTCTTTCGAAGTCGCTGCTTTTAAATACCAGTGCTTATTCGACTTACGAGCCGCAGGGCGACACTTCAATAGGAGTCGAAGGTGCGAGCGATTTTCTGCTTGAAACCGACATTCCGAAAGATGCCGTTATCGAGCAGGCTTTTCTTGTCTGGTTCGCTTCAGTTAACGATGCCGACAAGATGATGTTCACCGACAACCAGGTCACTTTGATGACTCCTGACGGTGAAGAACACACCGTTACCGCTTCGCTTCAGGGAAATACTGCTTCTCCGCAGGGGTTCGAGTTCGAATCATACTATAAAACAGGCTATTACTACTATGTCTACAGAGTCGATGTCACCGATATCATCGCAAATTTTCAGTATGACAAAGAGACCGGCGAGAGAAAGTCGCTTGTCGGCGAATACAAAGTTTCGGGCGTTGACGACATTTACGACTGCGCTCAGAGCGGAACAAGCCACAATTACTGCCAGATGGCGAGCATGATCGGCGGCTGGCAGCTTATTCTGATTTACGGCTCTTCACAGATCGCACGTAAAAGACTCTATCTTTACAACGGTCTGGATTGGAGTGCCAACACCACGCTGAAACCGACGACGATAACTATCGGCAACTTCGAGCTTCCCGAAAAGGCTGCTGTAAAAGTTTCGTTCGTAACTGCCGACGGTGACGATGTTGCTTCGGCTCCCGAATCTCTCGAAATCAGAGGCGGTCTGACTGATCAGCATCTTGTCCTGGGTGATGTTGACGGCTCGTGCAATCCGCTGAACCAGCCGTTCAACAGCAAGTTCAGGACTGTAAACCACAAAGGTGAAGTTTCCGACTGCCGCGAAGAACTTTCTTTCGATATCGACACTTTCTTTCTGCAGTACGACGAGAGTATCGAAGATAGCATAATAAATCCGCATGTCCAGTACGGAACGAATTCGATGGATTTCTACATCAAGACAGGTGCCGACATCGTCCTTACGAATTACGTTATCCTTTCGGTTGATACGCGCCTTCCTGCATTCGATATTCCCGAGAAAAACGAAAAATTCCTTCTTACGACGACAGGCGAGGACGGCAAAGTCTGCAAGGACACCGCTTTCGGTTATCAGATCGTAGTCGAAAATCACGGTCAGGAGCCGGCAGAGCTGGTAATGGTCAGCGATACTTTGAGAGATATCCAGACTTACATTCCTGGAACTTTCCAGATCGACTACACCGGAACTGGAAAATGTTTCGAGGATTATCCTGACGGCGGTGATTTCCCGCTTAAATCGGGCATTATGGTTGCTGATAAAATGGAAATCTGTCAGGATGAGTCTAACTGCGAAAGAATTCTTCTGCGTTTCCTCGTCAAAATGCCCGAAAATGCGCCGAAAAACGCTTCATTCAACAATACGGCTTTAATCTGGGATTCCAAAACAGGTGAGGAATCGGCTTACAGAACCAATCAGGGGCTGCCCGTCAGATCGACTCTGGCTGCTTCGTGCGATGCTATGGACGATGCGGCGGTAAAGGCAAAACTTTACACGAAAGAGAGCATGACCTGTGACGGCAGCAAGGAAGTTCCCGATGATCCAGAACCCTCTTCCGACAAGGACGACACAGACACTGACACTCAGCCGGGAGACGAAGATTCAGGCGATACCGGAAAAGATAACGATCCCGCCGACGGCGCTGACGGCGAAGATGAAGAGGATGATGCAGGCTGCGCGTTGATATTTATTTAGGCTGCAAACTTTTTAAGGAGTTGATAAATGAAAAAAATCGCATTGTTTTTGGTTGTTTTGCTTCCGTTTTTTATGTTTGCCGAAACTCTTTACTACTATTCAAACGGCAAAAAAATCCCTCTTTCCGAGACTTCCGGTTACACTTTTGTTCATGATGTAACTACTAAATCGGTTGACACTTTTGCAAAAAGTTTGAACTTCACACTCAGGCATGAAAATATTTATCTTTTCAACAAATTAAGCTCGAAAAATCTTAAAGAGCTTGAAAAAAGCGGAAAAATTCTGCCTGCGTACAAAAGAAACGGCAAAGAAAAGGTTTTCGCAAGCGGCAGAATTTTCGTTAAACTTCCGGAACTTGGTGCTAAAGCTGCCGAAAAATGGTGCAAGAACAACGGCTTGCGTCTTATCAAAACATTTAAATATGCACCTGGCTGGTATCTTGCTGAAACAAGCGAAAATCCGGTAAAAAAATCGGTCGAACTTGTTGAAAAGAAGATCGCGGCTCAGGCTGAACCGAGCTTTTTCGTAAAATTCGAAGAGAGGACGTACATTCCGAACGATCCGCTTTTTGCAAATCAGTGGCATCTTTACAACGACGGCACCAATCCGAATGTTTCCGGTTCTGACAGCACGCATGTCGCAGAAGCCTGGGATGTCCTGCGCACAATCAAAGGCGAACTCGGCGGTTCGACCGTAAAACTGGCGATAATCGACGACGGCTTTGACAGCACTCACGAAGATTTTCAGGGCCGTTTTCTTCCCGGACACGATTTCGCAGACGGAGACGACTTTCCTGATCCCAACCAGAGCGGCATGAATCCTGATCAGCACGGAACATCTGTCGCAGGAGTCGCAGGCGGTGCTACCGACAACGGAATCGGCATCGCCGGTGCGTGCCCGAACTGCCAGCTTATTCCGATAAGAATGAACATGAGTACATATTCGCTTGATTCATCTGCGATCGAATGCTTTGAATGGGCGGCGAATGCAGGTGCCGACATAATTTCAAACAGCTGGGGCCCGGCTGACGGAACAGGCCAGACAGTCAACATGAACCAGACTTTGCAGGACCTCGTCCTGAATATTACTACAACCGGTAGAAAAGGTTTGGGAACGATCATTCTTTTTGCTGCCGGAAACGGCGGTGAAAGCATCGAAACCGACGGTTATGCAAGCAACCCCAATGTTTTTGCGATCGGCGCAAGCAATGCTGCCGGAATGAAGGCGTCTTATTCCGATTTCGGCAACTCGCTCGACTTTATGGCGTCAAGCTGCGATCAGGATATGAACGGCGGTGACGCATGGGCCGGCGGCGGCGTTATTGACGGAATCTGGACGACTGACAACATGGGTTCAGGCGGTTACAACGCCGGTAACGAGAATGACGGCGATGCGTTGGGAAACTACACGAACAGTTTCGGCGGAACCTCGTCGGCTTGTCCGCTTGCAGCCGGAATCACGGGACTTGTTCTTTTTGCAAATCCGAGTCTGACCAAAGATCAGGTTTATGAAATTTACAAGGAAACTTCCGACAAAATAGGTGCCGACAATTATGACGGAAACGGTTTCAGCATGAATTACGGTTACGGCAGAATCAACGCATGCAAGGCTGTTAAAAAAGCTCTTGAAATGGCGGGAACCGATGTTTCTTCCGTTGAATGCGGCGGTCCTGTCAACCAGTCCGATCCCGGCAACCCTGATCCCGGCAACCCCGGTACGCCGACCGATCCGACTGATTCCCTTTGCGGAAACGGAAATGTCGATGCTAACGAAATCTGCGACGGAAACACGGTGCCCTGCGATCAGCTTGCCGGAGCTCCTAAAAACGGAACCGCAAAATGTGCCCCTGACTGCATGAGCTGGGATAAATCGGATTGCAGCGACGAAGAAGAGGAATCTCAGGCAAACGAACCGGAAGGAAACGGACCTGTTATCAGGGACGACGATTCAGGCTGTGCTCTCACGCTGATTTAACCGATGTTTCGCAAGTTTCCGGCATTTTTCAGACTTTACCGCGCAGATGTTTTTCTGCTTTCGTTTCTCGCATTTTTTGCGGGAAGACTGCTCGGGAAAGATGAATTTTCATGGTTTTTTGCGGTGCAGTCGCTTTTTGTCGCGCTTTTCCCGTATAATTTCGTCTACACGCTCAATTCAATAACCGATGTCGTTGAAGATTCGGCAAACAAGCCGTGGCGTCCTTTGCCAAGCGGAGTCATATCAAGGTGGGACGCGGTTTTATGGCTGATTTTCCTCACTTTCGGCACGATTTTAGGCTCTGTCGTACTTTTTGAAGGTTTGGAAAAGTTTCTCGTTTTTTTAATTCTGTTTTTCGGAGTTGCCTATTCGCTGCCTCCTTTGACACTTAAAAAACGGGGGATTGCTGCGTGCTTCGTAACCGGAGTCGGTATCGCTTATCCGATGATTGTTGCGGGTGGAAAGAGTTGTCTGCCGTGTTCTCTGAGTCTGCTGCTCCACGTTTTGGGCGTTACGGCTTTGAAAGATCTTTCCGATGCTGAAGGTGATGCGCTTGCCGGAAGGAAAAACAGCACGGATCTTAAAAAGACTTGTGCGGTATCAGCGGTTTTCATGCTGCTTTCGGCAGCCGGATTCCTTTTAAGTCCTCAGAAAATCGCGGTGATCCTGCCGCTCTCATCTCTGGTCCTTCTTTTTTGGAATTTCTTCTTTGCAAAAAAGGATTTCAAAGAAAAAATCTACGCCAGAATCATTCTTGTTACCGGAATTACTGCGGTCGCGGCTGTTGCAATGCTGAAAATTTGAGTATAATACTTAGGTTTTTTTGACGGAGGCTCCATGAAAATAAAAATTCTGATTATTCTTGCGGCTCTGCTTTTTGCTGCCGCCTGCGGTTCAGAAAATGATGATCCGTACGGTGAATACGGCGGTGACAGTGACAGGACTCATTCCGATGATGATTCGGTTCTGCCTGACACAACCATATCGGATAATGATGCGACAGATACTGAACCTGATGACGATCCTTTAGATCCTGAATGGGCTGAAAGGGATGACGACGGTGACGGAATTACCAACGGAATCGAAGGAAAAGACGATGAGGATAATGACGGTGTTCCCAACTATCTTGACGATGACAGCGACAACGACGGAATTCCCGATTCGGTAGAAGCTCCGCGCGGTGTTCCGGTCGATGACGACAACGACGGAATTCCGAATTTCCTTGACTATGACAGTGACGGCGACGGTATTCCTGATGTGTCGGAAGGAACAGGTGACTCTGACGGTGACGGAATGCCGAATTACCGTGACGATGACAGCGACGGTGACGGTATCTTGGATTCTGACGAGTGTTTTTCCGTTCCGTGTATAGACAGTGACGGAGACGGTAAGCCCGATTATCTTGATACTGACAGCGACGGAGACGGAATTCCCGATGTTTACGAGGGGATGAAAGATATCGACAAAGACGGGCTTCCCAATTTCGTAGACGATGACAGCGATGGCGACGGAATTCCTGATTCGGTTGAAAACGAGGCCGGAACTGCGACTCCGATTGACAGTGACGGCGACGGTATCCCCGATTTTCTTGATTTCGACAGCGACGGTGACGGTCTTTCTGACAAAATCGAATCTGAAATCGGTACTGACCCGAGACTCGCTGACTCTGACGGCGACGGATTTGACGACAACAGCGAATTTATTCTGGGAAGCGATCCCAATGATTCTGCAAGCGTCATTTCGGAAGATACTTTTTATGTTATTCTGCCTTATAACGGCGAACCTGTAGTCCAGCATCTTAATTTCAGCACCGATATTCAGAAAGTCGATGTTCTCATCATGGTTGACCTTTCAGGTTCAATGATGGATGAACATGCAAATCTGAAAAACGGAATAAAAAACACCATTATTGACGGAGTCCGCAACGAGATCCCCGATTCGGCTTTCGGTCTTGTCAAATTCGGAACCCTCCAGGATGATCCTTATATTCTTGCTCAGCCGATGACGACTGATTCTGATGCTGTAAAAAGCGCGGTTGACGGAATAACCGATTGCAACGGATCTGACGAATACCACACCCACGCACTCTGGGAGGCTGCTTGCGGCGAAGGGGATTATGAAGACATCAAGACGAGCAATATGTTCGGAACATGCACTGCTACCACACAACATTCTGACTTTACCGTTGCGCCGGTTAACTGTTCGGGACAGCTGGGAAGCATCGGCGGCGCCTGCTTCAGGGACGAAGCTCTGCCTATTTTCATAATGGCGAGCGACGAGGGTTTTACGGATGACGATTTCTGCGGCTGGAAAGATGGCTCGAGAAAGAATAGAGACATGGCTATCGAGAAGATGAATGCGATAAACGCAAAGTTTATCGGTCTTGACTCGGGCAGTTCGATGAGTGATTTCAACTATATTTCTGACGGAACGGGCTCCAACAACGGAGCAGGAACACGCTTCAACTTCTCTGTCAATGCCGACGGAACAGGATTTTCCAACGCGATTGTTGATGCCGTTATCGCCCTTACGAACAACATTCAGATAGATATCACGACAAAAGTAAAGCATGTTCCGAATGAATTCGGACTAGAGGATACGACGAAGTTCGTCAAGTCGATAAGTCCTGAAATTTTCCCTGATGTAAAACCCGGTCAGGAAGTTACTTTTGATGTAACGTTTGAAAATAATTTCTATCAGAACGAATCTTACGAATCGAAGGTTTTCACCGCATCGATAAGCGTTTTAGGCGACGGCGCGTTCCTCGATATGAGAGATGTCGTCATTGTTGTTCCGGGTCGTGATTACGCCGGTCAGAACGAATAGTTTTGCCTGATCTAAGATAAATTATTCAAAAAATTTGTTTTTGTGAAAAATCTAAAATTCAAAGCATAATTCTGTATTTGGTATAATTTTTATTTTTAATTTGAAAAATTATTGACTTTTATAAAAAATAAAATATTTATTTGCTTGTTATTTTGCTTTTTGTTTAGAATTTGTGAATTGGTTACGGGAATTGAGCTGATAGGATTTTTGATTGGTTTTAATGTAATGTTAGAAGGCGAGATGCGCATAACGCGGGAAGCAGGCACATTCCACTACGGCTGGTTCTGCAACCTGGCTATTGATTTCAACAAATCGAAGGAGAGTCCGAAAAAGACGGCTTTCTTTATTCCGGAATTCAGCAGCGCAGTGCTTTCTGCGAGCGAGATCGGTGAAATAAGAAATCAGATAAACTATATGCTTGAGGCGGAGGACGATGCCGATGAAGAGTTTTTCAACGAATTTAGTGATCCTTTCGCGGTTGAGACGGGCGATCCGTTCGTTGTCGGCGCAGACCCTTTTGAAGTCGATTACGGCGATCCTTTTGTTGTTTCTGACGAGTGAGATTTTTTGTGCCGAAGTTTCTCCGCTCGAAGCTTTGGCCGCTTTTCTGAAAGGATATGACGTGACGAGTGAATCGCTTGAAAACGATTACAGCTGCATCACTCTTGACGAAATGATCGAACATGCTTTGCGCAATGTTGCAGATCTTGAAAAAGCGGTCGTTTCTGCGCGTAAAAATACACGTGTTGCAGGGCTTCTGCCTGAAATAAGTTTCTGGGGAAAATATAAAAGCGACGAAAAACTGTATCTCTATCAGCGCAACAACATTGCGGTAGGCAAAGACTATATCACGGTAGGTCCAGACGACAACAACACAACTTACGGAGACCTTAAATCATACGAAGTCGGCGGAAAAATCAGTTTTGACCTGAAAAAACTGCTTTATAACCCCGATACGATAAGGTTCGGCGAGCAGGAACACAAACTTTACCTCATGCGGATCGAAATGATCGAGCGGCTGAGCAGTGTCTACTATTTTTCGGCAATGATGAAGGCGGCAGAAAGTCTGGGAATTAAAATTCCGGAAGAGCAGATGATAGTTTTCAGAATAATAGATAAGAAAAACAACGGATGGCTCAGGTCTTATGCGGGTTTTGACCTTTATTCCTGCGGTAAAAAACAATGAGAAAAGTGCTTTTTACGGTAATTTCTGCAGTTTTCTGCATCTCCTGCGGCCTGGATGCCCCGGAACCTAATGTTTATGCACCTTTCAGGTGTGTTGAAGAACCTGAAAACAGGGTTTATTACCCCGAAGAAAAGCTGGTTTTCAAGTTCAATTCCGATGTGAATCCAAATTCAGTTGCGTCCGGCTTTTCGGTTTCATCTGAAAATGTGGGAAAGCTCGAATCCATCGTGGTTTCAGGCGATACGGTGACTGTTCTGCCGCCTCTTCCGGCAGAGGACAATATTTTCATAACGATGACTTCAGCCCTGAAATCGTCAGACAACAGACCTCTTATGACGGGAGAGCAGTTTTCTGAAAATAAGGAGATCAGGGAACTTCTGTATGAAACAGGCAAAAAACTGCCTGAAGTTGCCGAAATCATTCCCGACGATTCAAGGAGCATGACCGCCGCAGTCCGTTTTGACAGCGCGGTCGAGATAAAGTTTTCCGATATCGAACCGAAGCCTGAAGATATGATGAAACTTGATGAGTGGTATGTTTTTCTTTTTTCGAAAACTGTTGATTCATTCACTGTTAAAAAGGCAAAGTCGGCAGAGCGCGACTACGAACTTGAAAACGTGAAGATAGAACTTCCTTCAAACGAGCCTGAAAAATCGGAGGTTTCATTCGATTCAAGTGTTACCGATACGACTTTCAGTCTTTCAGTCACAGGAGATTCGGTGATCGCTCTCGCACTTGAAAACAGCTATTTTATATGCCGCAAAGGGTGCACTGCCGTTCTTGACGGGCTTGAAGCCGAAAAAAATTATGAAGTGAATGCCGAAGTGTGGACGAAAACCGGCAAAGTGAATCGGAGTTTTGCAGTTGAAACCGATGAAGCCTCTCCGCACATAATGATTTCCGAAATCATGCACACACCCTCTCTTGAGCCGCAGAAAAGCTGGGAATTCGTCGAAATTTACAACTACAGCGCGATGGATTTCGATCTTTCAAACTGCTTTATAGACGACAAAAACGACGGAAAAGGCGTTGATCCGCTGAGTGCGAAAAATGAAGGATCGGATCTTATTCTTAGGTCCGGAGAAGTCGCCGTTGTAACCGGAAACGAAGCTGCTTTCGGTGATATTCTGCCGCCTTCAGCGCTTTGGCTCATAGTTGACGACACGACCATCGCCGATTCAGGTCTTACCGGCAATGAATCGGTGCAGATTCTGTGTGACATTGACGGCGTGAGAACTATTGTTGCAGAAGCAGATCCGGGCAGTTTCAAAACCGATAAGGGCTTTTCGTTTACTGCCGATGCACACGGAAAAAAATGTCAGTCTGAAGTTGAAAACGGAACGCCGGGAGTTTATGAAGAGTGCAGATGATTTTGAAGGAGATTTATTTCAGTTGTTATACTCGTAACCCGAAGTGATGTCGTCTTCGGTATTTTCCAAGGTGTCGGGACCGCAGCTTTTTACGATGAACCCCTCCTTTGAAAGTCCCGGAACCTGGTCAACTTCGCGGACTTCGTAGAATTTGTCCCAATAGTCTTTTGCCGAATCTCTTCCAGGAACATCGGCTTTCATGTTTGCGCGGATGTATTTCGCCCAGTCTTCGCTGCTTTGGTCGGGAATCCTGCCGTCAACTATGGTGTTGCCGTAGATCTGGTGGGCGATCGAATTGACTTCGTGCTGTGTCAGCGTGATTTTTACGATATTCATAAAGTACTCAATCTGTTCTCCGCCTATTCCGGTGAATTTTCCAAGAATGAATATTGTGGCGCATACGCCTATCATTTTCGCGAACATGATTTCATTACCTCCTCTCCAAGTTGTTCTGCTCTTTCGTTGATGAGCGAATCGAGTTCCCTGCCGCCCGAAAGCGTGCTTCCGATAACGTTGCAGAAGCTTTCCTTGTCCAGAGTAAACAGCAGCGAATCACTGACAGCTTCAGCCGTCGCAGTTCTCGGAATGTTTTTGACAAGTGCCATTTCACCGAAGAAATTGCCCGGTTTCAGGACGATGTCGAGGGTCTTGAGCGAGTTGTCGAAGCGTTCGAGATGGATGTTTCCTTCCTGAATGAGATAGAATTTGTTTCCTTCGTCGCCCTGTTTGAAAACTACTGTTCCCGCTTTTATCTTTTCGGGTTTGAGATTTTTTATAAGATATGAAATCTGTTTCTGGCTCATGAAGGAGAATACGGAAGAAGCGAGAAGCATCTTTCCGAGGCGTATTTTGCCGGTGATTTTTTCTCTGTTTTCGGTGTTCGACGCCAGGAATTTTTCGAACCCTTCGCGGCTTATTTCAAAAACTGCGGTCTGCGTCAGCGTTATGATGCTTGCCGTGCGCGGACCTTTTTCGATAAGTGCAGTTTCGCCGAAAGAATCTCCCGTTGAAAGCGTTCCCAGAATCTTTTCCGCTCCGTTGTTTCCCGTAACGACGATTTTCGCTTTGCCGGAAACTATCGTGTAGAAGTTGTCGCCGGCGTCTCCCTGACGGACTATCGGCGAATTTTTCATGAAGCGGCGCAGTTTTATGTGCCTGCAGAGTTCGGTAAGATCTTCTTCCTTAAATTCCGCAAAAAGAGGAATTTCTTTTAAAAATCCGATTATTTCTTCTGTTGCAGGAACAGCTTTCGCCGTGATCGTTCCTGCAAGATCTCGCATTTTTACAAGCGGTGTCGCAACGACCGAACCGATGTTTCCGCAAGCAATCGCTATAAAACCGGCGAGTGCCGCTATTGCCGGAGTTATCATGAGAAGAAGGGTAAGCGCGATGAATATTCCGGAAACTATGTCGCCGCCGGTGTATGAAGTGTAAAAATCGGAAAAAAGGTAGCTCATCGTTGATTTTGCGACACTCCAGAAGTAGCTGTAGACAAAGTAGATCCAGACTAGTCCGAAACTTGAGAGAATCATCATACGTTCTGTTTCGGGCGAAACTTTTTTAAGTGTGAAAACGTCTTTTATGAAGCGTTTTCTCGCATAGTTGAAGGATTTTCCGCTTCCCGGCATGAAAAAATCGACCATCATCGAAAGCGGGGAAGTGCTTATCGGCGAGAGTGCTATAAGTCCGCATGCGGTTGAGATCACGTTCATTACAGCCATCATCGGACGGGCTATTTCCAACTGCCACAGAAGAGCGGTAAGTCCCGATACTGCAAACGGAGTAAGGAGTATCATCGCATAATGCCTGAGTGCATCGGCGCGTCCTTTGCCTATTATCTGAGCGGAAGATGCTTCGAGATAGAAAAATCCGCATTTGTTTTTAAGCGTGAGGCGCGCTGTTATGCCGTGGGCTGCAAGGTCTGCGGCGGAAAATACTGCCGGCAGAGAGAGGATCACAAACAGAAAAACGAGGATGAAAAAGAGCGCCAGAATGTATGCCGTGCCGAGTCCTGCCGCGCCCTGCGTGATCGAAGTGAGAATGTTTACCCCTTTCAGCGAAGGTGCCAGAAATGAGATGAGCGAAAGAATAAGCATGATGACGAGAACCGGCAGAGATGTCAGGATTTTTCCCGCCAAAGCAAGAAGGGATGTGGGTTTCAGCTCTTTTTGAGCCAGCGTTTTTTCATAAAAAGCCTTTTTGTGTGCCGATTTTTTAAGACCTGCGGCACATTCCGGATCAAGCAGATCGTTGTCGTTCAGTTTTTCGATCAGCGTTATCAGCTTGTCGAAAACCGACGTGTCACCCTTGTCCAACCTTGATGCCGTGATGTCCGCCAAAGTGTTTTTGCCGTCAAATTCAGAGAGCAGCCTCTGCTCTAAAAAATCGAGTTTCACGAAATTTCCGTCAGCTTCGGCAAAAAATACCGAGTCCGAAAATCTTGTGACAGAGAGGTTCTTCACCGGCTTAAGCACTGTGAGTTCGGCATCGTTTCCTACAAAAGAATTTTTCATTGTGCAAACTCCTATTCAAAACAGAATGCCTTAAATGATATTAAATTAACCGTAGATATGCCATTTTTTTTGTAAAATTAATGAAAAAATTCATTTTTTCAGTTGAAATTTAATTTTTATCAGTTATTATTGAACGTTCTATCACGTGGGGGGACCTCAATCGGATTTCCGGTTTTGACCGTTAGGTGCATTTCGGTTTTTTCCCCGACAGCGTTTTTTAACGCTTCTTAGGTTCTTTTTTCAATATAAATATCTGAATTATATTTTTGAAATGCGTCCCCTCAATCCCTGTGTTGTTTTTTTGCAATTTTTCCGGAAACTGGTTTCAGCCGAGTTCGATCATTTTGTCGATGCAGCGGCGCGCTTTTTCGATCGTCCCGCTGTCGAGTATGATTTCTTCTCCGCCTCTGCCGCGGACTGCGTTGTAAAGGTCTACCAAAGTGGTGGCTTTCATGTTCTGGCAGATGAGATTCTGTGAAAGCGGATAGAAGTTTTTGTCGGGAAATTCGAATGAAAGATGTTCGCAAATGCTGATTTCGGTGCCGATGATGAATTCAGATTTGTCCGATTTTCTCGCAAAATCCATGATCCCGGATGTTGAGCCGATATAGTCTGCGAGTTCGGTGACTTCGGGTTTGCATTCGGGATGAACGAGAACAAGCGCATTAGGATGAGCCGCTTTCGCTTTGTGGACGCTGTCAGCCGAGATTTTTGCATGTGTCGGGCAGCCGCCGTTTAAAAGTTTTATGTTCTTTTCAGGCACCTGTTTCGCGACGAATGCACCCAGATTGCAGTCCGGAATGAAAAGAATATTTTTGTTTTCGAGTTTTTTCACGATTTTTACTGCCGAAGATGAGGTTACGCAGACATCGCATATCGTTTTGAGCGAAGTCGTCGTGTTGATGTAGGCAACGACGGTGTAGTCGGGATACTGTTTTTTCACTTCGGAAATTATATCTTTGTCCATCTGCTCCGCCATCGGACATCCCGCGGTCGGATTTGCGAGATAAACCGTTTTTTCGGGGGAAAGCAATTTAACCGTTTCAGCCATAAAACGCACTCCGCACATAACGACAGTTTTCTGCGGAGCGTCCTTCGCCTTAACGCTGAGCTGAAAGGAATCGCCTGTAAAATCGGCAACTTCCGTGATCTCTCTTGCCTGATAGCTGTGGGCTAATACGCAGACATCATTCTCTTTTTTGATTCGCAGGATCTCCTGCTGAAGTTCGCAGATATTCATTTTTCAACTCCTTTTGACGTTTCCAATATCGGTGACGATGTGATAACCGGCGTTTTTTACGCGCATTTCCAGGCATCCGCGGCACTGCGCCGATTCTTCGCCCGTGCATATTTTGTTTTCGTATAAATCGTAAAGTTTCCGCACCGAAACCGGTGAAAGGTTGGGCATGACGACATTTGCACCTGCTTTTAAGCCGAGTTCGCGCCCCTGCGGATGGATCGTTCCGAGAGCAGTCGTTGCCGGAAGAAGGGCGTGCGGGAACATTAGGCGCAGGATCGAAACCATTCTTAAAACAAGGGTAAGTTCACCCTGCTTTTTATCGGCAAACGGCGTTTTTTCGTGCGGAATGAAAGGGCCGATCCCGATCATGTCAGGGTCTAATTCCTGCAGAAAACGGAGGTCTGCGACAAGATTTTTTGTTGTTTGAAACGGAGAGCCCACCATAAAGCCTGAACCGACCTGATAACCGATTTCCTTGAGGTCGAAAAGGCATCTTTTCCTGTTTTCAGGCGAGAGTTCTGCCGGATGGATTTTGTGATAATGCCCGTTATCGGCAGTTTCGTGACGCAGAAGATAGCGGTTTGCCCCCGCATCGAACAACTTTTGATAACTTTCGCGCGACTTTTCGCCCAAAGAAAGTGTTATCGCGACATCCGGAAAGTTTTTCCTGATATCTGCAACGATTGCGCACATTCTTTCGTCGTTGAAATAAAGGTCTTCGCCGCCCTGAAGAACGAAAGTGCGGAAGCCGAGAGAGTAACCTTCGCGGCAGCACTCCATGATTTCTTCTTCAGTGAGCCTGTATCTCGTCGCGCTTGTGTTGCTGCGCCTTATTCCGCAGTAGTAGCAGTTGTTGCGGCAGTAATTTGTCATTTCGATAAGTCCGCGCAGATAAACGGCGTCACCGTAAACTCTTCTGCGAACTTTGTCGGCCGCAGTTCCGAGAGGTTCAGTCGCCTCTTCGCAGTCGATAAGAGTTGCCAGAGCTTCGTCTGAGAGATTTTTTTCGTCTCTGAGTTTTGCAATAAGTTCCGTGATTTCGGGCATTGTCGTCATTTCTCCTCCATGAGCCGAAAACCGACAGTTTTTTATCACTGAGGCGGCAATTCGTCAAGATTCGGCGGCGGCAAGTTTTCTTGCTTTAACCCTGTATGCCTGCTAAAAAACGGTGTTGGTCAGACTTCGGCAGAAAGGGATGAAATCAGGTTTTTACAAACGAGTTCTCGGAATAGCAGTTCCGATTGCGATCCACAATCTTATGATTTCAGCCATAAATATGGCGGATGTCTTCATGGTGGGGCAGCTCGGCGAAGAGGCTATCGCGGCTCTGGGAATAAGCAACCAGCTCATGTTTCTATTGATCCTCTTTCTTTTCGGAATGGGAAGCGGCGGTCAGATCTTCGTTTCGCAGTTCTACGGAAAAGGAGATCTGCTCAATCTGCGGCGCGTCATGGGTGTGATCTTAGGGCTTGGAATATGCGTTTCGCTCGCCGCTTTTGTCGGGGCTAGATTTTTTCCCGAAGCGATCGTCGGCTTGTTTTCAAACGACGCACCGGTCGTAAAATACGCCTGCGAATACCTGAAAATCGTTTCGTGGAGCTACATTTTTACCGCAGTATCATTCATCTATCAGGTCGTTCTGAGAAGCACCGACAGTCCGCGCCTTCCGGTCTATTCGTGTGCTCTGGCGCTTGTCATAAACGTATTTTTCAACTGGATTCTGATTTTCGGACACTTCGGTTTTCCTGCGATGGGAATTCAGGGCGCCGCGATTGCGACACTTATTGCCCGAGTTGCCGAAATTGTTTTCACTCTTGCCTATGCCTACATCAGAAACCTTGCTGCCGCGGCTAGATTCAGTGAGCTTGTAAGCGCGAAAAAAGATCTTTTGAAACAGCTTTTTGTTACTGCAGTGCCGGTTTTCTTCAATGAGATGACCTGGGCTCTCGGTATTCTGGCGCTAAACTGGATCTACGCGAAACTGGGAACGGAATCTATCGCCGCGCTCAATATTTCCGACAGCGTGACAAAACTTTTCTTTGCAGCATTCATCGGAATCGGAAACGCCGGAGCGGTTGTTCTCGGGCACGACATCGGAGCGTGTGTCGAAACTGAAAAAGTTTGGCACACATCGGTGAGACTCGTCAAACTTTCTATCTCGACAGGCGTTTTTCTGTCGATTCTACTTCTTCTCTTCATGAATCCGATTCTTTCCGTTTACAACATATCTGAAAGCGTTTACGATCTCGCCTACAAAAGCACTCTTGTCTGGATATTCTTCCTGCCTATAGTTGCGTTCAATAACCTCAATATCGTCGGCATCTTACGCAGCGGCGGCGACACGAAGGCTGCGTTTCTCATCGATGTCGGCGCGCTCTGGCTCGTCTCAGTCCCCGTTTCTTTTGCCGGAGCTGTGGCATTCGGTCTTCCGCTTTACTGGGTCCTCCTCCTCGGAAAAATCGAGGAAGCCATAAAATTCGGCTGGGGCTTCAAACGCTACATCTCGAAAAAATGGATCAAAAATCTGGTTCGGGAACTGAACTGAAAATTTGCAGAAAAGTGATTTTTTCCTTGCCATGAAAAAATTTTTTTCTATATATTGAATCCCGTTTCAGAGTTTTTTTGAGTTGCAGCTTTAGACGAAAAACGGGGGCAAAAATGGTCTTTAAAATCGGGTTCGACAACGAAAAGTATCTTCAGGAGCAGTCGCGCGAAATCTTAGAGCGCGTGAAGATGTTCAACAACAAACTTTATCTCGAGTTCGGCGGCAAAATCATGTACGACTACCATGCTGCGCGCGTTCTGCCGGGCTTTGATCCGAACGTAAAGATGCGTCTTCTGCAGATGATCAAGGACGATGCCGAAGTCATCATGTGCATCTACGCCGGCGATATCGAAAAAAGAAAGATCCGCGCCGATTTCGGTGTTTCTTACGATGCCGACACAATGCGGACGATCGACGATTTTACCGACCGCGGCGTTACGGTGAGAGCTGTTGTCATCACGCGCTACAACGGTCAGCCTGCTGCAGAGGCTTTCAAAAACAAGCTCGAGAGGCGCGGCGTAAAAGTTTACACTCACGGCTTTACAAAAGGTTATCCGACCGATGTCGATACGATCGTAAGTCCTGAAGGTTACGGCAAAAACGCCTTTATCGAAACTGAAAAACCGATAGTTGTCGTCACTGGCCCGGGCCCCGGCAGCGGAAAATTTGCGACTTGTCTGAGTCAGCTTTACCACGAAAATCAGCGCGGTGTTAAGGCCGGATATGCAAAGTTCGAGACTTTCCCGATCTGGAGTCTGCCGCTCAAGCACCTTGTCAACGTTGCGTACGAATCGGCGACATGCGACCTCAAAGACGTCAACATGATGGACAACTTCCATTACGAGGCTTACGGCGAAGTTGCGGTCAACTACAACCGTGACCTTGAAGCGTTCCCGCTTGTAAAAAGGATAATCGAGAAAATCACCGGGCAGCCTTCAGTTTACAAATCTCCAA
Organism: bacterium; assembly: GCA_017405875.1. GTDB lineage: Bacteria > UBP6 > UBA1177 > UBA1177 > UBA1177 > UBA1177. The sequence goes on from JAFQZM010000040.1 coordinate 51,075, forward strand.
CCGACATGGGTGTCAACCGCGCAGGTTTCGGCATAATCGACGACGAGGCGGTTCAGGAGGCTTCAAAGCAGGAGATCATCCGCAGATACTACCGCTATGCATGCGACTATGCTCTTGGAATTGCCAGTGAAGAAACGGCGCAACGGGCTGAAATGATTATGAAAAATATCGGTGCAAAACCTTCGGACAGGCTCGTTTCGGAGTATGCGAAAAAGGCTGCTTTCGATGCAAAAACCAACAATAAAGGAAATGAAGGAGTTTATTCCGGCGCCGCGATCGAACTCAAAAACGGCGAATTCGTTACCGGCAGCAACTCGCCTTTCCTTCATGCAGCTTCGGCTATGGTTCTCAATGCAATCAAAAAACTTGCCGGAATTCCTAAGGAAATCCCGCTTATTCCGAACCACATCACCGAGATGGTCGCTCACCTGAAGCAGAATATTTTCATGCGTGGCAATGTAAGTTTGGATCTGGAAGAGACTTTGATCGCACTTGCGATAAGCGCGGTTTACAACCCGTCAGCCGCTTTTGCAATGGAAAAACTCAAAGATCTGCGCGGCTGTGAAGTTCATCTGACCCACATTCCGACTCCGGGAGATGAGATGGGCTTAAGAAAACTGGGCGTAAATGTCACGAGTGAACCCGAATTTGCGACAAACCACCTTGTAAATGCGTAAAAACACTATGGAAATAAAATTTTTAGATCTCAAAAAGCAGTATTCTCTGCTCAAAAACGAAATCGATCCGGCTGTGCAGGCTGTTTTTGCCGAAGCCGACTTCATAAAAGGGGCTGAAGTTAAAAAATTTGAGGCTGATTTTGCGGCTTATTGCGGCGCAAGTCACTATATTTCCTGTGGAAACGGAACTGATGCGCTGAGTGCGCTCATTAAAGTCCACGATTTTCCTTTCAAAAGTGAAGTGATCCTTCCTGCAAACACTTTCGTTGCGACTGCCGAAGCGGTCATTTCAAACGGTCTGAAACCGGTTTTTGCAGACATAAAAGAAGATTTTACGATTTTACCTGAAAGTGTTGAATCTTTAATAAACACAAATACTTGTGCAATTATTGCAGTTCATCTTTACGGGCATCCTGCCGATATGGAACCTCTTAAAAAAATCGCTGAAAAACATAATTTGAAACTTTTCGAGGATGCGGCTCAGGCTCACGGCGCGACTTACCGCGGAAAAAAGGTCGGAACTTTGGCTGACGGCGCAGGTTTCAGTTTTTATCCGGGAAAAGTTCTGGGCGCTGCGGGAGATGCCGGAGCGATAATGCTGAATGACGACGATCTCACCGAAAAAGCGCGCAAATTCTGTAACCACGGAAGATCACAAAAGTATTTTCACGAGTTTGCCGGTATAAACTCAAGAATGGATACTCTTCAGGCGGCAGTCCTCAATATCAAGCTGAAACATCTTGACGAGTGGATTGCGGCAAGAAATGCAGTCGCAAAAATGTATGTTGAGCAGTTTTCCGGTGTTTCGGAAATCGTTCTTCCCAAAATACATCCTGAAACCCTGGACGCTTGGCACTTGTTTGTCATAAAAACCGAAAAACGTGATAACCTGCGGGAATATTTGAAAAATTCAGGCATTGAAACCGGCATTCACTATCCGCTTTCTCTGCCGGAGCAGCCTGTTTTTGCCGAACATTTGAATTACAGCCGCAACTACCGCGCAGTCAAAGAATCCAAAACTCTTCTTTCGCTTCCGATAGGCGAACATTTAGGCGTTGAAGAAGTCACTTTTGTCGCTGAAAAAATAAAGGAATTCTTCGCGAAAAATATCTGAAAAAGGTACGGCTGTGTAGATTCGTACCACGTTTGTTTAATAAAATCAGCCGGATTGGCTATTTTGCTTTCAGCAGATCCAAAGCCTCTTTGTAGATTATTTTCGGAGCGGTTTCGTAGAGCGGCGATATCAGTTTTACTGCCTCTTCACGGTAATGCTCATCATGTGTCAGCAGGAAGAGTGCGACACAGGCATCGGCGCGGTTTGCTTCGGTTGTGTCGTCGGTTATCATCTTTTTGATCTCTTCGATCGCCTCTGCCGGTTTTTTGAGCGCGGTTATATTCCACTGAAGAAGCGTATTTTTGAACTGAAGATCCTTGCGGTTGACTTCGACAATTATTTTTCCTGCTTCCTGGTTGACCTCGTCGGCTTTGTCGTATTGTTTCATGCAGAAAAGGAGGTGCGCGTATTCAAACATGAATTCGCAAAGGATGTTGTTTGCATTGAGCTCTTTCGCAATAGTGATCGCCTGGAGGTAATGTTCCTCTGATTTTTCGAAATTTCCCTCTTTTTTCGCGATGTTACCGAGAATAAGGTGTGCAAGTGCGACATGTCTGCGGATTCCGAGTTCGGTAGCGATTGCAAGCTGGTCTTCGATGAGCGACTTCGCTTCTTCGTATTCACCGAGCCAGTATTTGAGTTCTCCAAGGTTGTTCGACGTGTAGCAGATGTACTGTCTGATGCCCACTTTCTTGTAGGTTTCAAGAGCACGTCTGTAGAATTTCGCCGCGTTTTTGAAGTCGTTGAGGTAGGAATATATAAGACCGATGTTGTTTTCAGCAACGGCCACATCAAGCAGATTCTCGTTTTCTTTCGAAATTTTAAGCTGATTCTTGTAGTGCTGAAGTGCTTTCTGATAGTCTCCGCGGTAGTATGCAACACCGCCCATATAGCGGTAGGAAAGTGCTTTCGCCGATTTGTCGTTGATAATTTCGGCAAGACGGAGCTTTTCGGTGAAATGTTCTACTGCATCGTCAAGTTCGCCTTTGTAATAATGGATAAGTCCGCGGTAACCTTCGACATCGCATTTGCCTTTTGTGTTGTCGAGTTTTGTATAAAGTTTTTCGGCCTCATCCAGGAGCGGATTGGCCTCGTCGTAACGTCCTTTCTGCAGCATCATGTTGGCGAGTTCCTTCATACTCGTTGCAATGAGAAGTTCGTCGCCGATCTTCTGCGAGCGTTCAAGACTCTCTTTGAACAGCTTCTCGGTAAGATCCCATTTTCCTTCGATCTGGTAAACCTGCGCGAGGCTGTGGCCGACTTTGATTATCTCTTTTTCGTCTTTGAGAATAGTCAGGAGCTTTTCGTACATTTTCTCGGCTTCCTGATTGTGATACTGCGATTTTGCGTAGTCGGCGGCTTTTTTGAGATAAATTATCTCTTTTCCCAAATCTTCAGCCTTTTCATAGTGGAAAGCGAGAGTGGAAAAGAATTTTTCTTCGTCTTTGTAATTTTTCTCGATAGCGTTGGCGACTTTTTTGTGGATCTCTTTTAAGCGCGCTTTGAGCTGCATCGAATACGCCGCATCGCGGAGAAGTGCGTGCCTGAAAGAGTAGAGCAGTGACGAAGCCTCGTTCCAGACGAGTTCGTTGACTCCTTCTTTGAGCAGATTCGGGATGTTAAGTTTGTCCTGATCCTGTGCTATATCGTTCAAAACAAGAAGGTCGATATTGTTGCCGAGAACCGAAGCCCTGAAGACGAGGTCTTTCAGGTGCTGCGAAAGCCTGTCGAGACGGCTTACGAGCAGCGAATTGACACCGCTCGGAACCTCTGCCTTGTTGCTGGTGAGCGCATAGCTCTTTCCGGTTTTCTGGATATATTTCTTGTCCTTCATGAAGAGGACGAGCTGTTCGATAAAGAACGGGTTGCCGTCGGTACGTGAAAATACGAAGTCGTTAAGTTCGCGGTTTCCCTTTTCTCCGAGAATATTTTTTATCATCATCGGAATGTCGCTTTTCTGCATTTTGTCGATGACGATTACGTTGAATCTTTCGTCGGTGTTGGTGAGAATTTCGGGTTTCGTGCCGTCGTCGTTGAGTCTCGACATGATGTAGAGCGCGACGGGGTAATCATCGAGAGCCTTTACCAGAGCCCTGGCGATTGTGAGTGAATCGCTGTCTGCCGCGTGCATATCGTCGAGAACGAGCATCAGCGGCTTGGTTTCGGCTATTGCGGAAAAGAAGTCGCATACTGCATAAATCGTGTTTTCATATCTGCTTTTTGCATCAAGCATGTCGTAAACAGAGCCTTCCCAGAAAATTCCGGCAAGAGCGGCAATATATGCTTTTGAAGCCTCGAAAGCATCTTTTTTATTAATGATTTCAGCCGACAGCGCAGCCCATGCCTTTTCGAAAGCCGCATGGTTTTCCTCTGTCGTGGCGTTTTCATTCTGGTTGAAAAGCGTGTGGAAGAAGTTCGTGAACATATTCAGAGACTGTCTGAGAATCGTGTCTGTTTTTAAGGTTAAGACTCTGAAATCATTGGCGGAATTTTTTCTTACCTCGTAAATAAGACGTGATTTTCCGATACCTGCTTCTCCGTAAATCGTGGAGCAGTAAAGCCTGTTGTTTTCTCGGCATTTGTCGCGTGTTTCGAAAAGCTGCCTGAGTTCAGCCGTTCTGCCGGTGAAAGCCGTGGAGAATGAAGCTTCTTCTTCGACTTTGAGATGCCCTTTTATTTCAAAAACTTCGATCGGAACATCTATGCCTTTGAAAGCGAAATCGCCTTTGCTTTCGAGCTCGAATACGCTTTTTGCCTTTTCAGCAGCCTTGCCTGCGATCCAGTCTGCGCCGTAGGGAGCTTTCATCATAACTCTGGCAGAAAGGTTTACGTTGTCGCCCAGAGCTGTGTAAGCCGCGCGTTTCGGGCTTCCGACGAATCCGGCATAGACGACACCCTGCGTGATTCCGCTTCTGAGTTCTGTCTTGCAGTTCTTTCTGATTTCTGCAACACAGTCGATTGCGCGTTCCAGATTGTCTTCATAACTTACCGGAGCGCCGAAAAGTGCCAATAGTGTCGCACCTTTGTCGCCGAAATCGAATCCGCTGATGTATCCGCCGTATTTCTGAACGTAACTAGCTAAATATTCGAGCATTTTTTCGATTTCACACATCTCTTTCGAGATCTGGTAGGAGATGAAAAGAGAGACGACTTCACGGAACTCTCCCGGAATTTCCTGCTCGATGACAGTGTGCGGGATGAAAATTTCGAGGTCTTCGATCTTCGGTTCAGTTGCTGCAGGTTTTGTTTCAGCCGGAACGAGAAGTTCGTCAACGAAGTAAGCACCTTCTTTGATATGCGTGCAGCAGTCGTTTTTGAGAATGGTGTAAACTTTGTCGTTTATGCAGATGTCGTTTGCAGTGCAGTGGTGTTCAGCTTCTGCAGCTTCGTCGACAACGTCGCCGAAGAAAAGGAAATGTCTTAAATTTTCTTCGCCTTTTGCAGCGATCCAGTTGAATTTTCCTATTGAAATTCCGGCCTTAGCAGAAATTTTGAAAGCCTGACCCTTATGGTAGAGCGAAGGATTTTCGGTAAAAAACTTGTGAATATTGAAAGCCGCCGTTATCGCGCGTCTGCCGTTGTCGTCTTTGAAAACCGCGGTGAAAGCGTCTCCGGCGAAGTTTAGAATAAATCCGTTCAGGTTATATACCGCTTCGATAAGCGGATTGAATATCGTGTTCATGAAGACCGAAAGAGTTTCCGCACCGTCGCTTCCCTGCGACATGAGCTGTCTTGTCATGTTCGTGAAACCCGATATATCGACAAACATAACGGATGCGTCAACCGACCCTGATTTTTTACTGGAATTGATGTCGAAGTAGCCAAGTTGTTTAAGATCAGGAATTAAATTTCTCATATTTACCTGCCAATTCAAAAATTAACCGGGCAATTATAGGAATATGTGAAAAGAAAACAAGTTTAAGAGGCTATGAATTATAATACATTGATTTTTATGGTATTTGCAGCTGAGCCGTTGTTGTTGAGCGCGCTTGTGCCGCCAGTGATGATAAGTATGGGTCTGCTGCCTATGGTTCCTGCCGGAATAATCGATGCATCCGGCATGATTCTTTTATCGGTCATATAGTGGCTTGTAGGATCTTTTAACTTCTCAAGGCTTGCCGTATTTATTACCTGATACATATTTTCCGCGCTGGTTCCGCCGATAACTATCAGGCGATTGTTCCGCTCGTCGAGAATTGTTTTTGCAAAAGCTACGTTTTTGCCGTTCGAGCTGAGACCGTTGCTGTTTGCCGGAGTTTCGAACGAACCGTTACTGAGATCCCATTTTCTTATAACGCCGTTTTGATCAGAATCTGTAAGTTCTCCTGATTTGTTGGGCATTCCGCCGAGAGTATAGAGAGCGTTGTCAGAAGCTGCGCTGTTTGCGAAAAATATGTTGCTGCTCAGATCTGCTTCAATATCCCTGCTTTCATTTTCAGAGATGATTGATGCTACAACTCCTGTGGAGCCGGATTCTGCGGTCGGTTCTTCGGTTGTTTCTTCAGTTGTGTCCTCATCGGTAGTGTCTCTGGTCGATGCCGCCGAAGGTGCTGGTCTTCCTCCGACTGCAAAAATTGAACCGTTGCTGTATGCCAGTGCCGGAAGAATCATCGGAGACGAAGTTTCGGCAAATTCGGTGACGGTGCTTACAGAAACAGTTCCTTCTCCGATGGTGGAATCGGTGATTGTGAATTTGTAAGTCTTGTTTGAAGGTTTGCCCTCTGCGTCAACTCCGCCGACAAGGAAAACCTCTATAGGCGCAGTGTTGTATCCTGTATCGTTAGCCACAGTCTGTTTTACGAAAATGCTCTGAAACGTCATGAATTTAATCTCTTCCGGAACGGTAATGGTTTCGGTTTTGTTCTCAACCGAGCTTCCCAAACCGTTTATTTTGAAGTTATAATTCGGCTGAGAAGGCATATACTTCTCAATCGTTGTAACGGCATTTTTCTGAACGTATGGCAGAAGCGGATAGCCGTCAAACGCTGTATCCTGCTCTTTTGCACTAAAATCCTGAACTCCGCCGATAAAAAGGACACTTCCGTCATTCAGAGGTATTGCCGTGTGCATTGCACGTTTTGTGGTCATCGGTTTGAGAGGTTCTATCTCTCCGGACTCGATATCTATTATTTCGACGCTGTCCGTCGCAGCACACTGACCGTTGTCGCCGCATGAAACAAAACCTCCGGCGACAAGAACTCTTTTTTTGTCAAGAAGAACTGTAGACGTGTGACCGAATCTCGGCATCTCCAGTTTTTTAGGCATTTCAAGCTCTTTATCTTTCGGTGCTACAGGGTAAAGAAGAATCGCCGCTTTAGTCGTTTTCCCCTTTGTAAAATTCAGACCGGCTGCTCTTCCTTCGTAATTTGCGTATGTGACATTAGGTTGTCCCGTTGAATCTGTTCCGGTAAACACGGAAACAAGGAGAGTCGCATGCGTGGCATTTTCTATGCCTGTAACTTTAAAGTCAAAGTCCTTTAACTGTTGTCTGCTGACTGAAAATCCCGGTTTCCCGTTGATAAGAACAGTATTTCCTTCTCCGTCTATTATCTTGAAAGCTATTGCTGAAATGTCCAGAGTGAGGCATTCCAATTGCATTTCGCTGCATTCGCTCTCTGCATCACGCATCATTCTGAACGAAAAAGAAGCGCCGTCGTCTTCAGAATTGGATTCGTCTCCGCCGCATGAAACAAAGAAAAAAATTGAAAAAATCACGAAAAATAACCGCAAAAGGTTTTTCATTTTTAGATCTCCCTAAATAAACCGTTGATTTTATTAAATCTTTTTGAAATAAAAACTTCTTTTGAATCAATGTCGGAAATTTGAATTTTCACTGTGCCGGAAGGCTCTGTTTCCATAACTGCAAACGATCTGCGGCCTGTCAGTCCGACCTTTCCCAATGAGCCGGGATTTATAAAAATCCTGCCGCCGCGCTCTTCGGCAAGCGGCGTGTGAGTGTGACCGAAAACGGCGATTTCGGCTTTTGCGGCATTCATCGCGCTTTCGTTTGCGGGAAGGATTCTGTGCGGAGCTGTCAGGTTGTGGACTATGAAAAATTTCAAGTTTCCGATATCTGCTGAAACGCTTTCGGGAAGATAGCCGGAAAGGACAAAATCGGTGTTGCCGTAAACCGCATAAAGATTTTTTTCGCCCGCAGCATTGTTAAGTGCATCGAAAAATGCGGCGTCTCCAATATCTCCCGCATGTATCACGGTATCAAAATCCATACTTTTTATATCTATCGGCATTTCGCCGTGAGTGTCGGAAACAACAAGTATTTTCATAACCTGCACCCCCAAAACTGCTCTTTTTAGCACGATATTGTTATTATGTCAAAATAGTGGATTTTTATTTTTTTATGCCTAAAATTTTCCGGTTTTTTTGAGGAGTAGTCATGATTACGAAAGAAAAATTGCAAAGATTTCTGTTCGAGAAGAAAGGGTGGATTCCGCTTCTTTTTATTTCCCTTCTGGTTCTAGCGTTTATTATGACGCCGCGCATGGCTGCGATCCTTATAGCCGCGTTCGTTGCTGCCGACGCGATAGAGCCGATAGTCGATTTTTTCTCGAAAAAGCTCAAAATTCCGCGAACTTTTACGACGATTCTTTCTATAATTCTGATAATTCTGGTAATTGCGGTGCTTCTCCTCGCGATTCTGCCCGAAATCATAAGTCAGCTGGGGAGTGCTGCGGGAAAAATGCAGCCTGCCATGAGTTCGCTCTGGGATATGGCGAATACTTATGCCGGAAAAATGAACATCAACCTTCGCGAGCTTGTGAGCCGCGACGAATTCGTTTCGGGGCTTGGAAGTCACGCCGAATCTCTTTCAAAGCTCGTTTCAAGCACGACAGGCGTGGTTCTGAAACAGACTTTTTCGGTTGTTTCGTTCCTGCTCGACATGCTGATTTTTGTAGTCATCACATTTTTTGCGAGTTCTCGCTTCAAAAAGATACAGGAGTCGATTTTTTCGCTTATTCCGCCGCACATGCAGCCGTCGGCTAAAGAGTGGCTTTTGAAGTTCGACAAAATTTTCTCAGGTTTTATCCGCGGTCAGCTCACAGTCTGCATCGTTCTGGGTTCTCTTTACGCCGTTCTTTTCACGATTGCAGGCATTCAGGGCGGCGGCAACCTCGGAATAATGATCGGTGCGCTCTGTTTCGTGCCGTATGTCGGACTTTTTACCGGCATTTCGATCGCTCTGATTCTGGCACTCATCAGCGGCGGCTTCTGGGGTTTGTTCAAAGTCCTCATTATTTTTGTTGCAATTCAGGTGTGCGATACGATTTTCATAACGCCGAATATCGTCGGAAAGAAGGTGAACGTAAGTCCGGTTTTCGTAATCATCGCCCTTTTTGCGGGAGCTGAGATCGGCGGATTTCTGGGTGTTCTCACGGCGGTTCCGGTTTTTGCAATGATTAAAGTCGTGATAGACGAGGTTGTCGCGCGTTACAAAGATTCTGATTTCTACAACGACAGAACTCTCGGAGTGACGGTGGAAAATCCTTCCAAAACGTCAAAAGAGGAGTGATGTTCGCTTTTTTAGAGCCTTACTATTCAGGTAGCCACAAATATTTTGCCGACGGTTTTAAAAAATGTTTTCCTGAGCAGATTCAGCTGTTTACGCTTCAGGGACGTCACTGGAAATGGCGTATGCACGGCTCTTCGGTCACTTTTGCCGGCATGCTTGAAAAAAGCGGAGAAAAATTCGATACAATCATAGTTTCATCGCTTTCCGATACCGCTCTTTTGAAGTCGCTTGTCCTTCCGAAAATGCCTGAGACCCGCTTCGTCACTTATTTTCACGAAAACCAGCTTGCCTATCCGTGGTCGGAAGATGACAGAGAACCTTCAAAAACCGATATGCACTACGCTTTTATAAACTTCACTTCGGCTCTTGTTTCAGATATCGCGCTTTTCAATTCGGAGTTCAACAGAGAGAGTTTTTTTGCCGCTTTGGAAGGCTTTCTGCGTTCCTTTCCAGACAACAGGCTGACCGATAAAATCGATGCAGTCTACAAAAAATCGAAAGTGCTTTATCCCGGAATAAACACAATTCAGAAATCAAATGGTAGAAAAGGTAACATCTTGAAAATATTGTGGAACCACCGCTGGGAGTATGACAAAGACCCTGTTGCTTTTTTTGAGACGATGTTCAGACTGAAAGCAGCCGGAACCGCTTTTCAGCTTGTTGTTCTGGGTGAAGAAAAATCGACCTCGCCTGAAATTTTCAAAATTGCGCGTGAAAAACTGAAAGATGAGATAATTTCGTTCGGTTATGCCGAAAATTATGAAGAATACAAAAAACTTGTCGCAGGCTGCGATATCCTGCCGGTCACTTCAAAGCACGAATTTTTCGGAATAAGCGTTCTCGAAGCTGCTTCTGCAGGAGTCATTCCGATTCTGCCTGAAAGGTTGAGCTATCCCGAAATTTTTCCACCTGATAAATTCGGAAAACTTTTCTATGAAGAAGGTAAACTTTTTGATTTTATTAAAAAAATAGCCGAGAATCCCGATTTTTCGCTTCGAAACGAAATTTCCGAAAGAGCATCATTCTTTGACTGGGCGCATTTCAAAAGAAACGCTGAAAAGCTGCTGTTTTAGAAAACAGGTTCAAGCCGCTCTTCTTCTTCGGTATTTTTTCTGTTTTTTACGAAAAAAATGAGCGGTTTCCCGTCGGATGTTTCTGAAAACAGAAATTCCCCGCCTTCCTTTTCAAGAGGAATTTCAGGAAGTTCATACCCTTCATTCAGACCGGTAATGCGCAGGAGAGTCTTGTCTTTTTCGGAAGAACGGGCAGCAGTGTAGACACTGTTTTCTTTCTTTGAATAGTAGTTGAAAATGATGTTGTCGTAGGCTATGAGCGCCGTATCGTTTATGTTTACACCTTCTTTTTCAGGATCGAGATCGATTCTGCTCAAAATCCAGTTCGGCTGCGAATTGTAGAATAAAGAGATTTCGTTGGTATGGTTTCGTTCGGAAAAAAGGTATATCTCTTTGCCGGTGCATTGAAGCTGTTTCGGTTCTTCCCAAAAATAGTCGCCCAAGTCTCCCTCTGACGGTTCGTCCTGCGGAAAGAGATATTTTTGCGGTTTTTTTATTTCTCCTTTTTCATAGATATGCAAAGAAACGGTGATCCCCTCTTCCGAGTATTGCTGATGGTCGTTTATTATGCTGCTGTTGGAAAGCAGGTTTTCATAGCGGACGAGCAGGACTATCGTGCCGTCATTCTGAACGCAGCCGCTTAAAAGTTTCGGAAAAGCAAAAAAAGTTTCTCCTTTTTCATTGAGTGTTTTTTCTGGTTTCAACGGAAGTTTGGGGGAGAGTTCTTTTCCGTTTTCCGTGCTGACCGTAAAAATATCGATTGAGGAATCAGTAGCTTCCTTTACGAGAGCCGTTCCCGTTTTGGGATTGTAGGCAACAGGTTCTCCCTCTTCGATTTCAGCTTTTTCGAGTCCTTTCTGTGTCAGGATATAATGAATGCGGCTGCTTCCTTTCGTAACGGTGACGATTCCGGGTATCCTGTGCTGATAGTCGCAGTCGTATTCTGAAACTCTGCAGATCACGAAACGGTCTTCAGAACTGCATGAAACCATGAGTGTAAAAAGAAAAACAATGATTGAAAAAATAAGAAAATTTTTAGTATTCAAGCTGCTGGAGATCTTGCTCAGCTTTTTTGTAATGTTCGTTTTCAGCGGTGACGAGCTTGAGGATCGCGCGGAGAAGTTCTTTCGCCTTTGTCGGGTTGAAGTTCTTCATTACGCTTGCTTTGTCGTATATAGCTTTTACGAGTTTGTCTTTTGAATTGAGCCAGTCGCTGCATTCGGTCTTGTCCGGATCGATTTCGACACACTTTTCAAAAGCTTCGTTAGCTTCTACGTAATTGTTCGCTTTTTCCATTTCTCTGCCGCGTGCAAGCCATCCTGTTGCCGCATATTTGTCGACTTTCTGCGAGAATTCAGTTCCGCCTTCAACGATCGATTCGTCGAGAGCTTTTGCAGCTTCGATGTTGTCAAGAATGAGCGAGGAGTTCTTTACTTCAACGCCTTTGAGGATCTGCTCACGGACTTTGTTGAAGTTGAGAAGCTGGGTTTTAAGTGCCAGAACTTTTGCGTCTTCTTCGCATTCGCATTTGATCTCGCCGACTTTTACGATTGCTTTGATTGCTGCATTGTATTTGCCCTGAGCGCACATTTCGAGAACGAGTTCACGTGCTCTTTCGAGTTTTTCAGCGTTGTCTTTAAGAGATTTTTTCTTGCTTGCCTGTTCTTTTTTCTTTTCGGCTTCTTTTCTTGCTCTCTCTTTTTCAAGACGTGCTATCTCTTCTTCTTCCTCTCTTCTCTGTCTCTCTTCTTCCATGCGCTCTCTTTTCTTGCGCTCTTTTTCGAGACGGGCTTCTTCTTCACGCTGTTTCTCAAGTTCGCGCTCTCTTTTCTTGCGCTCTTCTTCGAGTTTTTTCGTGCGTTTGTCGACTTCGCTGTCTTTCTTCGATTTTTTGCCGCCTTTTATCTCGCTGAAAGCAGACAGTTTTCTGATCTGAGCGAAGATCGCCTTTTCGTTTGCGTCATCGGCATAGTCGTAAGTTTTGGAAGAATCGTCGACGACTTCTTCGTCTTCAATGTTGATGAGAACGAGTCTGACGGTGACTTCTTCGTCTTCGTTCATGCTGATGAGCGAAAGAAGAACGAACTGGAAATCTTCTTCGGAAGCGTTTTCCGACCAGCACTCCGGTTTCATTCCGCATTTGCCGAATTTTTTGAGTTTGGCTTTGGAAACATCGTTGTAGCTTACCGAATTGAGCTTCGATTTAACGTTCGCTTCAAGATTTTTTATGATCTTGTTTGCGTCGGATTTTTCGATTTCTTTCGTGACAGGTTTCATGAAAAAAACTGTGTCGGCATATGCCGGAAGTATAAAAGAAATCATCCAAGCAAGAATAAAAAGTTTCTTTTTCAATCTCTCCTCCAACAATCACTCTGAAAAAAAACTGCGAGTATTAAACCGACTTTTGTTTTTTTTTCAAGTTTTATCCTTAAAATTACCGATAAATTTAAAATTTGTCCGTTTATTTTTTTTAAATTGACCGCGAAAAGAGAGCGAATATAATCCTCGCCTGAAAATTTTTCGTCGTTTGTGAAAAGTTCTTTTTTGAGGTAAAAAATGAGTGAAGAAATCAATGAAATCAAGAATTCAGAAGAAAAATCGTCTGTAAACTTCATCCGCGCCATCATCGATGCCGATCTGGAAAGCGGCAAGCACACCGCGATCCAGACCCGTTTCCCGCCTGAACCGAACGGTTATCTGCACATCGGACACGCAAAGTCGATCTGCCTGAATTTCGGTCTGGCGAAGCAGTACGGCGGCAAATGCAATCTCCGTTTCGACGACACCAACCCCGAAAAAGAGGATGTCGAATATGTCGATTCGATTCAGGACGATATCAGATGGCTCGGTTTCAAACCCGATAAAATACTTTATGCTTCGAGTTACTTCGATCAGCTTTATGAATGGGCTGTCGAACTTATAAAAAAAGGAAAGGCTTTCGTCTGCCAGCAGACTCTTGAAGAGATGCGCCGCGACCGCGGAACGGCAACGGGAGCAGGAAAGGAAAGTCCGTGGAGAAACCGTTCGGTCGAAGAAAATCTGGAACTTTTCGAAAGAATGAAAAACGGCGAGTTCAACGAGGGCGAATATATGCTCCGCGCAAAAATCGACATGGCTCATCCGAACGTTCTTCTGCGCGACCCGGTCATGTACAGAATCAGAAAGGTCGAGCATCACAGAACGGGCAACAAGTGGTGCATCTATCCGACTTACGACTTTACGCACGGCCAGAGTGACGCGATCGAAGGGATCACGCATTCGATATGCACGCTTGAATTCGAGGCGCACAGGCCGCTTTACGAGTGGTTTCTTGATGCAATCGGCATCGAAAAGAAGCCTCAGCAGATCGAATTTGCCCGCCTCAACCTCACGAACACTGTAATGAGCAAGAGATTCCTCAAAAAACTTGTCGACGAAAAATATGTTTCAGGCTGGGACGATCCGAGAATGCCGACGATCGCCGGAATCAGACGCCGCGGATATACGCCGGAATCTATTCGTGATTTTGCGGAAAGAGTAGGCGTTGCAAAGAGAAACAGCACCGTTTCTCTCGCACTTTTAGAGCACTGCGTCAGAGAAGACCTCAACAAAAAAGCGGAAAGATTCATGGGAGTTTTCGAGCCTTTGAAAGTCGTCATCACGAACTATCCGGACGATCTGACCGAGGAATTCGAAGCAGTCAACAACCCCGAAGACGAAAATTCTGCAAAAAGACTCGTCTCCTTCTCGAAAGAGCTTTACATCGAGCGCAAGGACTTCATGGAAGAGCCTCCGGCAAAATTCCACAGGCTCGCTCCGGGAAAAGAGGTCAGACTCCGTTCGGCTTACTACATCACCTGCACCGAAGTCATCAAAAACGAAGACGGTTCGATAAAGGAACTTCACTGCACATACGATCCCGCAACGAAAGGCGGCTGGTCGAGCGACGGCAGAAAGGTCAAAGGAACGATCCACTGGGTAAATGCGAGAAACTGCCTGAAAATCGAAGCAAGAATATATGAAAATCTCTTTGAAATGGAAGATCCGTTCGAAGTCGAGGAAGGACACGATTTCATCGAGAATATGAACAAAAATTCGCTTCAGATAGTTGACGCCTATGCCGAAACAAACCTCAAAAATCTTGAGACCGGCAAGCAGTTCCAGTTCGAAAGAGTCGGTTACTTCTGCATTGACAAGGATTCGACGCCTGATCATATCGTCGTCAACAGGATCGTTACGCTGAAAGACAGTTTTGAAAAGACAATCGCGCCGAAATAATTTGATATTCAGGAGGATTTTCATGAAAAAATCTCTTTTTCTTCTCTCTTTGATTTTTGTTTTGATCTTTTCCGCCTGCAGTAAAAAAGAGGAAGCTATCGATCAGAATGCAAAAGCTAAAGAAGAACAGGAACCCCAAAAAGAGGAAATTTACAATGTCGATCTGGGAACGGCTATTTTTCGCGGTCCGCAGGATGCGCCTGTTACGGTCGTCAATTTTTCCGACTTTCAGTGCCCGTTTTCAAAGCGCAGCGTGGACTTGATGGAAGGGCTGCTCAAACGCTACAACGGCAAGGTGAGATACGTTTTCAAACACTTTCCGCTCAGCTTCCACAAATGGGCGAAACCCGCTTCCTATGCGGCTGTTGCGGCACAGAATCAGGGAAAATTCTGGGAATATTACGCAAAACTCTACACTGATGTGAAAAATGTCAATGAAGAGACGATCGTCGCTTATGCGAAAGAACTCAAACTCGACATGGACAAGTTCAATGCCGACAGAACTTCGGCTGAAACCGCTGCAAAAGTTCAGGCAGATATCACGCAGGGTTCTCTTTTCGGAGTCCGCGGAACGCCCACGCTTTTCATCAACGGCATCAGGATAGTCGGTGCAAACAATGCGAAGATCGAAGAAACGATAACGAAACAGCTCGTTATCGGCGAGCAGCTGAAAGCAAAAGGTGTCAAAGATCCTTATGCAGAGATCGTCAAGGACGGAAAGACGAAGTTCATCCCGCCGAAAAGAGAGGCGCCGTCAGTTTCTCAGGATGTCTACAAAGCAGTGATTCCGGCTCACGCTCCTGTCTGGGGGGAAGAAGACGCTCTCGTCACGATGGTTCTTTTCGATGACTTCGAATGTCCTTTCTGCTCGCGTCTCTACGGCACTTACGAACAGCTCAAAAAAGATTATGCCGGCAAAATCAGGATCGCTTTCGTAAACCTTCCGCTCGGTTTCCACAAAAAGGCGAAAGATGCCGCTTATCTTGCTGCTGCAGCCAACAAACAGGGAAAATTCTGGGAAGTCTACAGCTTCCTTTTCACGAAACAGAAAGAGTGGAACCGCGTTCCCGACTTCAAAGAGTGGCTTGAAACCAACAAAGCCGACATTCCGGCTGACTGGGAAGCTCTCAAAAAGGATATGGAAAGCAAAGATATCGAAAAAATCGTCGAAGAAGACATCAAAACCGCATCAGCTCTCGGTCTGCGCGGAACACCGGCTTCTTTCGTAAACGGCAGATTCATAAGCGGTGCTCTCCCGATAGACTCTTTCAAAAAAGTCATCGACGAGGAACTCAAAAAGGCTGAAGGCAAAGGTCTGAAAGGCGATGCGCTTTACCGCGAAATAATCAAGGACGGCAAACCCGCTGTCGCAAAAAACAACGGCAACAAGGCTGAAAAAGAAGATCCGAACAAGATTTATCAGATCAAACTTAACGGCAAAGAGGCTTCAAAAGGCGCTAAAAATCCGAAAGTCACGATAATCGAGTTTTCCGATTTCCAGTGCCCTTTCTGCAGCAAGGCGTTTGCAACTCTTGAAAGTGTTGCCGGAAAGTACAAAAACGAGGTCAAGGTGGTTTACAAAAACCTTCCGCTCGATTTCCACAAAGAGGCTAAACCTGCCGCTCTTTTCGCACGCGCTGTCAAAAATCTTTACGGAGATGAAAAATTCTTCCAGCTTGCCTCGATCCTCTATGCGAAACAGAACGAGTGGAAAAGCAATTCTGAAGAAAAATTCGCGACTTACGCAAAAGAGATCGGTGCAGACTGGACGAAAGTCAAAGCCGAAGCCGCAAAACCCGAGACCGAAGCAGCTGTTTCAGAAGATATCAGTGAAGCCGGCAGGCACAATATCCGCGGTGTTCCTGCATTTTTCGTAAACGGCAAAAAGGTCGCAGGTGCAAAACCGGCTGAATTTTTTGAGTCAATGATAGAATCCATAATCAAAGAGAAAAAATAGGATTCCCGACCTCTCCCCGAAGTTTTTACGTTAAAAAAACGACTTCTTTTGACAAAGTGTTTTCTACAATTAAAATAATACGAATTTTTTGTCCGGGGGGCTTTTTTGAAAAGGATTCTGGTTGTCGATTCGGATGAACAAGTCGCTTCAATTCTGAGTATAAAGCTGAAGCGTGCCGGTTTTGAGGCTTCTTCGGCAGGCAATTCCGCCGACGCGCTCAAAATAATTCCGGAGTTCAGGCCTGACATCATCGTTTCCGAGATGATTCTTCCCAAAATGAGCGGCATCGACTTTATGAAAAGGGTCAAAATGAATCCTGAAACGATGCACATTCCCTTTGTTTTTCTTTCATCGTCGCGCGATGTCGAAAACAAGATCCTCGCTCTTGACATGGGAGCTGCCGCTGTTCTGGCAAAGCCTCTTTTCATCAACGATCTGCTGGAAAAACTCAAAGAAATCCTCGGTGAGTACGAGCTTAAAGGCAGTTCCGTTTCAGAAGAAAAAACGCCGGAAGGCGATATTTCCGATATTTCGGTGCTCAATATTCTCAGCATTCTGCTTGAAAACAAATCGTCGGGCGAAGTCGAATTTTCCGCTTCATCCGAAAGGCGCGGCGTGATTTTCTGCGACTGCGGAAATGTTGTCAGAGCCGAAACGAATGACGGTGACAACAAAGACGGAATGGAGGAACTGTACAAGATTCTTTCGTGGTCTGACGGAACTTTTTCGGTCAATTACGGCGAAGTCAGCGTCGAGCGCAACATCTTCATTCCACAGAAAAAAATCATCGAAAAGTCGGTCGAATGGTTCAGGGAATATTCGACTATTCTCCGCTCGCTTCCGCCTGTCGACACTATGCTTTACCTCGATTTTGCGAAATTTGTCGAAAATCTTAACAAACTCCCTGATGATATCGATGCGGTCATTAAAAATATCGACGGATCGGGAAGCAAAATAAGCGATATAATCGAGTCATGCGGCGGCGACAGACTGCGTACTGCGGCTTATCTGAAGCAGCTTTTCGAGCTTTCCGTCGTATTATCGTCCGAAAACGTGAACACTTTCTATAAAGCAAAATCACCGGAATGGCTTGTTTCTTGCGGAAAATCGGCTGAAATTGAAGAAAATAAGCCGGAAGAAAAACCTGAAACGGCTGAAAATGTTGAAAAACCGGCGGAACCTGAGCCTGTCGCCGAGCATACTCCGGAATCTGCCGAAAAGCCTAAAATATCAGCCTGGGATGAACTGGCAAAGGAGCGCCGCCGCAGCAGAAAATCGGGCAAAATCGCACTTTTCATACTGCTTCTTGCGATAGCAGCCGCAATTATAATATTCATTTACTATCGGGGTTTGATATGAAAACGCTTATCAGTGCGGAAGAACTAAGGAAAAGAGTCAAAGAACTCGGAAAACAGATCACTGAAGATTACGCGGGAAAAGAGTTCACTTTCCTCATCATTCTTAAGGGAAGCACGCTTTTCGGAGCTGATCTTTTCAGAGAGATAAAATCGCACAAAGTCGAGCTCGACTGCATCAGGCTTTCGAGCTACAAAGGACCCAAAAGCAGCGGCAACGTCTCGATGGATCAGGGCGAACTTGCCCGCTTTGAAGGGAGAAACCTGCTTATCGTCGAAGACATCGTCGATACCGGAACGACACTTTCTTTTTTCCTCAAGGAACTTGAAAAAGTTCATCCCGAATCGGTCAAAATCTGCTCACTTTTCGAGAAAAAAGAGGTGAATCAGGGAAAAGTCAAGGTCGATTACCTCGGTTTTGACATAAGAAACGAATTCATCGTGGGCTACGGTCTCGATCTTGATCAGAAATACAGGAATCTTCCCGACATCGAGATCTACGAAGGCGAAAATGATTAGTTCCGAAATAGAGATACCGCTTGAGAAGTTTGCCTTTCAGCCCTTTGATTTCAAAGAACTTTTCGGCAAAGAGCGCGTTGAAGTTGAAATCGGTTTCTGCAGCGGTCACTTTTTGAGCGAATACGCAAATTCAAAGCCCGATACCGGCTTTTTAGGCCTGGAATACAGCCGCAAATTCTTTCTTCGCGGCGAAAAAAATCTGAAAAGAAGACTGCAACAGGATAACGTCCGCATCGTCTGCTTTGAAGCGGTTGCCGTGATGCGCGAACTTGTTCCTTTTGCATCTCTTGATGCGATCCACATCTACTTTCCCGATCCGTGGCCCAAGAAAAAGCACCACAAATTCAGAACTGTCCGCTTCGAAAACCTCATCATGCTCAGAAACCGCCTCAAAAAAGGTGGAAAACTTTTCATCGCGACCGACCATCCTGAATACACCGAATTTATGGAGAAAGAGATCGCTCTCACCGGCGCATTCTTCAAGCGTCTGCCCTACGGCGGAGACGACAGACCCATAAAAACCAAATGGGAAAAGAAACAGATCGCAGACTGCTGGGAGATTCACTACTTCCTGCTTGAAGCGATATAAACTCTCTGCATAAAGGAGATTAAAATGAAAAAAAACTTTGTGTTTTTTATTGTTTTTGTGCTGTTTTTCTTCGTTTCGTGCGGTGGCGGCAGTTCAAAAAAGGAAGACAAGACTGATACCGGCGACACGGTAAGCGATGAAGACACCGTAGATACTGATACTACCGACACGGAACCGGCGGAAGATCCTGACTCTGATGATCCCGACACTACTCCGGAATCTAACGACGATGATGCAGACACGACTCCGGAACCGAAACCTGATGATGATAGCCAACAGTATTGCGGTGCTGTTTTTAACGGCACCAGTTCTTTTGCGATACTTCCGTACAATGCGGAAAAAACTCTGCTTCTCTATCCTGCACAATGGACGATCGAAGTATGGTTCATGCAGACGGATATACATGATTCAAATGGTACTCCGCTGGTCGCGATGCAAAATGACGGTAATGAAACTCTCTACACACTTACGGGGATATCCAACATCGGTGGTGATGTCACATTTTTGGCAGGAGGTTTGAAACTGGAAAGCGGCGCGGCTTCCGTCAGCGTAAGAGGTGCGGATCAATATCTTTATGATTGGCATCACATCGCTTTTGTTAACAATGGTTCAGCTCTGACCATCTTCATAGACGGCGTTCTTAAAAAAACAAAAGAATATGAAGGTCCGGTTGCGACGCTTTCAAATTCAGATCTCTGGATAGGCACATTGTCAACAGTTGTCGGTTCAGATCACGTAGAAGTTACTGACTACTTTGAGGGTGTGATCGACCAGATCAGGTTCTCGAATTCGGCAAGATATTCTGCTGATTTTGAGCCGGTTGTCATGACAGTTGACGCAGACACTGTCGCTCTCTGGGATTTCAACGGAAACACGGACGATTCCTCGTCTAACGCTCTGAATCTGACAGGAACTGACATAACTTACACCACAGAATGCCGATAGTCTGACTTATCTGTAATCAATTTTTCCAAAAAACTTGCAAAAGTCCTATGAGAAATGTTGTTAGGGCTGCGAAACTCCTATGACTTTTGTATTTTCGAAGAGCAAAACAGGAAAATTTTAAGACAGTTTCCTTTTCCCTGCAAGATCGTAGACTTCGTTATCGGCTCTGGCTGAAATCACCAGAATGAACATTTCATGAGTCAATTCGTCTTCGACCAGTTTGTAGACGACACGGATCCCGATATCGCGATACTTTATTTTCAGAAGGCCGGTCAGATCGTTCCCGCCTTTATTTCCCAGAGGTTTGCCGTACCCGCCTTCACTCTGCGGTCTCGGGTTTTGAGCGACTTTCATGATTCCTTTCAATACGATTTTGCGGACTGAACCGTCGAGTTTCGCGAGTTCTTCTGCGGCAAGAGGATGATATTTGATTTTCCACTCCATCGTTACTCCAGATTTACTTCGACATCATCCAAGTCTTTTTCCGAAAGCCCTAATTTTTTCATAACATCTTCGTGATCTGCGTATTCGACTTTCTGAGAGAGGCGTTTTGCAGCTTCGGCAGCGAGAAGCGCATCTTCATACTCTTCCATCATTTCGCGGTAACTTTGCGGACTCATCAGAATGCACTCCGGAACATTGTTTTTAACAACGATGCTGATGCCAGATTTTTTTACATCCGAAAAAATTTTGTTTGCCTCGCCTTTGTTGAACCGACTTATCGGAACAATCGAATCAAGGACATTGACCGTGTTTAATACATTCATCTTTGCCTCCAAAACCAATTCATTTGTCAGTATATGTAACAACTTATTTATTGTCAAATTTATCGTTGTGTTCTGTAATGAAGTGCAAAAACGAACAAAAAAACTTGCAAAAATTTCCTGAAAATTTATTGACGCCGCAAAACTTAATTGTAAAATACTTTACAAACAAGTTTTTTGAGCGGTCGAAAATGGATGGTTTCAGAACGGCAGATGATATAGCGGCGGTAAAAGAGCTGCTCGGGATCTCATCGGATGAATTTGCGAAAAAAATGGGTGTTTCCCGCGTTACTTTAAGTAACTGGCTCTCGGGAAAGAGCGAAATCAGCGAAATCAACACAACGGCTTTTTACGATTTTGCCTTTAATGCCGGAATACGCTTGAACAAAATCAAAGAACAGCTCTACAAGGAAGAGCTTTCCGAAAAGGGGCACACCGCTTTGTTCCACGGCTCGAAAAACGGGATAGAGGGAAAGATCGAACTTGCAAAATCAAAGAAAAGCAACGATTTCGGGGCCGGTTTTTATTGCGGGGAAAGCCTTGAACAGTCGGCGATGTTCGTATCGGGATTCCCTGCTTCCTCTCTTTACATTTTTGATTTCGACACAAAAGGCTTGAAGCGGCGTGTTTTCGGTGTGTCGAACGAATGGATGCTCGTTATCGCCTACTTCAGAAACAGACTCGGAGCTTTCGCTTCTTCAAAAATAATAAAATCCCTGCTTGATTCGATCCGTAATGCCGACTACATCGTGGCGCCGATTGCGGACAACCGGATGTTTGAAATAATCGACAGTTTCATAGACGGCGAGATAACGGATCAGCAGTGTAAGCACTCGCTTTCAGCCACCAATTTGGGAAATCAGTATGTTCTTGTTTCGGAAAAAGCCTTAAAACAGCTCACTTTTCTGGAAAAATGTTTCCTTGCACAGCCTGAAAAGGAGTTTTATCTCGATTCAAGAAAAGAATCGGTCGCTGTAAACCTCGATAAAGTCAGGATGGCGCGCAGACAGTACCGCGGAAAAGGGAAATATATAGAGGAGCTTTTAAAATGAGGGGTTTTGACGAATACGGGCTTGCAATGTGCCGTTATCAGGGCGAACTTTTTGCGGAATCTTTGAAGTATGCGGCGTGCAGCACGCCCGTCTTTCTGCGCAGATTCATGTATTCGCAGACTGCGGCAAGAATGGACGGAAACGGTTTTATGTTTGAATCGCTCTCTGTGGAGGATGCCATTGCTGAGATCGAAACGGAATTCGGTCAAAGCGGATACGGAAAGATCAGATACGGCAGAGAAGAGCTTTATTGGATCGGCTATATTTACCGTTACTGGGCATATACAGAAGAAACAAGCAGCAGAAGCATCTACAAACTGGTAAAGCCTGACGAACTGCGGCAGCTTTATGTCCCATACCATTCTCTTGACCCCGCTGCTGTGGTCGAGAGAATCAAGGAAGCCAAAGGGCTTGAAGAACAAAACCTGATCAAAAGGGGAGTCGAAATACTGAAACGGATAAGATACGATAAACTTAAGTGTAAAGAACTTTACGGACAAGTTTGCGAACCAAACGATAAATACAAATGAAAAGCTTAATAATTTCAATGTTCTTGCGGTGATAAAATGAATGCACTGAATCGTTTCGGCTGGTTTATGTGTTCGATATGCATATTTTTTCTTGTGGAAGTAATAGGCAAAAATTATATTGACGGCTATCAACTTGTCCTGTTTAGGATTGTGGCGAATTACTATGAAATGCTTCCGTATTTTGTTTTTCTGGCAGCGATGATTGATCTGTTATTTTCGGAATTTAAACTCTCCCGCTTTTTTTCTTTCTATCCGGAGTCTTTTTTTGACAGAAACTGGTATCTCTTCATTCAATCGGCGTTTATGCTCTATATTTTTAAAGAACACTGGCAAGTGATTGTGTTTATTTATGTTGTTCTGCTGATGGTGAATGATGTTTTCAGAAGATGGCGCACGAAAAAACAGATGATTGTGATAGAAAATCTGAAAAAACTTTCATTTTATCCTGATTTTGATGCGACAAAGTTCAAATTCAAGCATTATCAGAAAAACTTTTTTTTAAGAAGCTGGCCTATGTTTATTGTCCCGTGGGCACTGATTGTTGTTATAAATTCTGTTTTAAGAGGCTTTCTTTTTCTTGGAATGACTATCGCTTTTCTTATTTTTGAAGTTATTAACCTGAGCAATGCAATAAAAGAGATTGAGAAAGTTGTGAATACGGAAAATATGATATGGATTTTTTTGAAAACCTAATAATTTCAATACTTTTGTTGCTTGTTGCCGCCTGTGCATCTGTTCCGTCCGGCACAAAAACTGAATCTCCGAAAGCCCGCTTCGTTTTTCTCCACAAAAACGGTCTTTATGGTCTGCTTGATGAAAACGGGAACGAGCTGGTTCCTGCTGAATACCTCCACATCGACAAGGTGAGAGACGGCATGATCCCCGCTTATACGAAAGAAAAAGTGTTCGTTTTTCTCGATGAAAGCGGAAAAAAGATAAAAGATGTCAGTTTTTACGATATCAATCCTCTTTATACACAAGATTTACTCGGTGTCGCCGATGTTAAAACCAGGAAATGGGGATTTGTTGATAAAAATCTGAATTATGTCATAGAGCCTCAATTTGACGCAATCAGTAATTTCGAAGACGGAATAACTATCGCGAAACAAGGTGAATTATGGGGGATAATAAACAAAAGCGGAAAATATATTCTTGAGCCTCAGTTTAAGGATGATGAACTGGAAAGTTACAATCAGGGAACATTTATTGTTTCAAAGGGCGGTAAAATCAGGCTTATTGATACAAAAAAGGCTAAAATTTTGGATGCAGAATATGATGAATTTTACGGAATGACAGGGGGCAAAGCCGTTGTCCGAAAAGATTCTTCAATTTATCTCAACTCATGGGAAAACAAAGAGGTTTTTCTTATGAAAAAGCCGAGCAGAATACTTTACGATATGTATAGAGGAAATGTTCTTGGAAAAACCCGTTTTTATCTTAATTACAGAGAAGACGGCGAAAAGGATGAGCATTTTGCCGTTTTTGATTCTTCGACCGGCGAAAAAATCTGTGATAAAATTATGAACCATAGTGATGAAATGGATGAAAACTGCAATGTAAAAGAAAAACCGTATTACGATGAAAAAGCGGTCGAAGAAAACGAACAAAAAAAATACGGCAAATATGAAGAGGTCAGACACAGTGTGTACGATATTTCGACATCGTTCAAGCAGAACGGAAAATGGGGATTCCTTGATGATGATGGAAATGTGGTGATTCCGGCGGAATATGACAGTGTGAGCCCGTTTTATTTTGACGCGGCATACGCAAGGCAAGGCGACCGTCGTTTTATAATTGACAGAAGCGGTAGAAAAATAGTTGAAATAAAGCCGGAATGGGAAGGTGTTGACGAACTTCGCTATACCATTTTGGAATACTACACATGGGGGCTTTCAGGTTACTGTTTCTCCGACAGAAGCGAATACTGGTATGGAAGGGAAAGAGTGGAAAAAACATTGAAAAGGAATAAACCTAAGGAATGAGAAACTTAATAATTTTAGAAGTTTTATTGTTTTTTTCTCTCTTTGTTTTTGCCGAAGAGACGGTCACTTTTTCAAAGTATGAGACTGAGCACCAGATCCTTTATTTTTCATCGAATCTTGATCCGTCGGTCATTGACAGGCTGATTGCCGATGCCGAGCGTTCCGAAGAGTTCATAAAAGCGCTTTACGGCTGGACTCCGAAAAAAAAGATCGTCGTGGTTTACGACAGAGAGACCGACACGGCAAACGGCTGGTCGAATGCGTTTATGAAAAATTCAATATTTCTCTATATTTATCCGCCTGACAGGTATTCGACTCTTTCAAGTTACAAAAACTGGGAATTCGGTCTGCATGTCCACGAATACACCCATTCGACGCAGATCGGGCAGGCACGCGGATTTCCGAGAGTGATGAACCTGATTTTCGGTGATTTTTACTTCATCGGCGGAACGGTGCCGACCTGGATGATCGAAGGTGCGGCGGTTTACAGCGAAAGCGTTTCGGAAGGTAAGGGGAGGCTCAACAGTTCGCTTTACAAAAAGTATCTATACTCCTTTTTCGATGCGGGGACCGAGCTGAAACTGGGCGAGCTTTCAGGTGTCACCGACCACTGGCTCGGCGGCAATCTGCCTTATCTTTACGGCACTTTTTTCTATGCATATCTCATCGAGCATGTCGGTGCGGACGGGATGAAAAGGTTTTTCGAGGAGCTGAGCGACGACTTTTTTCCGTTTCTTATGACACGCGCCGGAAAAATGGCTTTTCATAAGTCTATCTACGGCATGTACAAGGATTTTTTAAGAGAAAACCGCGAAAAAGTTCAGAGCGGAAAAAGCGCGAAACCCTGGACTGAAAAGCGCTTTTCAAGAGTTTACGCCGATATTTCGGGAGA
This sequence comes from bacterium, assembly GCA_017405875.1. Taxonomy (GTDB): domain Bacteria; phylum UBP6; class UBA1177; order UBA1177; family UBA1177; genus UBA1177. The sequence continues at coordinate 76,309 of JAFQZM010000040.1, forward strand.
CGGTTACAAATTTTTTGCAGCAAATCCGTCCGAAAGGGCACTTTTCAGCTATGACGGAAAAAAGATCAATAAAATCAGTATGATGAGCTCGATAGATTCGTTTGCCGAAAAAGGGGGAAAAGTTATTTTCACCCAGACCGTGAAAAACGGCGGAAGATTAGACCGCTCCGAACTTTTTTTGAAAGAAAAAAATTCCGCGGTGAAAAAACTGACTGAAAACGGAAGTGTCCTCGAAGTTTTTTTCGGGAAAAACGATGACATATTTTTCACTTCTTTCAGAGACGGAATCAACCGCATAACGCGAATCGATATGAGCGGCAAAGTGCTGAAAGAATGGGAGTTTCCCGCGATAGATTCGATATACAGCCTCTCTTTTTCAGAAAACGGAAAAGTCATCGCCTTCACCGGAAACAGGTTCGAAAGCGAAAAAAACATATTTTTATTCGATACTGAAAGCGAAGAACTTCGCGAAATAGAAATAAGCGGCGAGCAGTACAGCGTTTACTTTGAAAACGAGAAAACTCTTGTTTTTTCAAGCGAAAATGATGAAAACATCGTTCCGTTACGCCTCGATCTCGGCACAAACGAGGTCGTCAAGCTCTGCGAACCGCCGTATCCTGCGCTTTTTCCGAAAGTTCAGGATAAAAAAGTCTACTACCTCACGTTCGACAACGACGGTTACTATCCCGATTCCTGCGACATGAAAACGAACGGCCAAAAGCTTTCTCCGGCAGTCGTGAAAGTGATCGAAAAAGGAGAAAAGGCAAAACTTCAGCACGAACTCACGAAGGCAAAAGGCTATGAAGGAATGTTACCAGCCCTCTGGTTTCCGCAGTTTGACACCAACTTCGACATCTGGCTTGTAGGTGCTACCGTGATGGGAAAATCGAACGATCAGATGCGATCCTACGACATAACCTACACCAAAACTTTCGGCGGAAGCGGCAGACACTACGTCCTTTTGAATTACTACGACGAAGCGGTTCTGCCTTCGTTCCGCGCTTTTTTCACCTATTCAAATCAGGCTGAAAACATTGACGATCCCGATATTTCGCGCATTCTGACGAACCGTTTCATGGCGGGAGTTTCTTCAACGGGAGTTTTCACTCATCCTGCCTCGGGCGCATTTTCGGATGTCGTTTCAGTTGGTCATTCTTTAGGTTGGAGTCTGGGGCTCGGCGGAGTCGCGATGGATGTGAAAGAGCCTGATCAGCCGCAGCAGACAAAGGCGAAGGATGAAGACGACGTCATTTTGAGTTTCGGTCTGAACTACGGATTTAACTTGAGTTTCAATTCGTCGAGCCGCTTTTTAAGCGAGCCGATGAACAATTTTTCAATTTCTGCTCCCGTTGTTTTTTCAAAACTTTTTCTCACAGAGCAGGAAGAACTTGTTTTCGCGCCGGAGATAACTTTAAGTTTTCTTCTTTCGGAAAGCGGGAAAGTGGGGTTTGTCACGAAAAATTCGTTTTATATAGACTTGTTTTCAGATGACGAATTTGCGGTGACGGGTGCTGAAGAAGACTTCAAAATAACCAGCTTCAACAATTTTATCGGCAGAAATTCATATTCGCTGCTCCTTCGCGGTTTCAATTCGGCGACGGCGGAAGGTCATCACGCCTTTTTGTCAAGTAACGAACTTGTTTTTCACATCGTTTCGCTTGAAAGCAATCTCGGCGCGTTCCCGCTGATGTTCAGGAATATTCAGGGAGCGGTTTTCTTTGATGCCGGGAGTGTTTCGGACGATCCGAACATGTTTGACAACAAGTTTTCTTTAGGAACGGGCTTTGAGATCAGGCTGCTGACTTACATCGTCTACCGCGCTCCGCTGATGTGGATTTTCGGAACGGGCTATGGACTCACCGACAAACACGATGTCAGTTTCTATTTTAATGTGGGAATGTGAGACATGGCGCCGCCACTAAGGTCCTTAGGGTCATTAAGGTCCTTAAAGTCCTTAAGGTCTGCGGCGCCTTTATTTTATCTGTATTATTTTTTTAATTCTGCTATAATAGTGCGTTTTTTTGGTGGAGGAGTGCATGAAGAAAGTATTTTTTGCGACTTTTTTTGTTTTAGTTTTCTTCGCGGCATGCAGCAATAATAATAAAGAGAATATTTACGGCGGTTTTGATGATGTGGACGAAGAACCTTACGAAACAGCGGATGAAGACCACGAGAAGATAGAACGTCCTGACGAAGCTCCGATGCCCGGCGGCGGTGGCAACAACAATTCAAACGACTCGAGCGAATCGAAAGACGATGATGCCGCAAACGATGAAGATTCAGAGCCGGAAAACGATGATGACGGAAACGAAACTCCGGTTTCAGATGATGATAACGGTGAAAATCCCGATGAAAATCAGGAAAAACCTGATGAAAACCAGGTGGAAGACGGGATTTATGCGCTTGAACCCAATGTTGCAAAGTGCACTTCCGGAATTCCGTCAGACAGTGAAAAGCTGAAAGTTCTGAACAGAATCAACTATCTCCGTGCGATACACAAGCTGAAACCTGTTCAATACAGTGACGCTTATGATGAAATGACGGGCGAGTGTGCTCTAGTTATAGCGGCAAACAAACAGCTCAGCCACACGCCGGAGAAGTCATGGAAATGCTGGTCTCAGGTGGCTTACGACGGTTGTTATTCGAGCAATATAAGTCTGGCCACGGCAACGAATTACGATCTTTCTGCAACAGACAGTGCGGAAATAGTTGACGGTTTCATGACCGAAGAAAACGAAGTTCCGCCGACAACGCTCGGACACAGACGGTGGCTTATTGATCCGTGGCTTGCAACAATTGCGTTTGGACGTGCAGACTACTCCGACGGTGCGGGACATTTTGTTCTCGGTTCGGCGATAAGAGTGATAAACAGAGACGATGCGAACGATCAGCAGGATATTTCCGATTCGAATCTCGAATTTGTCGCATATCCTTTTGAGAACTATCCGGCTGAGCTCTACAACGACAATGTTATGATGTCGTTCACCGTGATAAGTGACAAAAACAGCAAAATCCACAACGGAACAAACATCAATTTTGCAACTGCTACGATTGCGATAATCGACCCGAACAATAAAACCATGAAAGTGAAAAATATCGATTACGACACAGACGGTTACGGTGTTCCCAACAATCTGCGCTGGTATGCCGAAGGAATCAAGCCGAACGTGAAGTATAACGTTACGGTTTCCAACATTATGATCAATAACAATTCTGAATTTTATCAATATTGGTTTGAGTTGAAGTAAAATGAAAAAAGTTTTGTTTTTATTGAGTTTTTTGCTCGTTTTTGTAATTTCGTGCGGCAGCAGCGATCCGGTAAGGCCGGAAAAACAGGAAAATCCTACAGATCAGGCTGATTCAACTGATACTCCGGAAGACACGGATCATGCAGATTCAGAAAAACCTTCGGACCCGGCAGAACCGGCTGATGACCCGACGGATTCAACGGATCCGACCGGGCAGGCAGAACCTTCAGAAGAACCCGACGCAGAGACAAATCCTGCCGAATCTCAGGAACCGGAAGAGCCTGCGGCTGAAAAATTCTGCCAGTATGTCTGTACTACGGCTTCCGACTGTGTTCAGGCGGGTGCGAATGCAATAACTGATGTTGACAACTATAAGTGCGAAGACGGCAAGTGCGTATATTTAGGCTGCTTAAGCGATGCTGAATGCGACGAAATATACGGCGCTGTTACAGCTGCGAACGGCAAAGTTTACCGCTGCAATAAAAACGGTGCCTACGGTTATCCCGAATGTACTCCGACATGCTCGACTGCCGCAGACTGTGATCTTTACGGTCAGGGTTCAACAGGGTATGCCTATGACCTTGATAACTACAAATGCGAGAGTGGATTGTGCGTGTTTACCGGCTGCAACAGTGATGCCGAGTGCGAAGCCACGATGTCTTCGAGTGATTACAAGTGTCTGCCGCAGGAATACACCGGAAAAACTCTGAAAATCTGCAATCTTCCGTGCAAAAGCGCCGCTGACTGCGCAAATTCAGTGTATCCGGAAGAGTTTTACGAGTGCAGAAATTCGCTATGTATCGCAAAAAGCTGCGAAAGCGATGAATGGTGCAAAAAATACATGACTGACGACTATGTGTGCAAGTGATTTATCGGAGGATAAATGAAAATTCTCTTTGTTACCCAGGCTGCAAACGAACTGACTGATACTTCAAAATTTACACTTGATTTAATTCGGAAATTTGTTTCGGACATAAATTCTCGTGAAGGTTTTTACGCTGAATTACTCGATATTTCTGCTTTGGACGTTAAAAATCTTGCGATCCGTGACATTGAAAAACTCTGTGCTGAAACGAAAACCGACATAAACAGTTTTGATGCGCTACACACTTTTTCGTTTCTGCCTTTTGTCAACAGAGTGTTCTTCAGGCAGTTCGTATTTTATTCGTTTGATTTCGATTCGAAGAGCAAGTATGCCGGTTTGATCGAGAATATCAACGGTCTCAACTGCTCGGAATGCGATATTTTAAACTTTTCGCTTCCTGAACTCTGCGATTTTTACACGCACAGGGTCATCAACACGAAATCGTTTGATACACGTCCGTGGGGCTGGTGGAAAACGCTCGTAAACGCCGATGATTACAAGATCAAACACATATTTGTCGCGCCTCATCAGAAGCTTAGTCTTCAGACGCACGAGTTCAGAAGTGAAACCTGGATGATCGCGGAAGGAAGCGGCTTCGTTGTTATCGGCAACCGCAGATTCAAAGCCGAAAAAGGGCTTGTTTTCACGATTCAGAAACATGAAAAGCACCGCGCCGAAACGGAAGATTCGTCTATGACGATCGTTGAACTTCAGCTCGGAAGCTACCTCGGCGAAGACGATGTTAAAAGAATAGAAGATATTTACGGGAGAGTTTAAGCTTGAAACTTTCAGTTGTGATAATGGCTGGCGGCAGCGGCAAAAGGTTCTGGCCGCTTTCGAGAGAATCAAAGGCAAAGCAGAGTCTGGCTCTTTTTTCCGAAAAGACGCTTCTTGCCGAAACAATTGAGAGGATAAAGCCGTTGGCAGAGGACATCACGATTGTGTCTTCGCTGAAACAGCGCGCAGAAATAGGGCGTGACGCTGAAAAGTACGAAAAAGTTAAAGTTATTTACGAGCCTTGCGGAAAAAACACTGCGCCGTGCATTCTTCTTTCGCTTTTGGCGATAAAATCAAAGTGCAGCGAAGAGAGAGCGGTGCTTGTTCTTCCTTCGGATCACTATGTTGCAGAACCTGAAAAGTTCAGAAAAACAGTCAAAAAAGGGCTCGGATTTCTTGAGAAAAATCGCGAAAGCATAGGCACTATCGGAATCGAGCCGGCCTATCCTGAAACGGGTTTCGGCTACATAAAAAAAGGGAAGGTTGTTGAAAACGGAATTTTCGGAGTCGAATCTTTTGAAGAAAAACCTTGCTTTGAAAAGGCTGAAAAATTCGTCGAAAGCGGAAACTATCTCTGGAACGGCGGAATTTTCATTTTTTCGCTTGATCCGATGCTTGAAGAGTTCAAAAAACTGACTCCCGATATTTATGAAACGGTGAATTCGCTCAAATCCTTCGATATGCCGGAGCTCGGAATTTACGATTCGCTGCGGTCGATATCTTTCGATTACGCCGTGATGGAAAAAACTGAAAAACCGCTGTTTACGGTTCCGGGAAATTTCGGATGGAACGATGTCGGAAGCTGGAAAGCGTATTTCGATCTTCTTCCGAAAGATGAAAGCGGAAACGCGAAAGTCGGAAATGCGGCTTTTATAAACTGCCGCAACTCTTTAGCCGTAAACCTGACGGAAAAAGAGATTGTTATGTTTAACAAAGAGAGCGAGCTGCTTGTCGCAACTGACGATGCGATATTTTCGGCAACTCTCAACGATCACGCAAAAATGCGCGAAATCACGGAATTTCTCGATAAAAACAATCTTAAAAAACTACTCTGAAAATTGAGGACAAAAAAAACCCTGCTTTAAAAACCGAAGTTTTCAAAACAGGGTAAAAAGAAAAAATTTCCTGTTGGCAGCTTATTCAGCCGGAGCTTCTTCAGCCGGAGCTTCTTCAGCAGCCGGAGCTTCTTCAGCAGGAGCCTGTTCTTCAGCAGCGGGAGCCGGAGCTTCTTCAGCAGCCGGAGCTTCTTCTGCAGCAGCAGCCGGAGCTTCAGCAGCAGCCGGAGCTTCTTCAGCTTTCTTTTCTGCGGAACCGCATGAAACAGCGAAGAAAAGAGCGAAAAGAGCGATAGCGAGAAATCTCATTTTTTCCTCCAATTCTTGGTTAAAAAAACAAATTTTACTAAAACCGCAGAAATTATCTGCGACAAAAAACGGGGGAATATAGCACTTTTTTTTGAAAAGTCCAGTAAAGTTAAAAAAATTGTCTGCAAAAAGTGAAAAAATTGTTTGCATAAAGTTAAAAACTGCAGTTTTAGGAATGAAAAAGTTCGTCAGGCAACAATTTCCGCCTGTAAAAATAAAACTTTTACAAAAGGTCGAAATTTCTAAAAAAAGTAGTATAATACTCTGTTTTTTGGGGCGTTTTACTGATTTTAACCGATAAATCGGAGGGAAAAATGTCAAAGGCACTTGTAATGATCCTCGCCGGCGGTCAGGGCAAAAGGCTCGCTCCGCTTACTTCGGACAGAGCGAAACCGGCGGTTCCGTTCGGCGGTTCCTACCGTATAATCGACTTTGTTCTGAGCAACTTCGTCAACTCGGGTTTTATGCAGATCAAGGTTCTGACGCAGTTCATGAGCGACTCTCTGATCCAGCACATTTCGAGAAACTGGGGTTTATCGCCGCGCTTCAACCAGTATGTTGATTCGGTTCCGGCGCAGATGCGTACCGGCGACAACTGGTATCTGGGCAGTGCCGACGCGATCTATCAGAATCTCAATCTTATTCGTGACGAATCTCCGAAAAATGTGTTTGTCTTCAGCGGCGACCACATCTACAAAATGGATATTTCGCAGATGTACACATACCACAACATCAAAAATGCCGACATGACGATTGCGGCTATTCCCGTTCCGATCAAGGAGGCGAGCGCTTTCGGCGTTATTGAAATCGATGATGATTACCGCATGATCGGTTTTGAGGAAAAACCGAAAAATCCGAAACCGATTCCCGGAAATCCGGATTATGCCCTTGTCAGCATGGGAAATTACCTTTTTTCGAGAGAAGTTCTCGTCAACGCGGTTACGAACGACGCGAAAGATCCGACAAGCGAGCACGATTTCGGCAAAAACGTCATTCCGGCGCTTTATCCCTACAAACGGGTCTACGTTTACGATTTCCTGAAAAATACGATCTATATGCCCGATGAAAACGAGTATGAAAAGCCTTACTGGCGCGATGTCGGAACGATAAAAAGCTACTTTGAAGCACACATGGATCTCGTTTCGGTTTCTCCGGCAATCAATCTTTACAACCGCCACTGGCCGATTTTCGGTTTTCCGGAAGTCAACATGCCGCCTGCGAAGTTCGTTTTTGCCGACAAGGAGCACAAAAGGCTCGGAATCGCGACAGATTCGCTTGTTTCCGAAGGGTGCATCATCAGCGGCGGCAGCGTGAACCGCTCCGTTCTTTCGCCAGGTGTCAGAGTCAACAGCTACAGCAAACTTGACCAGTGCGTAATTCTCAACAACGTCAAAATCGGACGTTACTGCGAGCTTAAAAACGTCATCGTTGATAAAAATGTCGTCATTCCGCCCGACACGAAAGTCGGTTTCGACCTCAAGAAGGATGCAGAACGCGGCTTTACCGTTACTGAAGACGGAATCGTAGTAATTCCCAAGGGTTACAATTTTCAGGAGGACAGATAGTCCATGACTGAACTCGTTTTTTTGTGGCACATGCACCAGCCTTACTACAAAGACTGTATCAGAAACACTTACCTCATGCCGTGGGTTCGTCTCCACGCGCTGAAAGGTTACTACGATATTCCTTCTGCAATGAAAAAATACGGTGTAAAAGGTGTCGTGAACGTCGTTCCGTCGCTTATCGAGCAGCTTAAGGACTACGCTGAAAACAACGTGACCGATGCCTGGCTCGAGCACACGATAACCGATCCGAGCGAAATGAAAGAAGAGCAGAAAGCATTCGTCATAAAGAATTTTTTCATGCTCAACTGGGACCGTCTGGTCCGCACTTCGCCGCGTTACAACGAGCTTTTGAACAAGCGTCTGCGCTACGAAAAGAAGCTCGGCTGGAACGAAATGGCGCGTCTCTTTTCCGATGATGAAATCCTTGACCTTCAGGTTCTTTTCAACCTCAAATGGTTCGGTTTTACGGCAAAGGCGGAGTTCGAGCGTCTTGCAGAGCTTGAACGCAAGGACTGCGGCTTTACAAAAAGGGATAAAGAGGATCTTCTTGAAATCCAGCGCAAAGTCCTGCGCAGCATAATCCCGCTTTACAGACGTCTTGCCGATGAAGGTGTCATCGAAATTTCGTTTACCCCTTTCTATCACCCGATTTTTCCGCTCGTTTACGACAGCGACATAGCAAAAAGAAGCACGACACTGCCGCTTCCGCCGCGTTTTTCCTATCCCGAAGACGCGAAATGGCACTTGGAAGAGGGAAAGCGCTACAGCGAAGAAGTCTGGGGACGCACTCTGAACGGAATGTGGCCGGCTGAAGGCTCGGTTGCACCAGAAATAATCAATGCGGCTGCCGATTCTTCGGTAAAGTGGATGACAACTGATGAAACTATCCTTTTGAAATCGATTGGCCGCAGTGACAAGTCGCAGGTGCTCTACACCCCGTATCTTTTGAAAGGTGAGAAAAATCAGGATGTCGCAATATTTTTCAGAGACAAATACCTCTCCGATCTTCTCGGTTTCTCGTTTTCTCAGATGAAGCCGGAGCAGGCGGCTGACATTTTTGTAAACTATGTGAAAAATGCAGGCGCAAACTTCCCGTCAAACGGCTCTGAACCTGTAGTTTCGGTCATCATGGACGGCGAAAACGCGTGGGAATCATATCCCGATAACGGCGGGCACTTTTTGAAAGAACTTTTCACGCGCCTGAGCAGTGATAAAGAGATAAAAACGACGACTTATTCCGACATAATCAGCCGCGGAACTGATAAATATTCCGTTATCAACGACTTGTGGTCAGGTTCGTGGATAAACGGAAACTACGAAATCTGGATCGGAAACGACGAGGACAATTCCGCGTGGGGTTACCTCAAGCGCGTCCGCGATTTTTATGCGAAATACAGCCAGAATCACGTTGTAGAACCGCAGATCCACGCCGAAGTCATGCGCTGCCTTTACAGAGCCGAAGGAAGCGACTGGTTCTGGTGGTACGGTCCGCAGTTTTCGACCGAAAACGACTGGCTTTTCGACCGCCTTTTCAGGCGTCATCTGCGCCGCGTCTACAACCTGCTCGGCATGAACTATCCGACATTTCTTGATATTCCGATTTCGTCGGAGCTGAGCAGCAGTCTCATCGTCGAACCGACTGGCGAGATAAATCCGATAATTTCGGGCCGCAGCAACGGCTACTACGAATGGGCAGGTGCCGGACGCTTCGAAAATGCACAGAAAGCGGGCGGCGCGATGTACAATTCGATCAAGCTCGTCGACAAAATCCTTTACGGATTCAACCGCGACATGCTGTTTTTCAGGATCGAACTGACAAATCCGATGCACTTTTACGAGCACAAAAAATACTTCATCAAAGGCTTTATGATGGATCACAAAAGCATCGATTTCGCCCTTCCGATGGTGAGGATCGAAAAAACGCCCTTCCTGATTCACAGCAGCAACGAAACCGGCAGAGTTTCCGACATCGTGGGAGCCGGAGAAGCCGCATTCGATGAAGTTATGGAGTTCACTTTATATTCGAAAAAAATCGGCCTGAAAGCGGGCGAAAAAGTGAAAATCTACTTCAAAATCCTTTCCAATGAAGGAATCGAACTCGAAAGGATCCCCGGAAACGGCTCGATCGAAGTGACGATTCCCGATGATGCAGCCCTTTTCAAACTGTGGGATGTGTAGGAGACGATATGGAACTTAAAAATAAACTTGAAAAGAATTTCCTGAAATTCCCTTTTGAGCTTTTTGACGCGATTTTTTCGCAGAAAAGTTTCATCGATATCGAAAGGCTCAACGTCCATGACAGGGAGTCGGGGCTTGTTTTCATCAAAAATTACGGCTACGACATAACCGATCCCGAGATTGCCGAGACTGTTTCTTCGATCCTGAGCGAGGCGAAAACCTTCATCCAGACTTATCTTCTCGAAGATCCCGAAGGAAAAACCGAAACTCTGATAATTCCGCCGGACATTCTCTGCAACGACGATATTGTGAGCCTTCTCATCATGGCTTCGGAAAAGGAAAAAACGCTCCGTCAGGCATGGGCTTGCGCGATTCTGAGAGTGGCGCACACGATAACCCACGTTGAAAACGACCTTGCAAAAAGTTTTATGCCCGGAATCAGAAACCAGATTTATAAAAGATTCAGCTCTCACCTTAACGGAAATTCGGCGGGCGGATACTTTCTCGGAACGGGCGATGACGCGATAAGGCTTAAACTTTTCGAGATAAAAAACGACAAGTCGCGCGACAGTCTGATACTCAAACTTCTCCACAAAAAGGAGAATGTTACTGCCGATATTTTCGACCGCGTCGGAGTGCGTATCGTGACTTACACCAAACTCGATATTATCCTTGTTCTCAGGTATTTCGCGACGAATCATGTTATTTCGTTCGCAAACATCAAGCCGAGCAGAACGAAAAACAACGTCGTCAACATTCCGCGTTTCATCGAGGGTGTCGAAGAGTTGAAATCGTACGATCTTTCCTCGTGGTCGCAGGAAGACGTTGCCGACTTCCTTGAAAAATATCTCGAGATTCCGCCGGAGGAAAAGGAGGAGATTACAAAGAGAAATATCGAGGAGACGAACCTCTATTCTTCGACTTCGTATTCTTCGATCCAGCTCACGAGCCGACTTCTAATAACTATGGAAGACCCGATAAATCCGTCTAAACCGACTTACCGCTTTTTCTTCCCGTTTGAAGTGCAGATTCTGGATGAAGAGAGTTTTGTCGAAAGCCGCTCGGGGCGCGCGAACCACGAGGAATACAAGAAAAATCAGACGATTGCGGCAAGAAAACGCGTTCTTACGAATGTTATCAGATATATGAGACAGCATCCGTGGGAAACGGAGATTGCAAATGGAAAATAGTGGCGCAAACTTTGTCGGGATAACGGAAGCGCCACAAAAAATAAAAGGAGGCTATCATGAAAAAAATTTTTCTGTTTACGGTAATTCTGCTTGTTTCATCATTTTTGTTTGCCGAAAACGCGACGATCACGCTGAAAAACGGCAAGACAATTTCGGGAAAGGTCTTAAAAATCGAGGCTGCGCAGCTTGACAGCAAGTCTTTGAGCGAAACTACGACGATTTCTGCGGCGCAGGGTGTCAACGAACTTATGCTCAAGTTTGCCGACATCAAAGAGATCGTTTTTAAAAGCAGCGACGATGTTTCGTGCTTCGAAGACGGCAGATTCGTTCCCGTCAGAAAGTACTGCTCGATGAAGGCTCTCTACCACATCGTGCCGAAAGTAAAAAGCGAGAGCAAAGAGCCGATAGAGATCGAAGACAACAAAGTTTTCTTCATTCATATCGAAGGCGAAAAATCGCCGGTAGCCGCGTTTTTCTACAAAATCCAGGTCAGCAACGAAGGAAACGAGAGCAAAAAAGACTATCCCGATCTTGAAAGGGAAGTTCTTGAGCTGAGCAAAAACAACATTAAAAAAATAGTTTTCAAATAGGAGGAAACAATGCTTATTCACGCAAATGAAGAGACTTTTCAGGCTGAAGTCATCGATTTCAAGGGTGTCGCAATAGTTGATTTCTGGGCACCGTGGTGCGGACCGTGCAAAATGCTCGGACCGATTTTCGAAGAGCTTTCAAACGACTACGAAGGCAATGCGAATGTCAAATTCGTCAAGGTAAACACCGACGAAAACATGGAACTTTCATTTAAGTACAAAATCCGCGGAATCCCGTGCGTCAAAGTTTTCAAAGAGGGTCAGGAAGTTGAAACCTCAGTCGGTCTCGTTCCGAAAGAGGAACTTGAAGATTTAGTCAAAAGAAATCTGTGATTCTTTATCGAGCGCCCTCGACGTCACGTCGTCACGCCGTTTCGTCGTCACTACAACATGGCGCGCTATTCATCCGGGATCTCGTCATCGTCGCCGGTTTCTTCCGGTTCATCAGACTCTTCTTTTGGCGGATATTCGTCATCTTCGGTGCATTCGCGTTCTTCACCTGCTTTGTCATAGCAGTGACAGCCGACGAGTTTTTTGCTTGCATCCATTTTGGTTTTACCCCAGACGTGGTAGAACTCGGTTTGTGACGGATTTGTGTCTTTTGAAATCACCATATATCTGTCAGGATCGCTCTCTTCAAGGTAGTAGCAGTATTTGTAGACGAATTCATTCTCAAGATCGTAGAAGTAATCGTATTTCGTAACATAAAATTCACTTGTCGGTTCGCCGGAATCAAGTGCTTTTTCGAAATCGCGGAGATACATATCGATATCGGTGCGCTGTACTTTGAAAGGTCCTACATAATATTCTTTCGGTTCGATGCACTCGGAAGCGATTTTTACAATCATTACGCCGTAGTTGGAATATCTGAACATATACTGCTGGCAGTAGTAATTGATATATTCGTCTTCGGGATATGCAAAGTAGCCGATGCCGTAGTCAAGATTGTAGACAGGATAGTCTTCCATAATTGAATAAAGTGCGAAAATCTGGGTGTTTTCATCTTTGTCGATCAGTTCGTTCCAGTCGGGGAATTCGGTTTTCTTTTTAGCGGCGTTATCGTCCGTCAGAACATATTCGATCTCGTCATTGAGAACGTACATGTCCTTGCTTTCGTTGAAGTTGTTGAGAATAATGTGGATCTCATCCGTTTCCGGGTAGTAATAAAGCATCGAGTGTGAAGAAAAGACATCGCCGCCGTGACCGTAAAATTCGCTGTGAGAACCTTTGCCATACTGCGTACCGAGACCGTAGACAGGTTCTCCAAGAAGTTTAACGATATCAAGCATCTGATCCATGCTTTCTTTCGAGAGGATCTGTCCGTGGAAAAGAGCGTAACCGTATTTGAAAAGATCTTCCACGTTTGAAACGAGTGCGCCTGCCGTCCATGCCTTGTGATAATATTCATAAGGAACAATATTTCCGTGAGCATCGTATGCATGAGGAGTGGATTTTGTATCTTTGGGATAATCTTCATAACCTTTCATGAAAGTGTGCGTGAGCTTGAGCGGATCTATGATTTTCTCGCGGATAACTTCATGTGCGGGTTTTCCTGCGACCTGATTGATAATGAGTCCTGCCAGAACGAAGTTTGCGTTGATGTATGCCCACGAAGTTCCAGGTTCGAAATTGAAACGCCCGTTGACATTCTCCACGATATCTTCAGGATCGAGGATCTCAGTCATTTCCTGGATGCCGGAAGTGTGATTCAGAAGCATTCTGACAGTGATCTTATCGCCTTTTTCAAAGTCCGGGAACCATTTGTCTATCGTCTGGTCGAGATCGATTTTGCCGTCTTCCTGCAAAAGAAGCAGCGTTACTGCTGTGAAATTTTTGGTGATGCTGCCGACTTCGAAAAGATCGTCAACGGAAAGTTCCTTTTTTGTTTCGCTGTCGCGGATGCCGTAAGCGAAAGAGGTGAGTTTGTCTTTTCCGTAACCAACGACAACGCCTGTTCCGTGAGCGAAGTTGACATACTCTTCAGCAAGATTTTTTATGCTTTCCAACTTTTCTTCTTCGGTAACTGCTTTAGTTTCTTCATTGTCACTGTCATTAACAGGCTTTTCATCGTCTGTTTCATAATCTTCATCTTCTTCAATTTCTTCGGTGTCCTGATCCGGAGTTTCGTCGGCGTCAGGCTGCTTATCCTCGCTTTTAGAGGAGCTTCCGCAGGCTGCTCCGAAGAAAATCATCGAAAAAAGAATCACTGCGGCGAGAATTTTTTTCATGCTGGTCTCCTTTTGCTATTGTTTAAAACAGTATTATCGGCTGATTTGAAGCCTCGGTTTCATCATCTGTAAGTTCGTCTTCGGTGCATTCGCGCTCTTCTTCGTTTTCATCCATGCAGTAACATCCGGTCGCTCTTGTGCTTTCAGCCATTTTCGATTTGCCCCAAAGGTGATAAAATTCAGGGTTTGACGGATGTGCAGCGCTTGAAACGAACATATATTTCTCAGGATCGTTCTCCTCAAGATCGTAGCATATTCGGGTGACGAAATCGCCCTCTATGTCGTAGTAATAATCGTATTTCGTGATGTAAAAATTCTGTGTCGGTTCCCCTGATTCAGCCGCAATTTTGAACTCGCTGAGAACCATATCGATATCTGTTCTTCTGACTTTAAGATCATCAGTGTAATATCTCAAAGGTTCCATGCACTGCTGTATGATTTTTACGTAACTTTGAGATTTGAACATATAGTGTGAGCAGTAAAAGTCGGGATAATAGTCACCCGGATAGACGAAATATCCTATAGAGTCGTTCAGCTCTTCTTTCGGATAATCGGGCAGCGGCGCGTAAAGTGCGAAAATCTGAGAGTCGTCTTCGTTATCGATAAGTTCGTCCCAGTCAGGAAAATCGTTTTGCTTTTCAAATTTCCCGTCATCCATGAGAACGAATTCGATTTCGTCGTTGAGCATGCCGAGAGTGCTGGAACTGCTGCCTCCGTTGTTGAAAAGCACGTGAATTTCGCCGTTTTCAGGGTAGTATGCCATCATTGCCGCAGTGGTGATGACATCGCCGCCGTGATAGTAGAATTTACCGTGAGAGCCTTTGCCGTACATTATGGCGAGTCCGTAAACAGGCGTTCCTGAAACTTTGACCATGTCCAGCATCTGATCCAGACTTTCTTTGGAAATAAGTTCTCCGTTGAAAAGGGCGTGAGCGTATTTGAACATATCTTCAACATTCGAAATGATGCCGCCGGCAGTCCAGAAATTTTCGTTCAGTTCATATGGAACGATGTTGCCGTATTCATCGAAAGTGTGTCCGTGGGCTTTTTCCTCCAGCGGATATTCTTCGGAATATTTCATGAAAGTGTGCGTAAGACCGAGCGGATCGAGAATTTTTTCGCGGATCACTTCAGAGGCATCTTTTCCCGCAACTTTGTTTATGATAAGTCCTGCAATAATAAAGTTTGTATTGCTGTAGGCCCAGTCTGTTCCGGGTTCGAAGGTGAATTTTCCGTTCACCTTGTCAACTGTACCTTCAAGATCATCGAATTCGTTCCACTCAAAAATGCCTGATGTGTGGTTGAGCAGCATCCTGACGGTAATAATGTCTCCTTTTTCAAAGTCCGGGAACCATTTGTCTATCGTCTGGTCGAGATCGATTTTGCCTTCTTCCTGCAAAAGAAGCAGCGTCACGGCGGTGAAATTTTTAGTTATGCTTCCAATATCGAAAAGGTTTTCGGTCGAAAGCGGTTCCTGCGTTCTGTTGTGACGCACTCCGTAAGCAACAGATGTGAGCTCGTCGACGCCGTAACCGATGGCAACACCTGTTCCGTGAGAAAATCTGACATACTCTTCGGCAAGATTCCTGATGCTTTCAAGTTTCGCTTCATCTTCCGGCGAGTGTTCCGGAACTTTCTCGTCTCCGTCCGGTGTTTCCATATCATCGTCACTGTTTTCTTCGATGTCGGAATCGGACTCGGTATTGTCTGCATCGTTGTTTTCTTTTGATGAATTTCCGCAGCCTGCGCCGAAGAAAATCATCGAAAAAACGATTGCAGCGAATAGAAATTTCTTCATGGCGCAACCTACTATTGGTTAAAATATTTCCGACGGTATCAAAACCGTATCTTTCGCCTCGTCAAGCAGTTTCGGATAGTCGATATTGAAGTGCAGGCCTCTGCTTTCCTTGCGCTTCATCGCGCTTTTTATAATGAGTTCTGCAACAAGAGTGATGTTTCTGAGTTCAAGAAGGTCGCGCGAAACTTTGAAGTTCCAGTAGTATTCGTTGATTTCATGCTTCATCAGTTCAAGTCTCGCCAAAGCACGCTCAAGACGTTTGTTGCTGCGGACGATGCCGACATAGTTCCACATGATGTGACGTACTTCGTCCCAGTTCTGTTTGATGATGATTTTTTCGTCTTCGTCTTCAGCGTCTCCGGAGTTCCATTCAGGCGGTTCGGGACATTCGCCCGTGTAATTTGCAACATAGGCGATGATTTCTTTTGCAACGTATTTTCCCATGACGGCAGCTTCAAGAAGCGAGTTCGAAGCAAGCCTGTTTGCGCCGTGAAGACCGGTGTGTGCAACTTCGCCGCTTACGAAAAGGCCCGGAATGAGAGTCTTTCCCGTCGGTTCGCTCTGCAGACCTCCGCATGAATAGTGTGCAGCCGGAACTACCGGAATCGGCATTGTCCGCATATCGATTCCTGCATCCATGCAGATTCTGAAAATGTTCGGGAATCTCTGCTGAAGGAAATGTCCGTCGAGTTTTGTCATGTCGAGGAAAACGCAGTCGTCGCCGCTCATCTTCATTTCGTGGTCGATAGCGCGGGCAACGATGTCACGCGGCGCGAGCGATTTGAGCGGGTGGTACTTTTCCATGAAAGTTTCGCCTTTTTTGTTGATAAGGACGCCGCCTTCTCCGCGCAGAGCTTCCGAAATAAGCATCGACTTGATTCTTTCGTGATAAAGGATCGTCGGATGGAACTGTATCATCTCCATGTTGACAACCGGAACGCCTGCACGGAAGCCGATTGCAACGCCGTCGCCTGTCGTAACGTCGGGATTTGACGTGTAAAGGTAAACTTTTCCGCAGCCGCCGGTCGCCAGAAGCACTGTTTTTGCGGTGATCGTGAGGATTTCACCGTTTTTGCCGAGAACGTACGCACCGATGATTTTGTTGCTTTCGCTGCACATGAATTTTGATTCGGTGATAACGTCGATTGCCGTGTGGTTTTCCAGAACGGTGATGTTGGAGTGGAGCAGAACAGCCTTTTTTACGACTTTTATGAGCTCGAAACCTGTGATATCGCCCGCATGGACGACTCTGCGCTCTGAGTGTCCGCCTTCGCGCCCGAGGTCGAGTTTGCCGTCTTCGTTTTCGGTGAAGTGGCATCCCAGTTTTTCAAAATATTTGATTGCGTCCGGACCGTTTTCAACAAAAAAGCGGACAGCCTTTACGTTGTTGAGACCCGCTCCGGCAGTGATTGTGTCTTTTATGTGCTTTTCAAACGAATCGACGCCGAAATCGGTGACGGTCGCGATACCGCCCTGTGCGTTTGCACTGTTCGAAACGTCGATCGCCTCTTTTGTGACAACTACTATTTTAAGCCCTTTTTCGGCAAGGCTCAGAGCGGTCGAAAGCCCGGAAAGCCCGCTTCCGATAATGAGGGCGTCTGCATAAATGCGCTTCATTTTTTCTTTGACCTATTCGTTTATATACCAAAATTCGCTTATGAGCTCATCCATGGCTTTTTCGATGATTTTTTTGTCTGAATCAGACATGTTCACGAATTTTGCGCTGAGTCCGATAACCTGATTTTCTTCAGTGCAGCGAAGGACTTCCGCTCCGCATTTGATGATGTAGTCGGTTCCCGGAACCTGAAATTCGATGTCGATGATCGTTCCGACTTCGTATGGATTCGGAGACAGAATATACATGCCGTTTGTGCTCAGGTTCGCCGTCTGCTGGAAATAGTCGGCTGAGCCTTCCATATTTCTCACCCACATTTTGACCGGAATACGCTCTTTCGTGCGGCGTTCCTTCTGTCTTCTATCCTTTTTGCCTCTTGCATCGTTGGGAAGTTTGAACTGCAGATCGTCTCTGCGGTCTTTGTTTTGTCTGCGATCTTCCATTTTTTTCTCCTTGAAAAAGTACAAAAGCAACCAGCAGACTATAATTCAATATAATTTAAAGTCCACTTAAACGATAATCATTTTATTTTTAACATCTTACATGCTTCGACAAGTAGAAGGATAATTTGTCTGTTTAATGATGATTTTTCGCTTTTTGTTAGCAGAAACAGAGGTTCAGGGTGATGAATAAAAAACTGCTTGTTAAATTTTAAATATCCAGTATAATCTAAACCTGTTTGTTACATAAAATTGGTTTCCGGAGGCTCCGAAAGATGAAAAGGTTTTTGAATTTATCGGTTGTTTTATTAGTTTTTCTTCTTTTTTCCTGCTCTTCGTCTCACTCTTCAAACGATTCCGACATGTTTCACGATGAAGACATTGTTTCGCAGGATTCTGAAATCCAAGACGACGATTCTGACGCGCAAGGCTCTGAAATCGTTGATGATTATGATGAAAATGCGGAACTTATCTATCCAGATCCTGTCTGCATCTATATTTACCCCGGTCAGGAAGATTCAAAGCTCTGTTTTGGTCCGGTCAAAACCAATGTCAGATGCAAGGCAAATCCTAAGGAAAACGAGTATGTCACAGTGCTTGAATCAAACGGGGCTACAGAAGCTTATGACAATCCATTAGGAAATGTAGATGACCCTATGGATATGAATGAAGACTTTGTATTTTTTGTGTTAAACCCTAAAAATCACAAACTTTGTTTTGATGGCGAATATTGTCCAAATATTTACGGTTGCAACAGAAAAAATGAATATGTCTACGAAATAGTGGTTTCAAAATTCGTCAATCACTTTTTCGCTGTTGATGGAGATAAAATAGTTTTTAATGTTTGGGACGGATTTAAATCCGATAGGACTAAAGATGGTAAACTTTTTATTGCAGATTTAAAAAGCAACGAAATTATGGAACTCACTGATTGGGGTAATTATGGTCAAATGCAAATAGTTTATCCATATATTGCATTTCTTGATCTAGTCTCATACAATCCGGTAATAATGAATTTAGAAACAAATACCACGAAAAAAATTTCAAATCTAAAATGTGATGATGCACCCAAAATAGATGGCAAACATCTTGTCTGCACTGGAGATGTAACTAAAATCGCAAGTGATGAATCTTGGGCAGTTGACCTCGAAACTTATGAAATAATTCCTCTAAGTGTTTTTGAACTTAATGCATTGAAAACAAATATAAATGGTGAATATGCTTTAGTGGATTCCGGAAGAGATTTCGTTTATTATGCTGATTATTTCGGCAAACTTAGCGGCGAAGAAATTTACATTTTCAATATCAAGACAAAACGTGAAGAAAAATGGACTCCTGAAATAAAAGGGATTTTTGAAGGAAACTTCACAATGCCGAGTTTTGAATACCCGTATTTCAGTTATGTTGCCAACGATACAGAAATGACTTCGACAGGAAGCAGTTATGTCTTGAACATTGAAACAGGAAAAGTCACAAAACTATACCCCAACATTGGTCAGGAGTGGCCTTATATCAAAGACAGGTATCTTATTCTTGGCGGCTATGTCAGGAATGGAATAGCAAAACTTCCCGATCTGCCAAAATTGCCTGAAAATGCAGATGAGCTTTGTGAAGACGATAATCCGTGTACTGATAACCGATATTTTGTGACAGACGGTCAGTGTCACTTTATTCCGAACCACGAACGGTGTGACGATGGCGACGACACAACTCTTTTTGATGTCTGCATTGAGAGCGAGTGCAAAGGATTCGCCGGAACAAGCAGCGATGATGAAATGGTTACTGTTGAAGCGGGGACATTCCTTTATGACGGCAAGGAATATGAAATCGAAAAGCCTTTTAAAATGGATGTTTTTGAAGTTACAAACGGAAAATATGCTCAGTGTGTTGCAGCAAAAGCGTGTATCGAACCTTTAAGGAAGAGATCTTTAACAGTCTTGAATTATTACGACAATCCATTCTATGAGAATTTTCCAGTACTTTATGTTAATCAGTTTGAAGCACAGAACTACTGCAACTGGCTCGGAAAAAGACTGCCGACCGAATTTGAGTGGATGAAAGCAACATGGGACGGAGAAGAAAAAACTTACCTCTGGGGAGAAGAAAAACCTGATTCCTCGACTTATCCGGACAGTTATTATGCAAATGTGGGATTTGGTTATCCCGGATTTGTAGGTTGGGATGTTGTTGAAGTCGGAACATTTCCAAAAGATAAAACTATAGGCGGAATCATGGACATGTCGGGTAACGTGAGTGAGTGGACAACAAGCGAATGGACGAAAAATTTGTGCGATAATCCGCCTTGTCATGGCAAATTCGGAAACGACTTGGTTGTTACAAAGGGGGGAAGATATTTTAGCGGAGCTGAACTTAAAACAAGATATTACTCTACACCTTGGATTCATTCATTTTTTGTCGGGTTTAGATGCGTTAAAGATATAAAAACCGAAGATGAAATAAAGCCTTAATTAACTTTATTTTTGGAGGTGCGCCATGAAAAAGCTTATGTTTGTGGTTTTTCTGTTTGTTTCATTGCTTTTGATTGCCTGTTCCTCCTCGCACTCTTCAACTGATTCGGATGTAATTCCTGATACTGACACAGACTCGCAGGATTCTGAAATCGTTGACGATTCTAATGAAATTTCGGATCATGATTCCGATTCACCTGAACCTTCCGAAGAAATTTTTGAAGAAACCAAACCGATCAACGGTTATGCACGCTGTTACGATGAAATCCCGGATGAACCCTATGAAGGCTTTTTTGCCGATCCGAATCTTGAATCTCAAATAAAAAAAATTCTCGAATATGATGATGATCACGAACTTACAGAAGAAGATTTGGAAAAGGTCACGGAAATACGGTTGCGTTCCAAAGACATTCGCGGTGTCGAAAAACTGGTAAACCTTGAATATGTCGTGATTTTAACCGGCAAGATTCATGACTACACTCCTCTTTCTCAACTGAAGAAGTTAAAAAAAATTGCAATTGGAGCAGAAAGCATGACCTGTCTTGACGGCTCATTTTCATTGCTAACAAATCTCGAAACACTTGAAATAGTAGAAACAAAATTGACGGATGTTTCTCCGGTGGAACAGCTTGTCAATCTTAAAAGTTTGGATATTGGTGATAGTAGGATCGAATTTTTACCTAAAAATCTTGATCAGTTGCAAAAGTTGGAATATTTAGCTTTCTCGCACAATAATATAAAGAGCATTGATTTAGTTAAGTCGCTGATAAAATTAAAAGAATTGTATTTTCACTATAACTATATCGAAGACATTTCACCGATAAAAGATCTGGTGAATTTGACTAGTCTTGGTGCTCAGAGCAACCAAATAAAAGACATTTCAACAATTACAAAACTGGTAAATCTAACTTGGTTGGTATTAAATCAAAACCAGATCGAAAGAATTCCGGAAGATTTCGTGAATTTAAAAAAGTTACAGGTTTGTCAGTTGCTTTACAACAACATCAGCAATCTGCCTGAACTGAAAGGACTTGATTCACTTGTCGAAATGTATATTGGATCAAATGATCTAAACGATGAAGATTTAATTAAATTGGATGATCTTGAAAATGTTCAACGCCTAGATGTTGCTTTATGTAAAAAAGTCACAAAAGTTCCAATTATGAAAAATTTAAAATCGCTTCAGGAACTATATTTAAACTACAACAGTATTACGGATTTATCAGGTTTTGCAGATAACGAATCGTTCCCTGCACTCAGAAGATTGGATGTAGGTTCGAATAAAATAGAGAATGTTGAAGCATTCAGAAACAGAAAAGGATTGTCGAGTCTGTGGGTAGATAAGAACTGCATAAAAGATTTTTCCCCTCTTGAAGAATTGAAAGCTCAAGGAACTCATGTCGGCGGCATGAATGATCAGCTGGAAAGCTGTGAGGATAAATAACAACTTTAGGAGATGGAGAGCGACATGAAAAGAAGTTTTATGTTATTTGCAGTGTTTATGGCATGTTTTGGTTTGTTTGCGGAAGGAAATCCGGCAACACCACTGCCGCACACCTGCCTTGATTATGTAAACTCGCCGAGCAATTTTATTCCTTCATGGTTTGAACATCTTGAATTTGCTGATAAAGAAGGCTTGGATTACAACAAAGAATTTCTTCAGGAACACGGTGGAAGAGTTGGAACACTTGTCTATCAATATCAAGGAAATGGATTGCCAAATGATTGGACATACGGTGTGCGATGCAGCGGAACACTGATAGGAAAAAACTATTTCTTAACAGCAGGACATTGTGCTACAACAAAAGATGAATACGGTAATGACATCAAAATTGTTGGGGTCTTATTCGGGTATCAAATGGCAGATATCGATGATGATAACGATAAGACTCCTCCAAACTATCCAAGAGTTTCCATTTATGATGGATATTTGGATGAGACTGGAAATTACAGACAATATGGAGAACCTGGAAAACCTGCTAATTTTACTGAGCATCAGGCATATTTCCCGATTGTTGACCGCTATATAGATTGCAATGCTGACGGATCAGTAGAACATGGTTGGAATCACATATGCCCAAAGAAAGACGATGAAGAAAATGATGCGGAACATGATGATGACACAGAATACGATGATGACACAGAATACGATGATAGCGACAATGATATAGAATATATTCTTGCTGAAAATATACCATGGCCTGATGAGGCAACAGGGCAAGTGTTGGGGAAAATGGATTATGCTATATATGAATTGAAAAAAAATAAAGATGCTTGGCCAGCAGAAGCATTGGATCCTTGGCCATGGAGATCTGAAAACAACCAAGATGACGAAGCACCTGAAAAACTATGGAGACTTCTTGACAACACAAACGGTGCCAGAGGCTGGGCAAGAGTGAATACTGCTGTTCTCCAGACAAATTCCGAAATAAATGTCATTGGACATCCAAATGTTGCAAATATGTATGTAGGAAATAAAGAACTTCGCGGATTAAAAATTGCCAATGTCGGTAGTGTTGTAAATGGTAAAGGGCATGCTCATGCGCAACACTTTGATGAGGATGTTCTGATATTTGAAGGCGCAGATATATGGTATGGTAACTCAGGCAGTTCTGTTTTAGATAATCACGGCAGACTCGCCGGAGTTGTTACATGGTTTGGTTGTATTCAGGGAATCACCATAGAAAATCCAGATCAAATATATCAAATACTTTCGATGCTTCCGACACTTCCGATACCTCAGGCGCTGACATCAAATGCTACAAACTATGCCACCCCGATGTGGAAAATCTGCCGTGCTTCGCAGATAATAAAGAATGCTGCAAAAGACATGGACTGTAACGGAACGATGGATTGGTTGGATATTATTCTTGCTATCCGATTTGGACTTTCCCAATATATAAACATTGGAATAGATTTTAATTTGATAAAAAATTTTGAAATTCCGACCACTGTCGAAGAAATTCATATTCACAGATTTGATATGGATCAGAAGAAAGTTGTTACTGAAACAAAAGAAATACCG
>JAFQZM010000041.1 GCA_017405875.1 bacterium
GAATCAAGAATCAAGAATCCGCGTTTAATTATATCTAATTTAAAATTTAAGTCAAGTTTTTCAAGCAAGTTTTTGCAACTTTTTTCAATAATCTTGAGATGTTAAATCACCAGCCGGTGAATTTATCGGATTTTTTTTGGTTTTTTACTCAATTTATTAATGGAGAGAAAAATGCAAACTATTGGATTCGCATTACAAAAAGGAAATTTTATCACAACTTATGATGTTTCTGGTTCACAAATTCATCAGTTTCCCATTCCTTTCAATGCAACTTTAGCTGGCTACACAGCAGATGTAGTAGTTGTACGTGATAACCTTAATGGTTACACTCTTTATGATGCTTACGGTTTGCAAAAAGGGCATATCTATCAGGCATAAACCAACTATGTGGGCAGAGTTTTCTGCCCACTTTTTTAAATTTTTCGTTTTTTGGAGAAAGTTATGAAAAAAAATTTCATTTGTTCACTGCTTTTTGCAGCGATGCTTTTCATGATTGGCTGCGGCAGCAGCAATGAGGAGAACAACGACAACAATGGCAATGAATCAGGAAGCAACGATGACAACAATTCTTCCGAATGTACAACCGGCAATTTCAAATGCATAGGTTCAGAATCGCATTACTGCAACAGCAACGGTTCATGGGTCTACGATGCGCGTTGTGAAAACGGATGCGACTCGTCAACCGGAAAGTGCAACACTAATTCCGGCAGCAACAATAACGACACCGATTCCGGTGATTCTTCCGATTCCGCAAACAACACCGATTCCGGTGATTCTTCCGATTCTGCAAATGACAACGACAACTCCGATTCTTCGGACACTTCAGCTGATTTAACATGCACAACTGAAGGAGCATTCAGGTGTAATGGTGATTTAAAACAGGAATGCAAGTCAGGCACTTGGAACACTTTGGAAGAATGCAATTACGGATGCGATCCCGTTACAAAAAAATGCCTCGGCAGTACAGAATGTAAAACAGGCGAATACGAATGTATCGCAGGCAACCTTAGCTATTGCAACAACAATTTCTGGGAAATCAAAGAAAAATGCGAGTATGGCTGCGATGCTGCAAACAGGCAATGTCTGCCTGAAGACTGTTGGACAACACGCATATACCTGTGTGGAGATTCAAAAGAAGCCGGATTTTCCTACGCCTCATATTATTGCGAAGACGGAGTCTGGCATTATGACAAAACTTGTCCCGAAGATTGCGACAAATCAACTGGAAAATGCAAAGCTGTATGCACTTTGGGTGAATACAAATGCGAAGGAGACAATTCAATGCTTTGCGAAGACGGATTTTGGGTAAAATCCAAAACATGTCCTTTAGGATGCAATTCATCGACAGGGAAATGCAATGATTGTGGCACAATAAACGGCAAAACATGGTCGTTTCCTACGTCCGCATCATGGAGTGGAGCAAAAACCCATTGTGACAACTTGACTTTATGCGGCTATTCCGATTGGCGCCTGCCGAGTATCAGCGAACTCAGAACGCTTATCCAAAACTGTCCTGCGACAGTGACTGGCGGTTCGTGCGGAGTCACCGACAGCTGTCTTTCTTCCAGTGAATGCAAAAATGATGCCTGCAGCGGTTGTTCAATTGATTCAAAATACAGCAAGTTGGGTGATCGGGGTATATTCTGGTCCTCGTCTGTTCTATCAGATAATTCCGGTTACGCTTGGTATGTGGATTTCCACTACGGAAGCGTGGGCTACAGCGTTAAGACTAGCCCCTACGGTTATGTCCGTTGTGTGAGGTAGTCAAAACAAAGCAAGCGGCGAGAATGTAAACATCCTCGTTCTCGACACCGAAGTTTACTCCAACACCGGCGGTCAGGCTTCCAAAGCATCCCAGTTCGGCCAGACGGCTAAATTCGCTACCAGCGGAAAGAAAGTTAGAAAGAAAGATCTCGGAATGATTTCCATGACTTACGGTTACATCTATGTTGCAAGCGTTGCAATGGCGCGAACCACGACCAGCTTGTAAAGGCTATGACCGAAGCTGAGAAATACAACGGACCTTCACTCATCATCGCTTACGCTCCGTGCATCAACCACGGTATCGACATGTCGCACAGCCAGAACGAAGAGAAACTCGCGGTCGAAGCAGGTTACTGGCCTCTTTACAGATTCAATCCGGAACTCAGAAAGGAAGGAAAGAATCCGTTCCAGCTTGACAGCAAGGAACCGACCCGCGATCCGCAGGAACTCCGCGACTAGTAGTCCGCTTCAAATCGCTCACCAAACTCTTCCCGAACGAAGCAGCTAAACTTCACGCTATGCTCAAGGCTGACCTCAAAGACCGTTACGAGAGACTCAAAAAGCTCAACGACAACGATATTCTTTAATTAAACCCCTCAGCCGCAGACCCTCTGTCTGCGACAGCTCCCCTACTTCAGGGGAGCCCTTGAGGAAATCTTCTTAAAGCGGGGGCTTCGGTCCCCGTTTTTTTTATCGGAGCGTGCCGGTCCAGCCTGCAAAAACAGTCCTCATCCTTAATAATTTTGTAGAGCCGTGACCTGACACGGCTCCTAACGAGGGCGTGTGTGTCCGATTGATGTTGATTTGGTCGTGCGTGGGACTTACCACGCAGTTTTTACATTATACAGTGAAATTTTATCATCGTGAGTAATGATTGTCAGATTATTTTCGATTGCCTGCGAGATCAGAATTCTGTCAAACGGGTCGTTATGTTTTACACTCTCTTGAAACGGAAGATTCCGAACCGCATGCAAATCTGCAAGAGTAACAGAAAGCCTTGTAAATCCGGCACTTTTGCACATTTCATCAATTTCAAAAACTGTCCGGTTGAATTCAAGTTTTTTCCGGCTCTGCTTTATAGATATTTCCCAAAATGATGCATAGCTGTAAAAACATTCATTTGATTCGATTGTTTTTCTCGCAGATTCCGAGAGTCTTTCATCGCCGTAAAGATACCAAAGAATTGTATGGGTGTCTAAAAGGTATTTCATCACATATAATCCGCAAAATCTTCAATAGGTTCATCAAAATCAGGAGCCATATAAAAAGGCTCGTTCTTCCAAACTCCGAACATGGATTTTTTAGGTTTCTCTTTTTCCTCATTGCGGGAAAGCAGGAAAAGCGCAAAATCATACAATTCCTTCTGTTCAGCTTCGGACATTGTTTCATACATCCGCATAAGCGTTTCTGCCATAGTAGCCTCCATTCAAAAAGCCGCTAATTATATCACAAAATCAAATATTTTCAACCACTTTATTTCATGTCGGAGCGCGGCAAACTATTCCTGAGGCGCGCTGTTCAGTTTTTCTTCCACTTTTTTCACAAGATAGTCGGGGGAGACTTCCAAAGCGCTGGCGATTTTGAAAACTGTTGAGATTTTGGGTTCTCTCTGGGCGGTTTCCAGCCGTCCGATGATAACAGTCTGGCAAAAACAGCGGTTCGCGACCTGTTCCTGAGAAAGTTTCTTTTCTTTCCTGATTTCTTTTATGGTCAAGGCGAATGCTGTTTTGAGATCCAAAGGCGACTCCGTAAAAAACTTAGTGTTTTTAGACGATAAGAGGCGATTTTCTTATAACCTGTTGGATATAAAAATTGATTTTTGTAACCTTTCGGCTATAAAAACAAGGTTTTTGTTTTTTATTTTTGGAGAGAAAAATGAAAAAGTTTTTAGTTTGTTTTGCAATGTTTGTTGCGATGTTTTTTAGTCAGCTGTGGCGGTAGCGACAACAACAGCAGTGGAGGAAGTTCAGGAAGTTATGTTTGTTCCTATGGCAACTATGAATGTCGCGGCGGCGATTCCTATTTCTGCGGCTATTCGGGCGATGATCTGATGTGGCTACTTTCCGAAGAATGCTCTTACGGTTGCGAGTACGGAAAATGCGTGGATTCATCCGACAGCGGCAGTGACAGCAGCAACAACAACGACAATTCTTCGGAATGCACAAGCGGCAAATTCAAATGCGTCGGAAACGAATCTCATTACTGCAACAGCAACGGTTCGTGGGTCTATGATGCTCGCTGTGAAAACGGGTGCGATTCATCAACTGGGAAATGCAAGACAAATTCGGGTGACAACGAAGATCCGAGTAATGATTTAACATGTGTTGATGAAGGATCGTACAGATGTTATGACAATTTAAGGCAGCAGTGTGATTCTGGCACATGGAAAACCATAGAAGAATGTGATTATTTATGCAACCCTACGACACAAGAATGCGAAGATGACAAAGGCTGTAAGTCTGGCGAATACAAATGCATAGGGCTTTACTTAAACTATTGCAACAATGATTTTTGGGAAATTAAAGAAAAATGCCAATTCGGTTGTGATAGTTCAACAAAAAAATGTATTGAAGGCGATTGTACACCAGGCGAATATATATGCGGAGAATCTCAAAACAGCGGATATGCCTATGGGTCATATCTTTGTGTGTATGGTCAATGGACATATAACAAAACTTGTCCCAACGAGTGTGACAAGTCTACTGGAAAATGTGAAGCCGAATGTACTTCAGGCAAATACACTTGCTCCAATGAAAAATCAATGCTTTGCAAAGATGGATTTTGGGAAAGAAACGAATATTGCTCTTACGGATGCGATTCTTCAACAGGAAAATGTAAATCGCCAGAATGCACTTCAGGCAAATACAAATGTTCCAATAACAACTCAATGCTTTGCGAAAATGGATTTTGGAAAAATAACGAATCCTGCACTTACGGATGCAACGAATCGACAGGAGAATGTAAAACTTGTGATAAAGTACAAATAGGCAATAAGATTTGGTCCTCAAGATCACAGGAAAGTGTGAACTGGGAAGCGGCGAAAACCTATTGTAGCGAACTGACAGAATGCGGATATTCCGACTGGCATTTGCCGACAATCAGCGAATTGAGAACACTTATTCAAAACTGTTCTGCAACCCAGACAGGAGGGAAATGCAAAGTTACTGACAGCTGCCTATCTAGTAGTTGTAGGGAGCAAGAAGCATGCCGAGGTTGCTCTGATTCAACAGGAGAATGCAGCAAACTGGGCGAAGGAGCCGGATTATGGTCGTCTTCTGCTTTATCAGATAATGCAAACAGCGCATGGATGGTGTTGTTCATCTGGGGCATGGTGGCCGACTCAGATAAGAGCGAGAACTACAATGTTAGGTGTGTGAGGTAACAATTTTTAAGGGAGAAAAAATTATGACAAATATTTCAGCAAATCAGTGGGATCTTGCAAATTTTCAAATTAAGGACGACCATATTATGGTGGTAAAACCCATCAACGGAATTACAAAAATAACATTTCCGGCACCAAAACTAATGTCTTGGTACGATGCATTGTTTTATTCCTATTCAATTAAAAATTGTGGATGTTGGAAAATTCCTACAATCGAAGAATTGCAAACCGTATTTAAAATTTATGGTCTTGTTAGCATCAACAATCCTCTGTGGTCAAAACCTAAAACACCTGTATGGTCTTTAAACACAGAATCCCTCACAGATCCTTGTGCCGAAGCTTTGGATTTCAACACAGGGAAACCATTGCCTACGAATCCAGATAAAAACAGCCAGCTTGAAGTTATCTGTGTAAGCTATTGCTAAAATTTAAGGAGGGAAAATGTTTAATGTTTCAAATAAAAATCCGATTGGAAAGGCCGAGCAAATTGACGATAAAATGGTTAAAGTTTTCGACAAAAATGGAACTTTCAAATTTAATTTATTTGGGATCTTGTGTGATGGTTGCACAGAAGATCACGTAACAATTATCAACCCCATAAAACAAGAACGCAACACTTATGATGTTTATGGGAAGTGTATAGAAAGCATAAAATTAGAAGAAGAAAAAGAGAAAAAGGATCAATAACTCCAGCACACACAAGCGACGGGCAGCCCGCACTCATTTTGCACCTTTCATCTGGATCGAGGTCGAAAAATTGCACCTCAATAATTAAGTGAAAACTGGCTGAATTTATTGAGATATGTGTTCGAGGTTGCAAATTGCGATTTTGAAAATCGAAAATATTTGCTTCGACTAAGCTCCGCAACCGGAAACTGAGATTCAACGCTAAAGCTCAGAATGACGAGCAGGTGAGCCGCCCGCGCTCCCGCAAAAACAAATAAAAAGAAAATCTAAAATTTATTTGGCTTTTGTGATAAAGCGTATATATTACAACCATTGAGTTGGTCGAAAGACCCAGGTTCAACCTGATGCGGCGGGCAGACTGACCCGTCATTTTTTTGTCTGAAAAAGCAGTTCTTGAAACCTGTCAGAAAAAAGAATTTTCTGTAATTAAAGTAGAATAATCAGACCATTTTATTGACGTCAATAAGATGATCGTTGCAAAACAAAAGCTGACTTGAAGTCGAAAATTTCGACATCAAGTTGAAGAACAGCTGAATTTATTGGAACAATTTCGCCAACTGCAGTTAGCAATAACAAAAACAGATGTGTCGGAAGAAACCCTATCCTTTTGTTTCTTTAATAATAAATTCTTCCAGCACTTTTTCATCAGGCAGAGAAAGCATATATGAGGATACGAACAGCTTGTTATCCAGGCCTGCAAGCGCGTAATCTACCATTTTCTTTCCTTTTTTTGTGCAAAGCAGGATCCCGACAGGCGGATTGTCCCCATCTCGCATTTCGTTTTCTCTGAAATAAGACACATAGGCATTCAGCTGGCTAAGGTCGGAATGTTTGAATTCGTCGTCTTTTAATTCCACAATCACATTGCAATGCAATATTCTGTTATAAAAAACAAGGTCGGCATAATAATACTCATCGTCGATAATCATGCGTTTTTGACGCGCTTCCAGACAGAATCCTTTTCCAAGCTCCAGCATAAATTCCTGCAAATGTGTTATAAGGGCGTTTTCCAGATCTGATTCCGTCAATAATTCCGGACGCAAATCAAGAAATTCAAACGAAAAAGGATCTTTTATCGTCATTGCCGGTTCGTTTCGTGTCTGCGTCCGCTT
The DNA here is from genome assembly GCA_017405875.1 of bacterium. Taxonomy (GTDB): domain Bacteria; phylum UBP6; class UBA1177; order UBA1177; family UBA1177; genus UBA1177. The sequence goes on from JAFQZM010000041.1 coordinate 6,946, forward strand.
CAAAAGCAATTCCTGCTTTTTGCTCATACCTGATCTAAAATAAAGATTTATAGCAATCTGCCTCCTGAGTTCCTTTACACTCCAGCAGCACTTTATACATTCAAGCTCGTAGAAAAAGCGGGCAAGAGGATCAGCGACAGTCAATATCTCGCGGATATGAGAAAAAGAGAGTTGGGAAATCAGTTTGTCAGCAGGAATTTCAAATTGGTGCGACGGCGTCGCACTTTTTTCAGGACAGCCGATCTTTTCAGGAGTTTTCCCCTGCAAATAGTTTTTTACTTGGGGATATGCCAAATAAAACGAACGTGAAACTTTCAGCAAAGTTTCGTTGATACCCCGCTTATTCACCCTCTCAGCGAGCCGCTTCAACAATTTTTCTCCGTATTTCGCCCTGTCACTCCCGTGCTGCTCATATTCCACAATATAAAATCCTATCAGATAATTTCGGATAGTAGCTAAACGGTTTACGGCTTTAACAGAGGCAGTATAAGCCGAATCATGCAGCTGTATTACAAAATCGGAAAGCAGATCAAAAGAAATGTCGTTCGTTTTTTCCCAATCACAAGGAAGTTTATATTTTATTTCTATATTATCTTTCATTTGAAGTCTCAAAGAAAAACTGCCGAGAAATAAAATAGAGATTTTGATAAAAAATCAAGTTTTTCTAATATTAATCTAGAATATTTTTTAGCAACACACAAATATGTTAAAAATGAAGATATAATTTATCCGGTATTGAACTCTTGGAAACAGCCTACAACGGATCCTCTGAAAAACGATTTCTGCCGAGCCGCCCGCGCTCCCGGATGGTTTCACAAATTCTTCAAAATCTCTTTGATCCACACAGAATCAAGCACTTCGAACGCAAAACACTTTTTGCCGAGATCCTTTAACGATGCGCCGATATGATCATGAATACAAAAACCTTCATGATCTGAATACTGACAAGGATTGCCTGTTCACTTTTCAGAACAGCGGAAAGCATAGCAACACCTTGTTCTGTAAAAGCATAAGGAGGTCTGCGAAGTCCCATCTTATCAGAATTGGAAGTCGCAAATTGCGACCTCCAATTTTCGAATTCATCTTTATTTAACTGAAAGCAAAATTCTTCAGGAAATCTTTCAATATTTCTGCAAACTTGCTCGTTCAATCTTTTTGTCTCGACACCGTAGAGTTCTGCCAGATCACGATCAATCATTACTTGTTGACCGCGTATTACCAAGATTTCGCTTTCAATTTTCTTTTCAATGCTGAGCTCTTGTGACACAATTTCATTTTCCATTTCAAACTCCAAAGAAAATTACAGATAAATAAAATAAAAATTTTCATGAAAAATCAAATTTTATTTTCAATATTTCATAATTTTATCAAATACATTTTAACAAAACAACAATAATTAAAGCAAAAAGATACGTTGCGTCCGAAACGCTGATTAGTGCACGGTTTCACAAAACAAGGATTTGATCTACTCGCTGCGTAGAAAAAGTTCCGCCATTCACACCAGCAGCAAACTTCCCGCCCTCGCCTTCACGCCTTCAGACTCTTCAAATAGGTCTTTTGTTCAGCAGTAATCCTGAAACTTTCACGCGCTTTCTGGATAGTTTTGTTGTGCACCCAGACTGAAAGGCTTCTGTTTTCGAGATATTTGACAGTAGGCTCCCACTGTTTGGCAAGAGCCGTCGCGAAAAACCATGCAATCATCATATTGACGTAATATTCTTCACTTTTTACCGATGCAGGGATCTGAAGAAGTTCCTCGCGGAAATCCCCGTCAAGGAAGTGGTTCATAAGCATTTTTATGCCGAAGCGGCAGGTATAGACTTCTCTGCTTTCAGCCCATGACCTTATTTTCACAAGCAGTTTTTCTCTGTTTTTCTTGAATGATTTCGGAGACATTGTATCGCAGACTGCCCAATTGTCGACAAACGGCAGAAAGCGGTCGGTTTCGGCCACGCATTCATCGAAATCCTTCATTTCGGAAATAAAAATCGAGTGAAGAAGGTTTTCCTCAAAGAATTTGTGCGGCAGATTTTTCATCCATTCCTTTGAAGAACCGTCCTTAATGAGCTCTTTGGCGATATCTCTGAGGATCGGAAGACGGACTCCGATAATAGAAGCGCGCTTGGTTCCAGGCAACAGACCGGCTTGAAAATCAGCAAAAGATTTATCCTGTAAATTCAATAGTTTACCGATATAATTCATTTTAGAGATTTTATTGAAAGAATTTGTGTTTACAGGTGTTTGAAACTTCTGATTCCGGTGAATACCATCGGGATTCCGTGCTCGTTGCAGGCATCGATCGATTCCTGATCACGAACCGAGCCGCCGGGTTGTATTATCGCAGTGATTCCGACTGAAGCAGCTCTGTCAACGCAGTCTCTGAACGGGAAGAAAGCGTCGCTTGCCATTACGCAGCCTTCAACCGGAGACTGAGCCTTTTTGATCGCGATATCGAGAGAATCGATTCTTGACATCTGCCCTGCTCCGACACCGACCGTTGCACCGTTTTTCGCAATAAGGATCGCGTTGCTTTTGATGAAACGCACCATATTTTGCGCGAAAAGAAGCTCTTTTATCTGCTCCGGAGTCGGTTTTTTCTCTGTTACGAACTGAAGATCTGCTTCGGTGATGACGCGCCTGTCAGCAGTCTCAATGAGGACGCCGCCCGAAATTTTCTTGAGTTCGACATCCATTGCGAAATTCTGCGCGAATTCTCCTACTTCGACAAGTCTGATGTTTTTCTTCTTGCTGAGAACTGCCTTGGCCTCGTCGGAGAATGCCGGTGCAACGATAGCTTCGACAAAAAGAGCCTTCATTATTTCAGCAGTTTCACCGTCAAGAGTTTTGTTTACCGCGATTATCGAACCGAATGCGCTGACAGGATCGCAAGCAAGTGCTTTATTGTAGGCTTCGGCAAGAGTTGATCCGACTGCGGCACCGCACGGATTGGTGTGTTTTACTATCGCGACCGCCGGTTCGGTGTAGCCGCTCACGATATTTTTCGCAGCTTCAAGATCCATGTAGTTGTTGAAGGAAAGCTGCTTTCCGTGAAGCTGTTCTGCAAGAGCGAGAGTTCCTTTTTCAGCCTCGCTGTCGATATAGATAGAAGCCTTCTGATGCGGGTTTTCGCCGTAACGCAGAGTCTCTTTCTTGACGAACTGCATATTGATGAATTCGGGATCTTCGCTCACCTTTTCACCGTTGCAGTCAACAGTCGAAAGGAACGAACTGATGTAGCTGTCGTAAGCCGCCGTGAGTCTGAAAGCCTTGGATGCAAGTCTGAATCTCGTTTCGAGCGAAATTTCGCCGTCATTCGCCTTCATCTCATCAAGAATAGCTTTATAGTCATCGGGAGAAGTAACGATTGCGACGTCTCTGAAATTTTTCGATGCGCTGCGAAGCATCGAAGGACCGCCGATATCGATGTTTTCGATGATGTCTGCAAAGGGTTTGCCGCTTTCAACAGTCTTTTTGAAAGGATAAAGGTTGACAACGACCATGTCGAACATCGTGATGCCGTGGTCCGTTGCAGCTTTCATGTGGTTTGCATCGTCTCTGCGCGCCAGAATTCCGCCGTGAATTTTCGGATGAAGCGTCTTCACGCGGCCGTCCATCATTTCGGGGAAACCGGTGTAATCCTCGATTTTCGTTACGTTTATTCCGTTGTCAGCAAGCATTTTGCAGCTTCCGCCCGTTGAAAAGATTTTGACGCCTGCTTTGTCAAGTTCAGACGCGAAATCGACAAGATTAGTCTTGTCAAAAACACTGATGATAACATTTTTGATTTTTGCCATGGAACCCTCCGTTGTTAAATAAAAAAATCGGCGCTTAATAGCAAAATCACGATTTAATGCAAATTTTACGGCAAAAATTTTTGAAAATTTCTCTAAGACTCTAAAAAGCTTAAAGAATTTAAAGTCCCTAAAGTCCTTAAAGTCCTTAATGACCTTAAGGACTCTAAGGACCTTAGACCTTAAACCCTAAGCGCCTTCCCCGCAGCAACATTCTAATTTCTATTGTAGATTATTCTAATTTCCGTTATTTTCAGGGCAAAAAAAATGAGGCGACGACCTACTTTTCCACGGCCACTGACCGCAGTATCATCGGCACTATCATGTTTCACTTCTGAGTTCGGGATGGGATCA
>JAFQZM010000042.1 GCA_017405875.1 bacterium
ATTTCGTAATATGTTGTTTGAAAGTCAGACGACGTTATTTTATTAATTTCATCAAAAGGAGAGAAAGATGAAAAAAGGTTTCACACTTATCGAGCTCATGATTGTTATCGCAATCATCGGTATTCTTGCAGCAGTTGCTATTCCTATGTACAGCGACTACACGAAAAAATCGAGAACTTCTGAAGTTGCTACCAACCTTAAAGAAGTTGTAAAGATGCAGCTCCTCTGGAGAGAAGATGCTAACAACCATTCTGCAAACTACTGGGCAGAAAATCTTCAATCAATCGGTTTTAAGACCAGTTCAAGCAAAGGTGCAGGTACTGCAGCAGCTTGCAACGACGGCGCAACAGACATTACGGCAAGCACCGCAACATGGCCGGTTTATGCTTGCGGTTCTTTCTATGCTTTCAGAACAAACGTTTCAGCGAATGAATCTTGGAGTTGCGTGAGGTCCGATAGCGCAGATCAGGCGTATGCAGCAGAAATTAGAAAAAAGACTGTTCCTGATGATTGGAAAACAGCTTGCATGGACAAAGGTTTTGGCCTCGATCACGGCAACTAATTTCTGATTATTGCTTGATTTTTCAAACCCCGCTCCGGCGGGGTTTTTTTGTATCTGAAAACCTCACTCCTTCCCTTGTCCTTTCGAACGCAAACGGGTTGTAGTTCGCAGTTGCAGGATCAGTTTTTGTGATAAAATCAACAATATCATGCAGAGTTTTTGTTGAAGGAGAGCGGTGGACATCTGATTCAACAAAAACCGCTGATGAAAAAAGATAGGAAAAGGCGGTGAGCCAGAAATCATAACTTTTTGATTTTACTAAACTTCTTGGAATAAAAATCGAGTTTTCAGGATCTTTGGTTGCAAGATTCCGCCAGAAATCGTCCATAAGTTCGCGCATGATTTCACTTTCGCGAGCTGCATTTTCAGCGAGACGGGCGATATTTTCTTTGTAGGGAATTTCTGGCAGAAGTTTGTCTAAAGCGGGCAGAATTTCGTGGCGGTAGTAGTTGCGGCGGTATTTTGTGTCGTAATTTGAGGCATCTGACAAAAATTGTAGCCCTTTCATAAAGGCTGAAATCTCGCTTTTTGAGATGTTCAGCATCGGGCGAATTACAAAAAAAACGCCATCCTGCTCATTCGATAAAAAATCGCAGCTCGGATTTATAGGTTTTATGCCGCTTAAGCCTTTTAAGCCTGTTCCGCGGTCAAAAATGCGCATCAGAACAGTCTCGACCTGGTCGTCAAGATGGTGAGCTGTCGCCAACATGTTGAATTTATTGGATTTTGCTAAATCAAATAAAAGTTCGTAACGTTTGAGTCTTGCCCTTTCTTCGATATTTTTGTTTTCATGAGTCCAGAAATCAGGCTCGAATTCAAGAGAAAAGCAAGTAATTTCAAGCTCTTGACAAATTTTGTCAACAAATATCGCTTCGTTATCCGCTTCACTTCTCAGCCTGTGATTGACGTAAGCTGCGGCAAGTTCAAAATTAAAATCGTCTCTGAGTTCGTGGAGCAGGTAGAGAAGGGCGAGAGAATCAGCTCCGCCGGAACATGCGACTAAAACAGAAAATTTTTTGCCCGAAAAACCGGTTTTTTCTATGATTTCTTTAAAATTTGCCCGAAATTTTTCTTTTAAATCCATCTCTTCAACTCCCAAAAACCGTGATTTTTTAATGTTTTCAGCAAAAAAGGCAATTATTTTAGTCTTTTCGGGTTGTTTTTTGGTCATGCGGCAATATATTTCAAACAGATTTGATCTTTTTCGGAGGTTTTCTGATGCTCAACATTATCAAAAGCGGATTTTTGATTGTTCTCATGTCAGTTTTTCTGATTTTTATCGGTTATCTTACCTGCGGGCAGGACGGCGCCATGATCTGTTTTTTCCTGTCGCTGGCTTTTAACTTTTTCAGCTATTTTTTCAGCGACAAAATCGTTCTTGCGGCTTACCGCGCGCAACCTGCCGATCCGACAGAGCACACATGGCTTTTTGATGCTCTCACAAAACTGGCGACTGCGGCTGAACTTCCGGTAGTTCCCAAACTTTACGTCATTCCGATTGCCGAGCCTAACGCTTTTGCAACGGGAAGAAATCCGAAACACGCGGTAGTCGCGGTAACTCAAGGCTTGCTGAATACGCTCAGCCGTGATGAAGTCGCCGCTGTAATCGCACACGAGCTCGGACACGTAAAACACTATGACATTCTGATCCAGACAATAGTTGCGGCGATGGCTTCGGCAATCATGTGGATTGCTTCGATGACGCGCTGGTTCGGTATTTTGGGCGGCATCGGAAGAGACCGTCGTGACGGAAACGCAATCGGCTGGCTTTTTGTGGCGCTTCTTTCTCCGGTTGCGGCAATGCTGATACAAGCCGCGATAAGCAGATCGCGCGAATATTTAGCAGATGATTACAGCAGAAAACTTATGGGGAGCGGTGAATATTTAGTCAGCGCACTGCAGAGAATTTCTGGCAGAGAAGAAGAGATCGTCGAGGCGCAGCAGGGAAGTGCAATTTCTGCTTCAACAGCGCACATGTTCATCTATTCGCCGAAATCGAATTTCCTTTTTAAAATCTTTTCAACACATCCGAGCCTTGAAGAAAGGATCAGCAATCTGAGGAAGTGAGTAGTTAAGGTTTAAGGTTTAAAGTCCTTAAGGTCCCTAAGGACCCTAAGACCTTAAAGACCTTAAGTTTTATTTTTTGATTTTCTTTTTGATATCGCCGAAGAGTTTTTTGGCGCCTTCAACGCCCTTTTTGAGTTCTTCGCTGTTTTCCAGGGTCTCTTTGAGGTTTTTGAGACCGCTTTCAGCTTTTGAATATGCGTCTTTCGCAGTGTTGTAGACATCTTTCGCGGTGGTTTCAGCCTTTGAGTATGCGTCTTCGACACTCTGTTTGAGTTCGCGGACGACGTCGTTGTTGATCGCTGCCTGAGCTGCTGCGAGACGAGCTATCGGAACTCTGTAAGGCGAGCAGCTGACATACTGGAGACCGCATCTGTGGAAGAAATCAATGGAAGCCGGATCACCGCCGTGTTCGCCGCAGACACCGAGTTTGATGTTCGGGCGTGCTTTTTTGCCGCGTCTTGCCGCGATTTCAACAAGCTGTCCGACACCTGTCTGGTCGATCGAGCGGAACGGGTTTTTCTCCAGAATTCCTTTGTCGATATACTGATATATGAACTTGTTCGCGTCGTCGCGGCTGTAGCCCAAGCACATCTGGGTGAGGTCGTTTGTTCCGAACGAGAAGAATTCAGCGTGTTCAGCGATTTCGTCAGCGGTAAGCGCGCCTCTCGGAACTTCGATCATCGTTCCGACTAAGAATTCAACGTTGATGCCTTTCTCTTCGAAAACTTTTGCTGCGGTTTCGCGGATGATTTTTTCCTGATATTTGAATTCATTTACGTTTCCTACGAGCGGAACCATGATTTCGGGGAATACTTTGACGCCTTCTTTGGTGAGTTCGCAGGCAGCCTCGATGATGGCTCTCGTCTGCATTTCGGTGATTTCCGGGCGTGTGATGCCGAGTCTGCAGCCTCTGAGACCGAGCATCGGGTTGATTTCGTGAAGAGCTTTGATTTTGTCGTTGATCACTTCTTCGGTGCAGCCCATGATTTCAGCCATTTCCTTGATCTGCTGCGGTTCACTCGGAAGGAACTCGTGAAGCGGCGGGTCAAGAAGTCTGACTGTTACTGGAAGTCCCTGCATTTCCTTGAAAATTGCGTAGAAATCGTCTCTCTGGTGTCCGATGAGTTTTGCAAGAGCGGCTTTTCTTCCTTCGAGGTCGTCTGCGAGGATCATTTCTCTTACGGCTTTGATCCTGTCGCCTTCGAAGAACATGTGCTCAGTCCTGCAGAGTCCGATTCCCTGAGCGCCGAATTTGCGTGCCTGTGCTGCGTCTCTCGGCGTGTCGGCATTTGTTCTGATCTTAAGCGCACGGCGGTTGTCAGCCCAGTTCATGAGCTTTTCGAAACCTTCGTTGAAGCGAGGAGTTTCCGTCGCAACTTTGCCGAGAAGAACTTCGCCCGTGCTGCCGTCTATTGAGATCCAGTCGCCTTCTTTGAGAACGAGGTCTCCTGCTTTTATCGTTTTTTCATCAACGCTGATGTTGAGTCCGCCGCATCCGCTGACGCAGCATTTGCCCATGCCTCTTGCAACAACTGCAGCGTGCGAGGTCATTCCGCCGCGGCCGGTGAGAATACCGTTTGCAGCGACCATGCCGGTGATGTCTTCGGGGCTGGTTTCAAGTCTGACGAGAATAGTTTCCTTTCCGTTTTCTTTCCAAGCCGCAGCATCTTCTGCACAGAAGACGATCTGGCCTGTTGCAGCGCCCGGGCTTGCCGGAAGACCTTTCGTGATGAGTTTTGCGCTCTTTTTGCTTTCTTTTACGAACTGCGGGTGAAGAAGCTGGTCGATCTGACCGGGAGTTACTCTGAGAAGTGCGTCATCTTTCGTGATAAGCTCTTCGCCGACCATGTCAACAGCGATTTTTACAGCCGCTGCAGCCGTTCTTTTGCCGTTTCTCGTCTGAAGCATCCACAATTTTCTGTTTTCGATGGTGAACTCGATATCCTGCATGTCGCGGTAGTGAAGTTCGAGTTTTTTGTAGATGTTGCAGAGATTTTCGTAAACTTCGGGCATGTATTCTTCAAGTGAAGGATACTTCGAAGCTCTCTCTTCTTCGCTGATATTGTGGTCAGCAGCCCATTTTCTGCTGCCGATAAGAGTGATCTGCTGCGGAGTTCTGATACCCGCGACGACATCTTCGCCCTGAGCGTTGATGAGGTATTCGCCGAAGAAAACGTGTTCGCCGGTCGCCGGGTTTCTCGTGAATGCAACGCCTGTCGCGCAGTCGTCGCCCATGTTTCCGAAAACCATAGCCTGAACGTTTACAGCGGTTCCCCAGTCGTCGGAGAAGCCGTTCATTTTGCGGTAAACGATCGCTCTTTCGTTCATCCAGCTTCCGAAAACTGCATCAATTGCGCCCCAGAGCTGTTCTTTCGGATCGGTCGGGAACTCTTTGTCCGTCTGCTCTTTGACGATTTTTTTGTAGTTTTCGACAAGTTCCTTCAGGTTTTCGACTGTCATTTCGAGGTCGTTTTTGATTCCGTATTTGTCTTTAAGGCTTGTGATAGCCTGCTCGAAGTGCTCGCCTTTGATCCCCATGACGACGTTACCGTACATCTGCATGAAACGGCGGAGGCTGTCCCATGCGAAACGGGTGTCTTTGTCTGTTTTGATAAGACCTTGAAGTGTATTTTCATTGAGACCGAGGTTGAGAATCGTATCCATCATGCCGGGCATCGAAGCACGCGCGCCGCTGCGGACCGAAAGAAGAAGCGGATTTTCTGGGTCACCGAATTTTTTACCCATGACTTCTTCAATTTTCTTAAGGTTTTCGTCAACCTGTTCTGCAAGTTCAGGCGGATAGTTCCTTTCGTTTTTATAGTAAACGGTGCACATATCGGTTGCGATAGTGAAACCGGCGGGAACCGGAATCTCCATGTTGCACATTTCGGCGAGGTTGGCACCCTTTCCGCCGAGAGTGTTCTTCATTGATGCGTTTCCTTCCGAACCCTGAGGACCGAAGAAGTAAACAAATTTTTTTGCTGCCATTTTTTCCTCCAAAATTTCAAATATTAACGGGTAAAAACATAATTTTTTTCAAAAAGCCGAAAAACGCGCTTTTATACTCAAAAAGTCCGAAAATGCAAATCCGCAAAGGTAAAAAATGTGATTTTTCCGATAGTTATTGTGATTTAAAAAGATTTTTCAGGGGATAAAAACGGGATTTTTTAATGAGTTAGTTTTTTCTCATTCTGAAAGCGATAGCCAAAAGAAGAAGCATTACAGCCGCTGCGATTGCGAAAAATGCAGTGTTGTCAGTCTCTTCCGCAGCAACTATCGAACAGCCGCCGTCGCCGCCGCAGTCTTCAAGGTCAGGATTGCAGGAGTATTCGTAAGGTCTTGAATCTACCGGAAGACCGAGAACTGCAAGACTGTTGACCGTGATGGCTGAAACCTGAATCTGGAAAGTCTCTCCGTCGCTGAGAGAAGGTTCGGCTTTGATCGTGAGATATTTGTCGGTATCTTTCGGAACATCGAAAGAAATCGCGAACTGATGTTTCTGCGTTCCGTCGAAAGTAGTTGTCGAAGCAAGTTCGGTGTCACCTTTGCCGTCGTTGTCGGTGTCTTCGTAAACTGCAAGTCTGGTGATGCCGTTGCCAAACGTTGCCATATTCGACTTCGGAACTTTGATGGTCATCTTTTTGATCGTTTCATCCGCGCCGTTTGCTCTTACTCTCAACTGAAGAACATCCTGGAATTTGTTCATTTCCGACTTAGCCGGAACTTCAGGATCGTGCGGACCTTTCGTTACGATGAAACCTTCAGCGGGTTCGAACTGGAATTTGCTGAAATCTATCGGCAAACCTTCGATAGTCGGTGTTCCGCCGTCTGCCAGGAGGACTCCGCCGACCTTTTCGATTGATGCTGTGAATGTCGCACTGCTTTGAATTGCGGCATCTTCTTTGTAAGCGGCGTCAAGAACAAAGAGAATATTGTTTTTCTTGTTGTTCCAAAGTCTGTTTTCCGGATTGGTTGCCGAGAAAGATGCGTATCCGCCGGATATACCGTCTGATGTCGAAAGAAGAGTGTCGTCCGCATCAACGATTCCGTTGCTGTTGTTGTCTTTGTACATTTTAATGTTGGAAAGGCTGATGTTGCTGTCTTTTACATCGATTTTAAGTTTGATCGAGTTAAGGTTCAGATAGCAGTTTTCACCGGTTCCTGCAAGTTCAAGCTGACCGATAACGAGGCCTGTCTGCGGATTGCCGATGAAGATGACTTCGCTGTTCGGGCTGTTTTTACCGATGTTTGCGGTAATCGCGCTGTCCTGGCATTTGACCATCGAAGGATCTTCGATGCATGCGCCGCTTTCAGTGTCGCAGATGTATCCTTCCTGACAGTCTTCTTTCTTTGTGCATGCTGCAGCTCCTACACCGCCGCAGTCCGAAAGGTCAACAGCATCCTGCGAATTTACGCAGCCGGTCGAGATCATTCTGAGTTTTACAGGAATACCAAGGTTGGTTTTGTAATCGCTGACTCCTGCACTTTTGTATATAGCGGTATTTTCGATGACCTGGTTTTTCGGTGTTTCGTTTTTTACTTTAGCTCTGAAACGAACCATGATCATGTTGTCGCATTTAAGATAATCGCTGTCTTCCGGACACAGGTCGAGTGAATCTGCGACTTTAAAACCGGTTTCAAGCGGGAAACCGCCGTTGTCGGCAACCGGCATCCAGCGTGTAGCTATTTTTTTGTCGTTTTCAACTTTGAAGCTTGTCGCGTATTCGGTCGAACCCGGAACATATTCCATGCCTGCCGGAATTGCATCCTGAACGATGACAGCATTCGTCGAATCGGTTCCCCAGTTCTGGATTCTGAGAGCGAAAGTGTGCTCAAGACCGTTCTGGCACCATTTTCCTTCCAGTGAATTGGGATCAAAGGTGTTGTTTGCCGGTGAGCATACGACTTTTTCAGGCTGTCCCGGAATATCGAACTGCGGCGCTCTCGTATCAACCGAAACAATCATATAGTTCGTAATAACCTGATCCTGGTTTGCACCGATTCTCAAGTTGATTTTCTTTCCGCCTTTTTTGAAGTGGATGGCATAATTAGCCCAGTCATCATTGGAGCCCGGCGAAGAATCCATAATGAAACTGTCGACATCCATGCCGTACTCGATCTCATCATAGTTGAGAGCCGACGGATTTCCTCCGATACAGGTCGGTACAGCATCTGCAAAACCGTAAACCGAAGAAATGGAGTTGAAAATCTCGGTGTATTCAAGGTGAGTATAGCCTTTGTCAGCATAAGCCGGCGGGTTGCATTCGTTTGAAATGAGCAGCCATTCGCCTGCAACGTCGGGTTCTCCCTGAATCTGAATACCTTCCGGAACACCCTGATGATCCTCGGGTTCAGCATCGGCAAGTCCCGGATCGCCTTCGTGGGAAGCAAGTGTTATCCTGATTTCGGGATCTTTAGGAAATTCGAAACCGGTTACATTGATTTCGCTGAGTTCAAACCAGTACGGCTTGAAACCGTCGTAAAGATAGATTTTTTTCGGGCTGATTTCGACTGAAGAATAAATAAGGATTATCGACCAGTCGGAAACCATTTCGGTGGTATCTTTGTAAACAGCTTCGTTTGTGCACTCAAGTCCTGAAAGAGTGTAGTCGCCGAGAAGGGAATAACCGTCGTAAAAAGCTGCGCCTTCTTTTGCGCCGGCTCTGCCTTTTTCCTGAATTTTCTGGAAGAAATCACGGACATTTACACGGTATGTGAACCAGCTTTTGTTCGTATTTTCGGAATCTCTGAATGCATCGAATTCAAAAGAAACGACTCCGGCATCATCGACTTTATAGGCCTTTTTTCCTTTTATCGCGTCTGAGTGCTGTATCGTACCGTCCATTGAAACGAAAGAAAGTGCAACTTCGTTGTCTGTCGGATCGTTTTTCTTGGCAACAGGAACTGCGCCTGTCCAGATAAGATATGCATCTTCGATGATCGCATCTGCAGGGATGTGGCTCGTATCGAGGGTGTAAGTGCTGGACTCTTTGCAAGTGTCAGCCTGCGGATTTTTTACCGGTACTTCCTGATCGTTTTTCGGATCTTTGTTTTCAAGGAGCGATTTGAACATTACATGATAGCCGTAAGCTCCATCCTCCCATTTCAACTCTTTGTCGCGGTAGACAGATACAGACGGACCGATAGCTTTGGCAGCATTTGCCGCAAACGGCATTAAAAATGCCAAAAGAGCCAAAATCAGAAATTTTTTACTCATTAAATCACCTCAAAAATGGAAAATGTTAAAAATACATTACAAAAAAACGCCGGTAATAATAATGCGAGAGTTTTTTTTGTCAAAGGTTATTTTTGTTGAAATCTCTTGAAATTGAAAATATGACAGATAAACTCAAGACGGTCGTTTTGCGGGTTTGTGATGGCGGTTTTTCTGAACAACAGCTGGACAGTATGCGAAGATCCCGAATTTTTCGGGCTTATGCAGGGAACGAAAGTCCATCTTTCGCAGTGCATTTCGTGTCAGCGGGAGTTCTGTCCGGTGAAGCCGCAGCTTTTCACGGCGTTTTTTCCGGAGTGGATAGAACTCCGCGAAAGTCCGCTCAATATGAAAATCATCGAACTCAACAAGTCGCTTGCAAAACGGAGAAAGCTGGCGCAGCTTTACTGCCCGAAGAAAAAACAGGCCTCTACGGACTGCAGCGCCTATTCGGCTTTCTGCCGCTACAATCTGATCTGCGGCGTTTTCAGTGAAAGAAACGGGAAGAATTTTATAAAATCTTTGAGATGGAGGAAAGAGATGGTTTATTTCGTGATGTATCTTGACGGCACGACCGAAGTTGTCGGCAAAAACGATCTGGGTGAAGTCGATATCGACAAAGTCGACCGCGTTTATCCCGGAAACTATGAAGTCAGAATCGTATCGGAACTTGTTCCGCTCGGCGAAGAAAAGGAAAAACTGGAAGAGACCGTTGCGGCGTTCAAGGAAAAATACAGCGGCAGCGTAGTTTCGGGCGAAGGACTCGTCGATTTTGAATCGTGGTTTGAAAATGCGTCGAACGGCGACAGCGCAATAATTCCCGAAAAAGTTCTCGTTCCGCAGAAGACTTACAAAGTCGTAAAAATCAAAGACGTCGTCGAACCGGCTGAAGTGAAAACCGAAAAAGCCGCCGAACCGGAAATTGTTCCCGAAGCGAAACCTGAAGTAAAACCGGAACCGAAAAAGGAAAACGCAAAACCGGCTCCCGCGCAGGATGTTCAGGAATCGATTTTCGACAGCGCAGAACAGCCGGCAGAAGAGTCTAAAAAAAGAGGCAGAAAAAAGAAAACGGCTGAATAGATGCTTATCGATTTTTCTTCACTTTCAAAATTCAGGGCTGAAATTTCCGCTTTGGGAGATTCACTTTTTCACGGAGAAACTTCTTTATTTATAGAAGATATCATCAATAAAAAATCTCAGCACAAGGTTTTTGCCGCTTTCCGTGATGAAAAAATTGCCGGATTTTTAATTCTTTCGACCGTTCTCGACGAAGCCGAAATTCTTGAAGTCGCCGTTTCGGAAAATCTGAGAAGATGCGGATTGGGTTCCGAACTGATGTCTGAAATTTTCGGCTGGTGTGTAAAAAATGAAATTTCGAAGATTTTTCTCGAAGTGCGGGAATCAAATTTTCCGGCCCTGACGTATTATAAAAAATTCGGTTTTGTTGAAAACGGTCTCAGAAAAAATTACTACAGTCATCCTGTCGAAAATGCCGTTCTGATGTCAAGAGAGTTCCCAGCCTGACTATTTCCGATATGTGCGTTTTCATTGAATTTTTTCAAAAGGCAAAAAATGTCCCAAAAGTGAAAAAAAGAAAAAAACGAGAAAACTTGCCTTTTAAAAAATGCTAGTAAAATCATTGTGTTACGGCAAAAAATCGTCAAATCTTTGACAATGGTACTTCCCTCCATACAATGCCTGCGGTTTTTTGGTAATGGTAATATTAGGAGTAGTTTAGAAATGCCGACCATTAATCAGTTAATAAGAAAAGGTCGTAAGGACCAGCAAAACAAAAGCAAGTGCCCGGCACTTGTATCATGTCCCCAGAGAAAGGGTGTTTGTGTACGTGTTTACACCACAACCCCGAAAAAGCCCAATTCAGCTCTCAGAAAGGTTGCCAGAGTCCGTCTGACAAGCGGTTTTGAGGTTACCTGCTACATTCCCGGCGAAGGCCACAACCTTCAGGAACACAGCGTTGTTCTCGTCCGCGGCGGCAGGGTCAAAGACCTCCCCGGCGTTCGTTATCACATCGTCAGAGGCACGAACGATACGTCAGGTGTCAACAACAGAAAACAGAGCCGTTCGAAATACGGCGCTAAGAGACCGAAGTAAAAAGGAGTTGAGTAATGCCAAGAAGAAAATGCGTTTCAAAAAGAGAAGTTCCGGCAGATCCGAAATACGGAGATGTCCTTCTTCAGAAATTCATCAACAAAATCATGCTTCGCGGTAAGAAAAGTGTAGCAGAAACAATAGTTTATGATGCTATTGAAGCTGCTGCTCAGAACAAGAAAGAGAGTCCTGTCGACATTTTCAAGGCAGCTCTCGACAACATCAGACCGCAGGTTATGGTTAAATCGACAAGAATCGGCGGCGCGACCTATCAGGTTCCGACCGAGATTTCTCTTGAAAACAGCCAGGCTATCGGCATGAAGTGGATGATCATGTTCTCCCGCAAAAGAAGCGAGAAAGGCATGGCAGCCAAACTTGCAGGCGAGATAGACGACGCTTTCAACAAAAGAGGAAACTCTTTCAAGAGAAAAGAAGATACACACAAAATGGCAGAAGCTAACAAGGCTTTCGCACATTTCAAGTGGTAATCGGAGGTTTCCAGTTCCATGTCCGCAGCTGAAAAGCACATAGCTCTCGAAGATATCCGCAATATCGGTATCATGGCGCACATTGATGCCGGTAAGACGACTACCACCGAGAGAATACTTTTCTACACGGGCGTTTCCCGCAAAATGGGCGAAGTCCACGAGGGAACCGCAGTCATGGACTGGATGGATCAGGAGCAGGAAAGAGGCATCACGATCACGTCCGCTGCGACGACCTGCTACTGGCGCGAAAAGAGAATAAACATCATTGATACTCCCGGACACGTTGATTTCACTATCGAAGTCGAACGTTCACTCAGAGTTCTCGACGGTGCGGTCGCTGTTTTCTGCGCAGTAAGCGGTGTTGAGCCTCAATCAGAAACGGTCTGGAGACAGGCAGACAAATACAAAGTTCCGAGACTTGCATTCGTAAATAAAATGGACCGCACAGGAGCCGATTTCTTCCACGTCATCGAAATGATGAAGACGAAACTGGGCGCAAATGCGGTTGCGGTGCAGGTTCCGGTCGGAAAAGAAGATACGTTCTGCGGGATCATCGACATTATCAGCATGACGACGCGCTACTACGACAGCGATGTTCTTGGCGCTGTTTTCAGAGAAGAGCAGTCGGTTCCCGAAGAATACCGCGAGACGGTTGAAAAGTGCCGCGAAAAACTTTTCGAAGCTCTTTCGGACTACGATGAAGAGATCATGGCTCTCTTCCTTGAAGGTGCGCCGATCGAGCCTGCGAAAATCCGCTCCGCTCTGCGTAAAGCCGTTATCAGCAATTCGATTTTCCCTGTACTTTGCGGCAGTTCATTCAAAAACAAAGGTGTCCAGCTTCTGCTTGACGCCGTTGTTGATTATCTGCCATCTCCGATCGATGTTCCCCCGATAAAGGTTACTTCTGTCAAAGACGAGTCGGAAAAATTCGTCAAACCGACGGATTCTTTCCCCGGCGCTTTGATTTTCAAGATAATGTCCGATCCTTACGTCGGCGAGCTCAGCTTTGTCCGCGTTTACTGCGGCGAACTTCAGGTCGGTCAGCAGTATTACAATCCTATGTCCGACAAGGTCGAGCGTATCGGCAGACTTCTGAGAATGCACGCCAACAAGAGGGAGGACGTTGATTCAATCTCCGCCGGCAACATCGGTGCGATAGTCGGACTTAAATATGCGACGACGGGCTCGACGCTCTGCTCAAAGCATGATGCGTTCCTTTTCGAGAAAATCACTTTCCCGGAACCTGTCATCAGCATCGCTATCGAACCGAAGACGAAAGCCGACGAAGAAAGGCTTGCTCTCTCGCTTGAGAAGCTTGCCAAGGAAGATCCGAGTTTCAGAGTCAACACTGACGCTGAGACCGGTCAGACCATCATTTCCGGAATGGGTGAACTTCACCTCGAAGTCCTTGTAGAAAGACTCCGCAGGGAATTCAAGGTCGACGCCCATGTCGGAAGTCCGATGGTAAGTTACAGAGAAACTTTCTCAAAACCTGTCAGAATGGAACACAGGCTTGTAAAGCAGACAGGCGGTAAAGGACAGTATGCACACGTTGTCATGGAGTTCGAGCCGCTTGAAGCAGGTTCAGGCATTGTTTTCGAAGATCAGACAAAGGGCGGGATCATTCCGAAGCTGTTTGTCGGCGCTATAGAAAAAGGCGTTCAGACGGCTTCTTTCGGAGGAAGATACGGTTTTCCGGTGGTTGACGTCCATGTGGCTTTGGTTGACGGCTCCTTTCACGAAGTCGATTCTTCTGAAATGGCATTCAAAGTCGCGGCGCTCAACTGTTTTAGAGATGCTGAGGAAAAATCGAGTCCGAAGATCCTTGAACCTGTCATGAAAGTCGAAATCAATGTTCCGGAGCAGTATTTAGGCGATGTTATGGGCAACCTTCAGGCAAAGAGATCCGAGATCATCGGTTTTGAAGACGCTGCGGGCGGAATCAGAATCATCAACGTCGAAGTTCCGCTTGCCGAAATGTTCGGTTACATGACGAGCCTCAGATCGCAGACGCAGGGAAGAGGAACTTTCACGATGGAATTCTCCCATTACAGAGAGATTCCCGATAATATTAAGAAACAAAAATTCGGTATAACTTTCTAACAAAGGAGGAAAAAATGGCAAAAGCGAAATTTGAAAGAAGCAAACCGCATGTAAACATCGGTACGATAGGTCACGTAGACCACGGCAAAACGACGTTGACGGCAGCGATCACGAAGACTCTGGCAGCAGTAGGCGGCGCAGA
>JAFQZM010000043.1 GCA_017405875.1 bacterium
GCGATCTGCTGAGTTGCACAGGTGATCTGAAAGGTGCACTTTCAGCCTACGAAGAGGCAGAAAAACTTTATCAGGCGGAACATTATAATCTTGGTCTGGCGAATGTGCTGCACTCCGGAGGCGATCTGCTTAGCCACACAGGTGATCCTGAAGGTGCTCTTGCAGCCTTGGAAGAGGCGGAGAAACTTTATCAGGCGGAACATGTTAATCTTGGTCTGGCAAATGTGCTGCAATCCAGAGGCGATTTGCTGAGCCGCACAGGTAATTTGGAAGGTGCATTTGCAGCTTATGAAGAGGCGGAGAAACTTTATCAAGCAGAACACAATAATCTTGGTTGGGCGAAAGTGTTGCGATCCAGAGGGGATTTACTAAGCCTGACAGGCAATCCAGAAGGTGCTCTTTCAGCCTATGAAAAAGCGGAGAAACTTTATCAAGCAGAACACAATAATCTTGGTCTGGCGAATGTGCTGCGATCCAGAGGGTATTTGCTGAGCCTAACAGGTAATCCAGAAGGTGCTCTTTCAGCCTATGAAAAAGCGGAGAAACTTTATCTGGAGGAACAAAATAATCTTGGTCTGGCGAATGTACTATTCTTCAGAGGCTATCTGCTGAGCCTAACAGGTAATCCAGAAGGTGCGCTTTCAGCCTACGAAGAAGCGGAGAAACTTTTTCAGGTGCTACACAATAACTTCGGTCTTGCGAATGTGTTGCGATCCAGAGGCGATCTGCTGAACCGAAGAGGTGATCATAAAGGTGCGCTTTCAGCCTACGAAGAGGCGGAGAAACTTTATCAAGCGGAACATAATAATCTTGGTCTGGCGAATGTGCTGCGATCCAGAGGCGATCTGTTGACCATCAAAGATGATTTTGAAGGTGCTCTTTCAGCCTATGAAGAGGCGGAGAAACTTTTTCAGGCAGAACATTATAATCTTGGTATTGCAAATGTGCTGCACTCCAGAGGTGATCTGCTGACCATCAAAGATGATTTTGAAGGTGCTCTTTCAGCCTATGAAGAAGCGGAGAAACTTTTTCAGGCTGTACAGGATAATCTTGGTCTGGCAAATGTGTTGCGATCCGGAGGCTATCTGCTGAGCCTCGCAGGTGATTATGAAGGTGCGCTTGCAGCCTGGGAAGAGGCGGAGAAACTTTATCAAGCAGAACACAATAATCTTGGTTGGGCGAATGTGTTGCGATCCAGAGGCGATTTGCTGCAGGAAAAGAAAGACTGGAACGGAGCCTGCGATTGTTATATGAAAGCGTTGGAACTCTATCGGAAGGAACAGGATTCCATGAGTATCTGTTATACCATTTCTGAATTGCAGTTTTGCGAAAAGCAAATCGGAAAAGATTCCGATGCAGACAATCACATCATGGAGCTGGAGAAGTTGCTGCCAAATCAACCGGAGCTTGTTCAGGAATATTGTAAACAGAAAATGATAGGTGATAATCGCAATTAATTTGCACATAAAACTTAATTTAATTCTCTTAAAACTGGTTGGATTTAAGAAAAACAGACAAATTCAACTTTTCTGAATTATCAGGAAAAATACGATAAGTTTTTCAAGAAAATTTAGGAAATAAATCAGCTATGATTTCAGCGTTTTTGCCAGTTCTCTTCCGATCTTTACCGCTTCCATGTTAAAGTCTTAAGTCCCTTTAGGTTTTTTCTGTATGAAAAATTTGAAAAATCGGAGATTTTGTGATATTGAGCCACCTAAAATATGGGGATTTTGTGAAAATCTTCATGTTTTGAATTGGATATTTTGTGAAAATGAGGTTTGAGAATGGCAGAAATCGTACTGAAAAGAAAGACTTACGAAGAATTACTTAAATGGAAAAAGGAATATGCGCCGGAATATGCTTTGTTCCTGAAAGGCGCACGCCGTGTAGGAAAGACAACGATTGCGGAAGAGCTCGGGAAAAACGAATATAAATCTTTCATAACGATAAATTTCCAGTCAACAAACGATACCGTCAGAGATCTTTTCGTAAACAGTCTTTTGGACTTGGATTACTTTTTCAATGTGATTCAGCTGCAATACGGAAAAAAACTTTATAAGCGGGCTTCCCTCATCATTTTGGATGAAATACAGCTTTACCCTCTGGCACGTCAGGCTCTGAAAACTTTGCTGGCTGACGGAAGATACGACTATATCGAAACAGGCTCTCTGGCTGGCATAAAAAAGAAGACCGAGGCATCGGAAATCCTTATTCCGTCTGAAGAATATGCCGTGGAAATGTTTCCTCTCGATTTTGAAGAATTTCTCTGGGCAACTGGCGATGAATTTACTTTCCCTATCATAAAAAGCAGTTACGAAAACATTAAACCGCTCGGGAATCTTCACAAAGATATTTTCAGAAAATTCAGGGAATATATGTGCGTAGGCGGAATGCCTCAGGCCGTTGTAAAATACATTCAGACGAAAGATTTTGAAAAAGTCGATTTTGCCAAAAAAGAGATTCTGGCTCTTTACAGAAACGACATCAAGAATCAAAAAGAGGAAAACAGCACCTATCTGGGAAATATCTTGGACAATATTCCTTCCGAGCTTTCCAAACATGAAAAAAGCAGTTCTTTCAAGCTCTCTCATGTGGATAAAAACGCCAGATACCGCGAATACAGCAGCCCTCTCACATGGCTTTCGGAAGCAATGATTGTAAATGTTGCAAGAAATGTCACCGATCCGAGCCCGGCTCTCACTCTCAGCATGGATGACGAGCGTTTCAAGTGCTACCTGCTCGATACCGGTTTGCTGATAAACCTCGGTTTCGGTGACGGAACATTCATGGACAACGAGTTTTATAAGGCGATTCTCACAGACCGGCTTCATATAAACGAAGGAATGTTTGTGGAAAATATCGTTGCACAGTGTCTTCGCGGCAACGGGCATAAAATTCTTTTTTACATTGAATACAATAATAAGGGCAAACCTGTGATGGAAATAGATTTCCTGATCAGAAAAGATAAAAAAGTAATTCCGATAGAAGTAAAATCCGGCAGGGAACTAGCTGCTAAATCACTCAGGAATTTTAAAACAAAATTTTCCGACAAAGTCGGTTTGCAGTATGTTCTTTACGACGGAGATGTAAAACGTGAGGATGAAGTGATTTTTCTGCCGTATTACATGGCGGCAATATTATAGCCACACAACAATAAACAACACCCTGCAAATATTTTTTTCATTTTCTCCCTTGACTCTCGCTTTTTATGCTTATAAATAACGGCGCTTTCGGGAAGCAATTCCCCGATGTTGTTAATTTTATTTAACTTTTTATATTGGAGGCAATTATGAAACTTAAACCTTTGAACGACAGAGTCATCGTTAAGAGAGTAGAAAGCGAAACAAAAACACTCGGCGGGATCATCATCCCCGATACCGCTAAGGAAAAACCGGTCGAAGCTGAAGTTATCGCAGTCGGAACCGGCAAAATGCTTGAAAACGGCACAAGACAGCCGATGCAGGTAAAAGTCGGCGACAAAGTTCTTTTCGGCAAATACAGCGGCACAGAAGTAAAGGTCGGCGGCGAGGAACACCTTATCCTCAGAGAAGACGATATCCTGGCAGTTGTTGAATAAGTGATTGATTTTATTAACAATATTTAATTGGAGAAATTGAGATGAGCGCAAAACACATCGTTTTTGACCACGAAGCAAAATCAAAAATTCTGGTCGGCGTAAACAAACTTGCAGACACCGTAAAAACAACGCTTGGACCTAAAGGAAGAAACGTTGCAATCGAAAAATCTTTCGGCGCACCGAAGATCACGAAAGACGGCGTAACGGTCGCAAAAGAGATCGAACTTGAAGACAATATCGAAAATATCGGCGCACAGCTTCTTAAAGAAGTTGCATCGAAAACGAACGACGTTGCAGGTGACGGAACAACGACTGCTGCCGTTCTTGCACAGGCTATCGTAAAAGACGGTTTCAAGTATGTAACCGCAGGATACAGCCCGATTATGCTCAAACGCGGTATCGACAAAGCTGTTGCTAAAGTCGTAGAAAGACTCGACAAGATCACGAAAAAGATCTCGACGAAAGAAGAGATCGCAAGCGTCGGAACAGTTTCGGCAAACAACGATAAGGAAATCGGAAACATCCTTGCAGAAGCTATGGAAAAAGTCGGCAAAGAGGGTGTCATCACCGTTGAAGAAGCAAAAGGAATGGACACTTACCTCGACACAGTCGAAGGTATGCAGTTCGACCGCGGCTACCTCAGCCCCTACTTCGTAACGAACGCTGAAAAGATGCAGGTTGTCATGGACAATCCGTTCATCCTCATCTACGACAAGAAGATATCGAACCTCAAAGACCTTATTCCTCTTCTTGAAGGCGTCGCTCAGCAGGGTCGTCCTCTCCTCATAATCGCAGAAGACGTTGAAGGCGAAGCTCTGGCTACACTCGTTGTCAACAAGCTCAGAGGCGTTCTCAACATAGCAGCTGTAAAAGCTCCCGGATTCGGAGACAGAAGAAAAGCTATGCTTGAAGATATCGCAATCCTCACCGGCGGTCAGTTCATCAGCGAAGAAATCGGCAACAAGCTCGAGAACACAACCGTTCAGATGCTCGGAACCGCAAAAAGAGTCACGATCGACAAGGACAATACCACAATCGTTGACGGTGCCGGCTCGAAAGACGCGATCGCTGCAAGAACAAAACAGATCCGTGCCCAGATCGAAGAGACAACTTCCGACTACGACAAGGAAAAACTTCAGGAAAGACTTGCAAAACTCGCAGGCGGCGTAGCAGTAATCAATGTCGGCGCTGCAACAGAAGTCGAAATGAAGGAAAAGAAAGACAGAGTCGACGACGCTCTTCACGCAACCAGAGCCGCTGTTGAAGAAGGTATCGTAGCAGGCGGCGGAACAGTTCTCCTCCGCTGCAAAGAAGTCCTCAAAGAGATCAAATGCGAAAACGACGAAGAGAAAGCCGGCGTCAAAATCATCGAAAGCGCACTTGAAGCTCCGATCCGCCAGATCTCGGCTAACGCTGGAATCGACGGAAGCATCGTAATCAACAACATTCTCGGCAACAAGAACGAGAACTACGGCTACGACGCTGCAAAAGACGAATACAAGGATATGATCGCAAACGGCATCATCGATCCTACAAAAGTCACAAAGAGCGCACTTACCAACGCTGCAAGCATCGCTTCCACACTTCTTACGACCGAAGCTGTCATCGTTGACGCTCCAAAGAAAGACACCTGCGACCACGCTATGCCCGACATGGGAGGCATGGGCGGAATGGGCGGCATGATGTAGTCTTACCTCCTTCCTTAATATCAGGCGGTCGAAAGGCCGCCTTTTTTTTGCTCTGCAAATTTTGCAATCGGCTTTTATTGTGCTATATTCCCGCGCTTTTATTCATTCTGTTTTTTGGAGGATCTTATGGAAAAAGTGAGCGTCCTGATACTGACAGGATACGGAATCAACTGCGATGTCGAAACAGGTTGGGCTTTTGAGGCGGCAGGTGCGGACAGGATCGAAAGAGTCCACGTCAACCGCGTCGTAAACGGCGAAGTCGACCCCGAAGATTTTCAGATCATGGTTTTCCCCGGCGGATTTTCGTTCGGCGACCACATCGCTTCAGGCAGAGTCTTGGGGCTCAAAGTCAAAAAAGAGATGGGCGAAAAGCTCAAAAAGTTCATACTTGACGGCAAACTCGTTATCGGAATATGCAACGGCTTCCAGACCCTCGTCAAAATGGGCGTTCTTCCAGGCGACG
This sequence comes from bacterium, assembly GCA_017405875.1. Classification (GTDB taxonomy): domain Bacteria; phylum UBP6; class UBA1177; order UBA1177; family UBA1177; genus UBA1177. The sequence continues at coordinate 5,729 of JAFQZM010000043.1, forward strand.
AAAAGGATGTCTTCAAAAAACAGGTCGCTACCCTCACCCACAACGATTCGGCAAAATACGAAGACAGATGGGTCAGAATCAAGGCAAATCCCGCGAACCCCTCGCCTTTCCTTGAAGGGATCGACATTTTCGATGTTGCGATCCGTCACGGCGAAGGCAAATTCATAGCGCAGCAGCATGACCTCAGAATGATAAAGGAAGGAAACATGATCGCTTTCCAGTATGTCGATAAAAACGGCGAGATCACTCAGAACTATCCCGAAAATCCGAACGGTTCTGAACTTGCGATCGCCGGCATCACCAACAAAAGAGGCAACGTTCTCGGCATGATGCCGCACCCCGAAGTCTTTATCAACCCGACTCAGCACCCTGAGTGGACGAGAATGGACAAAATGCCGGAAGCTCTCGGACTCAAACTTTTCTCCAACGCAGTCAAATACGTCCGCGAGAAATTATGAAAAAAAGGTTCATCACACTCCTGCTTGTCTCCATTTTGATATTTGTCCTTCTCGGGATCGCTGGTGTGATCCCCGCTATTCACGGATTCAATGTCGGACTAATAAAGAAAATTATCGCCTTGTTTAATTGATATCGTGATATCTGTATCTCGATTTAAATTCAGATATTCTTAAGTAATTCAGAGAACTTATCGAAATCAACAGCCGGTGCGCCGCCCTGAGCCATGTCGGGTTTGCCGCCGCCGCGACCGCCGAATTCGGCAAGGATGTTTTTGAGGATATTTCCTGCGTGGAATCTGGTCTTTGCCTCGCCTGTAGCCGAAATTATGACGAGAGCCTTGCCTGCATCGTCACCTACGACCGCAATGACGGCGTTATCGAACTTAGCCTTGAGTGAATCGACGAGTTCAAGCGACTCTGCGCGGTTTTTGCCCGAATTTACAGCAAAGATCTTGGTCCCCTCTTTCTCGCAAAGCGGAGCAAGCGAAGCGGTCTGCATCGCGGCGAGTTTTTTATGCGCTTCCTGGAGCTCGTGCGAAAGTTTTTTGTTCATATCAATCAGCTTCATAATTTTTTCACGGAGAAGTAAGATATCAGTAGACGTACTAGATATCATTTCTGCGATCATGGCTATCATCTCGTTGTTTTCTTGTAAAAAAGCGAGTGCGGCGAGCCCTGTTAGAGCCTCGATCCTGCGGACTCCAGCCGCGATTCCCTCTTCCTTGACGATTATGAAAAAACCGATATCGCCTGTTGCTCTGACGTGTGTTCCGCCGCAGAGTTCCTTGCTTTCGCCCATCGTTACGACACGGACGTTCTCACCGTATTTCTCGCCGAAAAGTGCCATCGCACCCTCTTTTTTGGCCTCTTCGATCCCTTTTACGACCGTATTCTGCGGAGAGTTCGCCTCGATCATACGGTTCACTTCGGTTTCAACGCGCTTGAGTTCCTCTTTCGTCACAGCCTGGAAGTGATTGAAGTCGAAACGGAGCCTGTCGGGACCGACCAAAGAACCTGCCTGATTGACATGCGTTCCCAAAACCATTTTCAAAGCGCGGTGCAGAAGGTGCGTCGCCGAGTGGTTGCGCCTTGTCGCCGATCTTCTTTCGTGGTCGAGCTCCTGAGAAACAGTATCGTTTTTGTTAATAATATCGAGCACTTCAAGCTGGACGACTTTTATATCGTGGATCTTTATCGCATTTACTACATTTGCCGCGACTTTGCCGTTTTTCATAATTTTTCCGGTATCTGCAAGCTGACCGCCCGATTCTGCATAGAAAACTATCGGATCAAGGATCGCGTAGCAGTTTCCGTAGCTTACGCTTTCTTTCGGCGTAAATTCCTCGTCAAAAAGCGCGATAACTTTTCCTTCAGCCGATTCGCAGTCATAGCCTTTGAATACGGGCTCCTTCATGCCGCCGTCAAGAAGTTCTTTCACAGCGGAGAGCTTTTTGGAATCCATTTTTGCGCTCCACGAAGCCTTGCCGCGAAGTTTCTGCTCCTGCATAGCCTTTTCGTATTCAGCCTGATTGAACGTGAATCCCTTCTCTTCAAGGATCGTCTCGGTGAGGTCTGACGGGAAACCGTAGGTGTCGTAAAGTTTGAAAACGAGCTCGCCCGGGAACTCATTTCTGCCGTTTGCAAGCATCTCTTTTATTCCGTCGTCAAGAAGAGCCAAGCCCTTGTCAAGTGTCTGTCTGAAGCGTGATTCCTCGTCACGGACGATATTCAGAATGAGCTCCGATTTTTCAACAAGTTCAGGATAGTGTTCACCCATGATTTTTATAACTTCGCCGCAGACTTTCCAGAAGAAAAGTCCGTCGAAACCGAGTTTGTGGCCGTGTCTGATTGCGCGGCGCATGATCCTGCGGAGAACGTATCCCCTGCCCTCGTTTGACGGCGTGATCGTGTCGGCAATGAGGAAAGATGTGCTTCTCGCGTGGTCTGCGATGACGTTGAGGCTTGACCTGAATTCAGCAGGAACTGTTTTCCCGAGCAGATCTTCGGTGAAATGGATGAGATCCTGAAAAACATCGATCTCATAATTCGAAAGTTTGCCGTTGAGTATCGAAGTTATTCTTTCAAGTCCCATTCCGGTATCGATATTCGGCTTCGGAAGCGGAGTCAGTTTGCCGCTCTCGTCGCGGTTGAACTGCATGAAAACGAGGTTCCATATCTCGACGAATCTGCCGCAGTCGAAATCGGGCATTCCGTTGTCGAAGAAAGGTTTCTCGACTTTGAAGCCTTCACCCAAATCGTAATGTATCTCGCTGCACGGGCCGCACGGACCGGTATCGCCCATCTGCCAGAAGTTGTCGTGTTCATCCAGACGGAAAATATGTTTCGGATCAACGTCAGTATTTTTGAGCCAGAGCTGTTCAGCTTCGTCATCCTCTCTGAAAACGGTGACGTAAAGGCGTGATTTGTCGAGTTTGAAAACTTCGGTGACAAGTTCCCATGCATATTTTATCGCATCTTCCTTGAAGTAGTCGCCGAAAGAAAAGTTTCCGAGCATTTCGAAAAATGTGTGGTGACGCGTCGTGAAGCCGACATTCTCAAGGTCGTTGTGTTTTCCGCCCGCTCTGACGCACTTCTGAGCGCTGCATGCACGGGTGTAGCTTCTTTTTTCGAGCCCGAGAAAAAGCTTCTTGAACTGGTTCATTCCGGCATTCGCGAAAAGCAGAGTCTTGTCTTCCGCCGGAAGAAGCGGCGAACTTGCAACCTCTGTATGCCCTTTAGCTTTGAAGAAATCCAAAAAAGTCCTTCTGACTTTGTCTATCGTCCAGTTTTCCATAATTCCCTCCATAAAAAACAAAATCGCGCGATTTTAGTTTTGTTTGTGCTTTTCTCAAGAAAAAATATAATGCCCCGCAATTTGTTTATGAACACTTGATTTGGAGGAAAAAAATGCAGAAAAGAAATGAAGTCGACCCGAAAAACTGCTGGCAGACAGCTCACCTTTACAAAAATGACGAGGAAGTCGCGAACGAATTCCAGTGCCTTGAAAAAGATGCTGCAGAGATCGTGAAATTCGCCGGAAAACTCGGTGAAAAGGAAACTCTTCTCAAAGCTCTCAGAATCTCAAGCGACGCCATGAGACGCGGCGCAAAACTTCAGTGCTACGCAGACAGAAACCGCGATGTCGACATGAGCGTCGGCAAATGGCAGGAACTTTCCGGCATGGCGGCTGCGGCTATGACAAAAATGGCGGCAGCAAGCTCTTTCATGGAGCCTGAACTTCTCTCCTACAGCGAAGAAAAGCTGCTCGGATTTAAAAACGACCCCGATTTCAGTGATTTTTCAAGATATTTCGACGCGATCCTTCTGAACAAGCCGCACACTCTCTCGGAACCGGAAGAAAAGATCATGGCTGAGTTCGGCGGTCTTGCTCTCGGCGAATACGAAACCTACTCTACTTTCGCTTCGGCTGACATGAAGTTCCCCGAGATCGAGCTCGAAGGCGAAAAAATGGAAGCAAATATCCAGACTTACGCAAGATTCCGTCAGAGCGACAACCGCGAGACGAGAAAGAAGATCTTCGATGTCTTCTGGAAGACCTACGACAGTTACAAAAACTCGCTTGCAAAGATGCTCCACTACCAGACAAAATACTATGCTACCGTCGCAAAAATAAGAAAATATTCCGACGCTCTCGACAAGGAGATGAAGGAAAACGAACTTCCGTCAAATTTCTTCTACACTCTGCGCGACAATGTCCGCGCCATCCTGCCGGCACTTCACGAATATCTTGCACTCAAAAAGGAAGTCCTCAACATTCCCGACCAGGGATATCACGATATTTACGCGACGATGGTAAAAGGCGGCAACAGCAGAGTCTACACCTACGAAGACTCAGTAAAACTCGTAAACGAAGCTATGTCCTGCATGACCGACGAATACAGAAAAGCTATCGCCGAAGCGATGGATCCGGCAAACGGATGGGTCGATATCTATCCGAACGAAGGAAAGGTCAGCGGCGCATACATGGAAGGCATGGCTTACGACACGCATCCATACGTCCTTCTCAACCACATCGACGACTACAATTCGGCTTCAACACTGGCTCACGAAATGGGTCACGCGATACACTCCTACTATTCCAACAAGTTCCAGCCATACGAAAAATCGCAGTACACGATCTTCGTTGCCGAAGTTGCAAGTACATTCAACGAGATAATGCTCATCAACCGCCTTATCGACACGACTGCTGACAAGGAAGAGAAGAAATTCCTCCTCAACCACTTCATCGAAATGGCGCGTGCGACCGTTTTCAGACAAATGCAGTTCGCAGAGTTTGAAGATGCGATCTACAAAAAAGTCGAAGCCGGCGAAGTCCTCACTCCCGAATTTCTCAACGGCATATATGGTCAGACTCTGAGCAGATACTACGGCGAAGAATACGGCCTCATGAAGATCGACGAGCTCTACAAAAACGAGTGGGCTTTCGTTCCTCATTTCTACTACAACTACTACGTTTACAAGTATGTCGTAGGCTTTATCGGCGCACTTTCGCTCGCTGAAGGCGTAAGAAGCGGAAAGATCCCGGCAGAGCAGTATATCAACGGATTCCTCAAGGCCGGAACTTCAAAACCGCCGCTTGAGATCCTCAAGGATGCAGGCGTCGACATGACCGACATCGCACCTTACAAAATGTTCGAGAAAGTTTTCGTCGAGAAGCTTCAGCAGCTCAAAGAACTTCTTTAATTCCTGCCAGATTTAAATATCAGCAACTAAACCAAAATATTTTCTAGCTTTTTTCAGGAGCTGTCACTTCTTTGTTCAGCTTGGTTCTCTCGTCGTAAAGTTCTTGTGAAATGTGGGTGAAAGCCTCAACAACGACAGGGTCAAAAGCCTTTCCGGCGCCTTCGGTGATGATTTCCATAGCCTTTTCATAAGGGAACGATTTTTTATAGACACGCTCGGCGACAAGAGCGTCGAAGACATCGGCGACAGCCATGATTCGTGCCGCAAGCGGGATTTCATCGCCTTTGATTTTGGTCGGATAGCCTGTTCCATCCCATTTTTCGTGGTGGTATTGCGCCATTTCAATCGATTCCTTCAGGTAGCCTTCATCCATATCGCTTGCGTTGGCTTCGATTTTTGTAAGAATGTTCTTTCCTTCGGTAGTGTGGCTCTGCATGATTTTAAATTCATCATCGGTGAATCTTCCTGGTTTGTTCAGAATGAGGTCAGAAATCGCGATTTTTCCGATGTCGTGAAGCGGTGCGGAGCGTTTCAGAACTTTGATGTAGGAATCGGTGAGAATATCTTTGAATTTTCCTTCTTTCTGAAGTTCTTTAGCAATTGCCTCGACATAATCGGCAGTCTTTTTGACGTGGTTTCCTGTACTTATGTCGCGCGCTTCGACCATTTCAGCGAAGTTTACGATAATCTCTTCCTGCATATTAGTGATACGTTCGTTCTGTCTGTGCATCTGTGCAATGAAATTCAACGAATCACCGCCCATTTTCACAAGCGATTTATACAAATTCTCAATTTCGTCAAAAGTCCTGATATTAATGGCTTTAAGCGCTTCAAGTCCTGCATTTCCGCCCCGTTCCAGATTGTATGCGAACTGCATCGAAGCCATTGCCATGCGGTTGACCGGATATACGATACCGCGGTTTACGAACTCGAGGATTATGCTCATAATGATGATCGAAAGCCCGAAAAAAACCGAAATTAGTTTAATTACAAATTTCGCTTCGTCTGCGGCAATACTGCCTATCGTAATGTCCGCTGCGACATAGGTCGAATCCTTGAGCGGTTTGTAAACCGTGAGAAGAGCTCCGTACTGGTCGTCTGAAATTATAGGTTCTATTTCTTCACCTTTAAAAAGTTTCGGCAGATACGGAACGAAAGTCGGGTCAAATTCTATAACTTCACCGGGCTGGCTCGCCTCGGCACCGCCTTCGGAATCGAGATCAAAGACAACATGGCAGCCGTCTTCCATAATTTTATACACATAAAGATACATCGTTTGCGGAAAACTCTCCTTTATCTTGTAGAGATTTTTCTCAATTTCAGAATATCCTTCCGCAGTTTTCCCTTTTTCAAGAAACTCGTCAAGCCGCTCGGAATCAATTACAACCGAGGCTGCTTTCGTAACACCGTTGGCTATATCGGTAAACTTGCTCAGCGCAACTTCCCTGTAAAGAAAAAAGCCTGTGCTTGTCGCCAAAGTTCCCAAAAGTATCTCGGCAACAATGACCATAACGACAACTTTTTTAATAAGAGAGCGTTTTATATTGTTTCGAAGCAGAAGCTGCCTGTATTCTCCGTCTGCATCAGGAAAAAACAGGAAAAGCCGGTGCGCCTTATCCTTCCACGACCAGGGCATCAGACGAAAAATGGCGATCGAACATACAACAACTATAGTTTTATCCAGGATATCGATAATAATGTCTGCCAGAAGCTGCGACGCGAATTTAGAAAAACCGAGATGTTCGTAAATCGCAAGAGAAAACGGTGCCGAAATTCCCTCGCCGAAATCGTATCCATAAAGAAAATATGTAAGCACAGAACCAAGACCTCCGCCGATAACGGCAAAAACAAGAATGGCAGCAATTATGCCGCCGATGTGCTTGAAGAAGCCGTTCCTGTGGAAAATCGCCGCCATGCAGCCTATCAGAATGCTGATTAAAGCGTAATAAAACGTTGCCGTGTCGGATATCCCGTTAACTGCATTTACACAAAAGCCGACAATAACCGCAGGGAGGTTCCCGCCGATCATCGCAACAACTACAGTTCCGATAGAATCCAGAAAAAGCGGCAGCTTCAATGCAAGCGCGATTTTTGACGGGATAAAGTTGAGCATAAACGCAAGAAAGATTACGGCAAATGCCATGAAGGCTCTGTTTTTAACAATTGACTTTAAAGTTTTCATAGATATTCAACCATCTTAGATTATTGATAAAATCGACAAAGCTGAAAGTTCCTTCAAGCCTTCGTCCGTTAAAATTCCTATTACGGAAAAATCATCAGAAAATCCGGTGATCCTTCCATTTTCCCTTTTTATTAAATCCTGTGAAAACACTATGTTTTTTCCAGTCATCCAGCTTATTTTTTCAGCGTAAACATTAAAAATTTCATTACTTTGCGCAGAAAAGGCGTAATCAATTTTTTCTATAAGTTTATCCAGAACTTTTTCGCTTGAAACCTCAGCAAACTCTGAAACAGCCGTCGGTTTCCAGACAAAATTCTTTTCACGGTCTTCAGGCATGAAGACATTCACGCCGATCCCGCAGACATAAAACCTTTTTCCGCCGAAATCCAGAATTCTGGCAATAATTCCGGACACTTTGTCAGAATTTACCAGAATGTCGTTAGGCCATTTTATCGTTACTTCACCGCGTTCTTTTACAAAATAATCTATCGTCAGAAACGATGCAACTGCGCACCTCTGAGGAATAAAATCGGCATTGAGTTCGTCGAAAAACGAAAGATAGATGTTTCCGTTTGCTTCGGAAACCCATTTTTTTGCGTTCCGTCCTCTGCCCGAAGTCTGCGACTCCGCGACAACTATTCCCCTGCAAACGCCTGATTTTATCAACTCTTCGCAGACATCCATAGTTGAAGTCACTTCTTTGAAACGGTAGATTTTTTCAAATCTGTTTCCTGGGAGAAAATCTTCCTTCATTTATTTCAACTCAATCAGAAAATCTTTGACTACAGCCATGTGCTGCATACTTGAAGCACCTGAATCATTTTTCTGCGCCGGATAAAAATATTCATTAAGTTCGCTCTCTTTCTTTTCGTAAACACGCGTGTCAAAAACGAGTCCGTTTTCAAAAATTTTTGTTTTTTCAGGATCTTTTGAAGAATAATAAACAACGGGGATCTGGAATTCATGCAGCGGATAGTCGGCCAGAACAAAATCATAATGTTTTTCTCTCTTGGCATTTGTGTTGCCGTTTCCATTTTCGTCGACAGGATGAGGTCCGGCAACATAAAAAGTATCGTTTTTGCCGAATCCGTTTGAAGAAACTGCTGCCGTACCGTTGAAATCACCGCCGACAACATAGTAATATTTTCCGGGATTTTTCTCTTTGACTTTCGCTATTTCATCAACAATCAGCTTTGCAGCAGTAACCTGATCCGATTCGGGACCCGTGTGAAGATGGACGCTTACCGCAAAAATATCCTTTTCACCGGGAATATCGATAATTGCCCACAGCAAAGCACGGTCATTGATATTCGGATCATCCCATGAATCCGAGTCAGTTATGAGATATTTGCTGACTATACCGTTAGGAATGTTGCACTTGTTGTTATTGCATTTCTGCTTGTTGTCGACAGCGTAATAGTTCGTTCCGACGATCTCCTGCGCAAAATTTTTGTAGTCACTTACCGAATTGTTTCCGTAATTCATCTCCTGAACCAGCGCAATGTCGGGTTTAAGAGCCTGAAAGATCCTTATTCCGTGACCGGGATCGTAAGACTGTTTGTTTCCGCTCGTGATGTTTCCTGCAACTATCCTGATCTGAACTGAATCACCGTCATAAGGTTCTGTATCTTCGATTTCTTCATCCGGAACAACGTCATGATCTTCAGTTGAATCGTTATCTTCATCTGTAAAAACATCAAAATCTCCGTCAGAATCCGTGTCTTCATCAGCGACCGCGTCAGTATCATAATCTTCAATAAAATCGGCATCTTCGTCAGTTAAGACATCGGTTTCCGCTCTGTCATTGCGATTTTCAGCCGAATCTTCATCTGCTGCGAAATCTTCATCTGTTTCAGAATCGGAAACTTCCGGCGTCGTATCGGCAGAATCATCGTCAACTTCGACAATATTTCCGTGCGACATGCATGAAAAAAGTATAAATGCACAGAATAATGTGCAGATAATTTTAGAAATTTTACTTACCATTTTGCCAACCTCAAATTTATCAAAGTTATTATTACATAGACCAGGAACAACACTCCGGATGAAATTGCCGAAAGCGGCATGACAAACGCCGGAAACAGATTCAGAAGAACAATTGCAGCAGCAATATAAAGAATTGAAATTATTATTGAAACAGCAAAAAACGATTTTTTCGTCAGTTTATTTGAGGCAACGATCTTAAAGACGAAATAGATACCGACAAGCATTAGAAAAATGAATGAGAAAAGCTGAAACCGGAGCTTTGAAGCGGCGTAAGAGGAAACAATATCCTCAATGTACGGATTTGCTTCGGTTATCACGTCTTCCATATTTTTGACTTCGCTCCAGTTTTCATACGGGATTTTCATTGAATAGAGATAGATTTCTTTCACAGGAAGAGTTTCATAGTGATTGAAAATCGATGAATCGAATGTCATTCTTTCGCTGACTACCGAAACGGAGCAGACATTCATTGCCGAAATTTCCTCTTCCACCGGCGCTTTCTGAGTCGTGATTATCGTTACCGGAAAGCAGGAAAGCATGTTTTCAATATAAACAAAAAGCCTTCCCTGCACGAAAAAAAGAAGAAAAATCGCACACAAAAAAAATATTTTTTTGCAGAAAGAGAGACAAAAAAGCAGTTTAGCCAAAAAAGCACCTCCTAAAAACCCATGGATTATAGGAAAAAATTTATTAAAGTCCAATCGTGAAAAAAATGTGTTTAAAGGAATTTACAGCTTGACGAAATCGGCAATGCGCGTTGCGGCTTCTTCAATTTCAGCCGCATCTTTTGCGACACTTATCCTTATGAAATTATTACCTTTTTCGCTGAAATGAATACCCGGAACCGTTCCGACTTTTTTGCTTTCGTATAAATCCATCGCAAATTTGAAGCCGTCGTCGAATTTTTGCGGAATTTTAGCCCAGACAAAATATCCTCCGTCGATCGAAGGCATGAAAAAGCCGCTTTTTTCAAGCGCGGAGTGCATGATTTTGAAAGATACACTCACCTTTCCTCTCAAAAAAGCAAGATAATCACTACCGAAATCATTTTTTTCCAGATATCCGGCAATTGCAGCCTGCAGAACCGAAGGAGTGCAAAGCCCTGTGTAATCGTGGATTTTAGCAAGATTTTCAATATGCTGCGTTGCACCGACAATGTAACCTACACGCCAGCCTGTAATTGAAAGCATTTTTGAAAACGCCGAAACGACAAAAAGAGTCTCGTCAACAAGTTCAAACGGAAGATAAGGTTTTTCTCCGAAGTACAAATCGCTGTAAACCGCGTCAAAAACGAGGTTTGCACCGCATTTCTTGCAGATTTCGTAAAGCCTTGAAATTTCTTCTTTTTTCCAGATTTTTCCGAGCGGATTTCCTGGAGAGCACAGCAGAATCAGATTTACTTTTTCATTTTTTACGCGGTTTTCGATTGAATCAAAATCAAAAGAACCCGATTCATCCGGATATTCGCACAAAAACCTGTCACCGTAGATTTTCGGAAGATTTGCGTAACTTTCATAAACGGGATCAAAAGACATAACCGTGAAAGCGCCCGCCGTTTTCTGCCGCAGATAAAGATAAATGAGAGAAATCGCTTCGGTCGCCCCGTTCGTGACAAGGACGTTTTCAGCCTTGAGCCCGCAGTTTCCGCAAAGGCCCGAAGAAACAAGTTCCCGCAGTTTCGGATTTCCGTTTCCCGCAGGATACTGATGAATCGGAGTCTGCACTGCTGAAACTAGTTCCGAAATAAGCTCTTTCGGAGGCTCGAAACCGGGAATTCCCTGTGCGCAGTTGATTCCGCCGTTTGCTTTTACAAGATTGCTCATAAAACTTATGAGCGAACCGCTTGGTCTATTCATGATTTAACCGAAAATGTATGCAAGAATTAAAGAAGCTGTTGCCGTAAGCCCTTCGACATGCGTTCTTTCGTAGCCGTGGCTTGCGTCGACACCCTGACCGATAAGTGCGACTCTCGTATCGCTGCATGAGCGCAGAAGAGCCGAACCGTCCGAGCCGTAAAAGGGAAAAATATCAATTTTATAAGCGATTTTGTTCTTATCTGCAAGATTGATGAGCTCATTCGTAAGATCGTAGTTGTAAGGACCTGACGAATCTTTTGCACAGATGCTGACGCACTTTTCGCTGCCTGCCGTTCCGCCGCCTACGACACCCATATCAACAACGATGAGATCGTCGCCCTGAGGAGTTGCCGCGATACCCTGCCCCGTTTCTTCCGTTACATTGAAGAAAAAAGAAACTCTGTTTTTGAGTTTGCTTTCATTTTTCTTAATAATATCAGAAAGATAAACAAATATTCCGGCAGAAGCCTTGTCGTCGAGATGACGCGAATTTACGTAACCGTCGACATACCTGAAACCGCTCTCCAGCGAAACGAAATCGCCGACGGAAATGAAATCACTCAGTTTTTCACCTTTTTTCAGCGTTAGATCGACTCTAAGCGAGCAGTTCTCAAAATCGGGAACCATCTCTTTCAGCTTGGAATTTACGTGAACCGCCGGATTGTCCGGAAGGAACGTGGAAATATATTCTTTTTCTTTGCGGGTGTGGATCGTGCAGATTTCACCGATTATATAAAGCGCCGGATAACCGCCGACAGTCGCGATTTTCACTCTATTGTCATCATCTTCGACAGCCGTGACGATCGCGCCCAAAGCATCAACGTGAGCTGCAAAAAACGTTCCCGGCTTATTCTGCGGACCGAAAGAATAAATTACGGCACCTTTTTTCGTGACGGTGCAGGAAATCCCCTTTTTTTCGGCGTTTTTAACGAGAAAATCTTTAACTTTGCCGGTAAAACCGGTCGGAGACGGGATCTTCACGAGTCTTTCTATCGATTCGACGATTTTGTCACCTTTGATCTCACTGAGCAACTTCATTTTTTCCCTCCGAATTATTTACAATATGCTGCCAGATATAATCAGCCACTATTCTGTTGCCTTTGTCGTTCCAATGGATGTCGTTTTTAATGACAATAGAAGAAATCTCTTCAGGAGACATTGATTCAAAAGTATCAAAAAGTGAAATAAAATCAATATGATATTTGTCGGTATACTCTTTCCAGAGATCATACTGCTTTCTGCCGTTTTTTTGCTTTGCCTGATCTTTCCAAGGCCATACTCCGATATGGAGTTTTATTCCTCTCTCTTCGCAGATTTGACGGATCTGGTCAATGTGTTTTTTTGCCAGAGCGATCCCTTTTTCACCGTAAAGTTTCATCGCGTTTTCATCATAAGTCCACTTTGGTTTCAGACCGTAGAAATTTGCAACTCCGCCCCAAATTGGAGAATTTTCATGATACGGATTTTTCTGCGCTGCGAAATACTCAGTTCCCATACTTCTGTAAATGTAAGAACCCTTTAGAAAGAAATTATCGAGAGCCTGCCATTTCAACTCAGACTGAGAAAATTCCTTCGGCACGAAATAATCGTAGACCACTTCATCAATAATGTCGGAAATATCAATAAAAACATAGAGTTCATCAATTTCCAAGCCCATTTCGAGAAAGTGTTTGAGTTTGAGATAATATATTTTCGGGGAATAACTTATGACAGCCGCGTTAAGAAGTTCCACTCCCTGCTGTTTGAAGCGCTCCGACAAAATTCCGGGCACTGTCTGAGGCCACGGATAGCCGACACCTTCCATAAAACTGTCACCTAAAATAAGGATGCGCTTTCCGCTTTTTTTCAGCTGAACGACCCTGTTTATCTCGTCCACAAAGCCTAATGAATTAGTATAAACCTGATAGAATGAAACTCCGTCGCTTTTCCACGAAGTCTTTTCAGCGACATTTGCCTTGAGTCCGTGGTGATAAAAGTTGTCAACAACGCGGAATGAATCGGAATGGTCAAGGAGCATCGCCGCAACAGAATCAAAAACCGTGATTAAAAAGAGAACTACGATGAAATTTATCCCGATGACCTTGAATGCAGTTCCTTTAAAAAACTTTTTCAGGATCAAAAAAAGCCCCAAAAACAAAAGGGCGATATAAAAAACAGGCGTTCCAACAACAAACATGGGCAGGATTTTAGCCTTTCATGAAAAAAATACCAGAAAAATTATCTTCGCCGTTTTCATTGCGTATAATCAGCCGTTTTTTTGATTTTTGGCAAAAGGTAAAACTTGAAAAAACACCGGTTCCTCATAATCGCAATCGCGCTTTCGATTCTGCTTCATTTATTGGTGTTCATCTTTGCACCTGAATTGAAAAGTGAAATAAATCCAAGTGATTACCTGAAAAAAATAACAAAAATTTCAATTTTTCATGAACCACAAAGCGCGCCGAAACAGGAAAGCGCGCCGACAGTTCCTGAGCCGCCGAAATCAAGTAACAGCATTAAAAAGCGCACACCCCGGAATAACGAAATCACGGAATCACGGAATCCCGACAGCAACAGCGCGCCACGGGATAACGAAATCACGGAATCACGGAATAACGACAACAACAACGCTCCTCGGGATAACGAAATCTCTGAATCCCGGGATCCCGGCAGCAACAGCGCGCCTCTGGATAACGGAATCACGGAATCACGTAATATCGGCACCGGCAGCACGCCGAACGGCAACACCGGCGAGCCGAGAAGAGAGGGAGAACTCGCCGTCATCCCGAAAGCCAAAAATCCCAAAACTCCGCCCTACCCCGAAAGTCTTGAAGAAGAAGGGATCGAAGGGAGCGTCACCCTCGAACTTCTGATTTCAAAAGAAGGTAAAGTCATGAAAGCCAAAGTCATAAAAAGCGACAACGAGCTTTTTTCTGAATCGGCTTTGAAAACTGTAAAAAACTATAAATTTTCTCCCGGAAAACTGAAAGACGGCTCTGAAGTCGATTCACTCATTGAATTTGTCATAAAATTTGAAATTTCCCTCTAAAACAATATAAAGGCGGCTTGTTTTTTCTGCTTTTTTGATTTTTTGGAGGATTTTATGACAAAAACAAGAGACGAACTCAAAGATTCGATATTTTTTACCGATACATTGGATGAAAACTCGTCACTTTTCGAGCGCGATCTGCTCGAAACGCTTGAATACAACCAGGTCAAGGACAAAACGACAGTCAAAGCAAGAGATGTTTACATTGCCCTTGCGACGACTATCCGCCACAAACTCATCCGCAACTGGCTGAGAACGCAGCACGAATACCGCAGAAACAAGGCAAAAAGAGTTTACTACCTTTCAATGGAATTTCTCATGGGACGTCTCATGGGAAACACTCTTATCAACCTCGACTGCCACGATGAAGTTTCGCGTCTCGCCGAAAAATTAGGCTACGACATGGAAGAGCTTCGCGATATGGAACCAGACATGGGTCTTGGCAACGGCGGCCTCGGCAGACTTGCGGCGTGTTTCCTTGATTCGATGGCTACACTCGGACTTCCCGCTTACGGCTACGGCATCAGATACGAATACGGCATTTTCCGTCAGGGCATCGAAAACGGCTATCAGGTCGAAGTTCCCGACAACTGGCTAAAATACAGCTGCCCGTGGGAAATCTGCCGTCCTGACCTTGAATACCGCGTCCGTTTCGGCGGCAAAGTCGTCTCCTACCGCGATGACAACGGCGAAGAGAGATACAAACTCGTTGATACCGAAGATGTTTTTGCACAGGCTTACGATGTTCCGGTGCCGGGATACAAAACCGCGACAGTAAACAATCTCCGTCTGTGGCAGGCAAAAAGCACGAACGAATTCGACTTCCACTATTTCAACAGCGGCGACTATCTCGCTGCCGTAAACGACAAGAACCGCAGCGAAAACATTTCGAAAGTCCTCTACCCCAATGACAATATGCATCAGGGCAAAGTCCTTCGTCTCAAACAGCAGTATTTCTTCGTTTCGGCGACGCTTCAGGACATCATCAGGCACTACAAAAAGAATTACGGAACCGAAAAATTCGATGATTTCCCCTCAAAAGTTGCGATCCAGCTCAACGACACGCACCCGAGCATCGCAATTCCGGAACTTATGCGTATCCTCATCGACGAAGAAAAACTCGGCTGGAACGAGGCATGGGAAATAACGCGCAACACTTTCGCCTACACAAATCACACAGTCCTTCCCGAAGCAGTCGAAAAGTGGGATGTCGAAATCATGGGTCCGCTCCTTCCGAGACAGCTCCAGATAATCTACGAAATCAACCGCAGATTCATAAACGAAGCACGCGACTTCCGCAATTTCGACCTCAAGAAAATAAAAGATGTCTCGATTTTTGAAGAATCGGGCTGCAAATTCGTCCGTATGGCAAACCTCGCAATCATCGGAAGCCACAAGGTAAACGGCGTCAGCGCGCTACACACCGAGATTTTAAAAGAGAGCATGTTCAAAGACTTCAACGAGCTTTACCCAGGCAAAATCGTTAATAAAACCAACGGTATAACTCCGAGAAGATGGCTCAAGAAATCAAATATTCCTTTATCCGACCTTATCTCTTCAAAAATCGGAAACGGCTGGATCGCGAACCTTGACGAACTCAAAAAACTTGAAGCTTTTGCAGACGACAAAGAGTTCCAGGCTGCATGGGCTGACGCTAAGGCTCAGGCGAAAGAGCGCCTCAAAGTTTATGCGCACGACAAACTCGGATTCGACCTCAACACAGACATGATGTTCGACGTTCAGGTAAAGAGAATGCACGAATACAAACGCCAGCTTCTCAATGTACTTCACACGATCACGCTTTACAACAGGATAAAGGCTAATCAGAACGGAAACTTCGTCCCGAGAACGAAGATTTTCGGCGGCAAGGCGGCTCCCGGCTACTACATTTCAAAAATGATAATAAAGTTAATAAATTCAGTTGCTTCAGTCGTCAACAACGACCCGCAGGTCAATAAGTATTTAAATGTTTTCTTCTTCCCCAACTACTCCGTTTCGATGGCTGAAAAAATCATCCCTGCAAGCGATCTTTCTGAGCAGATTTCGACCGCCGGATTCGAGGCAAGCGGCACGGGAAACATGAAATTCATGCTTAACGGAGCGATGACGATCGGAACTCTGGACGGAGCGAATGTCGAAATGCTCGAAGAAGTCGGCGCGAACAACA
>JAFQZM010000044.1 GCA_017405875.1 bacterium
GGTGAGCTTGTCGGCAAACTCTACGATGCGCTTTTTAAGGAATATATCGAGCCTGACGAAAACAGTTTCCGAAGTTTGAATATCCTGTGCGTCAGAATAGTTTTCTGCCTTTATGCCGAAGATGCAGGCCTTTTCGAGACGCGGACAGCTTTTGAAGACTACATAAAATCGTTTTCGCTTGAAAACCTGCGGCGCGGCATCATGGATTTGTTCAAAATCCTGAATACAAAGCCTGAAAACCGTGACAAATATGACACAAAAATAAATTCTTTTCCTTACGTGAACGGCGGGCTTTTTGCAGATGATACTATCGAAATTCCTAATTTTACTAAAGAAATCGTTGATGTTGTTGTGAATTACTGTGCTCCTTTCGACTGGTCGGAGATTTCGCCCACGATTTTCGGAGCCGTTTTTGAATCGACACTCAACCCCGAAACGCGGCGCAAAGGCGGGATGCACTACACCTCGATTGAAAACATCCACAAAGTCATTGATCCGCTGTTTATGAATGATCTGCGTGCGGAATTTACTGCTCTGTGTAAAAAAACAGGAAAAGAAAAAATAAAAAGATTAGACGAATTCCGCGCAAAATTGTCAAACTTGAAATTTCTTGATCCGGCATGCGGAAGCGGGAACTTTCTGACGGAAACTTATATTTCTCTGCGCCGTCTGGAAAATGAAATTCTTAAGAATATCCATCAAATCCAACAGCTTTTAGGCAACAATTTCCTGCCGATAAAAGTGAAAATTTCGCAGTTCTATGGCATTGAAATCAACGATTTTGCAGTGACTGTCGCCAAAACTGCGCTTTGGATTGCGGAAAGCCAGATGATGAAGGAAACTGAGAAGATCGTAGAGCAGAATCTTGAATTTTTTCCGCTTTCGACTAGCGCGACGATAGTTGAAGGTAACGCTCTCAGAATGGACTGGTCTACGCTTTCAGCTGAAAAATCCGATACCTTTCTTTATGCCGATAAATTGAATGTTTATGCCGTTGGTGAACCAAAACCCAAATACGGTGAACATTACGAAGAATTGAATGTCGTTGCCAAGAAAGTCGAATCAAAAGAACTTCCCGAAAACATAAAAAATCGCATAACTTACGACTACATTATCGGAAATCCGCCGTTTGTGGGGGCCCGCTGGATGGATAAACGGCAAAAAGAAGACGTGATTTCTACATTCGGCAGGGATTGGCGCGGAGCCGGGGATCTCGATTATGTCTGCTGCTGGTATAAAAAAGCGTTTGATTTGATAAAAGGCACAAATACCAGATGTGCATTCGTTTCAACAAATTCCGTAACACAGGGCACATCTGTCGCAAATCTGTGGAAGCCGCTTTTTGCCGACGGGCTTCATTTTGATTTCGCGTGGCGGACATTCAAGTGGGTGAACGAAACATCAGACAGGAAAAATATGGCGGCAGTCCACTGCGTTATAATCGGATTCAGTGTCGCTGAAAACACAAAACCGAAAATTATTTTTGCAAGCGAACAGGAAAAAATCGAGGCTGAAAACATAAACGGGTATCTGATGGATTCGCCTGATTTGTTTATTGAAAACCGGAAAAAGCCGGTTTGTGAAGTGCCGGAAATGGTTTTCGGAAGTATGCCGAATGACGGACAGAATCTCATTATTGAGGCGGATGAATACGATGATTTTGTTAAAAACGATCCTGCTTCTCAAAAATATATACATCGATTCTTGGGTGCTGATGAATTTATAAATTCCAAAATCCGTTACTGCCTGTGGCTTGTTGATGCTACTCCTGCTGAATTACGCAGAATGCCGCTTGTTTTTCAAAGAGTGGGAGCCGTTCGCAAACTGCGTGAATCAAGTTCCCGCGCAGCGACCAGGAAGCTTGCCGAAACACCGTGGCTTTTTGGAGAAATCCGTCAGCCGGAAAGCGGAAACTATCTTTTGGTTCCGCGTGTTTCATCAGAAAACCGTAAATATATTCCAATCGGATTCATAAATTCTGATGTGATTGCAAGTGATGCAAATTTTCTTATTCCGGATGCTACGCTTTACGAGTTCGGAATTATGACAAGCAACGTTCATAATGCCTGGATGAGAGCCGTCTGTGGCAGACTTGAAAGCAGATACCGCTATTCAGCTTCTTTGGTTTACAACAATTTTCCATGGCCGAACCTCTCCGGCAGCAATACAGACATCTCTCCTAAAAGGCGAGACAAGGAAATCAAAGAGAAAATCGAGCAGACAGCTCAGACGATTCTTGATACAAGAGCAAAATATCATGATGCAACATTAGCCGATCTGTACGATGGAATCATGATGCCGCCTGATTTGCGCAAGGCACATGAAGCAAACGACCTCGCCGTAATACAGGCTTTCGGATTTAAACCAAAAATGACAGAACCGGAAATCGTTGCTGAACTTTTCAGAATGTATGAGAAACTGATGGAAAAGAAATGAGATACGAAAAATACTTCTTCACTGAAAAGTTGACATTTATATATTGTTTTAATACTTTGCCGCCAAGTTCATTCGACGCTTAAGTCGGATGTTTATATATATTTTTCCCGGAGGAGCCGTAAGGCTTTTATATAATTGGAAAAATCTGATTTGCGCAGAAATATTCTGGCACTCAGAAAAAAACTGAGTGCGGAAGATGTTGATATTCTAAGTAAAAAAATCGCCAACACTCTGATTTCGCTGGATATTTTTAAAAATTCCGAAGTAATTGCACTTTATGTTCCAATAAAAAATGAAGTTGATCTCATAAGCCTGCTCGCAGAAAAAGGGAAGCGTTTTCTCTTTCCGCGGGTAGAAACCGGAACGAAAAAACTTACTTTTTACGAGGCAAAATCTCCTGATGATTTTGAAAAAGGGAGTTTCAACATTCCGGAGCCTAAAACGACTTTAAACAAAGTTGATATTGAAAATATTGATCTTTTTCTTGTTCCCGGTGTCGCTTTTTCGGAAAAATGCGAGCGTATCGGTTACGGCGGCGGTTTCTACGACACGACGCTTAAATATAAAAACAAAAATGCACGGACTCTCGGTGTCGCTTTTGATTTTCAGATCGTGGATTCGGGCTTTTCGGAGCCTTTTGACGAGCGGCTTGACGCAGTTGCGACAGATGAGAGGATTATTATAAACAATTGAGAGGGAGAACAAAATGCTTAATTCAATAATTTTTCTTATTATTGGAATTTTGCTCGGTGCCGCACTTTGGGCGATGTCAAGATCGCTCGTTTTCAAAGAGAAAATGGAAAAAGCTCAGAAAGAGCTCAGCAACGCGAAAGACGACGCTGCAAAAGTTGTGAAAGAAGCTGAAATCAAGGCTCAGGAAATCATTCTCGAGGGCAAAAAAGAGACTGAAAATTCAAAAAACGAACTTCTCAGAGAGTTCAAGGAACGTGAAAAAAGACTCAACAAACGCGAGGAACAGCTCACCCAGCGCGATGAACTCAACATCGTGAAGGAAAAAGAGCTTAAAGCAGTTGAGAAAAAACAGAAAGATGACGAGATTTTCTTGGACAATCAGCGTGTTCAGCTTGAAGAAAAGCTCTCCGAAGTCAACAGCGAGCTTGAAAAAATCGCCGGAATGACTCAGGAAGAGGCAAAGGAAGTGCTGATTCAGAAGATTGAAGACGAAGCGAAACACGACGCCGCAAAAAAGATAAAAGCTATCGAAGACGCGATGGTCGAAGATGCTGAAAAGAAGAGCAAGGAGATTCTTTCAACCGCGATCCAGCGCTATGCCGGCGAATACGTCGTTGAAAACACCGTTACGACCGTAAGCCTTCCGAATGACGAAATGAAAGGAAGAATCATAGGCCGCGAAGGAAGAAACATCCGCGCTATCGAATCGATCACGGGCGTCGATCTCATCATCGACGATACGCCTGAAGCAGTCGTAATCAGCAACTTCAACCCGATCAGACGTCAGATCGCATCCCTTACGCTTCAGAAACTCATTGCCGACGGCAGAATCCATCCCGGCAGAATCGAGGAAGTTTTCGACGCATGCACGAAAGAAGTCTGGAAGGCGATCAAAGAAGCCGGCGATCAGGCTGTTTTCGATCTCGGAATCCACAAGCTCCATCCCGAACTCGTTCTTTTAGTCGGTCGCTTAAGATACAGAACAAGCTACGGCCAGAACGTTTGGAAGCACTCTGTTGAAGCGGCTTTCCTTGCAGGGGAAATCGCGGCTGAACTCGGCTGCAGCGCAAACAGCATCAAAAACGCGAAACGCGCAGGACTTCTTCATGATATCGGCAAGGCAGTTGACCACGAAATTGAAGGAAGCCACGCTTCGATCGGTGCCAAACTTGCGGAAAAATACGGCGAACAGCACAGAATCGTCGCAGCTATCGCGGCTCACCACGGCGAAGTCAAACCAGAAACCGTTCTCGACTTCATCGTTTCGGCAGCCGACGCTCTGAGCGGCGCAAGACCAGGTGCCAGAAGGGAAATGGCAGAGGCTTACGTCCAGAGACTTACCGACCTTGAAAATATTGCAAACTCCTTCAACGGCGTTGACAAATCGTTCGCAATACAGGCCGGAAGAGAACTCCGCGTCATGGTCGATACCGCAAAAGTCAACGACGACGACGCTTACACGCTGGCAAACGACATCGCGAAAAAGATCGAAACCGACCTTTCATATCCGGGTCAGATAAAAGTCATCGTTATCAGAGAAACCAGAGTTATAGCTACCGCGCAGTAAAATGAGTTTCAGAATCCTCGCCTTAGGCGACATCGTCGGCAGACACGCAAGAAATTTCGTCAAAGAGCAGCTTCCCAAAATCATTGAAGAAAACTCGATAGATTTTGTAATTGCAAACGGTGAAAATACTTCCGGCGGAATGGGGCTTCTCGAAAAACACGCAACTCTTCTGCATTCATGCGGAGTCGATGTAATCACTTCAGGAAACCACATCTGGAATAGAAATGAGATCTATTCATTCATCGACAAAATGCCTTATGTTCTGCGTCCGGCAAACTATCCCGACGATCTTCCCGGCAAAGGTTCTGTCATCGTAACGCACGAAAAAACAGGAATGAAAGTCGGTGTTCTCAACCTTTTGGGAACGGTTTTCATGCCGCCGATAGACTCTCCTTTCAAAAAAGCGCTGACCGAGATCGAAAAACTGCGCTCTGCTGGTGCAGACATCATAGTTCTCGACTTCCACGCCGAGGCGACCGCAGAAAAAGAGGCTTTGGGACTTTATCTTGCCGATAAAATCGAACTTTTCTTCGGCACGCACACCCATGTCCAGACTTCAGACGAGAAAATAATCAACGAAAGAATGGGCTACATCACCGATCTCGGCCGCTGCGGCGCATTTTTTTCAGTCATCGGCTTCAATGAAAAAGAGAGCATCACAGGATACCTTTCAAACATTCCGCAGCATTTCGTCCCGGCGAAAAACGACATAAAAATCGAAGGGATCATCGCCGATTTCGAACTTGATCCGAGCCGCTGCGCCGCTATCAAAAGGATCAGGCTTTAGCAAAAAAAATTTTTTCAAAAAAACTCTTTTTTTTCTTTGATTTCAAGAATTCTTTCTATATAACCTCAAAATCTGAGAAAGTTTTTGTTGTGGAGAAAGTTATGAACTGGCAAAAAGATTATAATGAAAAAATTTCGACTCCTGAAGAAGCGATCAAAGACATCCATGACGGTGACTGCGTCGTAATGGGACACGCTGCCGCCGCTCCGAGGATAATCCAGCACGCAATGGCGGAACACTGCGAAGACTACAACGACGTTCTTATTTTCCACATGACGACTTTGGGCGACAATGAATGCCTTCACCCGCGCTGCTACGGGCACTTCCGCCATGTCAGCAACTTTCTTGCGGCAAATTCGCGTGACGCCGTCAACCACCTTGCAGGCGACTTTTTTCCGGCATATTTCAAAGATGTTCCCGAAATGATAGGCGACGAAATTCCTTGTGAAATTGCTGCTTTTCAGGCAACTCCGCCGAATGATGAAGGTTACTGCTCGCTCGGAGTCTCCTGCGATTACGCTATCGCCGCAATACGCCGCGCCCGCTCTGTCATAATCGAAACCAACGACCAGATGCCGTTCACATACGGCAATACGATGATCCACGTTTCGCAGATCGACCGGATAATCCCGTGCTCATACCCGCTTCCTGAACTTCACAGCGCAAAACCTTCCGAAGTCGAAGCGGCAATCGGAAAATACTGCTCGACGCTTGTCGCAGACGGCTCAACGCTACAACTCGGAATCGGCGCTATTCCGAACGCCGTTCTCAATTCGCTTATAGACAAAAATGACCTCGGAATCCACTCAGAGATGTTCTCCGACGGTGTTGCCGACCTTATGAAAAGAGGAGTTATCAACGGCAAGCGTAAGACACTGCACAAAGGAAAAGTCGTTGCAACTTTCATCATGGGAACGAAAGAACTTTACGATTTCGTTAACGGAAACGAAGATATTGAGCTTTATCCTGTCGACTACACGAACGATCCATTCATCATCGCGCAGAACTACCGTATGATTTCGATAAATTCTTGCCTTGAAGTCGACCTCATGGGTCAGGTCGCAAGCGAATCGATCGGCATGCGGCAGTACAGCGGTATCGGCGGACAGATCGACTTCGTCCGCGGCGCCTCGATCGCACGAGAAGGAAAAAGCATCCTTGCAATGCCTTCCACTGCGGCAAACGGAACGATTTCGAGAATCAAACCTTTCCTCACGCCCGGTTCAGCCGTCAGCACGACACGAAATGACGTAAACTACATTGTCACCGAATACGGAATCGCCCGCCTCAAAGGACGCACCCTGAAACACCGCGCCGAAGACCTCATCCGCATCGCACACCCCGACTTCAGGCCGGCACTTATCGAAGAATACGAACGCCGCTTCATGTGTAAATACGAAGAGACTTTATAACCACCTGACATAGAGGTATTCATGAAAAAATCCAATCTGCTTTTCATTCTGATTTTATCGGCTTTTCTCGCTTTTTCCTGTTCATCTAACGATAACGATGAAGAACTCGCAAACACTGACTGGCACGGACCTGCGCAAGATGACAACAACTCAGACACTCTTCCTAAAACGACCATAACCGACGGCGACAAAACCGACACAGAGTCAACTTCAGATGACGAAAAAACTGACACGATGTCAGAATACGACGATTCCGACGATGATTCAGATAATATCGATATATCCGATATCGACACATCGGAAAATGATAACAATGCCGATTCCGACGATATCATTATATCCGATACCGATATATCGGAAAACGAAGATGACGATTCGACAGATCAAGACATCGATTCAAGTGACTCCCAGCCTGATGATGACGGTGACACCGCGGCTCCCGAACCAGGCTTCCCGCAATGCAGCCCGACAAGCGAAAAACCGTGCATTTCAGGCAAATTGATATGGTCTGAAACCAAAAAGACGAACCGCACGCAAGGTGGATGCAATACCAGCTGCAACGAATTAAACGAAGGCGGCTACTCCTCCGGCTGGAGACTTCCGACAATAAACGAGCTCAGGACTTTGGTCCAGAACTGCGACAAAACGGTTTCGCTCCCCGAAGGCGTGTGCCAAGTTTCGGACGACTGCATTCAGACTTCATGCAAAGAAGAGAGCAAATGCAAATGCTCTTCCGGCAACGATTACAGCAAACTCGGTGATACAGACAGCCTCTGGTCCGGCACAAAAGTCGAAAGCAATATGTCAGCAGCATGGTATATCAATTTCAGCAACGCATATATAGATTCGACCAATACCAGCGAAAAGAAATCAGCCCGCTGCGTCCACGAAGTTAATTAGTTATTTTATCTCTTTCAGCAAAAATTTGAGTGTAGAGATGTTCGCTCTGTTGTAGACATCCGTTCCGCCGCCTGCGCCGCCGGTGTAGGGTTCGAAATGTTTAAAATAGGACATGTTGAAAGCGTCTCTTATTTCGGCTTTATAGGTTTTTTCTGCGCTTAGTTCAACAGATACGAACGAAGATTCTCCCCATCTGTCCCAGCTGTCGCCCAAATGAGGCATGAAAACCATCTTTTCCAAAACAGTTGAATTATTACTTGTGTCAATGATTTTAACTATTTTGTTGCAGGAAGTGATACCGGTGTTTATCGGGCGTCCGCTGCCGTATTCAACAGATACGAGATAAGTTCCGCTGTCCTTGGGTTTTATATCCGAAACCGAAAGAACTGCATCAGGCACTCCCCAGTCGGCAAAATGAACTCTTCCGTGATCGGAAGCGCCAGGTGTCTGGTCGAAAGCATTTGGATCAGCCTTGAACTGCATGTTCGTCCTTTCATCGTTTTTACCCCAGTAGCAGACAGGATCTGAGTGATGGCTCTCCCAACCTTCTGAATTTACTGCCGAAACGCTGTAGCAGAATGATTTATTGAGATAGTCTGAAGAGCTAACGTCTCCCCAGGAAATCTTCTTTGAACCGTTATCATAATCGACACTAACTCCATCAGAAGTTTCAGTAAGTTCACTGCCTACTTTTTCTCCGTCACGGTAAATGTTATATGAAACGGCATCGGCGGAGGCGTAAAATGAAACCGTCAGCTTTTTCCCGTCACCGATAGAAACTTTTTCAACCGGCATCGGCGCCCAGCATTTGTTCGGATTTGCGCTGCAGTCGACAAGGGTAATCTCTCCAGATTCGTCCGAAAGTTCAAGTTCCACTTCGATTTTGCTTTCTGATTTCAAGTCGCTGACAGTGAAAGGAGCAGTTTTTTCGACACCGTCGAGTTTAAGAGTTTTAAGCGTGTAAAAGCCCGAATTTTCTGAATTTTTCGCTGGAAGCACAATCTTCAGCTCAATAGTTTTCCCTTTAAATTTCAGGTTTTTAAGAACAAATTCAGAGCTTCCCGCAAAGAAAGTGTTTCTTAAATCAACAGGAATTTTCGGAGAAAACCAGAGTGTTTTCAAAGTCTGCTCACGACCGAAAACCGAGTCAAGAACCATCGAAAGAAATCCCGCGACACTCCAGAGCTGACGCTTTGAATTTACTTCGGGGCCGCTCAACTGCGGGAACGTAGCGTCATTATACATCGCGCTGAGAGTAGTGAACTCGAAATTTTCCATGTTCGAGAGGTTGAATGCAGCACCGCGGACCAAGCTCATGAATGCGTTTTCATAAAATTTGTCGTTGCCAGCCTTTGCCGCAGCACGGAGAGCATAAGAAGTGACGAAAGGCCAGATCGCACGGTTATGGTAGATTTTCGTATCGGGCTCCTGCGGGAAAATTACTGCCGGGCCTGCTGCAGTCACCGGATATTCGGCAATAATTTCAGTGCTTTGAGTGTCATCGGCAACACCCGAAAGAATAGTCAGCGCCTCCCCCAGGAGATCTCTTTTGTCAACCGAAGAATAATCGAGGAAAGTCGTTTTCATAGTTGAAAAAGTTTTTCTGTCGGCAAGATAAAGGCTTGATTTTATTGCATTTTTCAAATTTCGAGCCTGCGTTGCGAATTTAGCCGCCTCGGTCGTTCTGCCGAGTTCTTCAGCCATATCCGCGGCTATATTCATCGCCATATAGTGAAGGACATTCGTCGAAAGAGTTTTCGACATTCCGATGTGCTTCGTATTGTCGGCAGTCCATTTCGGATAAGTCTGCTCGCGCCAGTCAAGGAAAGACTGCTCACCGCGGTAAAGACCGTCTTTTTCATCAAAAACATGAGCTCTGTCGGCTTCCAAAGTGTTTTTTATCGCTTCGTAAGATTTATTCAGAAAGCTGTCGTAGTCGTTTCCTTCAAGGTTTTTCAAGGTTTCCATTGCTCCGAGCGCCCAGACAACGCGGTCGGTGCTGACAGGCCAAGATCCGCCTGAACCGGTATCCTGAACAATCTGCAGATTTTCGCCGCCAACTGCGCTTTTGCGTTCGGAAATCTTAAACTCAAGCGAATTTTTCGATTTCTGCGGCTCTAAGAAAGCTACTGCTGAATGAACTGCGTAAGCTGTGTCGCGCGTCCAGACGTAATGCCAGTTTGCACCGGTTTCGAAACAGTCGCAGTCAACCGGACTTCCGTTATTCATGCTGTAATCGCTTATTGCCGAGACTTTGTTTTCGTTGAGTTCCGTTACAGCAAGCGCAAAAAGTGCGTCGAACATATCATGTCCGCTGCGAAGACGCGGGCTGTCGGCAGTTTCCGAAAACGTTCTCTGCTTCGGGTCATTGCTCTCACGGAGTTCCGCGTTTGTTGTCAGAGTGTAAGTCCTGAGCTCGTCGCCCGAAACCGAAACCTCTCCCGTTTTGCCGTCCCATTCGACTTTTGAAGTGTCAACGGTCTCAGGTTCATCCTCATCAGGAGTTGTATCGGGATAGCCCGAATCACAACAATCCAGATCCTCCGGTTCATAAGTGTCGGTATCGTCGGGGTCTTCGTCAGAATCGTTATCACCGGTTTCATCCGGTTCATCGTCGCAATCCAGTTCACAAGAAAGGTCCGGTGCTTCGTATCTGTCGGAATCGTCATCACTGTCCGGCATAACGGTATCAGGATCTGCGTCATCATGATTATCGTTTGTCTCATCGTGTTTCGAGCCGCCGCAGCTGAACACAAAAAGTGCGGCAAGAATAAATAAAAACAGTTTTTTCATGGCGTTCACTTATTGCTGTTGATAAAAAAATTAAAGTTGAAACTGCCGCCGTTTTCACCGGCCGAATCAGCGAAAAATCCGTCTTTGACAATAAAAACAAGGACTAGGACCAGAATCAGAATACCGAGAAAAACGTATGCGCGTTTGATAAAAATTCCCAGACAGAGAAAAAGTGCGGCTGCAAGCCAGTAAAAAAGAGGCCCCGCCTCGGCATTGATAAGCAGAAAAGAGAGGAGCATCATTAAAAAGAGTGTGATAAGATTCCACCAGACAATACGCCGTTCTTCACTTTTTTTTCCGGTCATCTCTATTTTTTACCCGATTTTTCGGCAAGTTTCGCATTAAGTTCCCTGATGCGGCCCGTAAGGACTCTGATGACGCCTAAAGCGACTTCGTCACGCTGTTTCAGGATTTCAAGGAAGTCGTCGCTTTCCATTTTGAGGACAAGAACATCGTTTCTCGCGATGATGTCGGCACTTCGCGGCTGGCTGTCAATAAGCGCCATTTCACCGAAGCCCGCACCCTCTTTCATAACGGCTACTACATTGCCGCCGACAACGACTTCGACTTCGCCCTTAACTATCATGAAAAGCTCTTTTCCGAGGTCACCTTCGTTCACGATATACTGCCCTTTTTCAAAATTTTCCTCTTCGAGCAGTGCGGCGATATCGGCGAGCACTTCACCGGGAATGTCGTGAAAAAGCTCGATATTTTTGAGTGCAAGAACCCTTTCTACTCGTGTCAGCATCTTTCCTCCTATGCTTCCGGTTGCAAAACAGATCGGGAATATTCGCAGAGATACTTGTCAGTATCGTTCAAAAGATAGTGCGCGTCTGTTTTGGAAATTAATATTTTGATGTAATTCATTGCGTAAAGTGCCGCTTCACGGACTATAGGACTCGGATCATACAGGAACATCTGGATCCTGCTGTAGATTCCGTCAATGTGTTCGTGGGCAACCGCATAAAGCGTTACCGAGCGGACCCACTCAGAGTCATCGGAAAGCAGCGTTTCGATAATATCGTTGATTTTAAGCCTTTTTACACTGAAGAACTGATAACCGAGATTGAGTTTTTCCTCTTCGGTTTTGCTCTCGATCAGAGGAACTATTATCGGCCTGATATCCTTGTCGACGATGTTGTCGATGATTTCCAAAGCGTTGGCGCGCTGCGACGGAGCAACGAATTTTCTGGTTATGTTGAAGTAGATGTTGTCAAAGAGCGTGTTGCCGTACATCAGCGAAAGTATTGAGAAAATCCTCTGGTAGCAGTTGTCGAGCTTTGTTGCCATGACATCGAGAAGGCAGTCGGTCTTCAAATTCTTACGGATCTGAACCGAGAAGTAAAGTGTCTGGAAATACTGATAAATTTCTCTGAGGAGCAGAAGTTTGAGCGAATCTTTGTCGAGGTTCACCTTTTCCAGTTTGGCAACGAGTTTTTTCATGCTGTTAAGCGCGATATTTCTCATTTCATCGCTTTCTACGTCAATAGAAGACGCAAGCAGCGTGAAGGATTCCGGCGTGTAGATGTCGCCCAGCATTTTCGCAACTTCGCTTTTAAGTCTGTAACTTTCAAGTTTGTTGGAAAGGATGTCTGCGGCAGGTTCCAGAATCTTTTCACCGAATTTCGAAAGTACTTTTGCAACATCGAAACTGACTTCACGGTCGAAAAGCATGTAGAAAAGTTTCGGAATGAAGACATTGGAATTGATTTTAAAAGCTGCGTTGACAGCGGCACGTCTGACATTCGGACTCGGATCGTTAAGAAGTGCAAAAAGCTGCTGATCCATGTTTTTCTGCCCGAGCTCACCCAGAATATAGGCTGCGGCAGCGCGGTCTACGGCGTTTTCCGATTCGATGAACGCCTTGAGATAAGAACCTGCCGTCATTGCGCCTACGACTCCGGCATATTTGATAAGTGCGATAACAGCCGCTTCCCTTATCGCAATTTTGTCGCTTTCAAGGAACGGCGAAATAAATTTTACCGACTTGTCCATCTGGATATAACCGTAAGTCAGTATCGCCTCGCGGACGACGTCTTCATCAGAATCTTTAAACAATTTCAATATGTTATAGGTGTTATACCTGCTTTCCATACGGCGCATGAGCGAAAGTATCTTCACCTTGATTTTCGGTGTCGCCTTGGTAAGAAGCGAAACAAAATCGCGCCCTAAAGCCGAATTGCCGGAACTTTCGACCATGTCGATCGCCATCGAAAGATCTTCGTCGTCGCCGCTTTCTATCGCCTTCTGAACTATGCTCTGAAGGACGTTGGACTGCATCGTGAGCTGGTTCGTTCCGAAGCGTTTTTTCTTGATGTTGTCGATAAGAACAGAGAGATAGCGGCTTCTGATCCCTACTATCGTGATGAGCCATCCGATTCCGATGACGGTAACTATCCACGAAATGAGTTTGACGTCGGAAGGAACGATCCCCGCCTTTCCGAGATAGCTGACAGCAAGAAGGATAAAGCCTGAAACGCCGATGAAAATCGGTTTTACCATACCGTCGATTATCGCCTTCGTCCTGCTTTTTACCTTCGGATCAAGCGGAATGTACAAAAGCTGGATCGCTGCGTCGTTTATCGTGTAGCGGAAAGCGCTGTCGCCTGATTTTGCCATCGTTATCGCGACAAGAGGCGCCGCAAAGCCGAATATCATAAGTTCAGGCGGAACCGCGATAAAGAAAATCGAACTCAGAGTAAGTATCGCCGGAAGGATTCCCAGACTCATGAAAATGCTGAACTTAAGCAGCCGCGAGGTTGCAATAAGCTGGAAGAAAAGCGAGAAAACGCCGCCGAAAATCGAGTAAACGAAACCGAAGTAAGCAGCAAGTTTCTGCGGATCGGTAATTTTATCCGAAGCTACGACCTTGAACTGGTAGTCGACAAGCGTGACTACGACATAGATCAAGGCAATCATTATCGCTATGTATTTGACGTAAGGCGTTTTCGTGATGCTTACCTGCGAAGCTGCGGCTGCAGCTGCCTGTTTTGGAGTGAGGGTCTTTGAAACGACACCTCTCTGCAGACGGCTCTGATATTTTTTTCCCATGTAGCGCACTATCAGGATACATGCCAGCATGCACAGAGCGTTGATGAAAAGAAGGTACTGCACTTTTCCGAGAAGTGCGGCAAGTTTTCCGACCGAGCCACCGACAGCCATACTTGCAATAATTCCTCCGCACCCGACAAAACCGAGGACACGTTTTGCCTCACGCGAATCGAGAAGTTCGTTCGTAAACGACCAGAACTGAAACATCATGAAGGCGCCTAAAAGCTCGATAAAGATGTAAAGCGCCGAAAATGCTGCGGAAATTTCGTTATTGACAAGACCTACGAATATGAGGACGAACACGATTCCGATCGAAAAAGTGGTCGTTATCAGCTTGTCCATCCGGTAGTACGAACTTTTTTTCGTGTAAAAGAAAGTCGCCGTCGAAACGAGTATCGCGACACCGATATACATGAACGAAAGCATCAGCCTGTCGCCTTTGTACTTGTTCAAAAACAGCGTATCCCTGACGATTCGCCCCATTACCATTATCGAAGTCGCCAGAAAATTGTATGCAAAAAGCAGAAGAGCCCGGTTTCTTTCATCCGGATTGTTCATGCTGAAAGCAGCCAAAAGCCTTTTCATCTCTATTCCTCAAAATCTGTTTGTTTCATCGCTTCAAAAATCACGGCAGTCGCGGCACTTGCGAGGTTGAGACTCCGCACTCTGCCGTCAAGCATCGGAAGAAAGCGCGTCTGATCCGAGTATTTTCCTAAAATTTCTCCGCCGAGTCCCGCCGATTCGCACCCGAAAACCAGAAAATCTCCGTTTTTATAGTTCACTTTGTCGTAACGGACCTTTCCTTTCTGTGAAAAAAAGTGCATCTTCGAAGTGTCGTTCGCCGCAAAAAATTCGTCAGTTGAATCCCATTCGGTTATTTCGACAAATTTCCAATAATCGACCCCCGCCCTTTTCACAGCCGCAGTATCAAGTTTGAATCCGTAAGGTTTGACAAGGTGCAGCCTGCACTTCTGCGAAAGAACGGTTCGCGCTATATTGCCTGTATTCTGCGGAATTTCGGGATTTACGAGCACAACTTCGAACATAACTCTCAATCAAAAAATCAAAAACGCTATATTATAGTGTTTTTCTTATTAAAAACAATTTTTGGAAAGTTGCTGAGGAATCGAATCTCAAAAATCTGTTCTTCTCAAAAAAATGTCATTTTTGCGTGTGTGCATTTTTTACAATTTCTGCAAAAAAAACTGCTTGTTAATTTTTGAATATCCAGTACAATATAAGCCTGATTGTTACATATAATGTGTTTCCGGAGGCTCCGAAAGATGAAAAGGTTTTTGAATTTATCGGTTGTTTTATTAGTTTTTCTGGCTTTTTCCTGCTCTTCGTCTCACTCTTCAAACGATTCTGACATGTTTCACGATGAAGACATTGTTTCGCAGGATTCAGAAATCCAAGACGATGATTCTGACGCGCAAGGCTCTGAAATCGTTGATGATTCTGATGCGAAGCCGGATCAAGACAATGATTCTGACACACCAGAAAAAGTGGAATGTCTCGATTTGCGCTACAATGAAAACACGATCAAAACTCCGTTTCCTTTCAAAGATGCGAATGGCAAGCCGACATTCTGCCGCCCTGGCTGCGACACGCCGACCGAGAACGACCCGCAGTGTGTACGCAACATCTGGGATTGGGAAAACTGGGAAGAGCAACAAGCCTATTTGAAGGAACAGGAGAAAAATCCAAATCAGACAAAAGAACGTTCCTGTTACCCTTGGCCGTGCAAATTACCGGACATGCACGCAAAAACCAAAGCGGAGCTCAGCACATTTATCAGCAGTTGCGACCGTTTGCTGACTGTAAACGACTTTTCAGCCAGTATGTTGACAAATTGGTCGCATGGAATGTATGACGGGGTTGCTGGAATGCGGTTTCTGCACAGCAACATTATTGTAGAATATAACCCTGAAAAGGATGAATACACAACTATTGGACAATCCCGTCTGCTATCTTTTAATGAAAATCGTTATATCACAGAGGTCTACGACAGCTATCCTGGAGAAAATCCGGATACATTTAAATCTTTTACAGTATCGGTTTTAAGGACAGAAAAAGGATATTTTTATGAACTGATCCGCGATAATCATGAATTTAAAGATACTTTTTATGCTCCGCCTTTTGCCGGAAAAAACTGGGTTTTACTGCGTCTGACAGGCGACAAAACAATTTATGCGTCTGCAAAAGACTGGGAATGGCAAGAACTTTCAGGAATAGAAAACATAGCAGGAGAAGGCAACATTGTTGGAGATCATCTGACTTTTATCACTAACAACCGCGAACTTTATTACTGTGACCTGCGCAAATATCCGAAACACATTGACGAATGTTTCAAGCTTAACCGCAAGGATGAATCCGGCAATGAAGAACTTGGTCACAGCCCGAGAATTGATTCGGAAAACGAATATCGTGTTGTCTATAATATTCATGGAAGACCTAAATTCGTCGAAGTGGATCTGTATGATTTAAACAATCCAAAATACACCGAATATGCAATAGAAAAGAAATATGAAAACAGCTGGGGATGGGAAATAAATATGTTAAAAAACAACAGGATTTCATATAGTGATTTTTTTACCTTATCTGACGGTATGGCAGATAATATCGGCTGTTTCTACCGTTTTGACAAGCAGAAAACATATTGTCCTGCTGATTCGACATTTATCAGCCATGGAGACGAGTTGATGGGCTTTAATGTTTTCTGGGGGAAGTGGCATCTATGGAAAATAACTACAAGTATTCACGCAATTATGCGGGACTGGGAATGTTACTGTAAAGAAAATAATGTTTGTCCGTTGGAACCTGCAACGGAAGAAGAACTTAGCCGCAAACCCTTGCCGCTAAAACCGGTTGCATCGGAAACAACTCCGGAAATTATGGCAAAAGTCGAGCAGGAAAAGATACTGCCGAAATTTGACGGAGATGAGGTTTATTTCTGCTTCTATGGTGAGCGTTTTTTGATGAATGTCGGTTTGCCAGGCAATTGCCCCAAAGCTTCTCAGATGAACAAATATCTTGAATCGCCTGAGAAAAGCGAACCTCAGCTCAAAGAATTAATTCTTAAATCCCAACCTCATTGGAAAACCGAAAAAAGCTTTGCCAATTTGTTAGCAAACCACGAAAAAATCTGGGATGACTGGTACGGATGCCAATTCCACAAAGAGCATTTTGAATGCGAGTATGACGAAATGGGTTCGACATTTGACAGCGACAGCGTGATGTTCGCAACGGTGATCGATCACGGCAGAGCGCGTGACGGCATATTTTTCAGAGACAGATTCTATGAAGCCAACGGAAACTTTGCCAAAATAATCAAAGAGTTGCGTCAGAAATTCGGTGCAAGTCTGAGAGGTAATCCGAGGATAGAAGTGAAAGAAAATAAAAACGGAGGTGAAATGTGAAAAAAACATTGAATTTATTAGCTGTTTTATTGGTTTTTCTGGTTTTTTCCTGCTCTTCATCAAAAACTCCGGAAAACGACACCGATGCCTTGCCTGATGCCGATGCAGACACTCAGGATTCTGAAACCATTGATGATGATTTTGATTCTCAAGATGCTGATATCATTGATGATAAAGACCAATCCGATGATTCGGATTCCGATTCTGAAAAGCCCGATTCGGCCGAATGTAAAACGCCTCTAAGCGAAGCACCGTTTCCATATTACGACGCAAACGGCAAAATCACCTTCTGCCGCCCCGGTTGTGATACTCCGACAGAAAAAGATCCACAGTGTGTCCGCAATCTCTGGGATGAACAGAATGAAAAACTTTGTCACGAATATCCTGAATATGCTTGCTGCGGTTTTCCGTGTATTATGGAAAGTTTTAAGCCTTGGACTAAAGAAAGACTTGCTGAAGAATATCCGACACTTGTTGAATTTATTCCAATGCATAAATGTGATTTAGCAATCAGTCAGGTTAATTGGGGCATAGATGGTTCTGCCGGAGTTGTTAAGTCTTGGAACTTGAGTGACGAAAAAATTGGATTTCAAATATATCCATCCCGACTTAGTGTAGAAAAGTGGCCTGTAGGTGACAAATATGTAACTTACGATATAGCAACACAGAAATATTCTTTCGTTATTCCATCACGGCATCAGGAACAGGCCTATTTTAAAGGCAAAAGACTTGCATTGATTTCGGACAAGAGAAGTTATGATTTGAACAACGAGAATATATTTTTGGCATACATCGGCGATGATGCAAAAGTTGAAATCGTCTATGACAAAAAAGTCAAAAGCATTTCTTATGAACCTGCACTTAATGAAAAATGGGCATTTGTAAATCTTCTAGACAACAGTGGCAAAAGGATGCTTTATGCCAAAGTCGGAGAATGGAAATGGACTTCGCTGGGAAACGGTTTGGGATGGTTTCCGTCTCTTGTCGGTGATACTCTTTCTTTTGTCGATGACAATGTAAATGGCTGGATTTGTGATTTGTCCAAGAAACCGCAAAAACTTGCGGATTGTCTGAAATTCAATCAGGAAGGAGAACAAACAGAATATCTTTATTTCGACAAAGAAAATGAAAACAGATTTGTTTATTACGACACTTTTAATAAAAAAATAGTTCTTGTTGAAAAAAATGGCGAAGCTTTTAAAAGAAGAGATATTATAACTGAATTTACCGAAGAGTCAGCTCCGAAAGCTTACTCGCTTCTTCCTAGAACTTTAAGAGACAATATTCTTTTATATGAGGAAGTAACAACGAATGGCACAACATACGGCGGCCGACTTTGCTACTATCGAATTGATAAGAACAAAAAATATTGTATGAAAAAGATGGATTACGACAAAAGTTATTCAGACGGAACAACAATTTTTCCTTATGGCTTTGCCGAATTTGAAGGGAAATGGCTTTTATATCAAAAAAAGAATTCAGACTCTTTGGTACTCAGGAATATGGATTGCTATTGCAATGAAACTGGTGTATGTCCGTTAGAACAATAAAACATGGAGGCTTATTATGAAGAAAACTATTCTTTTGGTTTTGGTTTTGGCGTTTTTTGTGAATTTATCCGCAGTCGAATTTACTTTTAATTTGTCGGAAAGAAATGTTTCCGTCCAAAACAACAACGGTTTGGCTGTTTTTGATTGGAGCAATGCTTTTTATCTTGCTGCCCCGGGAGATCCGGCTCTTCCGATTTACACTGTTGATTTTATTTTGCCTGACGATGCCGATACAAGTTCTCTTTCTGTTGTAATAGACAACCCTTTAACAGATGTTATTTCTGAAAGTCTTGATGTTGAACCTGCACCTCCAACAGAAATGGGAGATGATTTTGAAAAATACTGGTCGAATCAGGAAAACATTGATGAAAACGGTCGTAACAGACTGATTTACGGAGAAAATGGAATAAATGCGTTTAACGGATTTCTGCATCAAAGTGACAACTGGATAAAAAAAACAATTCCAAGCAAGTGGAAATCGGTCAAATTGGTGACAGTGTTTGTCCGTGCTTACGATTGGAATCCTGCAACAAAAAAATTAAAAAAACTGATTGGCGGGACTTTGAGAGTTTCGGTTGCTTCATCAAACAACACAATTACCTTGTCGCATTTTTCTGAGGCCACAGCTCAGAGCCTTGGAAATCTTATACGAAACACTGTCAATCCAAACAGCATCAGGATCAAAAATATCCCAGGAAATGCCGGTAATCATCAGCTTCTTTTTTCATATATTCAAGGCGGAATAAATTTTGATTCTTTAGTTCACTTTGTCTTTAAACCGAAGACGCTTTACATAATTACAACTGACGAAATCAAAGAAGCATCGAAAATGCTTGAACATTTTATAGCTTCGAAAAACAAGAGAGGCTTTTCGGTTTCTGTTGTTACGCAAGAACAAACTGAAACCTATTATAATGGAAAAACAATACAGTCTGAAGGATGGGAGAATAAGAATAGCTATGGACCTCCACAAAGAGCAGACCAAATAAGAAATTATTTGAAACACAATCAACGCTATGAAAAAATAGATTATTTGTTACTGATAGGAAATCCGCATCCGGGGAGTTGCGATGTTGCTAATGCAAATACTGACTTGAACATTTTTGACAATGTTAGCAAAAATACTGATTGCTTATATGATAAAACGAAAGAAGGCGATATTCCGATGAAATGGATAAATATTCATGCATCTTCAACATGGTCTGGGTTTTGTTGTGACAACAACGGAGATCCTTTTTTGGCAGAAGATTTACGGAGAGCAATGCCGTCTGACCGTTATTTTTCAGTTCTTTCTGAAGATTGGGATCCGAATAATGACGGCTTGGTAGGAGACGGAGAAGATGGGTATGAAGATTCAAAAGAGTTACACAATCTGGAGATTGAAAACGATGTGATTCTTGGCAGAATTCCGGTTTACAATAATAATATCGCCGAACTTGACAGATATTTTCAGAAAGTCATCAGATATGAAAACACTCTAAAGAACTATGTCCCTCCTACTATTAATAATGTCCAAAATCCGAATGCAGATACTATTGAAGCATTAAGGCACAAGGTTTTTGTTATGGCTGATTATATGGATAAAGGCGGTGATGATTTTGATGAAACTCCGAACTGGTTGTTTGCCGAAGAAATCAATCATATACACAACAATATTTCAAATTCTTCGTTTCATTTCGAGTTTATGTTAAGAAATGACGATTTACCAGATAGTTATCCTTTAGGGCATACAAAATGTTCTCCGTTATCTGAACAAGATGATGATGAAGATGATGATGTCGCTCCAAGACAATTCCGAAGATTTGATGGGAACAATGGAGGAGTCTGTGAAGTCACAAAATTATATAGTAATTTTTTTCCTTTTGACATTAATAACACCAACATAACTATAAATAACATAATCTCGGACAATAATAACAAACACCACAAGTGGTCAACAAGCGATGCAGCACAACAATGGGCTAGTGATAAATATGGCATGGTATTATGGAATGCTCATGGCAGTAGATATGGAGCGGTAATTAATACATTTAATCCAAATAGTCCAAATGATCCGGACAATGTTGTAACTTTAGAGGATTATTACCCAGTTCATACTTTTCAAGCCAGTTGTCAGACAGGCTGGCCTGAAGATCCGGATAATTTGGCTCTATCTCTTTTGAGACATGGAGCAATAACTACTATTGCTGCAAATCGAAATACAAATGGAAAACATACAAATTTCAACCCGGCAACTGGGAGATTTGAACATGAAGATGATTCAGATTTTAAAGAATGGGACAATCAAGGCATAGTATTTAAATATATTGAAAATATAATGAATCATCAAGATACAGGATCAGCCTTTTCGGAAGCCTTAAGTTCGCTTCAATTCCCTCAATTCAAACGTAACGCCATACTTTTCACTTTATATGGAGATCCCACATTAGGTCCTGAAACTTGGAAAAACAGCGGCAAAGATATTGATAACGATGGAATTATTGATGAATTTGATAATTGTCCAAAGCAATATAATCCGAAACAAGAGGATGATGATTTAGACTTTGTTGGAAATCTTTGTGATAATTGTCAGGGGGATTATAATCCTCGAGAAATGAATAATTCGGAAATTGTTGTAGCTCCTTGTGAAAACGGGAACGGAGGTGCCGCATGTTTTGTAGATTCAAAATATACTTACAAAGACAAAAACGGCAACTGGTGGTGGCAGCCTGACCACGACCTTGACGGAACAGGGGATGCTTGTGACCCGGATGATATTGAATGGGCTGAATTTTTAGGAACTCCCGTTGGCAAATCAGTCGTTGTCAATGTTTACCAGAACAGCACTATCAAAGTCGATTCTGTAATAGAAAATCAAACTCTGTCTGTTGGAATAAATATACTAAAATCTGAGCCAACCCAAGCAAGCATTCAAGTTGCAACCACAAGATATTGCTGGCTTCCAGAAAGAATAAAAGATTCTTGGGGAACAGACGGTCATTGCACAACAGAAGCAAAACACAAAACTGATTTTTCAGAATATTGCGACACGAATTTTGGATACAGTCACGGAACTGATCCTCAACCTGCAGATTCAGAGGGAAATCCCAATTGGAAATCTATTAATAAGAAGATAGATCATCCTGAAGAAAGTAACGAGTTTACTGAAATAGAAAGTTGCAATGTTGCTGACAAAGCAGAGAAAAGCAAAACAATTGACTGGGACTGGAGATCTGATTTTAAACAAGATCGACCTTGGGATGTTGGCTCAAGTCTGGACACTGCTCCGACATGCAGGAATTTTTCTTTTGGAAGATGTAACGACGACACAATTCCCAAATTTTATTACACAATGTCAACCGGAGTTCATGGAACGGCTTCCAATTATCTCACTGAAGATCATGAAATAAATGAGAATTTCTTTAAAGACGGCAGTATAAAATATAACCGTTCCTCAAGGCTATTGCTTAATGAAACTGAAATTTCTTATTTCTCTCTGCCAGTTCCTATTCTTGCTCCTATTAAATATTGTTTCAGTGCTGGCTGTAATTTTCAGATGGAATGGCTGCACGACATGATAATTGACAGGCTTATCCACGGTCCTCTTCCTTTTGAAATGCCAATAACTGAGCATTATTTCAAGAATGACTACGGTTCTGATCTGATTAACACAGGTGTTGCTTTCAGAGAATGGAACAAGAACGCGCTTGGAATGCCTTCCGTTGTTGAAAAGAGCCGTCCTCTGCTTCTTCTGACGATAACCAAAAACGCTTCAGGAATGAATGAAGGTATTCTTGCCGTTCAAAACAATACAA
This sequence comes from bacterium, assembly GCA_017405875.1. GTDB lineage: Bacteria > UBP6 > UBA1177 > UBA1177 > UBA1177 > UBA1177. The sequence goes on from JAFQZM010000044.1 coordinate 22,403, forward strand.
TATTTTCACTTCGAAATATTCAGGAAGCTGTTTCATCCAATTTTACATTCGAAATCGTTACAATGGATGCAAATTCCAACGGTGACTGGAGAACAAAAGGCGTTTTAGATGTCAGCAATATCCCCAATTTTATGCCGATAACATCAACTTATCACAACAGAGATCTTTATGTCGTCAGCAAAAACGGCGGCAACACAGCGCATATATATCGGATTGATAAAACCGACCAGACTATTACGCCTCAGCAATTCATCAATATATGCCCGCTGCGTTGGATTTTTGAACCGATAGATTTAGGTACATTACCGAACCTTTCAAACATCACGATTCATTCAGTCGGAAACAGCCTCTTTGCTCTTGGCAAAACCACTTCGGGAATGAAAGTCTACAAACTTTCGGAACAGAACGGAAATCCTTATTTCGAAGATATTTCAGGCACGATTTTACCGGAAGGAAGAGATGTTTACAATGTTGAAATCCAGGATGATGTTCTTTACCTCGCGGGCGGAGCTGAATTTGGAGAAAATTCAGCGGATTTGAAAACAGATATCTGGCGTTTCACCGAAACTGACGGATGGCAGCTTATCCGCAATGATATAAATATGTTCCCGGTAACTCTGAGAATTGATTTTGACGGTGACAACATCATTCTTACCGACAGAGTCATCCGACCGAACGGAACGACTAACAGAGCGATATTTGCAGCAGACGGCACCGGTGATATTCTGATTGAAAATATCCCGGTTGAAGGAGCGCATATCCAGTCTTACGGCAACTACTGCATGAAAGAATCCGATTCAGCACTTCAAGGCGGTCTTGAAATGGGCGGCGAATGTGTTCCGTTCACCCATCCGTGGTATAACTCTTTCTCTGCAGGTGCAACTGTTTACAGCTTGGATGGAAAAGGTGAAAGGCTTTATCTCGGCACGAACAATGCAATAAAAGTCTACGACATTTCCGATCCGATTTCTCCCGTTCTGGTTTCATCCTTCTCGACAGGCAGCAGAGTCAACGATCTTGAAGTTTACGGCGATACTCTTTTTGCAGCGACAAACGGAGGGCTCTACAAACTCGATGCTTCAAACGACACGCTTACACAAACACTGTTCGTTTCAGCTTTCCTCAATTCTCAGTACAAAGTTGAAGTTTACAATGGCAAACTTTATGTCGGTGACGACAACGGAATCAAAGTCAGAGACCTTGAAACACTTTCTGTTCTCACCTCGGTAAACAACGGATCAGTGCTCGATTTTGCGATAGAAAACGGCGAAATCGGACTTTACAAAGATGCTTTGTTCTCTCCGGTAGAGATCCGTGATGCGGAAACTCTGACTTTGAAAGCGAACGAGTTCTTCGGATGCTTCGAAATAGAAGTCGGAAGCTCTGACGGCAGATTCTACCTTTCATGCGATGATGAAATCTATAAATTTGAAGACGAC
>JAFQZM010000045.1 GCA_017405875.1 bacterium
AAACCGGTGATTTTCAGACAAAAATCTGCGTTTTCAGACCAAAAACGGGATAAAAATATTTCTTTTGCGATACGAAACATCAACAATAATTAAACAAAAAAGCGGTAAATTTGCCAAAAACCCTTGCAACTACTGCGGAGACGGAACAAAGGCAGATTCCGAGGCATGCGAACCGGGCGAGTCTACATCAACAATCTGTTCAAGGGAAACAGGTTCGTATTACGGTCAGACTCAAACTTATATCTGGAATTTTGAAAGTAGTTCCTGGCCGACCAGTTGGCTTACGGCAAGTGTTTCTTCATGGGGACTTAACAGTACTTACAAATATTCCGGAAGTTACTCTTACTGCTCGACCAATGCAGGTTCAGATTCATCTTCAGCAACTATGACCTTGAATGTAACTGCAAAGGCTGCGGGCAATGTAACTTTCTACATTTACGGCACTTCTGAAAAGAATTACGATTATCTGACTATTTACCAAGGAGGATCCCAGGTATGGACTTCTAAAGGAGCAGACTATGATTCGTGGACTCCGCTCTCTTTCTCGGTATCAGCCGGAACCACGGCCTTCCAGTTCACATATTCTAAAGACAGCAGCGTAAGTAGTGGTATTGATAGGTATTGTGTTGATTATCTTTCAGCACCTAGCGTATCTGTTCCCAACACCTCTCAAACCTCCAATCCTTCCAACAAGACATGCAATAGTAACTGCACATTGAGCAGTGGAACATGTTACAGCGGCTGGTGCGGCGACGGTACAAAGAATGGTCCTGAAGCATGTGACAGCGGTTCAAGCAACAGCGACAGCTACGGTTATCACTGCAATTCCAACTGTACAGCTATGGCACCTTATTGCGGTGACGGCGTAGTCAACGGAAGTGAGCCGTGCGAAGTAGGTCAAACCAAAACGGTAAAGGGCGATAAGTGTGACAGTAGCTGGGGTACAAGCTATTATTACAAAACAGAATATACCTGCAACTCTTCATGTCAGTGGTATGTTTCAAAAGCTACATGGTGTGACAACTAGTCTGTATTTCAATTCCGGTTTCTGACTTTATGAACAAACTCTCTTTCAAAAATCTGATTTTTTGTTACTACTTTTTAATTTTTGTAACTACAACACGCTTTTTGTTTGAAGAGCTGATTTTCGGGCTTGAAGCTCATTTCTTTCTGATTTTTCACCATCATTACTGGTATTTCCTCGTCCTTTTTGTCTGTATTTTCTGGTTTTCTGTTTTTCTGAAAAAAACTTTTGCGGAACTTTACTGGTTTGTCTTTTTAATGCCGGTCATTCTGGTTCCTATGGCATGCGGCTTTATTTTTGGAAGTTCCCGCGGACTCAACTATTTAAAAGGCGGAGACTTCTTGGAAAATCTCAAGCATATTGCAACTTTTCTCCTTTTGCATAAAGATGATTTACCTATTTCGGTAGAGTTGATTCTGGTTTTCGGAGCTACGTTGATTTATACTTTTATTGTTTCAAGAAGTCTTTGGAAATCTTTTGTAAATGCTGCTCTCTGCTACATTTCAATTATCTGCATCGGTACGAATTTCATTACACCGTTTGAAGTCTCTGCACTTTTGGCAATAAAAACGGCAATGCCTTATCATATGTGGATGGCTTTCAAGTATATGAGTTACGCATTTTTAATGATTTTTGTGCTTTTTAGGCATGAAATATTGAATTTTTATAGAGAAAACCGGCGTTTCAGAATTTCAGGAATCATTCTTTTCGTTTTGGCAGAGCTCTTTTTCATTGCGTTTTTCGGCATCAGACCTTATCTGCAGAATCATTATTTCTATTTTGCCGACATATTCGTGACTCTTGTTCCGTCGATCGTGGTTTCACAGACTCTCAATCTGCTGTTTTTCACTAAAATCAAAGATTTTGTCTTCCGAAAACTCTTTTTGGCTTTCCATTCGCTTGTGATTTTCACGATTATTCTTTTTTACTGGACTGGCTGGTATTTTTATATAGGCAACGGTTATCAGGAAGGTTTTTCCGAAGAGGCCGTGGAAAATCTTCAGAAAGAGGATAAATACATTTACGACGCGGTCATTGTCGGGGGCGGTCTTGCCGGACTCAAAGCAGCTTACGATCTGCGTGATTCTGATATTCTGCTTCTTGAAAAGGAAGATAAGCTTGGCGGCAGGGTTTTGACCGAAAAATGCGGAGAAGATTTCTGCGAACTCGGTGCGTTATTCGGTTTTTCGGACAATCTGATTCCTGATGATTTCGAAAAAGGGGAAATAATTCCGTCAAATCCGGATTTCGGGCTCTATATGAACGGAAAGTTTTATAAAAACAAAGATGTTGAGTCGCTTTTACGTTCTCTGAATCCGAAAGAATCCCGTTTCTTCAATGATTACGCCAAAACAGGCGACATTAACAAACTGATGGAAAATTTGCCTGATGATACGAAAAAAGCTATCCGCGCTGCTTTTAACGTAATTCATCCCGGTAACTTTGACGACTATTCCAACGAGCGGAAAAAAGATGCTTTCACAACTTTCCGCTTTAACCAGTATGTCGGAGGAAATGCATCGCTTATCGATGCTTATGCTGATAAAATCAGCGGTAAATTCGAGCTTGGCAGCACCGTTGAATCGGTTGAAAGCCAAAAAGGTCTTGTTATAGTAAAATATAGGAAAAACGGTGAAACAAAGGAAATCAAAGCCAAAACCGCGATTGTGGCGACTTCCGCCGGTGCAGCCAACGGAATAGTGAAAAACAAAAGTTTGAACACACAGATTTTTTTAAATTCTATAAAATATGGCAGAGGCATGGCTGTTGTTTTTGAAATCAACAAGAAAAAACCGCGTGATTTTGCATATTTGATTACTCCGGACAACAGTTTTAACACCATATTTTTCAACAATACCGCCGATGGCAAAAGAGAAGTTCTGACACTTTACTTCATTGATTCTTTCATAAATTCCAGACCTGATCTTAAAGAGGAAGGTTATATTCTGCTTGCGAAAGAAGAGCTGCAAAAAATCGGAATTTTCAACGAAAATACAGAGATTTTATATGAAAAAGCAAAATTCTGGAAAAATCTTGGCACGGTAATCACTGAACATTATTACGGTTTTACCGATGATGCAGCCAATCCTGCGGAAGGAATTTTCCTTGCCGGAGACTTCATTTTCTATGATGAAAAAAATCCTTACGGTCTTGAAGCTGCATTTTTCAGCGGAGAAGCTGCTGCTGAAAGAGTTCAAAAATATCTGAATCACAGCAAGGCTCGGAAAAAAGAACAGAAAAAAGAAAAAACTGTTCTGCAAAGATTCCCGGAAAGCACGGTTCAAGACAATCCGCTTTCAAATGCCTCGCGGATGTTTGATGAAAAATACAATCTTACGAGCTGCTCCAGATATAAAATCATCGATGAAAAGCCTGAATTTATTGACACTTTTGATGAAGGCAACATCGCTTTGTATGCTTTGATAGCCCAAGCGGCAAACGACAGGGAACTTGCGCATAAAGTGGCGGATGCCAGAACCGACGATTTCCAGTGGGAATACGGTTATGAATACGGCGGAACCTCGTTTGATTCCTCGATCGTGCTTGAATCGCTGGTTTCTTTGGAAGTAGACAAAGATACCGTCCAAAAATCGCTGGAATCTATGAAAAAAATTTATTTCAGAAAAGATGAAGGATGTTTTACGACACTGCCTGAAAATATCGGCAGAAGTGCCTACTGGCAGGGCTGCTCGGCTGATGTCACATCACATTTGGGCTGGATTTTTTACAAATCCGATCCCGAAAAATACGGTGAATTGGCTAACAGCTGTGCCGAATATGTCAAAAACGTGATAAATTCCGGATCAGAATCAAAATTCAAAAGCAAATGGTTCCCGAGCAATTTTCTGACACCTTACTATACCGCCAGACTGCTTGGAATTTTTGGTGAAAAATATCAAAAAGAACTCAATATTATTGAGAAATATCTTATGTCCAAACAAAAAGAAAACGGCAGTTTCTCAGATTCCGTCCTTGAAACAAGCTACGCGCTTCTTGCGTTTAAGACACTAAAAAAAGAAGCATTGAAAACAAATATTGAACAAGCTTAAGATTGGCTGAAAAACAACGAAAACCGACTTCCTGAACCGATTCTCTACTATTGGCTCGATTCCAACGAAAATCACGAAGTAAAAATCTTTTTCAGCTGCTACGACAAAGGTCTTGTCAGCGAAGCCTATAAAAAGATGGCTTTGGAAAAATAAACCTCTCGCAATTCCTGAAAAATTTGATTTGTAACCCTTAAAAAAACGGACTACAGCAGCGGTGTCATGTAAAGCGGAAGATATAAAATCCCCTCTTTTTCCTGAAGGTCGGCAGTATGCAGAACGTACTGCGTCGAAAGCTGCTCCGCATATTTCGCGGCGAATTTAGAGAGCGAGGAAGTCGTGTATCTCGTGGTCGATTTGACTTCGATCGGAGAGATGTTGTGGCGGTTCGTGATATCGGGTTTCTGCACAAGGAAATCTATCTCCATGCGGTCGGATGCCTCTTTTTTCGAGTAGGACGAATAGAAATAAAGTTTGTGTCCTGCGGCGCAGAGCATCTGGGCGACGATATTTTCGACGAGCATCCCTTTGTTTATCTCGAGTTTGTCGAGCAGAAGGCGGTTGTAGAGCTTTTCTTTTGCGATTATCTGTTCGTCGAAAGTGTGGGAGATCAAAAGTCCGGTGTCTGCCATGTAGCATTTCAGCGAAGTGTTGTCGGCACGCATTTTCAGCCCTACTGTCGGTTCAGTCGCTGCGTAGCAGATATTCACGATCTTTGCATCTGCGAGCCAGAAAAACGAGCTCTCATAGCTGCGGAACCTGGCGTTTCCCGACAGATCAGCCAGTTTGAAGCGCTTTTCATGGCGCTGAAGTTCCGCCGGTATCCAGTCGAAAATGCTTTTGACCTTGCTTTCGTATCCGACGGCGTATTTTTCAATGTCGGCGCGATATAAGTCGAGAATGTCGCGTTTTACGGCATCTGTCTCGTCAAAATCTCTGTTTTCACGAAAGGCAAGGACGGCCTGCGGCATTCCTCCGACGATCATATACTGACGGAAAAGATCCATCGTTTTGCGGTGCACCGGGCCGAGCGGCTGTTTTCGCTCGAAGCAGTATCTGATGAATGGCATCGTCGTTTCGTCGCCAAGAGCCCAGAGAAATTCCTCGAAATCCATCGGATACATCGGTATCCTGTGTTCTTCCGAAGGGATCACGATGTCTTTGACATTCCGGTTTATGCTGACGAGCGAGCCAGTTTCGACGTAATCGTACTTCCCGTCAGCGACAAGGTATTTGATTGCGGCTCTAGCCTTCGGATAAAGCTGGACTTCGTCAAAAATGATGAGGGAATCCCGTTCGTAAAGCTTGACGCCGTAGTAAGTCGAAAGCTGCATGAAAAACATGCCGGGATCGTGGAGATAGTTGTCGAAGATCTCGAACAGGCGCCTGTCCGCGTGGTTGAAATCAACGAGGATATAGGATTTATACTCGTTTCTGGCAAACTCTTCGGCGATGTAGCTTTTACCTATACGCCTTGCCCCGTCGATCATTACTGCCGTTTTCCCTTTCCGTTTGAGTTTCCACTCAAGCAGCTCATTGTAAATCTTACGTTTCATGACTCCTCTGCACGATTCCAAACGATAAAACAAGCTGATTCTGCACGATTCCAAGTTTTTGTCAAGTTGTATTCTGCACGATTCCAAGCATAAATGGCTTGAAATTTAGCATAATTCGGCAAATTTTCAGGAAATATTTCTTCGGAAGAAACATATTTATCAAAACTCATAGAAAACCTAGTGTAAAAACTGGTGTAAATTTTCCTCCGAAAATCGCAGAAACCGATGATTTTCAGACAAAAATCTGCGTTTTCAGACCAAAAACGGGATAAAAATATTTCTTTTGCGATACGAAACATTAAGAATAATTAAACAAAAAAGCAGTAAATTTGCCAAAAACCCTTGCAACTACTGCGGAGACGGAACAAAGGCAGATTCCGAGGCATGCGAACCGGGCGAGTCTACATCAACAATCTGTTCTGGACAAACCAAAGAATATTATGGTAGTCCTGCCGGAAAAATCTGGAATTTCGAATCCTCGGCTTCACCTTACGGCAAGCCGGCTGATGTTACTGAGGTCGTCAATGGAAAATTCTCCGTAGGTTGGGGGGAGACCTGTGGAGCGAATCCGCTGTTGTACTACATCAACGGTAATAATAATATCCGTTGTTATTATAATCAGGCTTCCACCAGTAGCGGAACAGGCTGGGCAAGAGAATATGTAGGAGACCACTACGCTTATTGTTCGCAAAATACAGGATGGGCTTACTCAATGAGCGAACTTGTTTTACAGATTAACACATCTGAAACCGGAACAATAAGCTTTAATTATTACGGAAGATCAGAATCCGGAAGCAAAGCTGATAAAATGCATGACGCAATGATTGTATACTTGGACAAAACAACAACTTACAATGGAACTAACCGATTGTATAATGTTGATCTTGCAGCTTATGGCAGTATGCTGGATTGGTCTAACTCATTTTCAAAAAACGTGTCGGCGGGAACTCATACTTTAAGAATATGGTATGTGAAAGACAGCGGCACAGATACCGGTATAGACAAGTTCTGCATAGATAACCTGCAATTCAGAGGTCTTGGTCCCAAGACATCGCAAACAACGAATCCGTCCAACAAGACATGCAACAGCAACTGTACCTTGAGTAGCGGAAAATGCTATAATTGGTGTGGAGACAACACAACGCAAAGCGACAATGGAGAAGTGTGTGACCAAGGTTCAAGCAACAGCGATAACTGGGCTTCCTCAGCTTCGTCCAAGCACTGCAACAGCAACTGCACAGGTTGGGCACCTTACTGCGGTGACGGCATAGTCAACGGAAGCGAGGCGTGTGAACCTGATGTTTCCACTAGAGCTGATGAAAAAGGTTCAGTATGTGACGAAGGCGGTTGGAATGAAAGCGATACATATTGGAGATACAGGTACACCTGTACATCATCATGTACGTGGACATATACTATGACTTGCGACTGGTAAGTTTCAAAATAACCAATCATGCATAAAAAAATCTGCATATTTGTGATTTCTGCAATCTGTTGTTTGTTGATTGTTTCTGCTCTCTTTTTTTACCACGATAAACCGCAAAAAATTGATTTGCCGCAGGATAAAATATCTTTGAAACTGGACTCTGCTGTTTCGTTTATCGTCAAAGAATATGAACAGAATAAAATTTTCAGAACCTTTCTTTGCAAGGAAGATCCTTCTGATTGTGAACCGGTTCAATTTTCGTTTTTTATCTCTGCGGCAATTATTAATTCCATTATTGAAATTGAGCAAAATGATATGCTTGACAAAATTCTGAAAAAAGAAGCGGAAAGAACGTTAAACTGCCAGAACGAACATCTGATGTGGGACTTCTATTGTAAAAAAAGTTCCAAAGAAAATTTCTATTATCCTGATTTGGACAGTACCGCTCTCGCATCATGGTTTTTGTCGTCTCAAAATGTTGAACATCATTTGGCTGAAATCAGAGAACAAATACGAAAAACTCAATTTTACAACGGCGGATTGCTGACATTTTTAAGGAATTTTCAGCCGCCGCCTCACGCAATGAACCAGGATCCAGTGGCAAGCGCCAATGCCTTAGTCCTTCTCGCGGAAGAAATTCCGTCAGTTTGCGACTATGTCAACAGCAATTTTGACAAATCCATATACTACACTGATGATGTCGTTGTATTTTACATGTTGTCCAAAGCGTATTCAAGAGGTGCCAAATGTATCAAACCGGCACTCGATACATTGTACGGAAAAATTAAGTTATCAGATTTATTAAAAAAAGATGATGCGCCCATGCACCTTGCAATGTTTGTTACAGCTTTAATAAAGTCTGACGATATTGAGAAAAAAGTTTTGAACAATGCAGTAACATTACTACTTGAAAATTCAAGCGTACTTCCGTTCAGGGAACATTTTTTCCGTACAGGCTTGAATGCAAAACGAGATTTTTATTATTCTCCGGCATTTTCAGCCGCTGTTTATGCCGAAGCACTGACAAACATAAAATCTTATTATTCGGAATCATTCAAGTAAAAAAATTTCATAGCGATATAGCGGGCATACAAAACCGGATAAGAAAAAACTTTATGTTTAACAGCCGCTGGGTGTACTTGTTACACAAGTATAGTTTTTACACACACTCATTCCAACAATCAGATGAAGCCATTCTTATGCAAGTTGTTCCAACGGAAAATCCGTATTGCATTGTCCGCTTGAGTAGTTGACTACGTTGTCACCGCAATAAGCCACCATAGCTGGACAGGTGGAATTATAGTGCTTACCGTAGCTGTCGCTATTGCTTGGGTTACTGCCAAGGCTATCCGTGTTCATTCGGAATCTGGAATAAAGATGCGCAGGATTATCTTTTTCCGGTTCAACTGTTCGAGTCGGCAACTTCGCTTCTGATTTTTGCCTATATGGTCTGGTATGCAAAAAAGAAAAACTATAAGCTGCACGGAATGTCTTATGCGCAGTACCTTTTCCTTTTCGGTATGACACGGACATTCTGGGAATTTTTCAGGGACAACACCCCGCAACGCTGGCAGATATCGACTTTTCAATATTATTCATTCGCCGCGTTTGTATTAGGATCGATCTGGTTAATTACCACGTTTTATCTCCGTAAACATCCAGAATTTGTTGAAAAACACAATCTTCTGTTCAGAGATGATGTCGGCGAACTTACCAGAATAAAAATGTTTTTGAGGAAAAGATATCATTCCCGCAATTTGTAAAAAATCTAAAATGCCATCCGAAGTGCCAGCTAAATGCCATCCGAAGTGCCAGATGAATGCCAACTTCGGTACTTATTTCAGGATTATCCAACGACCGTCGTTGCGTGATCCTGTTCTGGAAAGGCGTTTCATTTCTTTAAGTTTGGACACGCATCTGTTGACTGTGCGAAGTGAAAGCCCCGTTTGATCAACTATGTCAGCCAGAAAAATTGAAGTGTTGTTTTTTATTGCATTATAAACTTTCAGCAGGTTTCCTTCCAGATCATCCGTTTCATCTAAAATGTTAAGACCTCTCACTTGCGGATGACACGGAATATCGATTAAAAAATATGTTCTCCTTTCATCGGTTTCTATCGAAGCACGCGGAGAGCCGTTCGCTTTCAGCTCGGTTTGAATTGTCGGAATTCCCGTAGCTCTTCCCTCTGTAAGTCCGAGCTCTTTCAAAAATTCTCCTAATCTCCGGTTTCTGTATCTGCGCGGTCTGAGAATTGCCGCCGATTTTATGGATTCCATACTTATGCTGTGATCAGGTCCGGAATAACTGAGAATAGTTATTTTGTCGGGTTCAATCGTTATTTCAACGGGTTCACGCTCCTGATAATCACGGTGATATAAAGCATTTACAACAGCTTCTTCAAGAGCCTGATACGGATAATTGAAGAAAACTATCGACTGTTCGCTATCTTTCGGTTTGATTATATTCTTTCTTATTATATTTGTTTTCAAGTAATTAAGAGTTTCTTTAATCATATTGGGCACTGAGCCTTTAATCGGCTCGATTTCCATCATGTTGTTGGGATTTTTCTCTCTGCCTTCCGGGAAAATAACGATATCAACTCTAGTTGTATTAAAAAACTTTTCAGGGTGTTCTGAAAACATCATTGCTGCAACATTTTTTATGCAGCGGCTTTCAACTGGTCCTTCAATTAAATCCATTTGTTCAAGCACATTCATAAGATTTGCTGACAAATCTTCATCAGCCAGTTTGCTTCCGACTGCAACAAGGAAATCCCTTACCAAAGCTGATGAAATGTCATTCAGCCCGATATTCGGATTGCCCCTGTCGTCAAAAGGTGTTCTGTTTGCCAAATTCATCAATTCTCTTTCGTAATCATCTTTTGCAATGATCGTGCTGCTGTTGTAACGGATATAATAATTGTAAATTTTGTGCTTGGAAGTAACCTGATCCGGTACTTTATAAGGACGGCGTTCTCCAGCAGACACCTTGATGACAACGATGAGACCATTGTCAATTTCTTCAATAAAAACAGCTGGTTGATAATACGGATTGATCAGGTTGTTAAAACCGATCATCTCTTTTTCAATTGATTCGATAGAATCACTATCAACTCCGAAAACAGGTCGGATTGCTTTGCCGTTTTTTTCTTCTGCTCCCACAACAATATAACCTCCGCCGGTATTATCAAAATCATTGGCAAAAGCACATATTGTGCGGTAAATGCCATCAGGATTCCAACCTTTCTTAAATTCCAAACGATTGCTTTCAATAGCTTTACCGTTCAGTAAAGATTCTATGTTTATCGGCAGATTTCTTGGCATTTTGACACCTCCAAAAATCAAAAACCGCAGCATTATATTTAAGTTCTTATAAAAAGCGAACTCGAAACAATGTAAAAATTAAAATTATATAAAACTTTCATGTATAGTGTAAAAACTGGTGTAATTTCTCTGCCGAAAATCGCAGAAACCGGTGATTTTCAGACAAAAATCTGCGTTTTCAGACCAAAAACGGGATAAAAATATTTCTTTTGCGATACGAAACATCAACAATAATTAAACAAAAAAGCGGTAAATTTGCCAAAAACCCTTGCAACTACTGCGGAGA
>JAFQZM010000046.1 GCA_017405875.1 bacterium
ATAGCAACTGCTGCAAGAATACCGATGATTGCGATAACAATCATGAGCTCGATAAGTGTGAAACCTTTTTTCATCTTTCTCTCCTTTTGATGAAATTAATAAAATAACGTCGTCTGACTTTCAAACAACATATTACGAAATTTGAAAAGCAAAAAGCGTGCCAAGGCTAATTTCCCGAACCGTGTTTATACACAAAATCACTGTTCATACACCCGGCGAGATGGTCTCGATGCAAATTATTCGTGTTTATACCCAAAGCCCACGCGAAGTTGCCGATACCGTTCTCGTCACAGGACATGGTTTCCGGATTACCGGTAGAATAAGCATAGTATTGGCTGCAAGAATAAATGTTTGTGCTGTCATTGACCGTACTTGTAGAAGTCCAGCATGCCGAAGGCTCTGAAGCAAAAATTCCTCTACTTGTTTGGACACCGATTGTTTTAAGACCTGTCGCAAATTCTCCCCTGCTACCCGGATATTCTTTGTGAATAAACTGAAACTTAACAATATCTTTGAGAATTATAGGAACTTCCGAAGCTTTAGCTTTTCCGTTGTAATCAGAATACATCGGAATGGCGATAGCCGCCAGAATGCCGATAAGAGCAATAACAATCATAAGTTCTATCAGCGTAAAACCCTTCAATTTCATAACGTAACACCCTAAAAAAACATAAAAATCTGCCAAGATATGCAAATTTTATGCCAAAAGACCTCTCCGTCTCGTGACACCTCTCCTTATCAAGGCGAGGCAAGAAAAGGTTGCGCAAAAAATTTTTTTATTTATAACATCAAAGGATATTTTTGGTGAAGAAATGGCTGCACAATATAAAAAATTCGATGTTTTAAACGTGAACCTTGCCGGGGAAAACCTTATTGAAGCGGCTGCGGGAACGGGCAAAACCTATTCAATTGCGATAATGGTGCTCCGTTGGATATTGTGCACAAATCACCCGATCGATTCGGTTCTTGCCGTAACTTTCACAAATTATGCGACAGCCGAACTCAAGGAGAGAATTCTCAATTTTCTTGAAAAAGGGCTTGAATTTTTTGAAAAACCTGAAAACTGCAAAGACAAAACCATAAAAGAAGTGTGCAGCCGCATCACCGATAAAAACGGGGCGATAGTGAAGCTGAAAAAGGCTATAAACGACTTTGACACGGCTTCTATATTCACCATTCACGGTTTCTGCCAGAAACTTATCAGGGAACACGCTTTCGAACTCGGGATCGACTTCAAAATGGAACTTTCCGAAGATGCAGATCCGGCAAACGACACGGCTACGGCTTTTTTCAGGCAGAATATCGCGAACTGCGAAACGACCGAACTTCTGGACAACAAAAAAAGCAGAGAAAAGATTTCCGTAAAAAAGCTGAAAGATTTCATTTCCAAAGCAGGGATCGGTATCGAAAACAAAAATATAAAGCTGGCCGTCTCAGACACCCCTTACGCCGACAAAATAGCTGAAATCTATAAAGATTTTGTCCAAAAAGCACCTGCTATGGCCAAAGAGAGCCGCGACAGAAAAAACCTCATGGGATTCAACGATATTCTGCTCATAATCTACGAAGCTCTGAAAAACAATGAAAGCACCTCAGAGTCGCTTAAAAAAATCATGAAAGAGTGCTATTCGCTTGTTCTTATTGACGAATTTCAGGATACAGACCCTTTTCAATATTTCATTTTCAAAAAACTTTTCTGCAACGGAAAACACACGGTCTTTTTTATCGGAGACCCGAAACAGTCGATTTATTCTTTCAGAGACGCCGATATTTTTTCATATATTGATGCCAAAGAAGCTGTTGAAAACATTTACGAAATGGAAAAAAATTACAGATCTTCGGCAGCGGCTGTGGAAGCTACGAACGAAATTTTCAGCAAATCTGACAGTTTCGGCGAAAACTCGCCGATAAAATATCAAACAGTATCGGCTGACAAAACTCCCGAAGATTACTCTCTGACAAAAAACGGAAAATCTCTCTCAGGAATGCTCGTGCATGAAATTCGTGACGCAAAAATCACAAAAGAGGTTCTTAAAAAACAGATATGCAGCCATATTTCACAGTCGATACTGGAAATGACCGCGAAAAATTCTCCATTCAAAATCAATGAAAAAAGGGTCGAAAGAGCCGTCAAACCTTCAGATATCGCCGTTCTGGTTGCAAAAAACGATTTTGCGCTTGAAGTGTGCGAAAACCTGAAAAAAGCGGGCATTCCGGCAATAGTTGAAGCGGAAACTGCAAAAAGGCTCTCGATATTTTATTCGGAAGAGGCTTCCGCTATGCAGAAACTTATCTCTGCAGCTTCCACCGGAGGCTTTGCCGAGTTTAAAACGCTGCTTTTAACCTTTTTTTACAATAAAACCGTTGAGGATATTGCAGACGAACGCAATTCATCCGAACTTTCAGAACTTCACAAAAATTTCAAATCATGCTTCGAGGACTGGAAACAGAAAGGGTTTTTCGCCTCTTTTTCAAAATTTCTCGAAGATGAAAGCATTATCGCGAATATTGCAGCAAAAGGAGGAAGAACTGCCAGTATTATCCGCCAGTTATCCGAACTGATACACAAACATGAACTCTCAGAAGGATGCTCTCCCGTCTGGACGCCGGAATGGTTCAAAGGCAAAATAAAATCAAAAAGCGACGCTGAAGACGAAATCATCCGGACTGAAGGCGAAAAAACCGAAAGTGTCAGAATAATGACTCTGCACAAAAGCAAGGGACTTGAATTCAACATCGTCTTTTTCCCGTTTATATTAAATCAGGAGAGGGGAGACAAATGGGTGCTCCAGCACAGGAAAAAAACATCCGGCGGATATGAAAGGGAAATGATTCTGGAAAAAGCCTCTGAGACGAAACAATACGGAGAGTTGCCGAACGACGATGAACTTGAAGAAAAGCGCAGGATATACGTCGGTGTCACGCGGGCAAAATATCTCACAGTATGCTACACGCAGGAAACAAAAAAATTTCTTGAAGCGACTTCCCTCTTTTTCGACAATAAAAAGTCAAAATCTGTAAGCAGCGACGAACTTTTAAATCAAAACTGCACGGCTGCGGCGCCTGACGAAGAAAAACAGTATTCTTCCGGCCTAAAACTGCGCCATCCCGAAGAAGCGGAAGGTCCGATGCGACCCGAATGGGCACTGACGAGTTTCAGCGGAATAATTTCACAGGGACAAACCGGTGAAGGATCGCTTGCAAACGAAGAAGACGATCCCGAAAACAGCACCGACCAGTCTGCAGAAAACGGAACCCCGAATGAATCATCCGTTCCGATGGCGCTGTTTCCGAGCGGAACCGATGCCGGAACCGTTCTTCACTCGATTTTTGAAAAAGCGGACTTCTCTTCCGAAGACAATACGGAAATTATTCGGACAATCCTGAAAAAGAAGATGAATTTCAACAAAGAAGACCTCGAAAAAAATGTTCCGACAGTAAACGGGTGCCTCAACAATGTCTTTTCGGCGCCTATTTTCGACAGCGGCAGAACTTTGAGAGATGTTCAAAACAGCAAAACCGCCGAAATGGAATTTTTTCTTTCGATAAAAGACGATGTTCTCGAAGGAAAACTCTCGAAAATAATTGAAGACAACTACAAAACGGCGAAACTTGAAGCCGACAGCGTAAAAAAAGGTTTTCTCCACGGCTACATTGACCTTGTCGCAAAAGTTGACGACAAATACTACATCATCGACTGGAAATCGAACAATCTGAAGGAAGCAGACGATCCGGAAGATCCTTATTCTGCATACAACGCGAAAGGAATCGAAAAAGAGATGAAAAAACACAACTACTACCTGCAGTATATGCTTTATCTCGCGGCATTTGACAGATATATGCAAAGCGTCGACAAAAACTATTCCTACGAAAAAAATTTCGGCGGAATCCGATACGTTTTCCTTCGCGGAGTCAAGGCGGGAAGTGACAAAACCGGCATTTTTTCAGACAGACCGGCGGAATCAGAATTAAGAAAAATCCAAGAACTTTTTGAAGGTAAAAAATGATTTTCGGCAATAAAATAGAAATATTAAGCAAACTTACTGAAAAAAGGCTGATTGCCGGATCAGACGAAAACTTAGCCGAATTTCTCTGCGGATTAGAAAAAAATCTCTCTTCTGAAGAAAAACCTGTTTTTGCCGCAGCAGCCGCACTTTTATCCGAATGGGTCTCATCCGGCAGCATATGCATTACGAAAGAAGACATCGAAACATTTGTCAAAACAAACAGAGATGATCTTTCCGGAATCGATTTTCCGAATTGGGAAGAGATAAAAAACGTCATGACCAAAAGCTCGTGCTGCACGCAGAACCCTGAAAACGAGCGCAAACCGCTTGTTTTTGCGGATGAGAGGATTTATTTTTACAAATACTGGCTTTACGAAAACTCTCTCGCTGCAAAAGTGCTGAATTTATCACGTGGAGATGGGGAATACGCAGGAAATGCCTGCGAAATAAATAAAGTTTTCGACAAACTTTTCGATTCTGAGAGTTCAGAGCAGAAAAACGCCGCCGTCACTGCAGTAGAAAACCGTTTTTCAGTCATCACCGGCGGACCCGGAACCGGAAAAACGACGACTGTCGCAAAAATTATAGCAGGAATCCTCAGCATCTATCCGGAAAGCAGCATAATACTCGCCGCATTTACCGGCAAAGCGGCTGCACGAATGACCGAAGCGCTCCGAGGAGCGACTGAAAAAATAGAGAAATCTGGAAAAATAGAAAACGCCGCCGTATTTGCAAAAATGAACTCTCTCGAAGGTCTGACTATCCACAAAATCCTCGACATGAACTTCGGTAAACCGGGAAGAAACAGGCAGAATCCGATAACAGCCGACTTTGTCATCATCGACGAGGCGAGCATGGTCGATATCGCCATGTTTCTGGAGCTGCTGGACGCTATTTCCGACAAAACCTCGCTTATCCTGCTCGGCGACAAGGATCAGCTGGCAAGCGTCGATGTAGGAAATGTCTTCAGCGATATATGCGATGCGGCAGAAAACGACCTTTTCGGGCGCAGAATCATGACAAAACTGACAAAAAGCCACAGATTTCATGAAAATTCGGGCATCGGAAAGCTGGCAAAAGCAGTCAACGGGCAGAAAAAAGCCTCTGAAATCATCAGTATATGCAAAGAAGACAGCGAGCTAAGCTACCACGAAATAAAAAAAGAGAGAAAAAACAAGGAGTTGGAAAGCATCGCCGGATACGCGGCAGAAAAATATCAATTTCTTTCCGACAAGAACCTGGAACCAAAGGAAATTCTTGAAAAACTCAACGATTTCAAAATTTTGTGTCCCTCGAAAGAAGACTTTTTCGGAGTCGACAACATAAATATGGCAATCGAAAACGCTCTGGAGATAAAGCAGACGGACGCTTTTTACAACGGCAGACCTGTAATGATAACCAAAAACGACTACGCGAACAATCTGATGAACGGCGACTGCGGCGTAATTTTAAAAAGAGACGGAAAGACAAAAGCATATTTTCTCCAGGGCAGTACACCGGAATCATTCGACATTTCAAAACTTTCAGCCTTTGAAACGGTCTACGCGACTACAGTCCACAAAAGTCAGGGAAGCGAATACGATTCGGCAGTCGTAATCCTGCCTGAAAGAGAGATGCCGATGCTTACAAAAGAGCTGCTTTACACCGCGATAACAAGGGCGAAAAAGAAAGTAACGATCGCTGCGGACAAGGCGGTTCTGGAATACGCTCTCGGAAATACAGCCGAGAGAAACAGCGGATTCAAAGAGGCTTTAAAAAAAGCCGGAGAAAAATCATGAAACACTTTCTAGGACTCGATTTAGGCTCGGTCAGTCTTGACTGCGTCATACTCGATGAAAATAAAAATATCGTCTATAAAAGTTACCGAAGAACAAACGGCAGACCTTTGAAAGCGGCATCGGAACTTTTTGCAGAAATTGAAGAAAGTTGCGGAAATATCGGACTTTCAGGGGTATGCGTTACGGGTTCAGGAAAAGAGCTCATCGCCGGTCAGTTCGGTTTTGAGACGACAAACGAGATCATCGCACACGCAACTGCGGCTTGGACGCTTTATCCGAACGTAAAATACATTTTTGAAATCGGCGGACAGGATTCAAAATTCATCACTGTCGGAGCCAATAAAAACGGCAAGCACTATCTCAAAGACCACGCTTTCAACGAGCTATGTGCAGCGGGAACGGGCGCATTTCTTGACCAACAGGCACAGAGACTGGGTTTAACAACAGAAGAACTCGGAAAAATCGCGTTTTCTGCCCAAAACGTGCCGAGTGTCGCGGGAAGATGCTCTGTTTTTGCAAAATCGGACATGATACACCTGCAGCAGAAAGGAGTTCCGAAAGATGAAATCGCGGCAGGGCTCTGTTTTTCTCTTGCAAGAAACTACCTTTCGGCTCTCTGCCGGGGAAAAATACCGCAACCGCCGATACTTTTTCAGGGTGGAGTCGCCGCAAACAAAGGAGTAGTCAGGGCTTTCAGAGAGATTCTGAATTTAAGTGAAAGCGAACTCATAATTCCTGAAAACTTCGGTGTTATGGGTGCAATAGGAGCGGCACTTTCAGCTTTTGAAAGCGAAAACAATAAAAATTTTTCGATCTCGGATATTGCAAAAAATTTTCAACAAACTTCTGATTTTATTGAAGAAAGTGATTTAAGCCCGATAAGATTCGAAAATGTCTTGGAAACTCAAAAAGAAGAAAAAGAGAAAGATTTTTCAGCACTTTTTTTAGGCATTGATGTCGGCTCGGTCAGCACGAAAGGAGCTCTCATAGATAAAAACAGAAACGTGATTGCGAGCGCCTATCTTCCGACAGCTGGAAAACCGATAGAAGCAGTTGAAAAAGTCATGACTGAAATAAGCGCGAAAGCTCCTAGCCATGCACCTTTTGCGGCAGTTGCCACGACTGGTTCAGGAAGACATCTGGCGGCAAAATTTTTAGGAACTACAAACACGATCGATGAAATTTCAGCTCAATCGATTTCGTGCGGCTATTTTTTCCCGGAATGTGACACAATAATCGAAATCGGCGGGCAGGATTCGAAATTCATAAAAATGGAACAGGGCAGGATCAGCAACTTCAAGATGAACAGAGCCTGCGCCGCAGGTACCGGTTCTTTTTTGGAAGAGCAGTCAAACCGCCTTAAAATCAGCATAAGAGACGATTTTGCAAAACTTGCCTTTGCTTCAGCTCATCCCGTAAGACTCGGAAGCAGATGCACCGTTTTTATGGATTCAGATTTGGTTCACCATCTCCAGCGCGGCGCAAAAACAGAAGACTTGTGCGCAGGGTTGGCGTATGCGACCTGCGAAAACTACATCGAAAAAGTCGTAGGCTCGATGAAAGTCGGTGAAAACATCGTTTTTCAGGGCGGAGTAGCAAAAAACAAAGCTGTTGCGGCGGTTTTTGCAAAACTTTTGGGAAAACCTGTGAACATTCACCCCTACCCTGAAATTTCGGGCGCAATCGGAGCTGCGGTTTCGGCAATGGAAGCACACTCGGCGCCCAAAACCGAGCAGGAAGAAACCAAGGCAATCGACGGATTCGCGATCCGCGAAGAGTTGCTTTTATCTTACCTCAAAGAATACGAAGAAAACCCGCGGACTCCTGACTGCAAAGGGGTGATAGCGATGCCGTTTGCTCTCAACATGACTGAGCATCTGCCGTTCTGGGCTGCGTTTTTCGGCGAACTCAACTACGAACTTGTCCTTTCGCCCAAAACCGATACCGAAATCGTTCAATCGGGACTAATACGGGTTCCGGCTGAATTCTGCTACCCGATGAAAGTTCTTTTCGGGCATGTTCACACCCTTTTGGATAAAGGTTACAAGCGCATTTTCATTCCGCATCTTCAGTTTTTTGCGCCGCCCAAAAAAGGTTTGCAGTATGCATGTCCCTACACTCAGGCGGCTCCTTATGTCGTCAGGGAAAATCTTGAAACCGATGCCGAAATTCTGACCTTACAATATCCGATTGCGGGAGAAGAAAAATTCTGGACTGAAAACACCGCGAAAACGTTAGGACTCACATTTGAAGAAATCGACTGCGCTCTTGCAAAAGCGGGTGCGGCACAGCGCGAATTTGCGAACAGGTGCATTGCAAAAGGGCGTGAGATAATCGAAGAGATCGAAAAGACAAACGGCCGCGGTGTCGTGATTCTGGGGAGACCTTACAACACGACCGACCGGCACATAAATTTAGACCTCTCGAAAAGGCTGAACAGCTTCGGAATAACGACTATTCCCGCCGATTTCCTCAATACCGCCGAAGAAAAACTTCCGCCTATCTGGAGCAGAGTCCGCTGGGGCTACGGCAGAAAGCTCATTCAGGCGGCGAGAATCCTGAAAAAGCACAAAAATCTGGGAGCGGTAACAGTCACGAATTTCGGCTGCGGTCCCGATGCTTTCATCGACCAGTATCTTGAATACGAGCTTTCAGATACTCCCAATCTCACCGTAGAATTTGACGACCACCGCGCAGAAGCAGGCCTTGTAACGAGGTTGGAAGCGTTTTCGCGCAATTTCAAAATCGCAGAAAAAGAGCGCTCGACAGTTGAAGGAATCGATCCGGGCAAACAAAAGATACCGCTTCGCGAATACACCTATTACATTCCGAGTTTCATGGATCACGCTCTGGCTATAAGCGGCTCCCTCAAGGCAAGCGGCTGCAAAGTAGTCCTTCTTCCGCCGACTGATGACGAAAGCTGGAATCTGGGGCTCAAATACGCATACGGCAGAGAGTGTCACCCGTTTATTTCGTTTGTCGGAGACCTGCTCAAAGCGGCAAAAAGACCCGATTTCGTGCCCGAAAAAGCGTGCTACTTCGGCCCGTCATACTTCGGCGCGTGCCTTCTTCCGCAGTACATCATCGCGATGCACCTGATTTTAAAAAGGATCGGGCTGGGCGATGTCACGATAATGAACATAACCGACGAAACCAACATGAAGGAACTCGGTCCCGCCTACCTTGCAAGAATGGCGCTCGGAATATACGCGATCGACCGCTTTTTCAAATGGAAAACAGAGATCGAGCCTTACGAAGAAGAAGCAGGTTCGGTTGAAAAAGTTTACCGCGAAGTTCTCTCAAACATTGAAAAAGGACTTGAATCAGGAAAGTTTTTCAAGGCGGTAAAACGCGGAGTGCGCGCATTGAAAGCGGTAAAACTCACTCCAAAAGCGGGAACGAGACCGAAAATCGGCGTTGTCGGAGACGTCTACACCCGAATCAACGCACACTCGAACGGCAGACTTTTTGAAAATCTCAAAAACACGGGCTTTGAAGTCTGGCCGTCGTGCTCGATGATCGACCTCACCTTCATGGCGCTTGAACTCAAATCGGACGACTTTCTGAAGGAAGGAAAAAAGGTGAAAAGTTTCCTCGCGAAAGGCACTCTCCCGCTTGTAAAAATGTGCAAACTTCTGATCGACCGCTATTTCCCGGATTCTATCAGAACACCTCAGGAGCGCGACATCAATTTCATCAAAAAAACAGTCGGAAAACACATCGACATCACTATCGACCGCGCTTTAACTCTGAATTTAAACCGGATCGGAGAACTTCACGAAGCGAAAGCCGACGGAATCCTCAACGTCATGTGCCACAACTGCATGCTGGGAACCGTGACGGAATCACTCACACCGGCATTAAGAAAGGAGATGGACGATATTCCGATCTGCACTTTAGTTTACGAAGGGCTTAAATCGACCCACAACAAAAACCGCCTCGAAGCGTTCGCCCATCAGGTAAAACAGAAGAAAACAACTGAATAATTATCCTGAAACGCCTGACCATTATATTGATCTCTGTCCAGTTTTCTTGTACCACTATACTTCTCCATTATTTTCTCAAAAAACCCGCCAGGAACCGTCTCTTTTGGAACCGATTCTTTCGATTCTACCTTTTTTCTGCAATTCAGCCAAAGTTCTTTCTATGGTTCTTTTCGTCACACCGATCTGTACTGACAAAAATTCTGCAGTAGAACTGGCATTTTCAATCAGCAGCGACAGAACTTTTCTTTCAGTTTTGTTCAAACCGACATTCAAACCGACATTCAAACCGACATTTTTGTGATTTTTGACCAACAAAAGAAACTTTTAGATGAAGGGCATCGAACATCGATCGAACCGCCGACACCGATTTTAAAGGATATCCAGGAATAGTCAAACCCGATCCCGGCTTCAAGGTATGCACCGACAACAAGATAAGGCCCTGCCGATGCTCCCAATGTCAAGCCGCGGAACCAAGCTGCGTTGTAGTCAACGCCGTATCTGAGACCTGCTCTGAAAACCATCCCGAATGAAAGGTATGCAGGAACGGGACCGATCTGGAAGTTTACCGTTCCCCCTTTTTCGATGTTTGCAAACTCCAAATCCTCCAGTTTCGGATCTTTTGCGAGCTTTTCTTTAAAGGTGTCGGGATCATTGACTTCATCAGCGTATTGGGCCAGTTTATCTTCAATTTTGTCAGAAGCGAGCTCAACTCCTTTGTGGACAAGGCCTTCCATAGCTTTTTTGCCTTTTTCAATGGCGGAAGATGTCAGGTCGTCGAAGCTGATATTCTGTGCAAAGAAATAGTATTTCGTGTAAGGCTTGAAAGTTTCCACCTTTCCTTCATATTTTCTCGCAAAAGCCTCTTTTGACTTCGGATTTACATGCTCAAGATCGATCAGTCTGCCGTATCTGTCTTTCTGAAGGCGTGTCGTGACATAAAACGTCGTCTCGAACAGGTCGGCATCGAAGCTGAAAAGGTGAAGACCGGAATAAACATGGGTGCACACTTCGCCGTAAGGAAGGAAATCATCCAATTCTTGGTTTTTGAAATAATGATAAGTTTGAATATTGCTGGAACAAGTCGTCAAGTAAGACATGTTTTAGCACCGTTTATTTGATATTTGATGAAGAGATTTTTATCAAGAAATTATCATAATGCGAACCAAAAATATAAAGATTATTTTTACTGTCGAAAGAAATATCTCCAGCAGAAAAATATTTATCAGAACTTTCCCATTCCCATATTTGATTGCCGTCTGGATTAAATCCATAGACCATTCTTCGTCCACACAAATAAATTTGACCGTGTTTATTAAAAGATAGCGCCTTCTTTGATCCTGCGTATTGCGCAGGTGACCTCCATAGATTTTCTCCTGTCGGCGAAAACTTTAACAACATAGGGGCACCATCAAAATGAGCTGTAACATAAAGATTATTGCTGTTATCGATTAACATATCATGTACACTAATGTAATCGCCAACAGATCCTCCCCACTGCTTTCCCCAAAGTTGTGTTCCGTCTGGTGCAAGTTTAACTAAAAAAGCATCACCGCCACCTTGTTTCTCAGCAAACAAATCCTCTGAAGTCCAACCTCCGGCATATATGTTCCCTTCAGAATCAACAGCAATCTTTGTGATTGAATTTTGTGGTTTTGTGGCAGAAAAAAGATTGTACGTTGATAATTTTTCTCCGTCAGGTGAAAATTTCAAAATATCATAGGTTTCAGAAGTTCCGACATAAATATTGCCTGAATCGTCAAGACCTAAAGTGGTAACTCCCTGAACTTCAAGAGATTTATCCCATATCTTCGACCCGTCTTGTGAAAATTTCATAACATTTTTTTTTTCTATACTGTTTGTGGCAAAATAAATATTTCCTTGTTTATCCACAGATAATCCGGAGACGAAAGTATCTACATCGTCAGAGCCCAACTGTCTCCCCCATAATTCTTGTCCGTTAGTATTAAAAGCCGCTAAAAAAGCATCCCTTTTTCCTTGTCGTTCTGAATATAAACTCCCCAAAGTCTCTCCTGCGACATAAATTATATCATTATGACTTATTGCCATATTTTCTGCTTGATTGGGATTATTCGCACCCCACTGTTTTTCCCAGTCTTCCACACCATTATTGTTGCCATTTCCACCGTCACCGTCATTACCCCAATCATCCTCTTCTTCATCACCGCCGCAGGCTGGTAAAAGGAAGAACAGTAGGAGTACCAACATAATGCTTAATGCTTTTTTCATGACTTTCTCCATGTTTAATTGTTTCCAATAGATGTTGCTTAGTTAAAACGTTGAAACATCATTGCCAAGCACCTTCATGCCTCTGCCTATAGAGAACAGATCAAGTTCGATCGGTTTCAGCGGTATGATATTTCTGAATTTTTTCTTTATTAACGGATCCCAGTCAAATATGGTTTTCTTTACTGAAAAACCTATGGCCAGCGGTGAAACACCTATTTTACCTGACGCTTTGACATAAATTTTACCGGCAAGCAGATAAATTTCAGGTTCAAGGCTTGTCGAGAGATAAAATTTCATGTTCAAACCGTTGAAATCCATTGCAGGTTTCAGGAGACCCTGAACTTTGAGAGGTGCATAAAACTCGAAAACATCGATCGAACCGCCGACACCGATTTTAAAGGATATCCAGGAATAGTCAAACCCGATCCCGGCTTCAAGGTATGCGCCTACTACAAGATACGGCCCTGCCGATGCTCCGAGAGTCAGACCTCTAAACCAAGCTGCGTTGTAATCGACACCGTATCTGAGACCGGCACGGAAAACCATCCCGAATGAAAGGTATGCAGGAACGGGGCCGATCTGGAAGTTTACCGTTCCCCCTTTTTCGATGTTTGCAAACTCCAAATCCTCCAGTTTCGGATCTTTTGCGAGCTTTTCTTTAAAGGTGTCGGGATCATTGACTTCATCAGCGTATTTTGCCAGTTTTTCTTCGATTTTGTCAGAAGCGAGCTCAACTCCTTTGTGAACAAGTCCTTCCATGGCTTTTTTGCCTTTTTCAATGGCAGAAGCAGCCAGGTCGTCGAAGCTGATATTTTGCGCAAAGAAATAATACTTCGTGTAAGGTTTGAAAGTCTCTACCTTTCCTTCATATTTTCTTGCGAAAGCCTCTTTCGACTTCGGATTTACATGCTCAAGATCGATCAGTCTGCCGTATCTGTCTTTCTGAAGGCGCGTCGTGACATAAAATGTTGTTTCAAAAAGGTCAGCATCGAAACTGAAAAGGTGAAGCCCGGAATAAACATGAGTGCACACTTCACCGTAAGGAATTTTCAAAAGTTCATGCATGAAGATTTCTTCGACACGCATTGCGATTGCAGTTGAGAGGAGTTGGGTTGGATTAACATTGTTTCTTTCGTCTGTAAGTTTGCTTTTCAATAAATCAAAATTGCAACTTTGATTTTGAGAACCACTTATTACATCACAAATGATTGGATTTAATGTCCCATCTAAATCAGGAATCTCCTCCAACAACCACTCAATAGCCGAATCATGTTGGACAGAATTTATTTCAGTCTTTACGCCATTCATCAGTTCCTTGAATGTGCTGACAATACCTATTTCATTGGTAAGCCGTTTGATAACACGGATGAAAAAATCGCCATCCAACAACTGAACAATTTCTCCGGCTGTATCGTCTGCCACGGTATATCCGACAGCAGAGAAGGTGAAAGGATTGTTTCCCAACGCGGCATATTGGTCAGAAATATTTTCTGCTAAATAATCATTAGGATTTTCATCAAAATTAGCAAGCGCAGTTAGAAGATTATTAATTTCACCTTTAGCACTGTCAGTTAATTCCGGAATAATCATCTGCCCGATCAAACCCTGCCAGAAGCTGATGTCAGTGAGATCCGGTTCATTTTGACCATTTTGATTAACGGGGGATGTGTAAGAATATGTTGTTGCCATAGAAGACTCTGCCAGCCGCATGAACTTGTCCGTAAAAGACCCCTTGACTCTACCGAAATTTATCACAGGGTCAAAGTTTAGGTCGCTGCTTTGAAAATTAGTGTTTGAAGTTGTACTTCCGGCAAGAGTTCTGAGATTTTGATAGAAGGTATTATTCAATCGATTTTGGATTTCTTCGACAATGGTAGTGCAGTCAGCACAACCTGCTGTATCATTGACAAGATCCGGCATTGCTTTGTTACCTTTAAGATTGCTGCCGATGGTGCTGATGCTCCGCATGAAAGTATTTATGCTGCATTTGTCTGACATTGTTGCACAATCAAGTGCGTCTTGAATGATGTCATCAGAAGAATTTTCTAAGGATTTTTTAACTGCATTTATAGCAACTTGCAATTTATTTTCACCGTTTTCATCAGCTGTAATTTGATTGTCAATAAACTTCTGCATATATGCCGTGACAATGCTTACAGGTACAATAACCGCAATTAAATCATCATCGTTAGTATATATCCCGGCGATATCGGCTAAAAGATTCGTTTTATATGCAATATCTCCGCTGTATTCCCTTATCGCCCTTGTCAGAACAGTGTTCAGTGAAAGCGGAACACCATTGCTGCCTGAAACACTGAAATTGCCGCCGCTGACACATTGCACAGTGTCGCCGTCTATTTTCGGAAAGCAGGAAACATTTTTCACCTGGTTCAATGCCGGTTTTATTTCCCTTTTTATCAAATCGCGCTCTTTAGCATCAAATTTGAATGTCGTTAGAATATAATCCAGCGCAATTTCAGGTGCGGCTGTCTTCAGCAGAGATTTGAAATCTACAACGGTTTTCATCAGAAGTTTAATGTCGGCAGAAGTTAAACTGTTGCTGAAATCAATTGGATTAGAACTATTGCCTATTTTGACCGAAAGCGAAGAGCAGTTTTTCAAATTTTGGGCAAGATTGTCTGTTCCTTGACCGGATGTCTCAATATAAATATTTGCAGTTCCGCAAGTAAAAGTGATTCTCGTATCACCGACAGCTCTGTTCAAGACAGCATCAACCAGCATGTCAAAAAGAATTCCGTTTGCATCTGTATTTGAATTTGAATTGAGGCCTTTCAACGGATTTCCGCTGTGAACCATGCTGTTTATCAAGGTATAGAATGCTCCTTCCGAACCATGCTGACCATAGAGCTTCTTGAGTTCGTTCCTGATGATATTGGCATTTTCCTGAATTGCCCCTTCCCATGCGCGGACAAGGGATTCGGCTTCGGCTCTTTTCCCTTCAATTTCCTGCAAAATTTCGAGATCTGACTTGCTCGAACTTAAATTATCATATACTGCTTCAGATTCCTGATTCAGCCAGAAGTTTGAACCGCGCATCAGAGCCTGCAGAACGGTGTAGGGCGGAACGGCATTTCCGTCATTTTTGAGACTCATCCGTGTCATGATTTCAAATGCAAGTTCCTGGGCAAGTATCTCGATGACTTTTTCTTCATCGACAAGGTTTTTCAACGCTCTGCCGCTGAAAAGAGCCCTGATTTTGTCAGGGTCAAACTGATGTATAGTTGAAAAAACCTCTTCATACATCTTGCTGAATTTATTTATGTTTTTCAAATTCAGCATCATTTTGTGACCGAGAAGCATCGCAGCGATTTCAACCTGATGAGGATTGTCCTTTAACGCTTTTGCATACCCATCTTCATCTGCATATTTCAGCATGGCCTTGCCGAGCTGCGGAATGAATGCTTCACCGTTTCTGAGATACTCTATCGGGTTGTAAGCATTAGGGTCAAGAACGATGTTTTTGATTCCGAGTCCTGCGATAAAGTTGAAGTTGGCATTCAGATCGTCAACACCGAACTGCATGTAGTTGCTGTACCACTTTTCAAGGCTTGACGGTATCCCGAATGGATTTCTGGCCCGATTAGGATCATTGTTCGTCTCGCCGTCCGCCGAGATTTCAGGATTCAGCATACCAGATTTTTTCAACTTTCTTGCGGCTATACGCGCTTTAAGAAGCCTGTAGTCCGATTCCAGGACAGCCATTCTCGACTGGATCGCCTGAACCTCCTCCATATAGAGCGTGTTCGCATCTATCCATGTTTCAAAACATTCCCAGTTGTATCTCTTGTCATTGTCATTGCTCAAATTTGTGCGGGCATTCATCGTGACTCTGCCGCCGCCTTGAGTTCCAAAGCAAAATTCAAACATATCTTTCAGACTGAGTGAGCTGCTGTATCTCGTTTTTTCAGCGTCCTCACCCTCGCCTGTACCTGTGCGGACTTCCCCTTCATCATCGTCCCCCGAATATTTTATGTATTTTTGTTCATATCCTTGTGACGGATCATCCTCATTCTTCGGATAGTATTCCCACAACTGGTCACCGAAATGGAAATAGGTCTGAATGTTATCACTACTCAGGGTGTTGTCGTTCTTTTTATACTCTTTTTTCCAACGCTGATATTCCTGAAGGATTTTTTCCATTTTTTTCAATGTTGAATTGGGATTTTCCTGATTCTCTTCGTCTGCATCTCCGCTAGCGACAGCATTAAGCATTTTACCCACTTTGCCCCAACCCTCACTTGGTTTAAATACCCACAGATTAGGAACTTTTGCAAGCCAACCGGGAGAGTTGTTATTATCTGAATCCCGAAAAGCTTTTTTATCGTTTTTGGTAATCGACACACATTCCTTGTAGCTTGTCTCCATTTCGCCCGGCGAAACTATTCCGCCGAAAGCCTTCATGAACCATGCGGGGTCATAGTCACAGACAAGTCTGTCTTCGTTTGATGCCGAAGTTCCGATACAGTCGGGAACTTCCATGCTGCCAATCGTTGTTCCGGTAACTGCAAGAAGAATCTTCGCGATTCTCTCATCTATCTGACTGAGAACAGCTTCTATAAGATATTCGGTTTCTCCGTTCGGATACCACTGCTTTCTTACATCCTGATCTGTAGAACCGCGCATGTCGTTAGAAAACGAGTCAAGATAGTATCTCGTATTCATAAAATGCTGATTCCAGAGTTTTTCCGCTTCTTCAGTCTCTGTGAACCTTGTTGTTCTGACTGTATCTGTCAGTTTCGCCTGAAGTTCTTCAAATCTCTTTATCCGTGCTTCTTTTATTGCCATATTCCTGTAAAGATTTTCGTCGGCTTCCTTGCTCCTGTTGTCGTATTCCCTCAGGATGTCGCCGTCGGTAATGTCTTCAAGCCTCCTGATCTCTCCGACCTCCCTGAAAGGAGTCAGCTTTCTGAGCAGTTCGAGAGAGCTCTGCTTTATGTCCGCAACACCGTATATATCCGCATCTTCCGGATGAATGGAAAGAATTTCCTCTTTACGTTCCTGCCATGTAATTTCTATGTTGGCACGCTGAATGAGAAGACGAAGCAGCTGATCCTGCAGACCTTGAACTATTTTGAATCTGTTTTCCTGAGTTGTTCTCGCCTGCTGGCTATCCAGACTCTGAAAAGCCCTGTAGCCGGTAATGCTGTGGATGGTTGCGCCGCTGATATTGTCACATGCAGTGCACGGTGTTGAATACAACGGTGTTTCGGCAGGATTCTCACACATACAGACAGTGTTGCTGTTAGCAAAAACTTCCGTTATTTTATTTGTGCTTGTACCTGAACTGTTGTACACATCTACTCCGCCCGGAAGATACGGCACATTATCATATTTTAAATAAAGACCGTTGCGGATATGGGGCATTTTTACTCCGTTGCCGGTATGCTCCGCTACCTTGCTTATATGATATATGACTTCGTGAAAAAGATTCTTCGAACGCTTCTTGGAAATATCAGCCGCTTCGGCATAACCTATTCTGTGTCTTTGCGGAAACATGAGATTCAAATAGTCCAGATTGTCAAAAAGATGATATGTTCCGGCAACAGGATAATTCTCATAGATTGAAGCTATTGTGACATAATTGGTAATATCAATATACTTCTGATTGGCAAAATCCTGACAGTTTTCAAGAGGTTTATACTGGTTTTGTTGTAACAATATTTCTGTTATATCGAATACAGTATCAATGTTTACCGGTGTCTGTTTCCCGTATTTACCGACATTATCAGGAACAGTTATCTGAGCAGACAACGGCAAAACCGCAAAAATTACAACCAAGAAGACCACAAATATCTGTTTTTTATTTGTTTTATTCATTTTGTCCTCCTTCCTGACTTAATGTTGCCCGTCAATAATCTGATTGCATTCTATTTGTTCACTCTGCGTTCCGTAGAGTTCCGAGGCTTGCAGTATCTGACACCCTGATTTTTCAACACCTGTTTCTGTTTCACCCTCGAATTTATCCGACGATCCCAATCCGTCACGCGAGTATGCTCCGCAGGAAGCCGCATCACCTTTTGAAATGTCATCTTTTCCACATTCAAGCGAGAGACGCGGATCGGAAGCCTCTTTCAATTTGTCAGTATTGAATCTGACCAGATTATGGATTCGTGCCTGAAGGTTATTGAGACATCCGACAAAACTTTGAGAACATTCGTCACTGAATTTAAGCATCGGAGAAGGCATGACACAAGAAGTTTTCTCCTGCAGATTGTTGTTTTCGTCAAATTCCAGCGAAACTTCTGCCGGATAACCGAAGCAGGGATTCCCGTCGCTTCCGAGGAGAGTTATCTGGTATGCTATATACCTTGAAACACATATTTCTCTTGCCCCATCTTCGTCTGTCACTACTGAACACTGCGAAACATCAAATGTCGAAGTTGAATCAGAACACGCGATCCCGACACAATGGCGGCCATTGCCCGTATCCATACACTGATAGAAACAGTGTCCGCTTCCTTTGCTGCATCCGCAGTCACTGTCTGTATTGCATGAAATTCTCGTAATATCCTGCACACAATCTGAGACATATGAGCCGCAAGCACCGTTTGCGTTGAAATGGCATCCGAGATATGCACTATTGTCCTTAAGTGTGTCCTTTCTTGAGCATTTACCGCCTGATTGTTGGCATATACTCAAGCTCTGCGGCTTGCATACATTCAGCAGATTTCCGCTTCCGTCCTTTTCGGGAATACAGCATTTACCTCCGACGAATGTACAGAAATCCATCATGTCGCGGCACACCCCTCTATATAAAATTCCGCATCTGTCACGCTGATACGACTCACTGAAACAGTTGTCCATCGTCGGATAGGAACAGCTGTAAAGAGCCTGGATTTCGGCGATCTGCGGAATGTCATTGTCCGGGATTTCCGTATCCTGATCCGGAAGTTCGTCGTCATCGTTATGCAATCTCCAGTTTACTACAAAATGCAGATCGTTCTGATTGCCGATCGTTCCGGCTTCATCGCGAATTGTATCGGCAGAACCGTAAGGCATACTCTGGACGGCATCACGCACACAGCGTTCCCCCTGCAGGTGATACCCGGCATTACACAGACAGAACGGATTACCGTAAGAATCAGTCATTGCAGTTCCGTTTTTACAAATCAAATCGCTGTCGATATCCGGAATTTCATTATCGGAATCGTCTTCGTCGTAATCATAATCATCGTAATCTTCATCACTGTCTCCGTATTCATGTTCCCAACCGTTGCACTCATCGTTGCAGTAGCAGTAGCCGCGGTAAGATTCATATCCTGTTATGTCGCGGCAAAGTTTATATTCCGAATCGCAAACTTCGTTTCCTTCCCTTATCCCGTTGCCGCATGATGGATCAACAGGCGTATATGTGCAGTTGAGAGCGGCGGCGGCAGCTCCTGCTACAGTAACGGAAGGAACAACAGCAGCAGAAATTCTTGCAGTATCGGCAAGACCGTTCTGATCGACTATGCAGTGTCCTTCGATATTGAGTTCTTCAAGATCTTTAAGATAACTTACCTGCTCTATTTCTTCGGTTCTGTTTCC
Source organism: bacterium (assembly GCA_017405875.1). GTDB lineage: Bacteria > UBP6 > UBA1177 > UBA1177 > UBA1177 > UBA1177. Next base: position 19,567 of record JAFQZM010000046.1, read on the forward strand.
TGATATATCCAAATATCTGAGATACGGAGTCGAAGCAAGCCATCCGAGTTTGGTGACTGAATTATTGCTTATGTTGAGATGTTCAAGGCGCGGGAAATGATTCAGCGGCAAATCATTAAAATTGTCTTCATCGATACTGTTTCCGGAAATGTCGAGATACTGGAGATTCTGCATTCCGTAAACAAAATCTATTGAAGCAAGCTTCTGACCTGCGGAAGTTCCATGGATTTTGATTTTACCGATATTGAGATATTCCATATCATGCTGATTTGACAGAGATTTTGCCACTGATGCCTCAGACATGACCAGATTTTCAGAAACATCAAGCTCTTTCAGTTTTGTATTGCTGAAATCAGGCATTTCCGAGTATATATTATTCGCTGGATTTGAAGTGTCCGGTACTCCGAGAGTTCCGCTTATATCTGCATATTCAAGTTCATGAAGCTGCGGAATAACATTGGAAAGCCTGTCCTGTGAAACATCACATCCGTAATTATTTCCATAGACATTGTATTCAAGAAGTTCTTCGCCGCTATAAATTTCCTTTACTCCGTGCAGAAACAATCCTTTCAGATTCTTGAACGAGGAAATGCCGTCGTATTTGCCGACAAAAACTTTATTCGTGTGTTCCGCTGCAGAACATGTTGTCACAGTATTGCCGATTCTGGAATCTGCATGCTGAATAGTGAGTGCGTGGTTACGCATCGGATTTCCGTTAAGATTGAGATATTCCAGCAAAGGCCACTGTTCGGCAAGAGTGCCTGGATACCACTTTTTACCGTCACACTTGCCTGTAAAGTCATTGCATCCGCAAAGATCTGTGTCCGCATCAGCCATGTTTACTTCACATTCGGTTCCTCCACCTATTTGAACTGTGAAATCGACAGAGATGGATTTTATAGGAGACTCGTTGGAATAGGAAGCTGTTATATTTGCCACTCTGACCTTCAGGGCTTTTTTGGTTGTATTATTGTGACTCACTGTTTCATCAAAGTCAGAATACGCTTCTTCAAATGTCACCGTTGTTTCCGAGCCAATTTTGTTGAGTTTATATTTAAGCGTTCCTGTATAAGATGCGTCGTTATCAGCTTCATATTCAATTGTAAGATAAACATAGTTAGTTCCTGAGGACAAACTTTCATTAATGTTGAAGCTGACATTTGGGGTAAGAACCATGTTTTCTCCAGAACCAGGATCGTATTCAGGATTAAAATCAAAAGTGTACTCCGCCTCACTCAAATCAATTGAAGCACCATTGGGTTTTATCACAATACTTTTCGGTGTTTTGTAGCTTTTGACATCCCCGCAGCTGCACTGGCGGTGTACTGTGTCAAGACGCTGGTTGAAATAGCTTATGTTGGCATAAGGTGCGGAAAAAGATTTGATTTTTGTCATATTACGCAACGAACGCAGACTGCCGCTCCTTGTAGTAAGGGTAGGATTGTCATAAAAATAATCTTCCGTAAACCCTATTAAAGAATCGTTGTCTGAACCTAAATCTTCTTGAATCAGATTGCCGCCCAAATCAAGCCATTTCATTGAATGATTATGTATAAGAGGCGTGATGTCGCGCTGAACAAACGGATGATCTGTTGCATTCTCATCAACAACCGAAGAACCTTCCAAAGAGAAGTATTCAAGCAGAGGCAGATGAATTAAAGGTTCTATGCTTTTAATATGATTGAACCAAGTGTTAGAAATATGCGTATTGCGGCTGAGAATGAGCGATTTCAACCCTTTAATTTTCGGGGTGGCAAGTCTAAGTTCGTAAGCGACCCATCTACTGTTTTGGAAAAGGAGATTAGGTAATTCGCCTGTTGCAGCATCAGCACAGACAACGACCTCTTTTTCTGCAGGGAAATTTGTGTTGGAATCGTTGTCCGTAAGTTTGATATTATTGGATGCATCAATTACATCGCCTTTAAATGTCAGTATATACGCCCACTCATCGCTTCCGCACTCATTCTGCGCATTAGAGAGTCTTGCAGTGTAATAAGGAACAATAAACTGTTCACTGTAATCAACTTCCGAACTGAAAAAAAAGCGTCCAAGATCTTTATCAACCATCCTGTCTGTGCGGACTAGACCGATTTCAGCCACTGCTATTTTTCTGAGCGGCCAGACATTCTGGCCAGATTCAAGAGTTTCCCTGAATCTTGCATACGGGATAAAACCATCGTTCTCACATATCATGGCCGTTTTATGTGAAGGACCGCTTATTGTTTCGATTATTATGCCGTAACTTGAACCCATGGAACAATTTTTTACATCAATAGAACCCGTATAGCTTCCGTCTGCAAGATAATCTTCATCGATACAGGTTCTTCTGTATTGCGGCACATAAGAGTTCGGCTTGTAGACTGCAGCGTCGCTGTAAAGAGTCTCACCGTCGGTTTTTTGATTCCATTTCTGACCGTTAAAACCGTATTGTTCCACAATAGTATCGAATACCTGCGAATATCCCTCGCCGCACTCTCCTTCCACATCCGGAATTATCTCAAATTTGCGGATATTGACAGTAGCACCGTTAGATATTTGAGTTATTTTTCCATCCAGATAGGGCGGAGTGTTTCCGTCAACAGTTCCTAACATGAGTGCTATCGGCTCTTCGATGAATCCGGTGGATGTCATAGCTCCGAGCGGATCAAGCATACTGACAGCCTGTCCGTCGAGACTTAAAGTTTCGAGGGATATAAAATACTGGATCCCTTCAAGATTGGTTATATAAGTTGACAGGCTGTTTATTCCGCTGAAATCGCCGTTGTTCAGTGTCGCGTATGAACAATCCATTGACTTGAGAAGCTGAGCGTCCGCCATATAAACAGGATCATCTTCAGCGGGAGGAGTTACAAGAACAAATTCATATTGAGCCGGTAATATAGCGTTTATCAGAGATTCAAGATCGTATATGCCGTTTACAACAGTGCATACACCATTTAATAAAGAAATGTCATTCTCTTTTGCGCAAACTTCCTTAATCCATTGCAGGAATGTAAGATTTTCATTGCTGTTCATTGCTGCAATCGCTCTGTTTGCGCATTTTTTGAGATTGTTATCAGGAATATTCAGCTGGGCAGCCGGTTCACAGTGCGTCGAACTTGCCACAGAGCGCTGAGCTCCCGGTTTGCATGACCACGGACACTGAGGAACGATCCATTCACCGTTAATGTATGTTGACACAACAGGCTGGACAAGATTTTCGGAGTATTTGTAGTAGTAGGATTCCGGCATAATGTATGTTTTGTTGTTTTTATCCACAAGTTTGAAATCAAGGAATCCTACAGAATCTTTTGTACAGTCGTCGATTCTGCGGTTGACGCACATTCTTTTTCCGGCCGGATAACCTTTTCTTACAGTAGATACCGCCATTCTGTTCATTGCATCTTCTATAATACGGCGGTTCACAAGTGCTGTTCCGTTATGGATTCTGCCGGGCAGAACAATAATGTTAGACGGTAAATCCTTGATAAGCTGTCTTGTTTCATCAGTCAGAACAGATGCGGCATCCGATGCACTGAATGTTGCCGTACTGCTATTATAAGTTATCAACGGGATATTCCTGTTTACAAGACGGGTCAGGGAAGACATTATCCGCCATGTCATATCCTCGCACACCGTATACAGCGGGCTGTCATCATCACAATCATAATTTTGTTGCAGTCGTGCCTGGATATCGCTGTCAAGCGCGTCATAAACTATTCTCCAGACAGATCCTGCCGGAGCATTCCCCATTGTTGAAAGTCTGTTAAAATATGCCTCCATTCTCTCATATAACGGTCTCTCTTTCTGTGCATCCCATGAAAGCCAGAAATCAGCATGGGTAAAGTGAAGCCCGATGCTTGTTTCCTCGGTATATCCTTCGGAACAAGACCATTCACAGGCCTCTTCAAGACTGATAAAACTGTTATCCTGTTGAAGAACTCCGTAATTTTTGTTGTTCTCGTCCCATGTCAATGTTGCAATTCCGTTGTTTACCTGATCAGACCATTCGGAATACTGCGGCATATCAGAAGCAGGACACTGAACTTTTCTGACATTTGAAACACAAACTTCATGCGGAGTGCTCAGAGGATGGACAGGAGATGTCGAATCAACATAGACTGTTGTATCGGAACCCGGCATTTCAAGATGGAATCCTTCCGGACATACACATTCAACTTCCGGTAATGATCCTGTTGAAGAGCATGTTATTCCTGAACCGCATGTTCCGTCGGCGAGACAGTTGATAACAGTATCAATGCCGCCGGCTGTTGCAGACCAGACAAGTCCGCAGGTAGTCCCTGTGCACACATGTTCGCAGGTGCTTTCGTCCCATGTGCATGAACTGCCGCATGAAGCGTATGACGATGATTTGTAATCACTGTCCAGATCGCGGCAGTTTTTCGTAAAATCAAGTTCGCTGTCGCATTCTTCGTTTGCCGTCCACTTTCCGTCACCGCACACCGGAACACATGACTGAGTCAGAAAATCCGGTTCGTAACCGCTGATGCAGTCACAGGTGTAGCTTCCTGATTCGTTTACACACATTGAATAATCGGGACAATCATAGGTTTCTTCTTCACACTCATCAACATCATCGCATGTTTCCGTAGCTGCATTCCAGACGTATCCGCTGTTGCATACAAATCTGCATTCAGTAGTACTCGGAGTTGCATTGTAAACTCCTTCATCCGAAGGCAACCACACAGAGCCGTTCCATGTCTGATGAATCGATGAAGCAGTATTCCAGGATGCATTTGATGGAAGTCCGCTGCATGCCTGCTGCCTTTCATTTATACATGCTGAACCATTCCAAACATAGCCTGAATTACACTTAAATCTGCATTCTGTTGTGCTGGGTGTCGTATTATAGCTTCCGGTACTGCTCGGAGTCCATGATGATCCTGTATATGATTGAAGAATTTTTGATACACTGTTCCATGATGCATTGGACGGAAGACTGTTACAGGAAACAGCACGCGATTGCTGGGAACATTCTACTCCGGCACCGGGATAAAACTTCAAATTTTTGATATATGTCACCTGACTGTTTGTCTGGTTGTAGTTAGCCATCAAAAGCACTCTGGCATATCTTGTCCCTGTATGCCACTTGTCTCTGTCGTTTACATTCGAAGATTCTCCTGTCCTCGGATTTCCGTTTATTTTTGCATTTTTTCTGTAATACCAGACTCCTGCGTCAAATTTATCGTTGCTGTCGTTGAAATAATCATAAAGTCCCGGATGTCCCGACAGCTGGTTAAAATCTTCATCATAGGAAATAACACCGCTGTACATCGATTTATTGCTGTTGTTTTCAGTCATAATATCGTATTCAAGATAATAACTCAGAGCAGTATCTATCGGAATCATCTTTTTAAACATGATATGGTTTTGACCAGTGATTTTCAAAGCTTCTTTTGTTGAATCCCATGAAACGGTACCGTTTGGAGCCTGATAAAGGAATTCCCATGAAGCTGGATTTCTCCAATTTATATGTCCAGGAGTTGTACAGTTTGCAGCAGGTGTTCCCTCAAAATTTTCCGTACAGCTGTCATACCAATAATAGCCGCTCTGCAAAGCACATGAAGAGCTGCACCCCTCTGAACTTGACTGTTGTCCCATATCGCATGTTTCGCTTCCGGTCACCATTCCGTCGCCGCAGTAACTTTCTGAACTACCGAAGCAGTTCATTGCATTGGATATATAGTCATTTCTTCTGCCATTTGTACAACCGAAGCTGTAAATTTCGTCCCTTTCGCATCTGTTAAGAACTTTGTTATAAATTCTGAAATCATCAATATAACCTGTGAAATATGAGCCTGTTGGAACATGATTATTAGCGGAAGTATTTACTCCGAGTGTCCAATAAGCACTGTTGTCAGTATTTGCTACTGCATTTATCGTACGCTCTACAGAATGTTTTTTCCCATTTCTGTAAGCTGTAACTATCGTGTTTGCTCCGCTTTTTCTGAATGAAAGTATTATATGATTCCAATATGTATCGAGCCAGAAAAAACTGGTAGCATCGACTCCGTTTATTTGAACTTTCAAGCGGTTTGAAGCACCACTGTCTTGAGCAATAAAGGCTCTTATGTAATTACTTCCGTTTCGCGCTATAAATAGTGTACGGTCATTTTGATTGGCATTGTTTCTGTTCATCCAGAAACTGACAGTGAAATTTTCCGGAATCTTATATCGCGCCTTAACCGTATCCCTTGAACCGCTAAATTTTATAGCATGGTCTATTTTTCCTGTGGCCCCAAGTCCTGAACCGTTATAAGTTGCGTGTCTATTATTTCCAGAATCATCATGAACAACCCATGTGTTACTAACAAATATAAAACCTGCGCTATGAACAGTTCCTGTTTGATTACTACTATTGCGAACTATTATTTTCCAATTCCCAATGGGGTTTTCTCCTGCGAAATTGCTAATTTCTACTCCATTAACCAAATCTCCAAGAGCTGTGGAAGCATTTGGAAATGTAATTGAATTTCCTTGGGGAGACTGCAGTATTACCTGTATATTATTGAGAGAGGGGTGTGTAAAGTATATAGAAAAATAAACATTTTCCAAAGTTTTTGCAGAACTTGTAACAGAGACGGTTTTAATTGTATCTCTATAAATTGGATAAAGAATGTTTTTTGCTAAAATCGTGTAATTTGATGTTTCTCCACAAAATCTGACAACATCATTTATATCATATTTAGGGGAACAGGCATAAGTATAACCACCAACATTTTCATCAAACTTATAATGAATTTCCGCATTCGGCAAACTTCCGCCGCTTCTTGTCTGTTCGGGTTCTGATCTCCCCTCCCCTATTTCCCGCAGGAATTCATAATTTTGGGGACATCTGCCTGAGCCGTCAACATCTTCACAAAGCCCGGAAGAACACCTCAAACCGTAACATCCCGTTTCGGCACTGGTATTTGTTACGATTTCACGAGCTTGCCAATATTCGTTGTTATCATGCAATTCAACATCAATATCCCTTTTACCTGATTCGTGAAATATTAACTGAAAATCCACATATTGCGCATTTATATTTTTACAGATTCCTCCGTCAAGACAATCTTCCAGATTCCCTGAAAAAATATTATTTCCGATTCCGAAAGTACTTTCCGAAATGCTGAAAGTAAAAGAAGAAATAGTGTTCTCTCCGAGACTTTCATAAGGTTGTTCCAATTCCAGTCTTATATCGCATATTCCGGTATAATCGCATTCTTCTTGATTCAACACCACAAGACGGGTTTCATCAAAATCCCTGTCCAGAACACATTTTTCTTCGTTTCCATAGCGTACCCGGACAAATCCGTAATCACATTCACAAAGATCAAAACCGAACGGTATTCTTTCGGAATTATTATTGTTCTGAATAGCTGAATAACCGACACACGTCGAATTTGTTCCGCAGGTTACTCCGACACATCCGTCAGGAACACAGAATCCGTTACCATCCTTAACATAGCCGTCAATACATTCGCATTTCAGTTCGCCAACAGAGTCTTCCGAACACAAAGATGCCGCTCCGCATCCCAAAGCAATACATTTATCGGCTTCTGTCCGCAGTTCTTCAAAGAAGTCGCGAGCTGCTTCATATTCTGTTTTGGAACTCACTTCTTCTCCCCAAACCGTTTCAGAACACAGCAGTCCTGCGATTGTTAAAATAACAAGTGATCCGATGATTTTTTTTAACATTTGCATCCTCCATACATTAGAGAGGGTTAATAACAGTATATGAAATCAATTAATCATAATGCGAAAATCAGATCACTTTCAAAAGAAACCTCAATATGTATACATGAAATATGAGGATTTTCAAGATTTTTTTAATAAAAATTGATATTTTCTTTTTTTTGTGTTTAGAAGATATGTGTCTTTGTGTGTCGGGGTTATAATTGTGCAAATTTATATCTATTGTATTTATTCATTTATTAACTATTTTGCAAAAAAAGTCCCATATATAAAACATAAATGTATGAATTAAGTTATTTTTAAGGTGAAAAGATGATTAAGAAGAAATTACGGCTGATTGTTTTCTTAATAGCGCTAATGCTGCTCGGAGGATTTCTGATGTATCGGATTTTGTTTTCTCCCCCTTTAATTGAGTGGAATTTCGGCAAAAGACATGCTTTTTCTCTGGAATACAGAAGTGATTCCTACAATTATTTTGTAAATCCCCACGGTTCGGATGAGAAAATGGCAGGACAGTTTGACTGCCGGATGGATTTTTCACTTTATCCGGTAAAAAAGCTGGATGACGGAAATATGCTGGCAGAGTTTTCTTTCGATAAAATCGAGAAGTGTTCATTTATGTTTAACGGAAAGAACCTGTTTGATGACCGAGCAACAATTCAGGCACTGTTCTTTGATAGAAAAGCAGCCTTTATCCTCTCTCCGGAAGGCAAAATATCAGATATCAAATTTTCAAAAAATGAAGATCAGGTGTTTATGAGCACTGTTAAGCTTGTTGCTTCATATCTGAGGACAAATACCCGTCCGGCAAAAAACGCTGTCTTCGAGCAGGATCAGAACGGTTCTTACAAAGCTCTTTATTCCGTTGACAAAACCAATGATTCCAGAGAAATATCCAAGAAATTCAGCGAATATCTGTCGTTATTGGCCTTTCCTTCCGGAATTTCCGAATATATGCAGGAACATTCCGTCAGTATTTCGCATGTCGTAGAAAATAAAATGATTAAAACCGGTGAAGGGCATCAGCAAACCGCAGTTTATAACAATGAGAACACCCTTATATTCCGTTTTGAAATGGATTTTGCCCTGGAACTTACAGGTATATCCGATGCCGACAAATCATCAAGACTGTCGGATTTTTCCGAAATGAAAAGTTCTGGAATCGGAACTGTAGAAATGTCGGAAAACACCCAGAGAAAAATTCTCGAACAGCAAACAAAAGGCATTACATCATCGGAAATGCTCAAAACTCTTCGGGAATTCGGAATAAACGGTAAAATCGGAGATAAACAGCTTTTTATCATGCGGACTGTAGCATATCTCAAACTCTACCCGGAAAGAACCAAAGATCTGATTCCGATTTTCAATGAAAACGGTTTCAGCAGCGAAGGAAAAATACTCGTCATGGGACTGCTCGCTTCGTCAGGAGACAGTAAAGCACAGGAAGTTATGAGAACACTGCTTAAAAGTGATGCGGCCAAAACCGATGAATTGTATCCGCTTCTGCTGCAGAACATAAGTCTGCTTGAAAATCCTGACACTATAACCATGGATTTCGCCGAAAAACTTTATAAAACATCCAAAGAAAGCGGCAAACTTGTTTCCTCTTCATCCTTGATTGTCGGTTCTGTTGCCGGAAAAATGATGAAACAAGGCAATACCGCAGAGGGAAAGAAGTTGAACAGTATGCTTGTTAAAGATCTTGATGAAGCTGAAAATCCGGAAAAGGCTGAAAAACTTCTTAATGCACTCGGTAATGCAGGTATTGCAGATAATGTAAAAAAAGCCGCAGAGTTCGCAGAGTCCGTCAATCCAAGAATAAGAGCGTCTGTAGCAAACGCCGTGCGGAATACTCAGACCGAAGAATCTGAAAAAATGCTTCTGAATATGCTGAGTGACAAAGAAAACATCGTAAAAATTCAGGCAATAAATACTCTCGCAATATACTCCCTGAATGAAAACCATCTTTTACAGATAAAAGACAGACTTCACGACAACACTTTAGATCCTGACCAATATTATTATCTTCTCGGTCTTCTTAAAAAATATACAAAATCAAATCCTGAAATTGTAAAAGAGTCTCTTGAAGAAATGTCACGTCACAAAATGCATCCTGATCTCAGTTCCCAAGTTTACAATATGCTGAAAAAAATGGGGCAATAATTTTACGTCAAGTATCGAAACAGAAAATCAGGTCTAAAAACTAAAAACTTGCCGTAAATTTAATAAACAATATACTTCGCCGGTTGAACTGACGGAGGGCTCATGAAGAACTTAAAAATCTGCACGGCGATCAGAAACAAGGCCATCGAAGATGAAATCATCAAAATCATTCAAGATTCAGGATGGAGACATTCGAACGTCATTATGGACGATGTTCTAAACGAACACCGCTCGGTGGATCAGGTCTTTATCATTGAAGACAACTATTCTCAGATTCTGAATCTGGTTGAATTTCACAATTCATGCTATCTCAACTTCATTCCGACAGTTGTTCTTTCGGCAGTTGACTCGAAGTGCAAGGATTGGGTCAAAGGAGTGAAATTTCCCGAAAAATATTTTCACTGCGGTCTGATGAATTTCAGAATGATAGCGCCCCAGACGATAGAAACGATGTCAGCTCTGGCCGAAGCGCACAAAAACCTCATTGTGAAAAAATACAGAGAAGCAACCACCGCGACATTCAAGAAATCGGCTCTTGATTTCAGAGCGTTCCTTGACGAAGTGCTCTCTATGAGCCTCGACATACTCTACGCCGGAAGAGGTTCAATCATGCTTCTCAACGAAAAAGGCAACCTAGTTATTGAAGCAGCTACGAAAAAGGAAATTGTCGGCATAGAGATTCCTCCTTCAAACGAGAATGTCGCATGGACCGTCGTCAACACGATGAAACCGATTTTTGTCGAAAACATCGATAACGATCCGAGGTTCAAAAAATCATCTTCGGGATACACCAAAGACCATTTCATGTCGATTCCGATATTCCTCAACAAAAAAATCGCCGGCGTCTTCAACCTTTCCGACAAGATGGTTTCGCTCCTTTTCGACAACAACGACTATGAAAAGGCGAACGAACTTTTGAGCGTCCTTGAACCTTATCTCTACATAAACAAACTGGCGAACTATATAAGAACGCTGAGAAATCAATAAGCGGCAATGTCCGGAAAACCGTTGCTTTTAAAAATCGTTTCCCTCGTCACATATCTCACAGCTTTCGTTTCTGTCTGTCTTTTCGTAAACACGCAGATGAACAAATACGACTACTTCATCTATCTCTACGGCACTTCCACTGCTCCGGGATCAAAGGCGCTCGTCAAGGTTTTATCGCGTGACGGCGAACTCGTTTCCAATCCTGTCGTATTTGTCAACGGCGTGAAGCAGCTTTCCTCGCTGATTGACCTGCGCCCCGTCATGAAAGAGATAAAAGTGGTTTTCGGAACTACCGAAGCTGCGTTTCCTCTCAAATACAAAGACGTTGCAGACTACAGTTTCAAGCCGCAGAAAAAGCTGAGACCGACTAATCAGGAAGCGGAAAAAGCGAAAATCGTGAATGTCGGAATAAGAAAAATCTTCCTTCTTCCCGAAAATTTCAGAGCAGTATCGGAATTTGAAACAACGGTCGGGCTCTTCTGTACAGAAAACGACAAACCGTGCACAGACACTTCGATATTTCTTGACGGCTCGCAGCACGAACTGCATAACGGATTTATGAAATTTTCAACCGTTTTCGGCAAGGATCAGGGGGTCAACATCTCGTTTGAAAACGGAGACTCGGGCTATATTCCGATTCCCTACCCCGGAAAAATGTTCAAATTCTATAAGACTAAAGATTCGCTCACTCTCGCTTCTTTAAGCGATACCAGAAATGTCCACATCGACTGTTTCAACGATGGTATTTGGGTCGGCACGGATATAGTTTCGGTGAGCTACGAAGGGCTCGTCCTGCCGGAACCCTACACCCGCTGCGATACTGTTCAGGCAAGCCTCAACTCCGCTTCTCCGGGAACGATGTTCGCAGTTATCACGAGCGCAAAAACGCTTCTCGGAAATATCGACGATCCTTACTTTTCCCCGCTCTCAAAGGCTCTGCCGCAGTTTTCACCCTCAGCGCAGAGATATTTCGTCACTTCATACAACTCATCTTTTTTCCAGCCTCTTTCGACGATATTTTCGGGTGAAAAACTTGAGAAAGAATTCAACGCAGCGCGCAATGCCGAGCTTTCAGCATACCGGATAATGCTGATAATCTCTTCAATCATCGGCTTTTTCCTTTTCGGCTACATCATGCTGAAAAACATCAAGGTCATCGAAGACGAAGACGGCGAAGTTATCTCAAACTCGCTTGCAAAACAGCGCGCGATTGCGATATGCGCACTTTCATTTTATGCGCTTTTCATACTCGGTCTGCTTTATTTTCTTAACAATCTGGCGTAACGAATCATGGGAATAATCAAACAACTTTCCGAAACGATAATAAATAAGATCGCAGCGGGCGAAGTGGTCGAACGCCCTGCTTCAATCGTGAAGGAACTCATTGAAAACAGCATCGATGCAGGTGCAAAAAATATCGAAGTCGAAATCGAAGGCGGCGGGAAAAAGCACATTTTAGTGCGCGACGACGGCTGCGGAATGAGCGAAGAAGACCTTTTCATGGCGCTCGAAAGCCACGCGACAAGCAAACTCACGAAAATCGAAGACCTTGAAGATATAGCCACAATGGGATTCCGCGGTGAAGCAGTTCCCTCAATTGCCGCAGTAACGAAGTTTTCGATTTCAAGCGCTCAGAAACACGGAAACGGCTTTAAAATCGAGACGAAAAACAATTCCGTCGTAAGAAATATGCCTGTTTCAATGCCGAAAGGAACCGAGATCGTTGCAGACGACATATTTTTCAACGTCTCTGCCCGCAGAAAATTTTTGAAGGAAGAAAAAACTGAATACGGAAAAATCCGCGAGATCATCACGAATTTCGCTGTCGCATACTACCGGACTGCCTTTTCCTTCAAAAGCGATTCCCGCATAATTTTCAGCTACGCCGCGGCAAATTCGCAGCTTGAAAGGATTTCTTCTGTCTGGAAAATATCGAAAGAGCTCATCGGTTCGGCAGAAGCAGCGTATCAGAACACCGTTTCCGTTCACGCTTTCATCCCGAGCCCGCTCGAATCGGTTCCCAACCATTCGGTTATCACGGTAAACGGCAGAATAGTTTCAGACCGCGCCGTAAACTCGGCAATTTTCAGCACTTTCAGAGACGCTGTGGGAGGAGAATTCAAGTCTCCGGTAATGCTTTTCATAAAAACCGACCCGCATTTTGTCGATGTCAATGTTCATCCGGCAAAACTGGAAGTGCGTTTTCTCAACACATCGCTTGTCACCTCACTGATACGCGAAGCTATGCTCAAAGCGCTGCAATCCATAAGAAACTGCAGAAAAAATGAAAGCAGTACAGACCCTATACCGCAGCAGAACCCTTTACCGAAGCAGGTTTCGCAGGATTTTGAGTATTCATCAAAAAATGAAAATACCGAAAAACCTTCATTTAACGCTCTTCAAGAAAAAAATGACGGATTCATCCACGGCAAAATTACGGGCAAACCTGCTTCCTATGCAGGTTTCAGCGGTAAAGTTTATGAGCCGTTACCTAAAAATTATGTAAATCCTTTCAAAATCAGAGAAAACGAACCGGTTTATACGCCGACCAGACACGAAAACGAAATTCAGGAACAGGCCTACATTCCGGAACCTGAACACGGAAACCTTTTCGGAATGAAAATCCGCGACTACAAAAAAATCGGAGTCGTTTTCGGAGTCTATCTCGTTATCGAAATGGAAGACAAAATCGTTTTCCTAGATCAGCACGCAGCTCACGAAAGGATAACCTACACCGCGCTGCAGAAGGCAGTTTCTATGAATAACGGTCTTTCGCAGGAGCTCATAACGCCGCTTCTGATAAGGCTTTCTCCGACTGAGGCGGCGACACTTGAAGAAAACAGCGAAAAATTCAAAAAATCGGGTTTTGTCATCAATATGTTCGATGAAAGTTCGGCTACCTTGAGGGCGATCCCTGCTCTTGGTCTGGAGACGAACTGGGAAAAAGTAATAAAAGAGATGCTTGGAGAACTTGCAGCCTACAGCGATTCATTCGAACTGGAGAAGTTTTTTCTTTCGCACTTGGCACAGATTGCGTGCAAAGCCTCGGTCAGAAGGAATGACATACTAGCCGACGAAGAGATCGATGTGCTGATTGATGCCGTCAACAAAAGCGACTTCCTTTCGTGTCCGCACGGAAGACCGTTTTTCTTCGTGATGACTAAAAACGAATTCGAGAAAAAAGTGCAGAGACGATGACACTTGTATTTATCTTAGGTCCCACCGCGTCGGGAAAGACTTCCCTTTCAATCGAATTTGCAAAAAGGCTGAACGGAGAAATCATCGGCGCAGACTCACTCCAGATTTACAAAGATTTAGTCATCGGTTCCGCCGCTCCGACGCCTGACGAAATGCAGGGAATACCGCATCATCTTATCGGAACGAGGGATCTCAAAGACGAGATCAGCGCCGGAATTTATATATCTCAAGCTCTTCCGATAATCGAAAAAATAGAAAAATCGGGAAAAACCCCGATCGTGGTGGGCGGCACAAATTTTTATGTCGATGCCCTTATCAACGGACTTTCTCCCGTTCCCGCGGCAGACGAAGAAACGATGCGCCTTTGGGAAGAAAAATTCAGACCTGTTTCGACAGAAGAACTTTTCGCAGAACTTCAGAAAACCGATCCCGAGTGGGCTGAAAACATCTCTTCACCAAACGACAGACAGAGGATAAAGCGAGGTCTTTTCGTTGCAAAAACTACCGGAAAAACTCTTTCCGAGTGGAACAGAATGGAAAGAATCAACGCTTACGAAGGCGAATTCATCGCTTTGGGAATCGATATCGAGCGCGAAAAACTTTACGAAAGAATCAATCTCCGCACAAAAATCATGCTTGATTCAGGATTAATTGATGAAGTCCGCGCAATCAATGAAAAAGGCTTCAATTCTTCAAACTGCAAGGCTTTGTGCTCAATCGGTTACGCCGAAACTGAGCGCTATCTCAAAGGTGAAATCACATCAATAGACGAACTTTCCGAACTTATTGCACAGAATACGAGACACTTGGCAAAAAGACAGCTTACATGGCTTAGAAACCGTGATTATGTCGTGTGGAAAAATCCTGAAGAAATTCTGAAACTCAACTTCTGAAAATTAGTATTTCTTGTCGAGTTCGTAGAATACCGAGAGGTAAAGAGCGTTTGAAACCTGCCAGTCGCGAACGACTGCGAAATCTCTCTTGACATTAAGCTCATAGTTGAAAGCAACGTATTTGTAAACGTTGAAATCAAGTCTGAAGCGGGTTTCGAACTGAAGAGCATCAATCCATTTGAATTCGTCTTCCGGAGCTTCTTTGTAGTTGTCTTTCGTGTCATCCGGCATATAGAAAGGCATAACGACTTTTGCAGTAAGGTCGTAAGCAACAACTCTGTTTTTAAGGAAGCCGTTAAGGGTAAGACCAGCTTCACCGCCGACTTCGTAAACATTGTTGAGTCCTTTGAAATCGAGTTCAGCAGTGTCGTCATCGTCAGCAAGAACAAGCGTATTGCCTACGAAAACTTCTCTGGCTGTAAGACCGGCATAAACTTCAAGGTTAGCTTCTTCCTGTTCGATCGGACGAACGAAGATACCGGTTCCTTCTGTGAGGTAGAGAGGTTTGCCGGGTTCAGCCGTTTCGAACATTCTTTTACCTTTCGCATTTCTTGAGTTGTCGTCTTTTACAATGTAGTCAGTGTCTTCATTCTGGTAGTCATAACCGGGAAGGAAGTGGGTTTCAAGACCGGCTTTCAAGTAGTAACCTGCGATCTTGTGGAACATAAGGTTGTAACGGAAGTCGAACTTGAAAAGGTCGTTTGCGATTACCCAGCCGTCAAATGCCGGAGTGCGGCTTACGCCTTCTTTAAGGTTGAGGTCGGTAAGAACTTCGTGCATGCCTTCTTTGTACTTGTAGTTGAAGACAATGTTTGCATCCGTCTGGAAGTAGTGACCGTCAGCTTTTCCTGCAACGTGACTGTTGTGCATGTAGCTTGCCGAAAGCTGGGGCTTGAAGTAGATGAAGTGGTGCGGATCAGCAACCGGTGCTTCTTCTGCCGGAGCGTCGCATTTCGGGCAGTTGCAGTTGTCAGCCGGAGCTTCTGCGGTTGCATCAGCAGCGGGAGCTTCCTCTTTCGCAGGTTCTTCTGCAGGAGCCTGTTCAGCGGGAGCTTCCTCTTTCGCGGGTTCTTCTGCGGGAGCAGCCTGTTCAGCAGGCGCTTCTTCACTAGCAGGTTCTTCTGCCGGAGCAGCCTGTTCAGCAGCCGGAGCCTCAGCCGGTGCAGCTTCTTCCGCAGCTGCGGGCTGGTTTTCGTCAGCTTTAGGAGCTTCTGCCGGAGCTTCCTGAGCCGTCAACGAAGCGAAAATAAAAACGATTGAAAGCAAAAACATAAAGCGTTTCATCTTTTTCCTCCTAAAATAAACAAAAAATTTACGGGCGGGATTATAGACAAAAAAATTATTTTTGCAAATTTTTTACTCAAATTTTCGTTAGGTTTGCAGATTTTTTATGAAATTATGCTTAATTTTGCATAATTATGATTTTCGAATGCTATATCAAACCGCATCCAATCAAAACAAGAGTTAATACAAATGAAAGAAGAGTTGCTAAAAACGTTCTACTATCCATGGCTTGCCTCCAAAAATAAAACAACAAACAAGCTGACGAACATGCCAACGTCTTTTATTTAGTTCCTTGAAAGGGCGATTTTTCTGATAAAAATTTCAAAAAAAATTAAAAAATTGATTAAATTGCTGATTTCATTCAATATTTTAATAAAAAATCATATCGATATATCGATATTACGTTATTACGACCGCCGCAAAAAAGGTTTAAACTGCTCCGCTCAGAATCCAGGTTCCTTTTTTGAGCCATTTTTCTGCGGCTGCGCGGATCATCTGAGGAGTGATAGAATTGATTATTTCAAGCTGTTTGAGGTATGTACCGGCTTTGAGACCGAGGACTTCTTCTATTACGATATTGCTCGAGTGGAAACTGCTGCTCTGCACCGCCTTTGCAAACGACGTCGCCAGCGTGTTTTTGGTTTCGTTGAGTCTCTCTTCGAGAAGTTTTCCGTTTCGGATCTCGTCAATCGTCTTTTCAAAGACATCCTGAACCGCTTTGATCTTTTCAGGGCTCGTTATCGCAATGAAATTCGCCGAGCCGCCGACCGGAGTATTGCTTATTGAAAATGAAAATGTGTAGACGAGACCGTTTTTCTCCCTGAGTTCCGTAAAAAGCGGCGAGCGTTCACCGTTAAGGTAACATTCAAGAAGGCGCATCGTGTCAAAATCCTTGTCGTAGTGTGAAGGACCTCTGAAAATTTTTGAAATATAGGCCTGATCCTTCCCTTTTACCGGAATTTTTATCGTTTCTCCGCTCAAAGGCTTGAGTTTTGCAGACACAGTTTCAAGTACGCTCTTTCCCTCTTTGAAGCAGGAGAGAAGTTTTTCAGCAGTCTCTTTTTCAGCCGCACCCGATATCGCCATTACGAAATCGTTTTTGTTGAGGAAAACATCTCTCACTTTCCGCGCATCGGCGACTGTCATCTTCGAAATTGATGCTACCGTTCCGTCGGAAATAAATTCCCACGGAGTGCCGCCGAAAAGCTCTCTGTTTGCAGCTGCACGAATGAAATATTCAGGGTATTCCTGCATCATCGAAAGGTTTGAAAGGACGCTCAGCTTCTCTTTTTCAAAGTCTTCTTCCTTGATTTTGTTGTCGAAAAACCGTTTTACGATATCGACCGCCTCGTCTGCGAAACTGTCGCGCGCAGTGAATTCAAGCCCTGCGTACGAGTTGCTGTTGACCGGCTTTATTCTGATTCCAAATTTATCGAGATAGCTGTTCGTCTCGTCAAAACTCATTCCATCTGCCGAAGCAAAAATAGATGAAACCGCCAGTTTGAAAGAACCGGGAAGCCCTTTTAAATTCATCTGTGCGCCGCCGCGCTTGAGTATGCAGCCGCTCACAAAAGGAGAACCGTCGAGCTTTTTGATGAAGCATTTGAGTTTTCCGCTTTTGACAACCGCATGGTCTTTGCTTTTGTCAGCGCTTTTTGCAGCCGGAAATTCAAATGAATTTATGTCGAAAGTGCATCGCGGCGACTTTGAAAAACCTATATAAACCTTGTCAAAACCAAGATATTCCCTCTTGAACCTGTTGAGATCATCAGCCGTAAGATGGACGAATTCGTAAAAATAGTCGCGGTCGAGTTTTTCTGCATCTTTGTAGAGAAGAAAACTTTTCTGCATGATTGCCGGAGTGTTTCCCAAACCTTCCGAATTGAAAAATTCCTTGCTTAAAAGCACTTCGCGCGCCTTTGCGACCTGACTCTGCGTAAATTCAAGCGAATCCCACACTTTCGCCCACTTTTCGAGCCTCTTTTTTACATTTGCTGCGGGCATCGCGCAGAGCTGAACGTAAGTCGAACCCAGAACGCCCGTTTCGGTTCCTTCGGTGTAAGTGTCAAAAGTGTTGTGCTCGTAAACAAGTTCATTGTATAAAACACCACTATCCATGCTGTAGGTTATCGCGCTTATAAGATTCATCACCGCTTCGATCCTGCCTGTGTGAGGCGGCAGATCCCAGCCTGCGGCAAAGTAGCATTTGTTCTGCCCGTTCGTTATTTCAAAGCACTTTTTTCCTTTCCACGGAGTGAGTTTCCCTTTTTTCCAGTCGGGACTAACATCAAGTTCCATTGACGGCTTTCCTTCATATCCGCCTGCAATAACGAGGTAAGGCGAATTGAAAACGCGGTTTTTCCAGAAATCGGCAACATCTTTTTTGGTCGCTTTGCCGACCGTGTGATTTTCACCCAAAATCTTCTGACCGTAAGTATTTTCCGTGTAGATATTGTGCATCAGCGCTTCGTGCAGATTGTCTGCCGGACTGTCGTCATACATCGCCATTTCTTCAAGAACGACTCTTCTTTCCTCTGTAAAGTCAGCATTACTGATAGTCATGAAAGAGGTGTTGAAAATCTTCTCTAAAAATGCGAGAACTTCAGCGGCATAGCGGCTCTGAACCATGATTTCAAAGGCGATCACGTCGTGCGAAGTGTATGCGTTGCTGCTTCCGCCCAAAGCCGAAACGAATTCAAAAATAGAAACACCGTCAACTTTGAGTTTGAAAGCCAGATGCTCGCAGAAATGTGCAAAACCGAGCGTTTTGTCGTCTTCAAGCGAGCTTCCACCCGGAAAACAGAGAGTTATTTCGGTGTATGAAAAGTCCTTTTTATACTCGATCACAGGAATTTTTTGTTTCATTGCGGCTCCTCTTAAAAAAATATCTGAATAATTCTGTCTGTCATTTCTTTTCTGTCAGCTTCTCATACATCTTGAAAAGCTCGGCTACTATCTCAGATTCACTCATTTTCGGATTGAAACCGTAAGCCTGCATTACGGCGAGGTCGTTTGCTTCATGTGCCTTGCGCAAATCAGGCGGCATCGTGGTTTCATCGTACAAATCGGCAAGAGAAGATTCGGGATATCTTGCCCTCGCATCTAAAATCGCCTGAGCTGTCTGCTCGATTTTCTCTTTGATTTCCTTGCCTCGCCTTTTAGGAGAGGTGGCAGTATTGCTGCCGGAGAGGTCAGGCCACGGAAAGTTGTTGTAAACAATTTCCTTTGAATAACGGTATCGCATTTCAAGCCTGCCTGCAATTGCGCGCATCCAAGCCATGTGAACAGAACTTGTCAAAATGCCGAAATGATAAAGCGTTGCATCAGGAATGAGATTTACCTGATTACTGCAAAGATTATCTGGGGTCATAAACCCGATCGGAATATAAAACCGTTTTTCCGAAGAGACTACCGGAACGACCATGAAATCTGTTGTCGGTATGACTTCCAGTCCGAATCTTGCAGGATACAAAGCAGCTTTTACAGTTGCCCCCCTTTTACTTGCAAGGCGATAGTGTTTCACTGCTTCTAAAATTTTCATACAACTGTTCATTTTACGAAGTTCTGCCGGCGAACAGTTTCCCAAATACAAGCACCAGCGCGGACAATTATATAAAAACTCTTCTGCTCCGTACCAAAGACGGAAATATTTTTCCGATAACGGTTCTTTTTTTACGAATTCATTCTTTTCAACATCTGTAAACATGAATTTATCGTTATCTATACGCTGGCTGCCTGTAAGAAGCGGAGGCACATCAAATAAAGGCGACATACGTTTTTCGATAAAAATATCGGGGGCGTCAAGCAGATATCCGTTTATGTTTTCTGCCTCTATTTTCTCATGCTCATTCTCAAAAATAATTTTCTGTTTTGTGTTCTCTGCGACACTGAATCCGATAACAACACAATGGACTGTAGCCATATTGCCTTTATCCGAGGTTTCGTTCGCCCATTTGAATGTCCGCCATGCGAAATCAAAATGAATCCCTTCGGCAAAAAGCGGCTTCCACAGATTTGCTACAGATGCTCCCTGCGTAACGGAATTTGTCGAAACAAATGCACATCTGGTATTTGTGCCTTTTATCAAATCAAATGCCTTTTTATACCAGCAACTGACATAATCAAGATCTCCTGCTCCGTGCCAATCCCTGCCGAAAGTAGAAATCAGATCTTCCTTCTGCCGTTTATCCATAAACCTTGCACCAACAAACGGCGGATTTCCGATGATGTAGTTATAATTCCGATAGTTTTTTATGTTTTCCGGAAGTTCTTTTGATTCGACTTCTTTTGCGACAACATTCAATTCTTTGTAATGTTCACCGTATTTGGGTTTTGGTTCACCAACGGCATAAACATTCAATTTGTCGGCATAAACAAAAGTGTCGGATTTTTCAGCCGAAAGCGTTGACCAGTCCATTCTGAGTGCGTTGCCTTCAACTATTGTGGCACTTGTTGAAAGCGGCAGGAAATCAAGATTCTGCTCTACGATCTTCTCGGTTTCCTTCATCATCTGGCTTTCCGCAATCCAAAGAGCCGTTTTTGCGACAGTCACTGCAAAATCGTTGATTTCAATGCCGTAAAACTGCGATATTCGGACTTTTATCGGCGAAAAATCCTTGCTCGAAAGAAGCATCTGCGAGCCGTGAATAACTTTCAGACACTCGTTTTCCAAGCGTCTAAGAGAAATATATGTCTCTGTCAGAAAATTTCCGCTGCCACATGCGGGATCAAGAAATTTCAAAGAGGCCAGTTTATTGCGGAAATCGTCTAATTTTTTTATTTTTTCTTTTCCCGCTTTTTTGCGTAAAGCAGCAAATTCCGCTTTCAGATCATCCATAAAGAGCGGATCGATAACTTTGTGGATATTTTCGATCGAAGTATAATGCATCCCGCCTTTGCGCCGCGTTTCGGGGTTGAGTGTCGATTCAAAAACGGCGCCGAAAATCGTGGGCGAAATCTCCGACCAGTCGAAAGGAGCACAGTGATTCACGATAACATCAACGATTTCTTTGGTAAAATTGGGAATTTCAATCGTGTCATCGGCAAAAAGCCCGCCGTTCGTGTAAGGAAACGAATTGATTTTCGTGTCATATTTGTCGCGGTTTTCAGGCTTCGTATTCAGAATTTTGAACAGTTTTATAATTCCGTCGCGAAGATTTTCTGTTGAAAACGATTTTATATAGTCTTCAAAAGCCGTCCTCGTCTCGAAAAGGCCTGCATCTTCGGCATAAAGGCAGAAAACTATTCTGACGCACAGGATATTCAAACTTCGGAAACTGTTTTCGTCAGGCTCGATATATTCCTTAAAAAGCGCATCGTAGAGTTTGCCGACAAGCTCACC
>JAFQZM010000047.1 GCA_017405875.1 bacterium
AACGCATTATTAAAAAAGCGTCTCCCTGTTTCACTCAAGTCAAGTTTTTCAGCAAAGAAATTTAGTAATTTTCAATATTTTCCCGATTCAGGAGGTTTAAAATGAAGAAAATTCTTGTAGTTTTTGCGCTTTTTACAGCTTTGATTTTTGTCATTAGCTGCGGAGGTGGTTCAAGAAATGACAACAAAAGCGACAACACCGACACCGACCAAACCGCGAACGATAAAGACTCAGTTGATGCTGATTCGGAAAACACAGACACGTCAAGCGATACAGAAGCGACCGACACAAATTCCGACAGCCATGATGCCGATTATACAAGCACACCCCAAGAACAAAACGACAATGATGCTGATGTAGATATCAACAATGATTCAGATAATGAACAAGGTAGAAAGCAAGGCGAACTTTACGGAGAATGTTATCCGAATAAAACCTGTAATTTAGGGTTAATTTGTGATGTTGAAAACAACATTTGCATTAAGGATACCGAATCTTCTGAAAATAATGATTCAGACTCGCCACATGAACAGGATGAAAACGATAGAGATACTGATATTCCCGAACAAGATGACGGTGATAATGATTCAAATACAGACCCAGACAATGGCGATTCCTCTACTGACAATGACACCGACACAGATTCTGGAGATTCTCTACCTGACAATGATGCAGATACCGCACCGGCAGATCCGTGTCTTCCAAATCCTTGTCTTGATGTCGAAAACTCCACAAAAGAATGTGTTGTTTTCGGCTCAATTTACAAATGTGAATGCAATCCAGATCATTATTGGGATGGTACTGTGTGCGGAACAGTTCAGACGCAAACGGTTAACTGCACAGGTCTTCCAAATAATGCAGAATGGAACACTGCTTCCGAAATCATTCAGACATGGGACAGCTACTTAGGAACCTGGGTCCCTGTAGCCACGGGTTCGTATAATGAAATAGCAAGCACAAATCAATGCAGGTTTAAATGCGAAGAGAACTATATATGGAGCAACAATTCACAGTGTCTCTACGATATGGACAACGATCCATTAATGTGGTCATCTCTTCAAGAAAAAAGTTATCCTAGTAATCCTTTTATAGAAAGTTCAGCATGCGACAATGTGAACGATGGCGGATTCAGTGATTGGAGATTACCAACAATTGATGAACTTAGAACTCTGATTCAAAATTGTGACAACACAAAAACAGGTGGATCATGCGCTATTACCAATGAGTGTTTATCTTGGGATGATTGCATAACTGATAGCTGCAATGGTTGCGATAAAGATCTTAGTGGCAAATACAGTAAACTAGGTGATACTACTTGGCTTTATTCCGTTTCAGAGCAACCTGATAATGAACACAACTATGTGGTAGATTTTAGCAATGGTCAAATAAACGATATAAACAATGTAATCGGAGTAGGAATAAGATTCTATTATCGTTGCGTCCGCAACGCCGATTAGCGCACGGTTTCACAAAACAAGGGATTGAGGTTTCAATTTTCTTTCTTCTCCGTCAGCAGTCGCCGTTCGACGGCATTTTTAAGTATCAAAATGGAACAAAACAAATCCCAGTATTTAAGAAAAGTTTAAATTTAATTAAAAAAATTGTGATTTTTCTCTTGACATTTTTATTTTCATTCATATAATTCGCAAATGTAAGGTCTCCATTAACCTGCGGATTACCGCGAAGAGATGAACTTTAAGAAAGGCCGTTCACGAAAGTGGGCGGCCTTAGTTTTTTAGGTGTATCGTGTTTTCACTAAAAGATAAACTCACTTTCGTCAATATTGATCAGGATTACTTGAAATATTTGCACGAAAACTGCTCTGAAGTTTTTTACAAACCGATTGGTTACGACAACAAGCCTTATATCGGAATTTTAATCAACGAAGATGAAAACAAATATGTTATTCCCCTTTCGTCCGCAAAGGAAAAACACAAATTCTGGAACAATATCGAGTCTGACAGATTTCTGATATATGAAATCAGCAATAAAAAACCGCTTTCCAAGAACGCTGTGTTCAAGGAAAATCCCGACGGAACCGTCAAACAGATTTTTTCAGTCATCGACTTGAAGAAAATGCTCCCGATAAAAGAAGGCTTATACACCAGAGTTGATTTGACAACCAATCCTCAAGATTCTGTCGAAACACGGAATTATAAAAACCTGATGAACAAAGAATTTGCTTTCTGTCTTAAAATTCTGCCTCTCATAATCCAAAAAGCGAACGAACTTTACGACAAACAGATGTCTACAGGGAAAATCGTGAATTTCTGCTGTGATTTCAGACTTCTTGAAGAAAAGAGCAGAGAATATTCCGCAAAATAAATAAAGTCCGATGCACGTTCGGAGTAAAACCTTTTTGCCCTCTCCGTCACTGCGTGACACCTCTCCCTGAGTGAGAGGCAAGAGTAAGTGCACGGTTTCACAAAATAAGGGATTGGTTTTTCAAGAGATTTCCGACCATTAGCATCTTCCAGCAAATTATTCTGATCCACACCTGCAAAGATTTATTTCTTAAAACACAATTTTTTATTTGATATTTATTTACAAATATCATAAAACAAATTCGAATTTTTAGGAATAATAGCGTTCATTTTTGGAGGTAAATTTGGAAAACAAAATTAAATTATTAGAATCAGATCAGCCAAAAATATTATCCATAGAATATAATACACTTGTGGATAAAATTTCAGATTTATGGGAAAAAGCTAAGAAAACCGCTGTATTGGCGGTAAATTCCGAACTTCTCAAGGCTAATTGGCAAACAGGAAGATGTATTGTTGAGTTTGAACAAGGCGGAGCTGCAAAAGCACAATACGGAAAGCAACTGCTTGTAAATCTGTCAAAAGACCTTACGGCAAGACGAGGGAAAGGTTTCAGCCGAAGCAATCTCACTTATATGCGGAAACTTTATCTTACATTCCCAAAATGTGAGACGCTGTCTCACAAATTGACATGGAGTCATTACTTTGAACTTTTGAAGTGCGAAGACCCGATGGAAATGCAGTTTTATTTTCATGAAGCAATCAAAGAAGGTTGGAAAGTCAGAGAATTGAAACGACAGATAAGGAGTTCGCTTTTTCAGAGAATAGCTCTAAGCACCGATAAAGCCGGAGTTATGACCCTGGCAAACAAAGGACATCAGATTTTGACAGCGCAAGATATTATAAGAGACCCATATGTGTTGGAATTTACCGGCCTTCCACAGCAAAAGCACTGCAAAGAAGGCAATCTCGAAACCGCCTTAAAAGCAAATATGGAAAAATTTCTTCTGGAATTGGGAAGAGGATTCGCTTTTATCGGCCGACAATATGTAATTTCTATCGGAAGCCGCAGATTCAAAGTCGATTTGGTATTTTACCACTGTATTTTAAAATGCTATGTCCTGATAGATCTCAAACGTTCGGAAATAAAACACAGCGATGTCGGACAAATGAACATGTATCTGAATTATTTTAAGACTGAGGTCTGCCAACCTGACGATAATCCGCCGATCGGGATAGTTTTGGGAGCGAAACAGGATGAACTTTTGATGGAATATGCGACCCAGGGAATTACAAATCAGTTGTTTACAGCCCGCTATCAACTTTATTTGCCGAAAAAAGAGGAATTGCAAGCGCAACTGGACTTGGTTCTAACGGATTGATATCTTTTACAATGTCCGCTGCGTCCGCAACGCTGATAGCGCACGGTTTTATAAAATAAATTTACTGCAAGAACAGCCGTTATTTATTCCGAAATATTGGCGATCTTGTTGATTTTCGGTGCAACGATCATGAGAAGAACGCCGAAGAAAATGGTGAATGCCGCAATGAGCGAGAATACCGAAAGCTCACCGAGAACATCGGCAAGAGTTCCGATTTTGGAAGCAAGCCATGCCGCAACGCCGGTGACCGCGAAATACCAGCCCATGATCTGCGAAGTCATACGCTTCGGAGCCATGTTCGTGATGAATGAAAGCGAAACGGGCGAAAGTGCAAGTTCGCCTATCGTGTTGAAAAAGTATGCCATGCAGAGCCAGAGAGCGCTGCTTTTAACGGTCTCATCCCCGCCTCTTTCAAGCGAAGCGCCGACCATGAAGATGAATCCGATGCCCAGGATCACTGTTCCGAGTCCCATTTTCATTATCGCGGAAGGCTCTTTTTTGTGTTTTGCCAAGAACACCCAGAATGCCGCGACAGCAGGAGCGAAAATCATGATGTAAAGCGGATTGAGCGACTGGAACCACGCAGTCGGGATCTCAAATCCGAAGAAATTGCGCTCGGTGTAGCGGTCGGTGTAGAGGTTGAGCAGTCCGCCTGCCTGTTCGTAAGCAGCCCAGAAGATGATGACTATGAAAAATGAGAAAAGAACAAGTCCGATTTTTCTCTTTTCAAGTGCAGTGAGAGGCTGTTTTTCTGTGACTGCGCCGCTTTCAGCCTTGGTTTTAAGCTGTCCGGCAGTCCCGAGATATCTCTGTCCGTATGCGTAAACCGCCTGACCGACTAACATTCCGACACCCGCAAGGCCGAATCCCCAGTGCCAGCCGTATTTGTATGCAAGCCAGCCGACTGCGATTCCGGCAGCGAACGCACCGACGTTGATTCCCATGTAGAAAATCGTGAAACCCGCGTCTTTTCTCGGGTCTCCGTCAGGATAAAGCTCGCCGACCATCGTCGAAATGTTAGGCTTAAGCAAACCGACACCTAAAATTATAAGTCCCAGAGCGCCGTAGAAAGCCCATACCGGCGGGTAAGCCATGAGAAAGTGCCCCGCGCAGAGAAGAAGTCCGCCGAGATAAACGCTTTTGCGCTGACCCAAAAGTTTGTCGGCAACGAATCCGCCGGGAACAGACATCAAGTAAACTAAAAGCTGATAGTAACCTAAGATCGCGAGTCCTTTTGCATCACTCCAGCCGAGGCCGCCCTCTTCAACCGAGGCAACCATGTAGAGAACGAGGATCGCCTTCATTCCGTAGAAGGAAAAACGCTCCCAAAGTTCAGTGAAAAAAAGGACAAAAAGCCCTTTCGGGTGTCCGAGAAAACATTCTTTGCTTCGATCGATCATGCAACCTCTTTATTTTACTAATTGTTTTCGGTTCTGTAGTTCGGAGCTTCCTTCGTGATGGTGACATCGTGAACGTGGCTTTCGCGGTATCCGGCATTCGTGATCTGGACAAACTGCGCATGCTCTCTGAGCATTTCTATATTTGCCGCTCCGAGGTAACCGAAACCCGATTTCAAGCCGCCGGCAAGCTGATAAATAGTGTCTGCGATAGGTCCTTTGTAAGCAACTCTGCCTTCGATCCCTTCCGGAACGAATTTCTGCGCGTCTGTTATCGAATCCTGGAAATATCTGTCCTTGCTGCCTTTTTTCATAGCGCCCAGCGATCCCATTCCGCGGTACATTTTGTAGGATCTTCCCTGATAAAGAACGATTTCGCCCGGAGCTTCAGCCGTTCCTGCAAACATTCCACCGATCATGACTGCATCGGCACCTGCTGCGATAGCTTTGACGATATCGCCCGAATATTTTATTCCGCCGTCTGCGATGAGCGTTTTTCCGTATTTTTTGGCAACCGGAGCAACGTTCATGATTGCTGAAAGCTGCGGATAACCGACACCGGCAACGATTCGCGTCGTGCAGATGGAACCCGGTCCGATACCGACTTTTACAACGTCCGCGCCCGCTTTGAAAAGCTCTTCAGCAGCTTCAGCAGTGACGATGTTTCCTGCGATTATATCAATATCGGGATAGAATTTTCTAAAATCTTTGACGACCGTGATGACGTTTTTCGAATGAGCATGCGCCGAATCAAGAACAAGTGCGTCAACGCCTGCTTTGACGAGCTCTTCGGCGCGGTCGTAACCTGCAGAAGTCGGAGTTACCGCACCGCCGACAATAAGACGGGAATATTTGTCTTTCGCAGCATTCGGAAACTTCTCCTGATTTTCGATATCGCGAGTTGTAATGAGGCCGACAAGACCGCCGTTATCGTCAACGACAAGCAGTTTTTCTATCCTGTTCGCGTGCATCAGGGCTTTCGCTTCGTCCATCGGGAAATTCTCTTTTACCGTAACGAGTTTTTTCGTCATCAGCTCGCCGACTTTCTTTTCCATATTCGTTTCGAAACGGAGATCGCGGTTCGTAATGATGCCGACAAGCTTTTCCCCTTCAACAACGGGAACACCCGAAATCCTGTTCGACTGCATGAGATCAAGTGCGTCGGATATACTTTCGTTCGGCGTTATCGTGATCGGATTCGTTATGACACCCGCTTCGGAACGCTTTACCATTTTGACCTGTTTTGCCTGTTCCTCGATCGTCATATTTTTGTGGATTACACCCATTCCGCCGTGACGCGCCATCGCGATCGCGGTATCGACTTCAGTGACCGTATCCATTGCGGAACTTAAAAACGGCGTGTTGAGAACAATGTTTTTCGTGAGTCTGGACGTGATGTTGACATCCTTCGGAAGAACCTCGGAATAATGCGGCACAAGAAGGACATCGTCAAAAGTTAAAGCTGTCTCGATTTTGTTAGCGATTCCCATGACTTTCTCCAAAATTTTAATTAGCAATCAGTTGCGGCATTTTAATGATTCCGGAAATGAAGTCAAGAACCCGTCACGGCAACAATAGTAAAAATTTTTTTCAAACTTTTGATATTATTTAATTTTTATCTATAATAGGCGGTTTTTTGCTGGAGGTATGAAAAATGGCATCGGTTACTTTTGAAAAAGTCGTCAAGAAATACAACGAGGAAACAACGATTCTCAAGGGGATCGATCTGACGGTCAAAGACGGCGAATTTCTTGTTCTCGTAGGTCCTTCGGGCTGCGGCAAATCAACGCTGCTGCGTACTCTTGCAGGACTTGAGACAATCTCGGACGGAAACATCAAAATCGGAGACAGAGTGGTCAACGACATCGCGCCGAAAGACCGCGACATAGCAATGGTTTTCCAAAGCTACGCGCTTTACCCCCACATGACGGTGCGCGAAAACATGGCGTTCGCACTCAAAATGAGAAAGATGCCGAAAACCGAAATCGATAAAAAAGTAGAGGAAGCTGCTGCAATGCTCGACATCACGCATCTTTTAGACAGACTTCCGAAACAGATGAGCGGCGGTCAGCGTCAGAGAGTCGCGATGGGCAGGGCAATCGTCAGAGATCCGAAGGTATTCCTTTTCGATGAGCCTCTTTCAAACCTTGACGCATCACTCAGGACGCAGATGAGAGTCGAGCTCAAAAAGCTGCACGAAAGACTTAAAACCACGATAATCTATGTCACGCACGATCAGGTCGAGGCGATGACGCTTGCAGACAGGATAGTCGTTCTCAACAAGGGCGTGATCCAGCAGGTAGGCACTCCGGCTGAACTTTTCGATACTCCTCAGAATATTTTCGTTGCCGGCTTCATCGGTTCTCCTTCGATGAATCTGCTTGAACTCAGCGCGAAAAAAGAGGGAAACGAACTGCTTTTAAGCGGTGAAAACATCAAAATCAAAGTCAAAGCCGAAGAGGGTTTCAATCCCGAAAAAATAATCGTCGGAGCACGTCCGCAGGATTTCATTTTCGGAGCAACAGAGCCTGAAATCACAGGAACGGTCGAGATCGTCGAAGCTTTGGGAAGAATGTCGCTGATCCACGTTGCGGTTTCCGAAAATGTGAAAATCACAGCCGAAACCGAGTCGGAAACAGCCAGAAAATACGATATCGGAGACAAAATATCACTTTCAATGAAGCACGAAAAACTGCATTTCTTTGATTCTGCAAATCAGACGAGAATATCCAACAAAATCCATTAGTTATGAAATTAAAGATTGTTCTGGCAACTCTATTGGTGCTCATCGCGGCACTCTCTGTGTACGAATACTTCGAATCTCTGAAAAAAGACGTTAACATCAATGTCGGCTGGAGCAACAAAAGCGGAAGAAAACTTAAAGAAACGGTTCATCTTCAGGTGCCGGAAGCTAAATACGACGACTTTTTCGCAGAAATTTTAGGCAGTGACAACTGGGAAAACGCAAAAAAGCTCTACCGCAAACAGGCCGGACTCACGAAATTCATGAACGGAGACGTTTTTTCGGTCACAACTGCCGGAAACAGAACGATTTCCTATGATCTTCACCACTATGCAAACAACTCGAAAGGAGAAAAAATATCGTTTGTCCGCCACGGGAAGGAGTATGTCAGGAAAAATGAGCCGATAATCCTTGAAGAAAAGACGATGATCCGCTTTTACACCATAAAAAAATCGCTCGCGGAGGACGATCCGCAGTTTTACGATATCGCAAAAGAGCGCCTCATCTGGGACTGGGGCATTCTGGACAAACTGAAACCGAACGATTCGATAGCTTTCATGATAAAAGGGATTTTCGACCGAGACATTCTCGTGAAAACCTACGGAATACTCGGTTTTTCCGTCAAAAGTGAAAATATCGGCGACTTCACGATGACCGCATTCCGCGACTACATCTACGGCGACTACTTCGTTTCGGGACACACCGTCGTTCTTTCGCCTCCGGGATTTTTCCGCGCTCCGATAGACAGCGGCAGAATAACGAGCTACTACGGCACGCGCAACGATCCTTTCAACAAACACAAAAGATTCCACAGCGGAGTCGATATTTTAGCGAAAATAGATACTTCGGTACGAGCGGCTGAAAGCGGAACAGTCATATTCGCAGGTGAAAAAGGAGGCTTGGGAAAAGCAATCGTAATCGATCACGGCAACGGGCTGCGCACTGTTTACGGTCACCTGAACAGATTTCTCACGACAAACGGCAGAAAAGTCACTCGCGGAGAAATCATCGCCGGAGCGGGCAATACCGGCAGATCGACTGCCCCGCACCTTCATTTCACCGTGATGCAGGACGGCAAAACGGTCGATCCTCTGCTTTACACCTATGAAAGAGTGTGGACAGCTCCGTTCGATATTTCCGGCAACTTCAGAACCCTTTCGGCAGAAAGAACGCTCCAGCTTGAAAAAGCGGTCGACAACAAAAAAAGTTTTTTTATAAAAGAGAGTAAACTATCAGCAGCAGACAAAAAAAGATGAAAAAAGAATTGTTTTCACACAGATTATTTTTGATTTCATTAGTAATTTCGCTGTTCTTCTGCATTTCGTGCAGCGAGACTTTCCACAAAAACGGCAAGATGCTCTTCTACACTTCAGAAAAAGACACTATGTACATCATCTACCAGAAAGACCAGCAGAATTACCTTTTTGCTTCAACCGTTTCCCCGTTTTCGGAAAAGTGGGAAAGAAATATTTCCGGTCATCCGGGAATGCCGGTCGTAAAAATTTTCGGCGACATGCTCGCATGCAACTGCAGAAAAGATTATGTCTGCCTTCTTGACAGAGAGACAGGCAAAACGGTTTTTGAAACCGCTTCCAAACTTGTTTTTTCGCCCGAATCAACCGGTTTCACCGTCGAAAACGGTAAAGTCTATACGCTCTGCGAAGAAAATTCGGTCTGCGCTTTCGACATAGAAAGCGGTGAAAAGATTTGGGAAACCGCTCTGGATACAGAAGAAACCCTTGCCGCCGAATTCAAACTTGAAGAAAATCTCTTCTTCTACGGCACTGAGTCTAACGGAATAACCGCGCTGAATCTGTCGGACGGCAAAAAGTTGTGGCAAACGGACGTTTTGGAAAATCTCAATAATTTCTATGCCTTTCCGGAAACTCTGCTTGCCGATTACGATTTTATAGACGGTTTTGCCATAACAACCGGAGAAAGCGAGTGGCTGCAGCCATACGAAGGAAAAGTCCGCTGCATAAACGACGGTTTCGTGATTGCGCAGAATGATGAATTCTTCTCTGTTCTTTTTGTGAAAAACGGCCAGAAATACTGGGACTATCCGAGAACCGGAACAACCATCCTTTCATGCAACGAAGAAGTTTCTCTCGCTGCTTTCACAGTCAGAAATTTAGAGCCGCCGGATTCCGAAACTACCGAAAACTACTTTGACAAAGTCTACATTTTCGACATTTCAACCGGCGAAAGAGTTTTTGACCACTCTTCCGACATCAACGTGAAAGTCATCAACATAACCGGTTTTTCGGGCAGCACGTTCTATATCGCAACAGAATCGGGCGAACCCGAATCAAAGAATGTAACTATTGAAAAATATTCAACTAATTCTTTAGAAAAAGAGTTAAG
Organism: bacterium; assembly: GCA_017405875.1. Classification (GTDB taxonomy): domain Bacteria; phylum UBP6; class UBA1177; order UBA1177; family UBA1177; genus UBA1177. The sequence continues at coordinate 10,151 of JAFQZM010000047.1, forward strand.
CTACACCTTCCCGAAAGGAGCTGACGATCCCGAAATCTTCATAACGCTCGTTCACAGCGACGCAACCTATACCGTTTTCAAAAAAACCAACATTCTTACACCGTCAGACATATCGTTCTACCTTTTTGATACCGTTAGCGGGACATTTATCGGAAAAATGACGGGATTTCCGGAAGTTATCTACGGCGGCAAAGCCGTTGACATCATTGACTACGACGACTACTTCAACATAAAAGAGAAAACTCTTACCGATTTTCTGGAAAAAGAATAATGACTTTATACTTTTTAAAGCAGGCCTGGACAGCAAAACCGCTTGAAAATCTTGAAGTAACTTGTGATTTCAATGCGACTGAAGAAGAAATTTCTGCAGTTTTCAATATAACCGAGCCGAGTGTAAAAGCAGAATATTCGGCAATAAATTCCAAGGTTTATGAAGAAAGCTGCTCAGAACTTTTTTTATCTTTCGGAAGCGGTTCATACTACAATTTCGAAATCAGCTGCACCGGCTGCATACTCGCCGAACACGGCGAAAACCGTTTTTCGAGAGAGCTTCTCAAGCCCGAGATAATTGAAAAGATTGAAATTTATTCAACTTTAGGCCGCATTCCCTTCGGCATAAAAAATGAAATTACAACTTACACTCTTTCCGTAAAAATCCCGAAAGAAGTTTTCATTTTCGACGGCGGAAGAATCGACACAACGTCACTTACAGGCAACATTTACAAGTGCGCCGACAAATCGCCGACTCCGCACTACATGACTCTTTTTGAGATAAAAAGTGAACGACCTGACTTCCACAGACCCGAATTTTTCAAAAAGTTGTAATTCAATATCCAGATATCAAGTATTTCCATCTGAATTTTAAAATTAAAAAAATAAAATACCGTCTAAAACTTGTTTTTGATTTTTCTATCTGATATGATTGAGTGCTTTAATTGCGATTAGCGGAGTAAAAATGGCAAAAAGCAGCATAAATCAGAAGAAAGCGGCAAAAAAATTTATCGAAAACTGGAGCGGACACGGCTA
>JAFQZM010000006.1 GCA_017405875.1 bacterium
CAACTCGTTCCTGAGAGGATTTTTCAACACTGCAGACATAAAAAACGGCTGGATATTCATACCTTACGGCCGGTTCAGAAAGGGAGCTCCGGCAATATTCATCGAAAAACTCGAAAGTGACAGAAAAGAGGATATCGTGCTTAAGTGGGGCGAATACCGCGTTCTTGAAATAAACCCCGATTCGGTAGTCGAGATCCACACTGCGAAAGGAGTCTTCATGACTAAAAACGACCCCGAAAGCAACAAAAAAACCATCGGCACGAAAAAAAGCAGAAAAACGCTGATTTTCGACCTTAGGGAAGAGATGCACAAATGGAAACGATGATAGATTTTAAAATATTTTCGCTTTTTGCGATATTCATGGTCTCTCTTCTGCTGCCGAATATTTTTGTCAGGAAATTCCCCTCGAAACTCTCGAGAGAAACGATGCTCCTGCTTCAGTTCATCAAAACGATGATCGACGAGGACAGCGGAAGAATCGCAGTCAACAGCTCGATCGATTCAAAGGCTCACCCGCTCTTTTCCGCTGCGGCGAGATTCATAGACGAGATTCTGGAAGAAAGCGATGCGGGGAACTCGGTAAGAACGACGATCCCCGAAGAGTTCGGCGTTATAGCGAACCGCAGTTCAGAAAGCGCATCGATCCTTTTCACGCCGCTTTCAAACGCGAACAACACTTTCTACACGACCATTGAAAAACGTGAAATGAACGCATCTCTTATACTCAATATTTCTGACGGTTCCGCCATTTCGGACTGGGATGCCTACAATTCCGATTCCGACAAGAAACGAATCGCGATATCATGCTCGATAGAAGGGCTTCTGATCGACGCAATCAACTCGAAAAAGTGCCTGATTTCGCTTGAACCGTTCCTGATGAGCGCACAGATAAAGAAGCTGAAAAACAAACGCACTCTCGAAACCTGGGGAGTTTACCTGTTTCTGGCGATAGTCGCCGCCGGAATACTTGTGCTTTCGCTCTGCAGAACACTCGCGCCCTACTACCCTTTTTTCGACAATCTCATAAAAACGGTGGCTGAATGAAGTTAAAGATAATCCTCATATCGGTTTTTGTCTGCATCGTCGCGGTTTTCGTCATGATTTCTCTCGGTATCGAAAGCGCTTTTCTGACAAAGGCGGTGCGCTGGACCGAGATCGTCATCGTTCTTTCATTCTTCGCCGGTCTCGTGAAGTTTCTGGCTAAAGAGGCTTCTTCGATAAAATACTCATTCCGCGAACTCAGAGAATCGTTCTCTTCGAAGAAAACCTCATCGGTTCTCAAAGATGTCCTTTCATCTTCGGCTGAAAACGCAAAAAAGACGAAACTTCCCGGCACGGGCACTCAGGCACAGAGCAGAGAGGAAAAATCCCGCCTGATAAGCAAACTCTTGAATTCGCTGATTATTCTCGTTTCAGCCGTTGCGACTTTCACTCTGGGTTTCATAAACCCGAACCAGAGCCGCTACACTTTTGAAAACATCGTGAGGGAGCAGCCCGATTTCCTGACCGAAACAGCCCTCGTCTTCATCGAAAACGATCTCTATCTTTCAAAATTCCCTTCTAAAAAGAAACTCGCGCTCTATATCTCGGCCGATGTTTCGACCGACTTCTTCCCGTCGGAAGAGATGTTGAAAAGCGCCGATATAACGCTGAAAAACTACCAGAGGCTCCTTTCGGAAAACAAGATCTCATCTCCTTACGCGGATTCTTCCGATGACGGAATAACATTCATAAATCCGAACAACATGAAGCGCGTCAAAGAGATAAAAGAAAAGGTAAAATCGGCATCAATTGCCATAATTTCAGACATGTTCCCCATCTCTCAGGAACTCAAGGAGTGGTTTGACACTTCGATCGCATCACTCAAGCAGAACGAGCTTACATTCGGTCTCGAAGCTGGCGAAAAGAACCGTTTCGAAGACTTCAAATACGGCGGCATAAAAATCGACGGAAGCGGAACCGAGCTTGAAACGTGGATCACAAAAGAAAAGGAGCTTCTGCGTACCAAATCGGAAAAGCTGAACAAAGAGATGTTCAGATACAACAACTTCCTGACAAACAGCCGGATTTCCGAAATGGCTGCGGAAAAACTTTCCGTAACGGGCTCTTCAAAACTCCCGACTGAGAGCAAAAAAAGAATAGCCGCAAAATTCCTTGAAACGGGAATCACGACAAGCCCGGAAATAAAAGGCTTTATCCGCTGGATCTACCGTTACATCTTCGACCCGCTGCTATCGTCTTTCCTGGCGCTGCTGCTTCTTAACATGCTTTCCACTGTTTACAGCCGTTTTTCCGTCAGAAGCTATTCATACTGCGTCATAACGATCGCATTCATCATGACTTTGACAGGTCTCACCGACCAGTACTGGCTTTTTTCACAGGATCTTATTTCAGACTGGAACGGTCCGATGTCTCCCGGCTGGATAATGAATATCCTCGCAGTTCCCGTATTCAAGGCTCTGGCTATAGGAACAGCCAGCGGACTGCTCTTCTTCACGGCTGAAAATTTTTACACGACTTTTTTTGCAGGCTCCGGAGATAAAAAATGAGAAATTTTATAGATAACATCTCGGCAGCTATCGCAAGAATACCGCAGTGGGGCCTGATCTTCCCCATTCTTTTCCTTATGATGTTCCACTACTTCACAATTTTCGACAAAAACAAAACCGAACAGGAATCTGAACTGAACGTGGCGCCGACGGAAAACGAAATGAAAGTTTTCCAGATAGTAAACGAACTGCCGCCGGACTCAAAAGTTCTGATTCTTGTAAACTACGGCCCCGAATCAAAATACGAGCTTGAATCGGCAATGTCGGCACTGATCGGAGTTCTGGCTGAAAAAAGCATCGGGATCGCCTTCGCGACAATGATTCCTAACGGCGTTGAATCGGCTTTCACCGCAGTTGAAAAAAGCATCGAAAACGGAAGTTTCGGCAAAGAGCGCTTCGTTTACGGTCACGAATACACCCACTTGGGATTCATCGTCGGCGGCAATATCGCGACATACCTCATCGCAAACAATTTCAGCGAGGTCAAAGAGCGCGACATTTTCGACAGCAGCACCGAAATCCACCAGCCGCTGATGAGCGAGATCGGCAGCATTTCCGACTTTTCGGCGGTTTTTGAATTCTCCTCGCAGACTTTCGACGGCGTTCCCGGAATAGTATCGTTTGCGGTAATGCTGAAAGACAAAAACGTGAAAAAAGTCGCATTCTGCTCGTCCGATATGCTTTCAGCCTACATTCCGTTCAGAGGTTCGCTCTATCTTGACGGACTTATCGGCGGTTTCAAGTCGATTACGGTCTTTATCCACGAATTCCAGCCAACTCTGCACATAGAAAAACAGTATGAGATCCTCTCGACGATCCTGTTTTACATAATCGGGCTTGTAATATTTTCGAACTTGATAGAACTTGCAAGAAAGAATAAAAAATGAATATTTTCAACGATGTAGGAACCATAACGGCTTTGTTGCTCACCCTTGCGGTATTTTCGGGATTCTTCAAGCCGAACCCGCTTTACCACTTTGCAGAGTCGCTTTTCATAGGCGTTTCGGCGGGCTACTTCGCGGTTATATGGTATTTCTCGATAATAAGACCCGCCTACAAATCGGCTGTCAACGGTGACCTGCTCATTCTGATACCGCTTCTTGCAGGTTTACTCCTCTTTATTCCGTCGAACAGTGAAGCGGCATATTCGAAACTCCGCTTTCTGCCGGCGGCGTTCATCGTCATCGTCACCACGGCGATCAATATTCCAGTCTATTTTTCGGCTTTCATTCAGGAAATGATACGCACTTCTATAATCTCGCTCGTCTCGTTTGACGAAAGCGGCGCTCTGCAGATCGACATGACGATAAACGCGGTACTCAGCATCGTATGCATAACTTCGGCAATGATGTTTCTGGTCGCCCGCAACAGGAACAACAACCGTTTCATAAACACGACGGGAGAAATAGGCAGGTTCTTCATATTAGTTGCAATAGGCTCCGCTTTTGCTTATACTTTGCTTTCGAGACTTATTCTTTTTATGGGTAAGATTGAGTTTATTATAAATGCTGTCAGAATGGGATTCTAAGAGATAAAGGGGGAAAAATGAGAAAAAAATTGGCGCTCGTGCTGGTTTTGTTTCTGGCATTCGTTCTCAATGCCAGTTTTTTCGGACACAATTCGTGGCTCACAAAAGACGCATCGCTGCAAAAAGGCGAAATAACGGTTTTTGCCCTCAAAACCGCCGAAAAACGCTATCTCGACAAATCGAAAATCAAAGCTGCAGACCTTCTGACCTACGCCCTTGACGCCGTTCAGGATTCCCTTCCGGAAACTCTCATCTCTTATGACAAAGAGAAAAAAGTAATAAATTTGCAGATTTATAACCAGAAGCACGTTATAAAAGTCAAAAGTCTGCGTGATGTCGTCGATGTTGCCTATGCTCTGCGTTCGGTCTATATCCACCTTGACAAAGAGTATGTTCCGGAACCTCCGCTCACGAAGGACGATATCGAATACATCGCGATAAACGGAATCCTCAAAAAACTCGATCCCCACTCATACATCTTCACACCGAAAGATTTCGACGACTTCGAAAAATCGACCGGCGGCAACTTCGGCGGTCTCGGCATAGTAGTCGGCATGAACGACAACGGCGAAATCACCGTTATTTCCCCGATGAAAGGCACTCCGGCGACAAAAGCGGGAATCGAGGCAAACGACGTAATCGTCCAGATCGACGACACTTCGGCGGTAAACCTCACTCTCGACAAAGCAGTCAGCAAAATGAGAGGAGAACCTGGAACCCCGATAACGCTTATGGTAAGACGCGAAGGCGTGCCCGAACTTCTCAAATTCGAAATAGTCCGCGCCGTCATTAAAATCACGTCTGTCCTCGCTGCAATGCCTAAGCCGGGAATCGGTTACATCAACCTTTCGGGCTTTATGGAAAACACCTATTCAACTCTCGTCGAAGAACTTGACGGACTCAAAAAGAAAGGGATGAAAGCCCTCGTTCTCGATATGCGCAACAACTCCGGCGGACTTCTCTCGCAGGCTATAGCGATAAGCGACATCTTCCTCGATAAAGGAGTCATCGTTTCCACAGTCGAAGACGATGAAGAGATCGAATCCAACTACGCGAAGAAAAGTCGCGGCGACATTCTCGACATTCCGATAATCGTGATGATAAACGAAGGTTCCGCTTCGGCGACTGAAATCGTTACGGCGGCTCTCAAAAAGAACGGCAGAGCGACAGTCCTCGGCAGAAAAAGCTTCGGTAAAGGAAGCGTTCAGACGATTATCGGCACTCCGGGCGGCGGCGGAATGAAGCTCACGATCGCCGAGTATCTCACTCCGGGAAACATTTCGATCCAGTCGGTCGGCATCACGCCTGACATCGAAACAAGGGCTGTTTTTATCCATCCCGACAAAATTTCAGTCTTCGATTCGGGCGAAAACATTCTGAAGGAAGGCGACCTCGAAGAGCACATCGTCAGCCAGTATGCGCCGAAAACAGTTGAAAAACCGAGCACGACGATCCGCTATTTCAAAGAGTACAAAGACGTCAAAACGATAATCAAAGAACGCCGCGAACAGAAGGATGACGAGTTCAGAAGCGACGAAGAGATAGAGATCGCGGTCAAAATCGCCGAACAGATGACAAAAAAGATGAGAGCTTACGAAAGTTCGCAGGTTATAAAAGACGAAGAGTGGCAGAAAATCCTCGCAAAACTGCATGAAAACGGCATAAACTGGAAGGAAAAAGTCTCTCTCGCACAGCCGAAAACCGACACTTTGAAAGTCACGATGCTGAGTGACGGCAAATTCAAAGGCGGTGAAACGGCAAAATTCACGTTCAGAGCGGAAATTGAAGGCGAAATCGAAAACCTTCTCGGCGTTTTTGAAACTCCGATCAAAAACCTCAGGCGTATCGAAGTTCCTTTCGGCACTTTCAGCGGCTCGGCAGAACGCACAGTCAACGTCAAACTGCCGGAATCGGTACTGTGGCAGAAGACCGAAGGAACAATGAAGCTCTACCTCAACGAACCGGAAAAGAAAAAAGAGATAAAAACCGCGAAATTCACGGTCGAAACGATTCCGGTAGAGCAGCCTGACCTCAAGTTCGCAATTGTTGCGGCGGAAACGAGCGGCAACCGCGACGGCTTCATCCAGAGCGGCGAATCGGCTGAACTCACACTTTTGATAACGAATGAGGGCAAAGGAGCCGTTCTCGAAGGAAAGGCAATGCTCATAAACACGAACGACACCGAAGAAATCTTCATTGAAAACGGTACGAACTCGTTCACGCTCGAACCGGGAAAGTCGATGAGCGCGAAATTCAAGTTCAAAACCGAAGTACCGGCCAAGAAAGAGGATCTGGCAAAACAGAAACTTTCGATGTCAATTTACGACTACAAGCTGAAATACAGCGCAGAGTTCGACATCCCCTTTACCGATGCGGCGAAATGCACTTTTGAAGAGGCAAAATCAAAGGTGGCGCTAGCAAAAGGAACGGAACTTTTCAGTGCATCAGACCTTTCGACGAAAATCGGCTCGGTATCTGCCGACGGAAACGCCGATTCAGCGGGAAAATGCGGCAACGCGATGCTTCTTGAAAGCGGTCTTTGGGTAAAAGCGGAAAACACGGCTCCTGCAAAAGGAAAAGCTGAAATCAAAACCGCAAACGAATATCCGCTCACTATGCCGAAAATCGTCTTCGACAAAACGCCTCTCATTACCGATCAGAAAACGACTAAAATAGAATTTGAGATCAATCCGGACGAAGTAAAAGACATTTTCGTATTCCTCAACGGCAAAAAGGTTTTCTACAAACGGATCGAAAAAGATGAAAAGACTGAAATCCTCGGCGTTGACGTCGAAATGAAGAAGAAATACAACCGCATATCCGTTGCGGTAACCGGTACCGATGCAAAAACGAAAACCATTTCAAAGTTCGTAACCTTCACGAAAGGCGAAGACAAGAACGAAGAAGACGATTACGACGATTAGTTTTCACCGCAAAACAAGCAAAAAAAGACTTTTTTTTTTTATTTTTTCAAGTATAATCCGCGCCGTTGATGTTTTTTAAACTTTTTGCAAGGAGGTTTTTATGAAAAAACATTTGATCGCGTTACTCGCAGCTTTGGCGTTCTGCCTCTTTATGGCGGCATGTGCCAGCGATGATGAAGAAGACACGAACGACACGGAAGCTGACACGACTTCCGACACGACTTCCGATACGACCGCTGATACTGCGGATTCCGGCAATCCGGACACAACCGACAGCGGCATAGATACAGACACGGGAGATCCTGATACCGACGTACCTTCAGACACAGAACCCGATACCGAAGAGCCTGTAGAAACCTGTCTGTGCGGCCCTGATGATCAGGATGACGACGGCGACGGTATTCCTAACGGCGTTGAAGGATGTGACGATTTCGACGGTGACTCGATTCCGAACTGCCTTGACAGCGACAGCGACGGCGACGGTTATTCCGACTCTCAGGAATGCCCGGAACAACCGTGCAGAGATACCGACGGCGACGGAAAACCTGATTTCCTCGATAAAGACAGCGACGGCGACAATCTTTCCGACAAAAAAGAGAAAGAAGTAGGCACAGATCCGCTCAACAAAGATACAGACGGCGACGGCGATGACGACCTCGCGGAAGTTGCTTTCGAATCAGATCCGCTTGATCCCAACGACCACATTCCAGAAGGACTTTTCTTCGTCGTTCTCCCCTACGATTCAGACAACAGCCTTGACGATGTCACGAGAGTTCTCACTTTCTCGACAAAAATCGAAGCTATTGATGTTGCGAGTTTCTTCGACGATTCCGGCTCAATGAGAGACGAACAGGAAAAATTGAGAGACGAAGTTAAAACAAGTGTTATCGACGCGATTGCCGCTGAATTTGCAGACAACCCGAATTACGCTTCTTTCGGCGTCGTAAAATTCGGTTGGGACACGCCTTATACCGTTCGTCAGACAATGACGACAGATCCCGATTTGGTTAAAACTGCACTCGACGGTTTCGGCGACCAGAGCAACGAGCTGGCATTGTATGCGATGTATATCGCTGCAACAGGTGTCGAATTTGTCGGCAGCTACATGGCATGCTTCGTTGATATAACCCACCCGTTCCAGAATCCGGTATGCAAAGACCCGAATATGGGTGTAAAAAGCGCAAAATACAATGTTGCAAAGGCTGACTGCTCCGGTGATGACAAGCTCGGAACTGTCGGCGGTCTCTGCATGAGAAAGAAATCGATGCCGATTTTCATCGTAATATCTGATGAAGATTCCGATCTGTGCATTGAATACAACGGAACAATAACAAAGAGCACGACTTGCATGGCAAACCAGGGTTCTCCGGTTGTTTCCATAAGTCAGCTGGGCGGCGCATTGGGCGGAATCGGTGCTAAATTCATCGGTATCGACTCTTCATTCAACTGCGACGACAACGGCGGAAACTGCAAAAAATCGGATTTACCGACAAAAGGTTTCTACAATACCGTAGCTAAACTTACCGGCTCCCTGAACAAAGATACCGGTGAACCTTTCATTTACCACACGGAAAAAGCTGACGGAACAGGTATCGGCGGAGACGTCATTCAGGCAATACGCGACCTTACCGCATGGATCGATATGGATGTTACGACTGGCGGTGTCAGTGAAGAAGATTGCAACGGCGTAAATGCGGCAGAGTTTGTAAAATCATCAAAAGCTCTTTCGGCTGATCCTGAAACGATCCAGCACAACGACACGACTTTCTTCTCCGTTACGCAGGATGCAGAAGTTACGTTCGATGTTCACTTCCACAACGATTTCTGTATCAACGCAACAAACAGCCCTGTCAAATATGAAGCTGATGTCGCCGTTCTTGGCGGTAAAGAAGTAGACGGTGTCTTCAACGGTTCTTACCTTTCAGGCAGACATGTAACAGTCGTAGTTCCTGAAGGATCTATAAAATAATCTGACCTCACCCTTGATCCCTCTCCAGTGTGGAGAGGGAAATTTCAGAATTCAAGAATCTAGAGAGTAAAGTCTAAAGTCCTTAAACCTTAAACCCTAAGTTAAAACCAAAAATTGTTGGGATTTCAAAAAAGAAAATGGAGCTACCGAGGTGACTCGAACACCCGACCTGCTGATTACGAATCAGCTGCTCTACCGACTGAGCCACGGTAGCACCATCGGGGCGGCATTGTAGGGAAAAAAATCTGCAAGTCAAATTTTTTTCTTTCTGCGGCGCCACTAAGGACCTTAGGGTCCTTAAGGTCCTTAAAGTCCTTAGGGTTGCGGCGCTAAAAAAAATCGCTATAATCCGCTGTTTTTAGTTTTTAATGGAGATCTTGGTGAACTACTTAAAGCAGTTGTTTCTTTTCATCATTTCCTTTCCTGTTTTGAGCAGGATCTGGGGAAAAATCACGAAACTGGAGTTCCCGGCTGTCCTGATCCAGAAAGTGATTGAAATTTATGCCTCGCACTACGGGATAGATATGAAAAATTTTGAGGGAGAACTTGAGGATTACGATTCTCTCTGCGCCTTCTTCACAAGAAAGCTCGATCCTTCGGTCCGTCCGCTGAAAAATGACGGAAGCGCTTTCCTTTCGCCCTGCGACGGAGTTGTCAGCGTTCTCGAAAACATCCATGCCGATGTCGCGACGCAGGTAAAAGGAAAAAATTATCTCGTTTCCGATCTTGTCAAAAAAGAACTTCCGTTTGAAAAAGGTTTCTGGCTTGCAACTATATATCTTTCGCCGCGCGACTATCACCGTTTCCATGTTCCGGTCGATTCGACTCTTGCGGCACACATCCACACGGGCTGGCGGCTTTTTCCGGTCAATTCGCTCGGTTTAAACAATATCGACAGGCTTTTCATAAGAAACGAGCGCGTAGTTGCAAAATTCAAAGCTGAAAACTTCACCTACTTCTACACTGCGGTCGGCGCAACTTTAGTCGGGTCGATAAAGATGAATTTTACCGAAAAATTTTCTGACGAGTGGGTTAAAAACGACAAAAGATATTTGCAGAACGACGAACTCGGAATGTTCGAAATGGGTTCCACCATCGTTCTTCTCGTTCCCGAAGAAGCAGTAGAAAAACCTGTCGTTGCGCAAGGTGAAAAAATCGGTGTCGGCGAGCCTCTTTTCGTGCTTAAAAAACCGTAAATTTTTACCCGGAAAAATCACAAATTTCTGCCTCAAAAAATTGCAGTTTTGCCCGAAAAACGGCCATTTTTTGACCTTAAAAAAACCGTGTTCAAAAAACCTAATAAAATCAACAACTTAAAAACACATTTTTTGAGGCGGAAAAATTGTCTATCCCCTAAAAATCATTGATTTTTTTCTTCGATAAAAATTGCTTTTTGCGATTCGATAAATATAATCCGATGTCTGTTTATTAAGGAGGTTTTTATGACAGATCTTAACGAAGAAAAAAACATCTCTCAGGCTCAGGCTGAACAGGATTACGGCGCGTCCAGCATCCACGTTCTCAAGGGTCTGGAAGCGGTCAGAAAAAGACCCGGAATGTACATCGGAGACACTGACGACGGAAGCGGTCTCCACCACATGATTTACGAAGTCGTTGACAACAGTATCGACGAGGCTCTTGCCGGTTACTGCGACAAAATTTCCGTTTATATCCATGTTGACGAAAGTATTACGATCAAGGATAACGGTCGAGGCATTCCGGTAGATATGCACGAAGAGGAACACCGCTCGGCGGCGGAAGTCATCATGACGGTCCTTCACGCAGGCGGCAAGTTCGACAACAACGCCTACAAAGTTTCGGGCGGTCTTCACGGCGTCGGCGTCAGCTGCGTAAACGCTCTTTCGGAGACTCTCGATCTTGAGATCAAGCGTCAGGGCGGCATCTACAGGCAGACTTATCACCGCGGCACTCCCGTTGCTCCGCTTGAAAAAGTCGGCGTTACAGACGAGCACGGCACGAAAGTCACGTTCAAACCGGACCCGGAAATATTCTCGATGACCACTTTCGAACTCAAGAAAGTCGAACAGAGACTGCGCGAAATGGCTTTCCTTAACAGCGGCGTCAGGATCTATCTGCTTGATGAAAGAGTCGGTCAGGAATTCGAGTTCCACTATGAAGGCGGTATCAAGGCGTATGTCGAATATCTGAACGAAAACACGACCGGCCTTCACCCGGACATCATCACGGTTTCGAATCACGAAGAGAAAGGCGATCTCACGGTCGATATCGCTATGCAGTGGACAACGGCTTACACCGAAAAGATCTTCTGCTACACGAACAACATCTACAACCGTGACGGCGGAACTCACCTTGCAGGATTCAAACTCGGCATCACGAAGGTCTTCATCAACTACATCAAGGAAAACATCAAGAACGACAAGATCGTCGATTCGATCAACGGCGACGACGTCAGAGACGGTCTCACCGCAGTCCTTTCGGTCAAGATGGCAGACCCGAAGTTCAGTTCGCAGACGAAAGACAAGCTCGTAAGTTCCGAAATTCAGGCTTTCGTTTCAAAGTCGATAGTCGATGCTCTCACGATCTACCTTGAGGAGAACCCCGACATCGCGAAAACGATAATCGACAAGATCATCGAGGCGACTGCTGCGAGAGAGGCTGCGAGAAAGGCGCGTGAACTCGTAAGAAGAAAAGGCGCTCTCGACAGCACTGCCCTTCCCGGCAAACTTGCAGACTGCACCGAAAAAGACCCGGCCTTCTCGGAACTTTTCATCGTCGAGGGTGATTCGGCAGGCGGTTCGGCAAAACAGGGAAGAGACCGCCGCACGCAGGCGATACTTCCGCTCAGAGGTAAAATCCTCAACGTCGAAAAGGCGCGTCTCGACAAACTTCTCAAAAGCGAGACCATCACGATGATCATCGCCGCTTTGGGAACGGGAATCGGCAAGGAAGAGTTCAACATCGAAAAGCTGCGCTACCACAAAATCATCATCATGACAGATGCCGATGTCGACGGTGCGCACATCATGACTCTTATCCTCACTCTTTTCTACCGCCACATGCCCGAAGTCATCGAAAGAGGTTATCTCTATGTCGCTCAGCCGCCGCTTTACGGCATCACGAAAAACAAGAAGATAACATACGTCAAAGACGAGAAGGAATTCCAAGATTACCTCGTCGATACAGGCATTCAGGGACTTACGCTTAAGATCGGCGACACCGAGCTTGACGAAGAAGGACTCAAAAAATATGTCGAACTTCTTGTTGACCTCAACGCAAACCTTGCAAAGACTGAATTCATCTACGATTCAGCTATAGTTGAGGCGATCGCAGCAACGACGACGCTCGTTGAAGACGACTTCAGATCGGAAACGAACCTCTGGGAAAAATGGGAAACCATCAAAAACTACATGGAACAGAATTTCCCGCAGAAAGCTCCGTTCAGAATGGAACTTGAAGAAAACCAGCGCGTCCAGGGCGAGTTCAAGATGAAGATCTACACGACGACTCTCGGTGTAGAAAAAGTAAGCGTGATCGACCAGAAATATACGCACAATTCCGAGATCACACTCATCAACGAACTTCGTGAAAAGATGATGGCTTACGGCTCGCAGAAATACGAGATCAAAAACGTCGCAAAAGAAGATTCGACCGAAGTTACAGGCTGGAGAGAGCTTCTCAACACAGTCCTCAACATCGCGAAAGAAGGTCAGAAGATCCAGCGTTACAAAGGTCTCGGTGAAATGAACCCCGAACAGCTCTGGGAAACGACGATGAGCCCCGAAAACAGGGTCCTTCTCAGAGTCACTTCGGAAGACGCGGCTGAAGCCAACAGAATGTTCGACATCCTCATGGGCGAAAACGTCGAACCGAGAAGAAAGTTCATCGAAGAGAACGCCCTTAACGCAACGATCGACATTTAACGGAGGAAACAATGGCAATGGACGAATTGATACACGGCAAAATAAAAGATATCGCGATCGAACACTCCATGAAAACGGCGTTCATCGACTATGCGATGAGCGTCATCACCGACAGATCGCTGCCTGATGTCAGAGACGGTCTGAAACCGGTTCACCGCAGAGTGCTCTTCGCAATGAAGGAACTCGGAAACACCTACAACGCGGCTTACAAAAAGTCTGCGAGAATCGTCGGCGACGTCATTGGTAAATACCATCCGCACGGCGATCAGGCAGTTTATCAGACCTTGGTCAGAATGGCGCAGGATTTCTCGATGCGCTACACTCTTGTCGACGGTCAGGGCAACTTCGGCTCAGTCGACGGCGACGGCGCGGCTGCAATGAGGTACACCGAGGCGAGAATGGCTAAAATCGCCGGTGAAATCATGGCCGATCTCGACAAAGACACCGTCAATATGCGCGACAACTACGACGGCAGCCTGCAGGAACCCGAAGTTATGCCGACGAAGATCCCCGAACTTCTCGTCAACGGAACGAGCGGTATCGCTGTCGGTATGGCAAGCAACATCCCGCCGCACAACATCACTGAAACTGTAAACGCGACGATCCACCTTATCGACAATCCCGATGCTGACATTCCAGAACTTATGGAATTCATCACGGGCCCCGACTTCCCGACCGGCGGCTCGATACTTGGCAAAGCGGGCATCAGAGCAGCTTATGAAACGGGTAAAGGCATCATCAAGATCCGCTCGAAAGCAACGATAGAGCTCGGTCAGAACGGTGCCAGAGACCGCATAATCATTCACGAAATTCCTTATCAGGTAAACAAGGCAAACATGATAATACAGATCGCCGAACTCGTTAAGGAAAAGAAACTCGAAGGAATCCACGACATCCGCGACGAATCGGGCAGACGCGAAAAGATTAGAGTCGTCATCGAACTCAAGAAAGACGCAGATCCGAACATCCTTCTCAACCAGCTTTTCAAGATGACGCAGCTTCAGGTCTCTTTCGGTATCAACATGCTCGCTATCTGCAACGGCATCCCGAAGACGATAAACCTCAAGGACGCGCTCCACTACTTCATTCTTCACAGAAAGGATGTCGTCACGAGAAGAACGCGCTACGAACTTGCCGAAGCTGAAAAACGCGCTCACATTTTGGAAGGTTTGAAGATAGCGATCGACAATATCGACGAAGTCGTCCACATCATCAGATCGTCCGCTTCGACCGATGATGCGAGAATCAACCTGATGGATAGATTCGGCCTTTCGAAGCTTCAGGCAAACGCCATCTTAGACATGAAACTGAGCAGACTTACCGGTTTGGAAAGAGACAAGATCATCGCCGAACTCGAAGAGCTCTACAAAAAGATCGAATGGTACAAGGAAATCCTTGCAAACGAACACGTTCTTTTCGGCGTAATCAAGGATGAACTCAAGGAGATAAAGGAGAAATACGGCGACGAGAGAAAGACCGACATCGTCAACTACGACGGCGACATCGACATTGAAGACCTCATCGCAGACGACGACATGGTGGTCACCCTCACGACTGAAAACTACATCAAACGCACTCCGCTTGACCTCTACCGCAAACAGAAACGCGGCGGCAAAGGCATCAACGCGATAAATCCGAAGGAAAACGACTACGTCAAGAACATTTTCGTCGCAAGCAGCCACACGCTTCTTCTTCTCTTCACATCGTTCGGCAAAGTTTACTGGACAAAAGTCCATCAGCTTCCCGAAGCAACGAGAAACAGCCGCGGCAAACCGATAATCAACCTCGTCAACATTGAAAAAGACGAGAAGATCGCAGCAGTTCTTCCGATAAAAGAGTTCGTTGAAGGCGAATTCATCATGATGGGAACCAAAAACGGAACCGTCAAAAAGACCGACATCATGGAATACAAGACCCAGAGAACGAACGGAAAGAAGGCGATCAAGCTCAACGAAGGCGACGAGCTTATCGAAGTCAAGATCACGAAAGGAAACGACGATGTCGTTCTCGCAACGAAGAAAGGTTTAAGCATCCGCTTCAACGAAAACGATGTCAGACCGATGGGCCGCGTTGCTGCAGGTGTCAGAGGCATCAGGATCAACAGCGATGACGAAGTCGTCACGATGGATGTAATCGAAGAAGGAACGACGCTTCTTTCGATCACCGACAAAGGTATCGGAAAACGCACTCCTGTCGAAGATTACAGACTGCAGTCGAGAGGCGGCAAAGGTATCATCACGATCAAGACTTCCGATGAAAACGGCTATGTTGTCGGCGTTCTAAAAGTCAACCAGAACGACGAGGCAATGCTCATCACATCGAACGGTCAGGCAATCAGAATTCCGGTCAGCGGAATCAGCGTAATCGGCAGAAACACGAAAGGCGTCAGACTTTTCAAAGTCGAAAACGGCGAGCTTGTTGTTTCAGTCACGAAGATCATCGATCCTGAAGACCTGCAGCCCGAATCAGGCAGCATCAACGATATCATTGATTCCGAAAACGGCGTTGAACCTCAGTTTGACGAACCGGAAGTAACTGAAGAAAATCCGGAAAATTCTGAAGAATAACCTCTCCCCTTTTATTCCAAACCTCACCTCTTTTATTCCCCTTGTTCTGCCCCCCAAAGTTTGGACACCCATTAAAGAGAGGTGGAAAAATGGGAGTAAATCATTATCCTTTGGAGTTGCGTGAGCAAGTTTTGACAGAGTATGAGTTGGGCTTGGGCGGTTATCGGAGATTGGCGAAACGACACGGATTAAAGCGTGACACTGTTAGGGACTGGGTCAAAACCTACGGCTAGAAAGGAGAGCGAATGAAGAAAAACAAAGTTGAGACGAGAAAGAAAAACATCAAAGAAATCAAGAGCCTCTGCCGGAATCTCGATTGAAACCGAGTCATCGGAACTTTTGATCGTTCCGCCCTCTTCGGCTGAAATTTCCTGCGTTACCTGCTCTTTACCCTCTGCATTTCCATCACCATGATCATCGCCCGGGTCGTCAGGAACCTCTTTTGTTTTCTTGCCGCTGCATGAAATTATTTCTATACAAGGAGTTTTTTCAAGAAAAAAGGGGAATTAAATCGGAATTCTTTGACTCAGGGAATTTATCGGATCAGAAAAAAAGGCTTTACATAGACGTAGGCAGGCATTCTTTTAAATCATCGGACCATGCAAATTCGCCGTCGCAGCTGCACTCATATTCCGATGCTGATTTAGGCGAGCATTCTCCGGTAGAATTTACCGACGGATCGGCACACGGTTCATCTGCACACGGATTTACACATTTATGCTCTGCTGCTGTCCAGAAAAAGCCTGCCTCTTCATCGCAGCTGCAGTTGTATTCTTCTGCCGATAGTACAGTACATTCTCCGGTAGAATGTACCGATTCTGCAGCACACGGATCACCTTCGCACGGATTCAGGCATGCCGAACCGTTCCACTTATAATCTGAAGCACAGCCGCACTCATACGTCGTTTCCGATGTGGGTGTGCAAAGTCCCGTGGAATGCAGAACCGAGCCGCACGGATCAGTCGAACAGATGCTTGCACAAATTGAACCGTTCCACTCGTAAAAATCAGGACATATACACTCGTAAGTTCTTACGCTGTCATTCTCGACGACATTGCAGCGCGCAAGTCCGTTACAGGGATCATCAGCACACGGGTTGGAACCGTCGGAAACACAGCGGACTCTGTTCGTATCAGTCTCACTTGTTGAAGTAATATATATATCTGAAAAACTAAAGTAGTAGAGTTCATCGTCGTAATCGGCAGCCCACAGATAGTCGATGTCGCCGAAAAGCGAATATTTTCCTGTAGCATCAACAGGACACGGAGCTTCATCTTCAGTGCAGTTTCTGATAATTGTCGAAACTTCATCGAATGTAGGCATTCTCCACCAGTGGTCCGGATCACCTTCGGAGAGTTCATAGCAGTATTCCTTTGCTTCCTTCAGTGTCAGGAAGTCTGAAGAAATATCGGACCATGTAATCCCTGTTTCCGGATCGGTATAAGGAGTCATTTCATAAGGAAGGGTTTCGTCAAGAACGCATCTCTGGAAAAGCATTGAAACGGGAATATATGAAGGCAATCCCAGGCTGCCGTATTCCGTGCTCAAAGCCCATAATTCATAACCATAATAATTACCGTCATTAGCATTGAATGTAGCAGAAATCATAGCTCCGTAATCGTAGAAAAGAGTTTGTGACGGTTCGTCGCCGGAACATGTTCCTTCACTTTCACATGAACTCTGGAAACATTCATTCGTTATCCCGCAGGAGCCGTCTTTTTTGAGTCTTTCACTTGTAACTATCGAACGGATCTCATCTATAGTCGGAAGTCTCCATTTGTTCGAGCCCTTTTCTCTCAGGTCGCGGCACATTTCGGCAATATCCCACGAATAAACACCGTCGTCTGCCGAGCGCGTATTGTTTCTGCAGTTAAGGCATCCGCCTCCGTTATAGGATGAGATCTTTGATTTGTCGAAATCTACAAAAATTTCGGGGTATATGACCGAAGACCAGACCGTTCCGTCTGCAGCTCTGCACGGTGTTACTCCGCTTTCGTTGCAGGCAGGGAAATCGGTTTTTTCATCAAGTTGTGATCTGACGCAGCGGACGGAAATAGGCAGTTCGCTGTGTCTCATGATGTAAAATCCTCCGGCGGTCTTGCCGTTGAAGGTGTAAGCCGTTCCGTCGGTCATGTCGATGACCCACTTGTATTCACCGGCGCTGGTCGAACTCCAGAAAACATCGGCTTTCATGCCCGGGAATGAAGAAGCGACATCCGATCCGAGCTTTGAATGGTCGATCAATGTTATAAGTTCGTTTTTGTTGGGAAGTCTCCAGTCGCTGAAACCGGCATACTCAAGGTTTTCGCAGTAGGAAAGCGCCTCTTTCCATGTTTCAGCCTTGCCGGATTCCTTCTGCCAGTAAAGGTTGGTAGCTGCATCAAAGACCATTTTATCGCCGCTTCTGGTGATTGAAGCATAGTCGGCTGCATTTACTTTTCCGTATTCTTCACCGCTGACGCACATAAGAATACCGTCGTTAAAGACGCTCTGGTAACTTTCGTATGCTTTCGGAGGAATTGTCAGACCGTATTCCAGCGCATATATGTAGTCTTCGATCGAACTCCAGAGATAAATGCCGTATTTATCGCTGTAGGAAGAACTTTTGAATCCGTCGTCGATGACCTTTTTGAAAAGGATCGGATCAGCCGGAACACCGCGGAAAAGCCTGTCGTTCCATGCAAGAGTCATAAGTTCCTTCGGTGTCGGGAATCTCCAGTCTTCCTTGCCGCCGTAAGAGATGGCGCAGCCGTTTTTAACTCCTTCGTAAGTTCCCTTTACGCCGATATAAAGCCATGTAAGACCGGTATTGTCGTCATGCACTTCGACGAAATCGTTTTCAAGCGCTTCCGGTTTTACGACTTCTTTCATCTTATGATTCGGAACGCACGATCCTCTTACCGCATACTGTGCATCCTGACCGTAAAATTCATTTCCCTCTTCAGGACACAGAATCTGGGAACCTTCCTCGTCGGTGCAGATCGTCATGCCCGTACAGAAAACTTTGGAATAAAGAAGTTCAGGTTCCGGCTCCGGAATGACCGTTTCGGTGTCGCCGTCGTCAGGTTCCGGTGTGTCGGTATCGCCGTCGTCAGCCGGTTCGTCATCGTCTTCGACAACCGGCTCGTCGTCTTCTACAACAGGATCGTCGTCATCTTCTACAACAGGATCGTCATTATCGTCTTCATCAGAAATCACATCGTCATCTTCATCAGGTTCTTCCAGTTCTTCTTCAACATCAATAAGGAAAAATGCATAAGCGGTGAAATGTCCTGTAGTCATCATTATCGGATCGCCTGCACCCGCTTTCATTATCGGATCGCCCGCTGCAGTTACCATAATCGGGTCTCCAGCAGCACTCAGCCTTGCGCCATTACTCTTCATGATCGGATCACCGGCAGCATTCAGCATTATCGGATCACCCGCAGCAGTCGTCAGAATCGGATCGCCTCCAGGGGTTTTTCCTGCAATTTTAACCGCAGCACCTGTCGGGCTGTAGCTCCACTCACCTTTCGTTTCCCTGTAAACCGCTGCCGTCACCACCGTTTTATTGGTTTTTCTGAGTGTCTCTTCGCCGCTTCCGAGACTTATCATCGAAATCGTAACCGGCTTCTGGAAAATTATGCCGGACGGCTCGAATTCTACGATTTTGCTGATGACGGTTTCGCCTTCAGTGCCCGGATAATTCTTGGCTTCGTAAACTTTCATCGTGATAGTCGTGGCGGTGTCAAGAGCTTCTGCAGGAATTTCTATCGAAACACTTCCGTCGGAACTTTCGATTTTACCGCCCTCTTCGGCTGGAATTTCCTGGGAGACCTCTTCTTCAAGCACAGGTCCGGTACTGTTGTTCTCGTTGTTTTCTTTTTTCTTCTTGCCGCCGCAGGATGCAACCGCAAAAATCAAAACAAAAACAAAAATAAGGCTAAAAACTCGTTTCATGCGCTTCTCCTATTTAAAAAACTGGAATAACCGCACAATTATTAAAAATTTAAACAAAAAGGCAAGGAATTATTTCTGCTTTTTTAAGTTTTCTGAAATAAAAATATTTACGGATTATTTAAGACAAAATCTGCGGAAAAATGAAGATTTTTAGTTCGCGTCATCAGGCATTGCAACTACGCAGCGTACACGGGCGTACCCATAAGAGTTTATCCTACCCTGGACGAAATCAAACACATAACCGCCTTGTGCCTGAAGAGAGAACATATCGCCGAAAAATGAGTAACCGCCGAAAGTGTACTGACTGCATCTGCCGCTGGTGGCTCCCGTCAAAAAGTTGTTTTTGTTGCTGCATACCCTTTTGTTGATAATAGAAGCCAGCTCTGAGGTTGTCGGAAGTCTCCACTCTGTTTCTCCGCCGTAACCCTCTTCATTGAGTTCGTTACAGTATGCGGCAGCATCATTCTCAGAATCATAATATTCTTCATCCGATACTTTTGACCAGATGAGATCAGGCATTGGATACGGAAAATCCGATTCTTCATCCAATTCCGGAACATTCTCGGAATCTGAAAGACTTCTTACGCAGCGGGCTCTGGCAAAATTTTCATAGTAAAAGGACTGACTATCCTCTGAAGCAGTCATAAACTTCAACAAATGTACATAGTTAGAGTCACCGGAAGATATATCAGAAGACCAGAGATTGCCGAGATCTCCTAAAACGGAATATTCACCGGTTGTATTAGGAACACAATCACCATCGGGGCAGTCTTTAACAAGAGTCCAGAGCTCTTCCATAGAAGGAACTCTCCAGTTGTTCGAACCGCCTTCGACAAGGTCAGTACAGTATTTCGCGGCATCATACCAGTACGGGAGATATTTTTTTGAAAGCGATGACCAGATAAGTCCGTTTTCAGAATCGGTATACGGGAATGCAGGCAGATTCGGTAAGGAATCATCCTTTATACATCTTGACTGGCTGGAACCATAACCATCATGATAGTTCTCAGTACGCTTTACAGAATCATTCTTCATATTTACGAACCAAACAGCATCATGGCTATTTGTATCGGTAAAAGTTCCTGAGAAATAAATTCCACTGTCAAAAAGGCTCGACATAACCTTTTCTCTGCCTACTTCCGGCGAGCACTCTGATTCATTGAAGCACTCTTCACTTGCGTAATCGAAACATGCGTTTGTAACTTTGCACTCGCCATCGGGTTTGAGAAATTCGTCTGCCGGGAAAAGCTTACGGAGTTCATCGATTGTAGGAATTCTCCATTTCGAGATGCCGCCTTCATTGGATTCACGGCACTGAATCGCCTTTTTATCCCATGTCATCGGAACCATAGGATTGCTGCTGTCGCTATAGCTAAAGTCTACGTCTGCTGAAGACCATACATAACCGGTAGAAGCATCTTCACAGGGCCCGATTCTCGATGCGTCACAGTAAGGAATAGTTCTTCCGGCTGCCAGCGGCTGAGTATCGCTTCTTACGCAGCGGACTGACGGATTTTCATCATAAGAGCTATAATCTTTAACTTGTCCGCTTTTCATATCAATTGCGATCGGACCGCCTGCATTGCCGTAAGTAACCTGGGAAGTCGAAGTGAGCAAGGTCTCCGAAGTCATTCCGGGGAACAATGATGCCGGATCAGCTCGTGAATAGTCGACAAGTGTGACAAGTTCGTTCTTGTTGGGAAGTCTCCAGTCGGAATAGCCCGCATATTCAAGATTTTTGCAGTAAGCAAGCGCTTCTTTCCAATTTTTGACAGTTTTGGAATTCTTCTGCCAAAGGAGATTGGTAGAAGAATCGGAAACCACTTCATGGCCGTTTATCGTCCTGATCTCATAATTCTCGGCATTGACTTTGCCGTATTCTTCACCGCTTACACACGCGATACTGTGATTAGTACTTCCGTATTGCCCGATACCGTCCCACTCAAGAGTACCATACTCCGATTTATATGCCCAAAACGGATCTTGATAGTAATTATCATCAACAAGAGCGGGTTCAGATGCCCAGAAACCATAATAACCAAAATTTCCGAAATAGTAGTCATTGGCAGCCGAAGCAAATCTGTCATGGTCGGAAATACTCAAAAGCTCTTTGACTGTAGGAAGACGCCATTCGTGTCCGCCGTAAGTAAGTTCAGCGCATCTGGTCTCCGCTGCCGCATGAAGTCCACTCTCATTAAGAAAAACCCATTTCAGGTGGGTGTTTTCGTCAAGTACGAACTCGTAAGATTCGCCTGTTTCTCCGTCTCTGAGGACTCCGTTTCTAATGTTTGCGTTATTGCTTCCGCCGCGCAGAATATTTCTCAAACCGGTTCCTTCGCCCTCTTCAGGGTCTTCTTCCACAGCAACCGGTTCCGTTTGTATGCTGTATTTATGCGGAACACACGATTTGGTTGCAACGAACTGTGCATCCTGACCGTAAAAATCTTCTCCCTCGGCAGGACAGTCGATAGTCATTTCTCCGTCGCTGCACTTCGTCAGACCTGTGCAGAGAACTTTGGAGAGAACTGGAACAGGCGGTTCCGGAACAACGATGTCTTCGTCAACATCGGGAGTTTCGTCTTCATCTACGATTTCGTCTTCGTCAACTACAGGTTCGTCATCGTCTTCGACCACAGGATCGTCGTCATCTTCGACAACAGGTTCGTCATCGTCATCTTCGACAACAGGTTCATCGTCTTTATCGGTAACTTCTTCATCTTTTTCGGGTTCTTCAGGCTCTTTCTCGGGCTCTTTCGGATCAATCGTAATGAATGTATAAGCCGTGAAGTGACCTGTCGCCATCATGATCGGGTCGCCTGCCGCAGCGTTCATGATCGGATCGCCTGCCGCAGAATTCATTATCGGATCTCCTGCCGAAGCCATCATGATCGGGTCTCCCGCCGCAGAGTTCATGATCGGGTCTCCTGCTCCTGTCGTAAGATTTCCGTCACTCAGCATGATCGGATCTCCTGCTGCAGTCGTCATTATCGGATCACCCGCTGCATCTCTGCCCATGACTCCGTAAGCGCCGTGCTCGCTGTAGCTCAGCCTGCCTTCTTTTTCATAGAAAACAGCAGCCGAAACTATCTTATTTTCAAACGCTTCGGTCGCAGTCATCGTAATGATGACAGGTTTTTTGAAAACCGTGCCGCTCGGCTCGAATTCGACAACTTTACTGACAACTTTCATTCCTCCGATTTTATCCGGGATTGCGGCATAACCCGATACATCGTAGATCGTCATCGTGATCTTTGTGTCTGAATCAAGGGCATCTGCGGGAATTTCGATAGAAGTATTTCCGTCGGAACTCTCAACTTTGCCGCCCTCTTCGGCTTTGATCTCTTTCGATACCTGCTCTTCATACACAGGGTTTTCCTTCTTACTGTCGCCGCAGGAAGCGACTGAAAGCATCAATACAAAAACAAAAATCAAACTGAAAAAACGTTTCATAAACACACCTCCTATAATAAATCTGATTACAAATCTTCTTTCAAATATTCGCTGACACAGCGTTTTTCCTTATCAACCACAATAGAAACGGCAATCTTTTTGCGCGGATCGGCTGCAAATTCATCGGCACAACCTTTTATTTTTATCTGGTTTATTCCTTCTAGCGCAGTTGTAGGAGCCATTTTATACTCAAAAATGTAGATAGAATCTTTTGTTTTGATTACCGCATCGGCTCTGCCTTTGTATGAAGAAAGTTCGCTTGCAACCCTATAGCCCAAAGTTTTCAACAGAACATAGATCAATGACGAAAAATAATTCTCGTTTTCTTTCGGAATTATCTGGTAAGGAATTGAAGCAAAAAGCGCGTTTACAGCGGTAATAAAACCGTCAATGTCGCCTGCTCTCAAAGAGTCCAGCATTTTATCGTCATGGTTTCCGTATTTCTGATCGGTGAAATTTGTAAGCAGATACGCGGCAAACGACTGTCTGACTTCTTCATTCGGATAGTCGAGCAGATATTTTCCGTTTTCATTTTTCCCGACAATCGTGAGGTAGCCGGTCTGGAACATCAGTGCTTTTATGTCTATTTTTGTTACATCGAAATTGTTAAGATCAAGCTCTGAAATTGCAGTATTTTCAAGCTCTTTTATATCAACAGAGTGTTCGCGGATAAAATCGACCAGAAGTTTTGGAAGACCGCTTTCAAACCAGTAGTTTTTAAACTCTTTTTTGGCAAAAAAATTAAGAATCGAAAAGGGATTGTAGATGTGCGTCTTTCCGTCAAATTTATATCCGTCATACCAGAATCTTATTTTTTCATCGAGTTCAACGCGAGAAATTTCCAGCTCTTCACAAGCAGCATCTTTGTATTCGTTGAAATATTCGTTCAAATCATCCTTTGTGAATCCGCAGATGGCAGCAAAATTTTTGTCCATAGAAATGTCTGCCAGATTGTTGAGTTCGGAGAAAACAGACATCTTGGAAAAACGGGAAATTCCGGTGATAAGCACGAATCTCAGCATTTCGCTGCAACCCTTTATTGCGCCGTAGAAATTGCGCATAATCTCTCTGTTTTCCTCGGCTTTTTGAATATCATTGATCGAATCAACGATCGGTTTGTCGTATTCGTCAATCAGAAGGACAACTCTTTCGCCTGTTTTTTTGTAAAGTTTTTGGATTAATTCGATAAGCCTCTTCTTATTGTCATCACTTGAGAGCTGAAGATTATATTGCTCTGAACTTTCATCCAGCATCTCATTTATTGCCAAAGAAAGAGACCGTCTGAAAAAACTGCTTCTGTTGAAATCAATTTTGATTACCGGGACTTCCTTCCAATCAAAATTGTTTTCGATCCAAAGTCCTTTAAAAAGTTCCTTTTTTCCTTCAAACAAATTTTTAAGTGTTGAAATGAGCAGCGATTTTCCGAATCTGCGCGGACGGGAAAGAAACACAAATTGGGAAAGATTCAACAAATCGTAAATTATTTTCGTTTTGTCTGCATAAATTCCGTTCCATTCGATAAGACCTGCGAAATCCTGCTGACCGATAGGCAATCTTTTTAACATTGAACAGCTCTCCTTGTTTTTATCCCCCATCATGTAGAGACGTTACCTTACGCAACGAACATAGTTATTGGTTGTCTTATAGTCGTGGTCCACACGCCCATAGTCGAAATCCACATACCAGAAGTAATCTGTACTATCTGAGGCAGAGGAAGACCACAAATAAGCCGCATCTCCGAATTTGCTGTGTCCGCCGGTGGAATCTGATGAACAGGAGTAACAAGCATCTGAACTCCAACAATCAGAATAAGAGAGGCAACTCGTCGTAACACCGCATGAACCGCCTGATTCTGTGCCTGCACACTCCTGAATAAGCGTCCTGAGTTCGTCGATATCCGGCAGTCTCCAGTCGGTGTATCCGCCATCGGTCAGGTTTTCGCAGTATGAACCGGCATTTTCCCAATACATACTGCTTGACGATTTTGCCGACCATGTAAGATTAGTTTCCGTGTCGGTATAGGGGAATACTATTTCGCACTCTTCTCCGTCCCACTCATAGCCTTCATCGCAGCCGCAGATGTAAACGCCGTCTTCGCTTGTGCATGTTCCGTCGGAATTTTCAATTTCCTCACACGGGTAGAGATCACACGGAGACGGGTTTTCGTCAACATCGGCAACGCAGCGGACTTTAGTATAGAAGGTTCGAATTGCATCTGAGGTCAGTTCTGTCTGCGAAGCCGTCATGAAATCCAAAACATTGTAATAGGTTTCAACATTGGTCGGCAGCTGATTTCTGGTTACAGTAGACGACCAGAGCGTGGAAACATCACCGAAAACGGAATAAGCACCGTAAATATCAGGTGCGCAGCCGCCGTCATGACAGCCCTGAACGAGAGTTGCAAGTTCTTCGATTGTCGGAAGTCTCCATGCGTATTCATCGTCTTCCGTGCAGTATTCATTTGCTTCATCCCAGCTGAGCTGATCTGCAGAAAGTTCCGACCAGACAAGAGAATTTTCATCGTCGGTGTACGGGAATTCCACATCGGGAATACTATTGTCCTTTACGCAGCGGATACTCGGAGTTACATAAATATATTCGCCGTGGTGAGACTCGATCGCGCCGGTTTGGAAATTGACTCTCCATGAATAGCCTTCGCCTTCGCCCGTCTGAGTTCCGGAAACCATGAAAGTGTAGTCGCCGAATACCGATTCAATAGCGGTTCCGGTTTCACAGATTTCCGAATCGTAGCAGACTTCACTCGATATTTCGCTGCATTCGTCGGAGACGTAGCATTCGTCGAGGCCATCGCTCCTGAGTATCGTGCGGATTTCGCTGATTGTCGCAACTCTCCACTGCGAAATACCGCCCTGTTTTGATTCACGGCACATCATAGCAGCTTCAAGATAATCGACCTCGTCATCACTGTCATTCACATCCTGCGACCAGACTATGCCTGTTTCGGCGTCTTCGCACGGAGTGTAACCCGTTTCGTCGCACGCCGGAACCGCACTGTACTGCGCGACATCGGATCTGACGCACAGAGTATATGCAGTTGTAACATTTCCCTGAGTTTCACCGACACTGAACATCGTTCCGCCGCCGACCTCCATGATGAATGCTCTTGCAGATCCGCCGTAGTCAGGAGCAGATGTCGAAGTCCAGTAATTTCCTCCGATGATATCGGGGAAGTCACTCTTGCTATCACCATATTCTTTGCCGGTATAGTTAAGAATTGTCGCAAACTCGTTTCTGTTAGGCAGTCTCCAGTCGGAATATCCTGCATAATTCAAGTCTTCGCAGTAAGCAAGAGCCTGAGACCAGTTCATGTCAAGCTCAGTCGCAGCTTTCCACATAAGGTTAGTCGCGGAATCCGTAACAACGGTGCCTCCTGAAATATTTTTCTCAGTAAATGTTCCCGCAACGCCGTATTCCGTGCCGCTTACGCAGGCGAAATAGTTGCTCCCCTCTTTTCCGTAACTGCTATATTGCAGATAACCGTGGCCGGTATCCATAATCAGGACTTCATCTTCTCCTGTTTTCTGATTTTGGAAATATGTGCCTGACCAGTATGAGTTGGATGAATACATTCCCGTTCTGAAGTATGCCAGGCGGAGAGCAGGATAGCTTGAACCGCTGTCAATAATGCTCATAAGCTCTTTCGCAGTCGGGAGTCTCCACTCTCGGCCTTCTCCCGTATCAAGCGTGTCGCAGAATGTATAAGCATTGTCCCATGTTCCGAAGCCTGTATAGAAATACCATCTCAAACCTGTAGAGAGATCGTCAACTATATTGCAGGCGTCGTTATCACTAATGCAGTTTGTTTCCTCAGAGATTTTTTCGTAAACCTGCGGAGTACAGGACTGTCTTGCAGTGTAGTTTGCATCCTGACCGTAGAATTCCTCACCTTCAAGCGGGCAGTCGATTACGGAACCTTCATCGTTATAGCATTTTGTCTGGCCTGTGCAGAGAACTTTTGCGACAGGTGCGCTGCATTTCACAGTATCTTCATTCCATTCGTAATCCTCGATGCACACAAATGCGCAGTCGCCTTCTTCCGCATAGTGAGCCGTATAGTACGGATACCCCTTGCCGTTCCAAGTCGGAATGTATGTGTCTCCGTTTACCCATGCAGCATTTTCCGGAAGCTCGCCGCAGGATTCAGCCGGCTTTGTGTCGGACTGGCAGCTTTCTTCTTCATAGTGGTAGTTTGCAACGCACTCGAAGGTACACTCTTCGCCCTCATCCTCAAAGTAGGTTGCCTCAGGTTCGGTCGACCATGCTTCATTACTCCAGTGAGGAATGTATGTTGCAGCCACCCAAGCCGCATTAGACGGAAGGTTCGTGCAGTTCTGCGCTTCACCGGTATCGGATACGCAGGCATCGTTTTCGACATGCTGCTCAGCCTGGCATGCGCATGTTCCGTTGGTCTCAACCCAGATGTATGTTGCCTTGCACTTATAAGCGCAGTCGCCTTCCTCTGCATAGTGAGCCGATGCGCTCGAGTAGTCTTCGCCGTACCAGGTCGGAACGTATGTTTCACCGCTTACCCACTGCGCATTCTCTGGAAGATCGCCGCAGGATTCAGCCGGCTTTGTATCGGACTGGCAGCTTCCCTCCTCGTAGTGGAAGTTCTCGACACACTCGAAAGCGCATTCACTGCCGCCATCTTCAAAATAGGTTGCCGCAGGTTCGGTCGACCATGCGCCGCTTACCCAGTGCGGAGTGTAGGTTTCGACTTTCCAAGCCGCATTAGCAGGAATGTTCGTGCAGTTCTGCGCTTCACCGGTATTGGATACGCAGGCATCATTTTCAACGTGCTGAGCATCCGTACAAGCACAGGTTTCGTTAGTTTCAACCCAGGTGTAGGTCGGTTTGCACTGATAAGCGCAGTCTCCTTCTTCAGCATAGTTTGCCGATGCGCTCGAATAAGCACTGCCGTTCCAGGTCGGAACGTACGTGTCACCGCTTACCCACTGCGCGTTTGCAGGAAGCGTTCCGCAGCTTGCCGCAGCCTGTGTATTCGATTTGCACTCACCGTTTTCGACGTGCTCTGTCGACTGGCAGGTGCAGCTTGAATCGATCCAGCTGTAGGTCGGTTTGCACTGATAAGCGCAGTCTCCCGATTCAGCGTAGTGAGCCGATACGGATGACGTATATTCCTCGCCGTTTCTGGTCAATTCGTATGTATCACCGTTTACCCACTGTGCATTTTCGGGAAGAGTTCCGCAAGAAAGTGTTGCGATCTGGCAGTCGTCAGAGCAGGAAGCACCGATTCCCTCGCCTTTGCCGGATTCAGGATCAGCCTTGTCGCAGACTTCGTTGCCCTGTTTCGTACCGTCACCGCAGTAAGCGACTGAACCTGCCTGTTTTTTGCATTCTTTCGTGCAGAGTTCGCAGCTCTTTTCGCCGTAAGCACAGTCGGTTTTGCCGTTGTCGCTGCCGTTATCGCACTCTTCACCTTCCTCAACAACGCCGTTTCCGCATTCCGGGGCATTGTCTTCATCTGGAGAGACGTCTTCATCGCCGTCATTAGTATCGGCATCAGCATCGACGGTACCTGCCTGAGAATCAGATTCTTCGACAACTATAAAAGTGTAAGCCGTGAAGTGACCGGTCGTCATCATTATCGGGTCACCGGCAGCAGCGTTCATGATCGGATCACCCGCTGCATTCGACATGATCGGGTCGCCTGCAGAAGCAAGCATGATAGGATCACCTGCAGAAGCAAGCATGATCGGATCGCCCGCCGCACTCATCATTATCGGGTCGCCTGCTGCATTCAGCATAATAGGATCGCCTGCAGCAGTCTGCATGATCGGGTCGCCCGCTGCATCTTTGCCGACAAGAATAGCATACTCGCTGTGTTCGCTGTAGCTCCATGCGCCCTTAGCTTCGTTGTAAACAGCGGCTGCAACTACTTTGTCTTTGATTTCGTTGTTTGCCGTCATCTTAATGATAATCGGTTTTTTGAAAATTGTGCCGCTTGGTTCGAACTCGACGACCGTGCTTATAACTTTTTCGCCTTTTGCCGTAGCATAGTGCGAACTTTCATAAACACTTACCGTGATGGTAGTATTTGAATCAAGAGCATCTGCAGGAATATCAACGGCAACCGATTCATCGGAAGTCGATACCGTTCCGCCTTCTTCAGCGCTGATTTCCTTTGAGACCTTCTCCTTAACGTCATCTTTTTTCTTTTTGTCGCCGCAGGATGCGACCGCAAAAACCAAAATAAAAATCAAAACCAAACTGAGCACACGTTTCATAAAAAAAACCTCCTAAAACCTATCAACTACTCACCTAAGTTAGGGGAGCCGGCTGCGCAGCAGACTGTGGCGTGTGTCGGTCTTTCAACACACGCCCCCGTTGCTCCGCAACACCCCCTCTAGCTTAGAGGGGGATTTATAAAACTTAAACCTCAAGATATCTGACACAGCGGACATAACCGGAATTTTCATAACCCCAGGATTCGTTGCTTCCGCCTACAACTTCGCCTGTCGTGAAGTTGAACAGATACGGATACCCTTCGTTTTTGTCTGAAGTCCAGAATTTTCCGTAATCGTTGAATATCGAATGACTCTTGAATGTATAGTCGCAGAAGCAGCGTTCTGTCTCTCCTTCATTAAGAACGATGTCTTCACGGCAGGAACCGCTGCAGTCCATTTCTTCATTTTCACTTACGAGAAGATGTAAATAATCCCAGACAGACGGCAGTGCCCAGTCGCTGGCACCTTCGTACTCAGCCTCGTTGAGAGCGTTGCAGTAAGCTACAGCATCTTCGACAGAGCCTGTTATCAGTTCAGATTTCTCTGACCATGCCGTATCGTCAATATAATACGGGAAAGACTCTTCAAAATTGTCAGGGTCTTCGAGCGGATCTGAAGCGGAACGGACGCAGCGGACCTGCAGATCGGAATAGAAGTCCGAAAGATTTTTGCTCCGATCTGTCATAAGATCGATAAAATCAATCGTCGTCATGTAGGATTCGTCCAAAACATCGCTGCTAAGAAGAATCGGAATATCAGAGAAAAGCGAATATTTTCCGTTCAGATCGGGAGCACACGAACTGGTGCCTTCAAGGTCGCAGTTTCTGACAAGCGTCTGCAGCTCGGCCATAGTCGGAACTCTCCAGTTGTCGGAACCGCCTTCAACAAGCGTTCCGCAGTATTCAACGGCATCTCTCCAGTCTCCTTCTTCCGAGATCGACGACCATACAAGTCCGTTTGTCTCGTCGGTGTAAGGCGTAGGCTTCGGATCTTCAATAGAGTCGTCAAGAACGCATCTTACGACAAGCTGCGGCGCATATACTGTAGAAACATCTGACATTCCGCCGGTACTCAGATCTATCGTCCAGACATTCCACTGGTCACGCTCATAGTCTGCATTGGCGTTGGCGAATGTTCCAGAAAGAAGGATTCCGTAGTCACGGAGCACTGTTTCATGTTCTGCGACCTCTGCGGACGAGCATTCCGACTCATAAGCGCTGTAATCCGAATGTTCCACCGTAACTCCGCATGTTCCGCCTGTTTTGAAAACATCGTCGGTAAAAAGAGTCCTTACATCGTCTATTGTCGGGATTCTCCACTTTCCGCCCTTCATATTGCGGCAGTCTTTTGCCACATTCGACCAGTGGACGGATTCCATTTCATACTCATTGTAAATCAGTCTCTGCGACCATGTGATGTTGTTTGCGTCTTTGCACGGAGAATATCCGTCTGCGCCGCATGCCGGTATTCCGTTTTCGGGATAGGGCGTAAGATCGCTTCTGACGCAGATGACAGAATAAGTTTCACCTGAATTGATTCCTCTTGTCCTGGATTTAACCTGAGGATGATCCGACATACGCAATCCCATTTCGCCGGTTTTCATATCGATCGCAACTGCGCCGATAGTCATCGTGAAAGTCGATGTAACAAAATTTTCAGCCGGCAGTCCCGGGAAAGATGATGCAGGATTCGACTTGGAATAGTCAACAAGGCTCGCAAGCTCGTTTTTGTTCGGAAGTCTCCAGTCGTCATGACCTGCGTAATTCAAGCCTTCGCAGTATGCAAGCGCCTCAGGCCACGTTTTTCCGCTGACGGAAGTTTTCTGCCAGAAAAGATTGGTTTTCGAGTCAAAAATCATCTCTTGACCGTTTTCATTCTTCGAAGTATAGTCCGAAGCCGCAACTTCACCGTATTTATCACCTTTAACACAGAGCAGAGCTTTATAGTCTGACTGACCATCGCTGCCGATACTGCCGGTATAGGTATCGTAGTAGAAATTCTTATCCGAAGTCCAGAATGACTCGGTTCCTTCCCAATCCACAGTAAAATATACCGATTTGATCTCTTTGCCGGAATTAAGGTTGTTGAAAATATCGTGGTCGGCAATAGTCAGGAACTCGGCAGGTGTCGGCATTCTCCATCCGCCGCCGGCATATTCTGAAAGAGTTTCTTCGCAATACGGAGCTATATCATCGTAGGATTCTCCGCTTTCCGATGTGAGGATCCATGTAAGCCCGGTATTATTGTCCTTTATCTGCTGATACGGCGTGACATCATTTTCCGCCTTTTCAATTTTCTCAAAACTCTTCGGAACACACGATTTTCTGAAAATATATCCCGCATCCTGACCGTTCAGAGTCTCGCCTTCTTTCGGGCACTCATCCAGAACGCCGTCTTCGCCGAAGCAGTTTCTGCTGCCGGTGCAGATAACTTTGGAATAAAGCGGTTCCGGTTCCGGAATATTGTCTTCGTCCGGTGAAGCGGTATCGGTGTCATCGTCCGTTACAGGTTCGTCGTCACCGTCGTCAACAGGCTCTTCGTCAGGTTTTTCACTGTTTTCTCTCGGATCGAAAATGAGGAAGCTGTAAACCGTGAAGTGACCTGTCGTCATCATTATCGGATCGCCCGCTGCCGCGTTCATAATCGGATCTCCTGCAGCAGAGCTCATTATCGGGTCGCCTGCGGAAGCAAGCATTATCGGGTCGCCTGCAGCGCTCATCATTATCGGGTCACCCGCAGCATTAGTCATTATCGGATCTCCTGCCGCGTTAGTCATCATTATCGGGTCGCCTGCAGCAGTCGTCAGGTTTCCGTTGTCAAGCACGACTTCCTTGCCGTCAGTCGTCGTCATTACCGGGTCACCCGCTTCAGTCCTGCCTTCACCGAGTTTCAGATAAAAGCCCTGACTGTAGCTCCACGCCTGTTTGCTCTCATCAAATACCGCAGCGACTATCGTTTTGTCTTCGGCTTTTTCAGCGGCTGCCATTTTGATGATGACGGGCTTTTTGAAGATCGTGCCGTTCGGCTCGAAATTTACGACCTTGCTGAAAATTTTCTCGCCTTCGCTTTCATAACCTTCAGCGTCGTAGATCGTCATCGTGATAGTGGTGTCTTCATCAAGAGCACCGGCCGGAATTTCAACCGAAGTCTTTCCGTCTTTACTTTCGACCGTTCCGCCTTCTTCAGCCTTGATCTCTTTTGAGACCTGCTCTTCATAGCCCGGAATTTCCTCTTTTTTCTTCTTGTTGCATGAAACAACCATGCAGATCAAAAGAAAAACAAGCATCAAACTGAAAAAACGTTTCATGAGAACCCTCCTTTTATTATTAACTCACACCTGAATGACCTTAAAACCGCGGCGTCCGTGATACCGGAATCACGGAATCCCGTTATCCCGACAAGATTTCCGCCGCCAAAGATTATTTCCATTTAAGAATTTTTTTCAAGAAAATTTATTTGTATAAGAAACATAAAAATTGCATTTTAAAGCCTCATGATTATCCTTTCGCGCACTTTTGCGGAGGCTGAAATGAACCAGTGGTATCAGATAGCGCTGCCGAAAGACTCGTCGACTGACAGATTTTTGGAAATCGAAGGTTTTTTGGGAAGCGAAGAAAAAGAAAACGCAATCATTCTTTATTTTGAAAAAAGTGAAAAAGTAAAAGAACAATTAAAAGAATACAATATATCAGTCATTTCCGACGGAGACTGGAAAGAGACATGGCGCGAATACTTCGTTCCGGTGCGTATCGGTTCTCTTACCGTTGTTCCTCCTTGGAAAAAGGATGAAGGCGACATCATAATAAACCCTGCCAGAGGCTTCGGAACGGGTCACCACGAAACGACGAGACTCGCTTTGGGCTTTGTTGAGAAGGTTCTTCAAAAAGACAACACTGTAAACACGATATTTGATGCAGGCACAGGTTCTGGAATTCTGGCTATAGCCGCCGTAAAACTCAAAAATTCCATCCGCGCGACAGCAGTCGACAACGACCCCGACGCAATCGAAAACGCTGCTGAAAATCTGATTTTGAACAATGTTCAGGATTCAATAACTTTAAGCAGCGAGCCCGTTTTCAAATTTGAAGAAAAATACGATCTCGTCATCGCCAACATAATCTCTTCAGTCCTCTATTTCCTTTCGGACGACCTCAAGCGGCTCACCTCGAAATGGCTCGTGCTTTCGGGCGTTCTTGAAAGCGAAGCCCCTGTTTTCATGCAGCGGATGGGACTTACAGAAGAGTTTGAACTTATCGAAAAAACCAATGAAAACGAATGGTCAGGATATCTTTTGAAAAGGAGAGACAAATGAAAGAATTTTTTAAAAATTTAAAGGATGTTTTCACTGCTCTGACAAAATTCCAGTTCATGCGCTTCTGCGTGACCGGAAGTCTCGGAGTTATCACCGACGCCGTCATTTACCACGTTTTTCTGTGGCTTCTCCACGTCAATGCGGGTAAAGACAGAACGACCGTCGACACGATACTTCTTTTCATTCTTCCCGTTTTCGGCTATCTTGCAGCAGTTATTCAGAACTATCTTGTCAACCACTTCTGGACTTTCGGCAAAGAGACTGAAAACCACAGGATTTCATTACATCTTTTCTTCAAATTCTTCGCTGTCAGCCTTTTCTCGCTCATTCCGAGATACGCTTTCTACACTTTCCTGCTAATCTTTAACAACATTACGCCTGACCTTGCCAATATCGGCGGTATCGCAGCCGGAATGTTCACCAACTTTTTCGGCAGCAAATTCGTCGTTTTCAGATTCAGAGAAGAAGAACCGAAGCAAATCGAAGCTGCCAAGGAAGAGAAGTAAATGGTTAAATTCTTTAAATATTCAGCCGCAGGAAACGATTTTGTCATCATAAACGAGCGCGCTCTCGGCACTTTTTCGCTGACTAAAGAAAACATCGTGCGTGTATGCGACCGCAGATTCGGAATCGGTGCCGACGGGATACTTCTCCACTCAACTCCGG
Source organism: bacterium (assembly GCA_017405875.1). Classification (GTDB taxonomy): domain Bacteria; phylum UBP6; class UBA1177; order UBA1177; family UBA1177; genus UBA1177. Next base: position 34,076 of record JAFQZM010000006.1, read on the forward strand.
AAAGCAAAAACGCACACGCCAAAATGACGATTTTCAATAGCGACGGAACACTTGCCGAAATGTGCGGAAACGGGATCCGCTGCTTTGCGCTTTATCTAATCAAAGACTGCGGATTTTCTTTCGATCCGCTCAAAATCGAAACGGGAAACGGTCTCCTTGAAGCGCGCTGCGAAAAGGCGGGAAACACTTTCAGGATCAGCGCGACTTTAGGAAAAATCAAAGTTCTGGATGAAACAAAAACTGTTTCAGTAAAAGGCTTTATTTTCGAGCGTACCGGCATTTCGACAGGGAATCCGCATCTGGTTTACATCGCAAAAGATAAAAACTGCACAATCGATGTCCACGAACTCTGGGAACTGCGTGAACTCGGATATGAAACAAATGTCGAACTCGTAACCGATACCGATTTCGTCAAAAACTGCGCAAAAGTTGTAGTACATGAGCGCGGCGCGGGTAAAACGCTTGCCTGCGGAACTGGCGGCGCGGCAGTTGCAAACACTCTTTTTCTTTCAGGAAAAATCAAGCAGAATCAACCGTTTACAGTCAAATATCCGGGTGGAGACATTGATTACACGATAACCGGCGACGGAGAAACTATAATCTCCGGCATCCCTCTTAAAATTTTTACAGGCGAATTCGAAGGATAGCATCTTGACCACGAAGGAACAGAAGGAACAATTCAAAGACAAGCCGCTCAAAGCCTGCATCAGCTATCTGGAAGAGATTGCAGAAACTGACACTGACCAGGCTGAAGCCTTTGCCGATCTGCATTCGATAATAAAAAACCTTATCAAATCGAACAGGCTTTTCGACATATCCTCTTTCTACACTTTTTTGAAAAATGCCGCCGCGAACGGAAGCAAAGTCGGGATGTTTTTCGAACCTGCAAAAAACATGCTGAAAGAAAATATCAAAAATTTGTTCACAAAATCAATAACTTACAACAACACCGAGCTTCGTGAGACTTTTTCCGACATACTCGGAAACAACAACGGTCTTCTTATCGACCTCGTAAGTTTCATCTTCAAAAAATACGATCTTTTCGGATTCACGTTTTCAGACAACATAAACAGGCAGCTTGTCCAGATTGCATCACGCGATCTTTACAGTTTCATCGATCACGCGGACACCGGTTTTCTCGCGTTTTACCTCTCTTCGCTGCCGAAAATCGGCTTTGTTCCGAAAGAACACATCGAGCAGCTGACGGGAATGATACTTTACAAAATCGATTCGCAGCCGCAGACCGCAAAAATTCTTGTTGCCATGAAAGAGTATCCGTGCGCCGACATTCTGCTTCTTTTCATGCTTTCCCAGCGAGACAACGACCGTCTGCAGGCGCTTCAGATACTTAAGGAAAAACTCGCACTCAAGCAGTATGAAGAGCTGCGTTCATCTTTTGCAGACAAAGCGCCATATTTCATAAAAACAGCGATAACCGGCGGATTATTTTACGATTTTCACAATATTCCGTTTGCCCACAAGGAACTTTTTGCCCACCTTCTCAAATATACGGACATAAAAACTGTAAAAGAGACTGCGATTCCGCTTTTCCGCACGGCAAATACAGCGGGAGACATCAGGATCACCGATTCCAAACTCGCGTTTGTTCCCGCTTTGAAGGATCTGATCCCCGCCTTTTCCGACCTCGCGCCTGAACTCACGAAAATCTTAAGGGACGAAAAAATAGAGCTGGAAGTCAAGGAAGAAATACGCAAAGTGCTGATAGAATCTAAATGAGTGAAACAAACAGGAAAAACATCGCAATTTTCGGCGGAAAATTCGATCCTCCGCATCTGGGGCATCAGCTCAGCATATTTCTGGCTTTAGAAAAATACGGTTTTGACGAAGTTTGGATAATTCCGAGCTTTTCGCACCCTTTCGGCTTTCATCCGGGCGATTTTGACACGCGCCTTGAGATGTGCCGAATCATGGCTGAACCTTTCGGTAAAAAGGCTAAAGTACTAGCTACAGAGCGAGAAATCGGGCTTGAAACAGTCTACACCGTCGATCTGATCAAATATCTCAAAGAAAATTTTCCTGAAAACGATTTTTCGCTTGTCATCGGCTCAGACAACTGGGATGTGCGGCAGAAGTGGAAAGATTTCGATAAAATCGAAGAAATGTGCCGGAGAATAGTAGTCATCGGAAGAGGTGAAGAAAAAGAAAACGGCTTTTCACTCCCCGACATTTCAAGCACGATGATAAAAAAGATGATAAAAGAAAATCAGAATCCCGACGTTTTTCTTCCTGCGGGAATACTGGATTATATAAGAAAAAACGGGCTTTACGCCTGAATGTTTCCGGTCGGAAAAACGAGAGATTTTCCCTCTTCAAAAGCACCGAAAGTAAGAAAATCGCTGTTAAAAAGAGTTTTCAATTCCCCGCTTTTTACAAGCTCCGCCGGAGTTCCGTCAAAAACGAGTCTTCCCTCTTTCAAAGCAAGGATCCTCTCAGAAAAAACGAGCGCTTCATTGATCTCGTGCGTAACAGTTATCACAAGTTTGCCGCTCGCCGCGATCCTGCTGATGATTTCAGAAATTCCTATCCGCTGAACAGGATCAAGATAAGTCAGAGGCTCGTCAAGAAGCAGAATCTCGCTATCCTGAGCTATCGCTCCGGCAATAAGGACTCTCTGCCGCTCTCCTCCGCTCAAAGTACCGATTTTTCTAGAGAGAAACTTTTTCGTACCGGTAAGTTCAAGCGCTTTTTCTATCGCGGCTTTATCCTCTGCGGAAAGTTTTTCCCACGGCTTTCTGTACGGATAACGCGAAAGCTCAAGAAAGTGAGACACATCGAAATCTCCGGTAATTTCCGCACCCTGCGGCACGAACGAAATGAGTTTTGCCCGATCCCGCTCGCTCATCGAGGCAACTTCGGCACCGTTTGCGATAACGCTTCCCGAATGTTTCAGCAGCGATGACAGCGCCCGCAGAAGAGTCGTCTTCCCCGCGCCGTTCGTCCCTATCAGCGAAATATTTTCCGATTTTCCCGCAGAAAACGAGATATCCTTTATGATCTCTTTCCCTGATATTTCGACTGAAAGACTGCGGACTTCAAGCATACAAAAATCCTGTGATTTAAATTCGACTTAAAAGAAATTCAGTTGGAATCGAAATGAAGAACCGGCTATACAGCTTTCTGGACCTTACCTGAACGAAGGCAGCGTGAGCATACGGTGACTGTTTTTACAGTGCCGTTCTCAACGATTTTGACTTTCTGAATATTCGGATTCTGGATCTTCTGGGTTCTGTTGTTCGAGTGGCTTACATTGTGGCCGAACAAAGGCTTTTTGCCGCATATTTCACATTTGCGTGACATGATTTTCTCCATAAAATTAAAACAACAAACAAAAAAACGCGGTTATTATAGACATTTTTAATGAAAAAGCAATTTTTTTGAGCAAAAAAACTAAAAATATCGGATTTTTATCGGTAAAAACTGAAGTGTTTAGAAAAGATCCTCGGCACCCTGAGTCGGATCGAGGACGTCTTTTTCTTCGACGGTTTTGTTCGGTTCGCTTCCTGCATGGAAGTACATTCTGACCCCGTCTTTATCGGAAACGAGACCTGTTTTCGGGTCGATGTTTCTGCCGACAACGCCTGCAGGAAGTTCGTAATCGGATGTCGGCGGGAAGTTTTTGAGATACCTTTCCATGAAGTCGCGCCAAATAGGAAGCGCAGTTTTCGAGCCTGTTTCGACTCTGCCGAGCGGACGGCCGTGCTGGTCGTTGCCTACCCAGACACCGGCAACGAAATTGGGCGAATAGCCTATAAACCATGCGTCGAAATAGTCGTTCGTCGTTCCGCTTTTGCCGGCAACGTGACGGCTGCATGTTCCCTCTCCGCCTTCCTCATCCTCGCTCAAGTTGCTCTTTTTACATTTGTAATGGTTGAATCCTCTGACGCTCGCCGCAGTTCCGCGGTTGACGACATCTTCGAGAATTTTGTTGGTTATGTAAGCCGTCTGAGGTGTAAGAACTTGATTTTCTTCCCTTTTTGCAAAGTAAAGCAGTCTTTCCAGTTTCGACGGAGCTGATATGTAAGGATCATAAAAAACGGTGTTGTCTTCGAGGACGTTTCCGTTTTTGTCGTAAATTTTTCTTATGTAGGTCGTGTGCGGAGCTTTGCCCATATTCGGGAAATGGGCGTAAGCGTCGGTGAGTTCGTCTATCGTGAGGCAGCTCGAACCGAGCATACTGCCGAATTCAGGCTTGATCTCGCTTTTGATGCCTAAAGCCTTTGCGCCGTCGATGGCGTCACGAAGCCCGAGCTTCTGCAGAACTCTGATTGCAGGAGTATTCATCGAGTGAATGAGCGCTTCCCAGACCGTAACTTCGCCTTTGAAAGTGTTCTCGAAGTTTGCCGGCTTGAAATTCGTGTCGGTAACGGTTACAGGTGCGTCGAGAACCATTGATGCCGGAGTGAGAAGCGGCGATCTGCCGTTGCGTTTTTCGAGCGCAAGAGAGTAAAAAACAGGTTTTATCGAGCTTCCCGGCTGACGGCATGCCTGAGTCGTACGGTCGAATTCGCTGATTTCGAAATCGTAGCCGCCCATGAGCGCCTTGACATAACCCGAATACGGGTCTTTTACGATTATTGCAGCCTGAGACGAAGGAATCTGTTCAAGAACGAAATAGAAGTCTTTTCCCAATTCTTTCGAATAGTTGCGGAAATCGTACTGATCGCGCGTTCCCGCTCTGTCGGTCGCTCTGACAAGGATGACATCTCCCGGTTTGAAGACCTCTTTCACAGACTTTACAACCGCGTAAGAACCAACCGGACTCCACGGACGCGCCCAGCCTAAATCTTCGAGATAGATTTCGCGTTTGACTTCGCCGACCTGAACGAGTGCGCTTTTTTCCTTTGTTTCAAGGACGACACCCTGATAGTAAACGCCGCTTTTTATAGAATCTTCGGTGATTTTTCCGAATACTTTTTCGTGACGCTTGAGATAGTTGTCGAGATCTTTTTTGAGGTTTATCGAATAGAGCGGGTTTGTAACTTCGCCGCCGAACTTATCACCTTTCTGATAGCTGTCCTCCTCGCCTCTCGCATAGCCCTGACGCTTCGAAAGCTCCCTGATGCCGTAAAAAACAGCTTCGTGGGCGAATTTCGTGGCACGCATGTCAACAGTTGTCTGAACAGTCATTCCCTCTTTGTAAAGTTTGTCGAAACCGTACTTGTCAAGCAGGTATCTGCGTACTTTTTCGCTGAAATAAGGCGCCTTGTCGAGGAAAAGTTCTTTCTGCGGATTAGTAGTTATCGGCTTTTCCAGAGCGGCTTCGTATTCTGATTTCGTGATATATTTGTCCTCGAACATTCTTTTGAGAACGTAGTTTCTGCGGCGCAGAGCCTTGTCGGGATTGAGTATCGGAGAAGCTGCAGAGGGAAATTTCGGAAGTCCGGCAAGAATCGCCATCTCGTCTATTTCGAGTTCCCAGACGTGTTTGCTGAAGTATTTGCGGGAAGCCGCTTCAACACCGTAAGCGCCGCTTCCCAGGTAGACTTCGTTGAGGTAAAGATAAAGGATCTCCTCTTTCGAAAGGTGTTTTTCAAGCTCGATCGCCATGATCATATCCTTGATTTTACGGCTGAAAGTCCTCTCGGTGCCGACAAAGGATTTTGAAAGCTGCTGCGTTATCGTACTTCCGCCCTGCTTGATTCCGGTTGTCATGTACTTGAACGCCGCGCGGACGATGCCGAGCGGATCGATGCCCTTATGCGTGTAGAACGACGAATCTTCGCCCGCTACGAAAGCGAGACGCAGTTTTTCGGGAATTTTGTCGTAAGGAATGATGATCCTTCTGTTTTCATGGTAAAACTCGGCGATAAGCTCTCCGTCGTAGGAATAGACTTTCGTGCCTGCATCGGGCTTGTAGTCGCTTACCATGTTGATTGCCGGAATCTCGGATTTGAATTTGGAATAAACGGCAATACCGATGATAATGCCTGCGACAAAAAGAGCCACCGCCGCGATCAGAGCCAGTTTAAATATCTTACGGAATTTATTTGATTTTAAATCAAACTTCTTTTGAGCCATTTATCCCTCCGGAGAGTTAATCCTTTTTTATTGCTTCAAAAATCTTTTCCAACCTTATCTCGCGGTCGATCGAGTCATCGTAAACGAACTTGATTTCAGGCACGAATTTGAGCCTGCTTAAGTGCGATGCGAGCTTGAAACGGATGTTTTTAAGGTTTGAATCGAGATATTCCTGGATTTCCGGAACGGTTTCGGGCTTAAAAGTCGAATAGTAGATTTTTGCCGACCTCAGATCCTGAAGCACTGAAACGTGAGTTATCGTTATCATGTCAGCCGGAGTACCGCCGAAATCGCTGTAAACCATAGTGCTGATGAACCTTTTTATCGATTCGGCAACTCTGTCCTGCCTTATTGCGCCAGCCATTAGATGACCTCGTCTCTGAATTCTTTGTCAATGTAGCATTCGATTATGTCGCCGATTTTGATGTCGTTGTAGCTGTCGATCGTAGCACCGCATTCGTAGCCGCTCTTGACCTCTTTGACATCGTCTTTGAAGCGTTTGAGCGTTCCCAGTTTGCCGTTGTAGATAACGACGTTGTCACGGACGAGTTTGATCTTGGAAGCCTTGACGACTCTTCCTTCAACGACCATGCAGCCCGCGATCGTGCCGACTTTGCCGACCTTGAAAATCTCCCTGACTTCGAGTTTTCCGATGTATTCCTCTTTGATGATCGGTGCCAGCATACCAGACATTGCCGCTTTGATGGCATCGATAAGTTCGTAAATAATCGAGAAAATCTCAATATTTACGCCTTCTGCCGCGGCAAGCTGTTTAGCCTTGTTGTCGACACGGACGTTGAAGCCGATGATCATTCCCTTCGAAGCGCTTGCGAGCAGAACGTCGTTTTCGTTGATGCCGCCGACACCCGAGTGAATGACTTTTATCTTCATTTTCTTGTGCTCGATCTTGTTGAGCGAAGCAATGATAGCTTCTACCGAACCGTCGACGTCGCCTTTTACGATGACGTTGAGATCCTTGACCTCTTCCTGCTCTGCAGCGAAGAATTCTTCGATCGAAGGAGTCGCCTTTTCGACGTTTTTCTTTTCGCGCTGCTTGTTGATCCTGAGTTCGACAAGCCCTTTAGCCCTTCTTTCGTCCTTGAAGACGTAAAGTTTCTCACCTGCCGGAGGAACTGTATCGAGACCTGTGATCTCGACTGCCATTGAAGGTGACGCCTCTTTGACGCGCTTTCCGGTCCAGTCCATCATGCTTCTTACGAAACCGATAGATGCACCGGTAACGACCATGTCGCCGATCTTCAGTGTTCCGTCTTTGACGAGAACTGTCGCAACGGGACCTTTGCCGAGATCCATTCTCGATTCGATGACGATACCTTCAGCAGGTTTGGTAGGATCAGCCTTGAGATCCATCATTTCGACCTGAAGAAGAACCGCTTCAAGCAGACCTTCTATATTGATTCTCTGTTTTGCCGAAATTTCGACGAAAAGGTTTTCACCGCCCAGCTCTTCCGCGACGATCTCGTATTTGAGAAGTTCGTTTTTGACTTTTGCCGGATTTGCCGTGGGTTTGTCGATCTTGTTGATCGCAACGATTATCGGAACGTTCGCCGCCTTAGCGTGGTTGATAGCTTCGACCGTCTGAGGCATAACGCCGTCATCAGCGGCAACGATAAGAATAACAACGTCAGTCGCCTGAGCTCCTCTGCTTCTCATCGCCGTGAATGCTTCGTGACCGGGAGTATCGAGGAAAGTGATCTTTCCGCCGTTTATTTCAACCGAATATGCACCGATGTGCTGCGTAATACCGCCTGCCTCGCGGTCAACGACGTTCGTGTGTCTGATCGCATCGAGAAGCTTCGTTTTGCCGTGGTCGACGTGACCCATGACAGTAACTACCGGAGGACGCGGAACCATGTTTTCAGGCTTGCTCTCGGTAACTTCGATGAACGATTCTTCGCTGAGAGCGACGTTTTCTGCCGTAAATCCGAATTCCTCGGCAAGGAACTGCGCGGTATCGTAGGGAATTTTGTCGTTGATTCCGAACATTTCGCCTATGCTCATTAGCTTTGAAAGAAGCTGGGCCGCCTTGACACCCATTCTGCGAGCAAGTTCAGCAACCTGAATGGAATCCTCGATCTTGAGTATCTTTTTTATAGCCTTTGTCGGATTCGGAGCCGGTGCAGGCTGCGGTTTCGCCTTTTTCTTGTCTTTCTTTTTCTTTCTGAAATCGGAGAATCCGCCGCCGTAGCTGCTCCCCTGGTCATCTCCGAAAAACTGCGAGATATCGGCACCTCTGAGCTTTCCGGTAACAACCAGATGAACGGAATCGTCGCCGTCTCCGCGGTTATTTTTCTTTTTGCCGCCGTGGCGCAGCTGCATATTGTTATTTTGGGAAGTCTGAGTGTTTGCTTCGGGAATGACGACTTTTTTCTTTTTGTTTGTCCTGTTTCTGAAATCATCGGAATAGTCATCATCGTCTTCCGCCGCCTCTTCCTCTTTTTTGCGCGGAGCACGTCTTTCCTCTTCGGGACGTTCATCTTCTTCATCCTGCTCTGCCGCAGCGATCTTTCTGATCTCATCTTCGACACTGACGATCTTTTCTTCGGAATCTTCAGGCTGTTCTTCCTCAGCGACTTCGACAGGCGCATCTTCGACCGGATTTACGGAAGGTTCGGGGGCTGCCTCTTCCGCAGTAACTGCCGGAGATTCTTCTGGTTTTGTTTCCGGAACTTCTTCCGCAGGAGTTTCAGGCTGTTTAGCCTCTTCCTGCACTGCAGGACGCTCGTCCGAAGGAATGAAACTCCTCTCTCTGTTTCCTCTGCGGAGTATCGTTTTCGGCTGCTTTACGGGTTCAGGTTTGAAATGATCTCTCGCCTTCTTTTCATGTTCTTCATCCACTTTGTTCGCGGCTTTGTATTCTTTATCAACCGCTTCTTTGAGAAAGTCGATGACGACCTTGCTTTCTACACCAAGTTCTTTTGCCAGTTCACTGATACGCATTAAATATCCCCCGAAGTGAAATTATTCAGTAAATTCATATAAAACATAAGTTTTTCCGACTGTTTCGAAGGTTTCAGCGCAAGCGCCGAAACACCACGACCGTCGAATTTTTTCCCAAAAAAATCTTTTGAAAGTGTTGTTCCGATCCCTTTAAGTCCTGTCTTTTTTTCAAGTTCCCTGACAGTTCTATCCGATGCGTCGGAAGCAAACAGAATCGCAGCAAAAGCAGTTCCGCAATCAGCTTCTTCGGCAATGAGGTTCTGCCCTTTGAGGAGAATTCCGCTCCTGCGGCATATCGCGAAATAGTAATCGAACGACTTTTCCGCCTGAGTACGGACGAAATCAAGGATTTTCTCCTGCGGAACACCGAAAGAGGTGCAGTTTTCGAAGGAAGAAAGGGCTTTTTTCGCGCCGTAGATCCCGCAGAGGCACTTTTTGTCAAAGTGAGTATAGACAGAGCGCCCCTCGAGTTTCTGAGTCCAGTCGGGAACAAGCACGCTGCCCGCCGCAACCCAGCGCAAAAGGTTTTCCTTCTCTCCTCTGCCGCCGCAGAATACGCAACTCCTTTCGGTCATATTACTCCTTCTCTTCCTTTTCGCCTTCGCCGTCTTCTTCAAGTTTCGAGAAGTCGAAGATCGAATCAGGTGTTACTCTGCCGACTTTGTCGCGTTTTTTGCCGTTGAGCTCGTCGATGTGGATCTGGAGACTGTAACGGATCTGTCTTGCCCTTCTTATGCTGAGTTCCGCATTCTTCGCGAAAGATTCAGTATCAGGTTCACTCTGAATGTCTGCAAGAGTGAGATAGCCTCTTTCTGCAAGGAACTGTCCGAGTTCTTCGTTGATGCACTTGAGAGTCGTCGTCGGAACATCGAGTTTCTTTTCAAGCTCATCGTCGATGTTGATGACGCCCATGCCTTTTTCAAGCATCATGTTCGCCTGTTCGATTATCGATTCAGCCTTTTCAACCGAAATGTCGGGAAGCTCTGCAAGGACTTCCGGAGCGACCGTCGTGAGGTCTTCAAGAGTAGTGTAGCCGAGTTTGATAAGCGAATCCGCGATGCTTTCGTCGATGCCGTCGATGAAAAGAAGTCTTCTCTTCGCTTCTTCGAGCATCATCTGCATCTGGCTCTCGCTCTGGATATCGATGCTCCAGCCGGTGAGCTGGCTTGCAAGTCTGACGTTTTCACCGCCGCGGCCGATTGCTACCGAAAGCTGATCGTCAGGGACGATAACATCCATGCTGTGCTCGTCGTCGTCGATTATGATCTGCGAAACTTCGACAGGCGAAAGTGTGTTGCAGATATATTTTACGGAATCTTCGTCCCACGGAATGATATCGATTTTTTCGCCGCTGAGCTCGTGAACGACATTCTGGATTCTAGAACCTTTCATACCGACGCATGCACCGACCGGATCGACATCGTGGTCGATAGATCTTACGCTGATTTTGGAGCGGTGTCCCGGATCACGCGCAACGCCTTCGATTTTTACGATTTTTTCAGCAATTTCAGGAACTTCAAGCTCGAAAAGTTTGATAAGGAACATCGTATTTACACGGCTGAGAAGAATATTGCAGCTCTGACCAGATGCCGGTTTTTTGACTTCGAGAATGAAAGCCTTGATTCTGTCGCCCGTTTTGAATCTGTCGGACGGGATCTGCTGCGTGTACGGAAGGTAAGCCTCGGTTTTGCCGATATCGACGATGATACCGGTCTTTTCGAAACGTCTGACCGTTCCCGTGATGATTTCGGACTGTCTGTTTTTGAACTCGTCGTAAATTATGTCGCCTTCAAGAGTCTTTATCTTCTGAAGAATTACCTGTTTTGCAACCTGAGCCGCTATACGGCCGAGTTCGTCAGCTTCCATTTTGATTCCGAGCGTATCGCCCAACTGTGCTTCGGGGTCGATCTTTTTCGCTTCTTCCAAAGAAATATCAAGCAGCGGATCTTCGACTCTGTCGGTGACAAGTCTGAAGTAGTAAGCTTCCAGATTGCCCGTTGCATCGTCGTACATGATGTCGATATCGGCATCCGGTCCGAGTTTTTTCTGAACGGCGCGGTAGAGAGCCTCTTTCACGATGTCGATGATAAGTTCCCTTTTGATACCTTTCATTTTGACCAGCTGGTCGATCAATTCCTTCAAATTAAAGTCCATTACTTTTCTCCATTCCAAACTTCATTTATTTTTCTGACAAATCCTTTTGCTATCTTAAGTTCAGTTCCGTCTTCGGCGCGGACGACGAATTCTTCTTTATCGTCATCAACCGAAACAAGTTCGCCCGTAAAGCGTTTTCTTCCTTCGACAAGTTCAGAAAGTTTGATTTTCAGCGTTTTTCCGATTTCGTCATGAAGATCGTCCCACCTTCTGACAGGTCTGTCGAGACCCGGCGAACTTACTTCAAGGTAGTAGCGGAAAGGAAAAGGATCTTCCGCATCGAGAAAATCGCTCACTATCGGGCTGAATCTGCCGCATTCGTCAAGAGAAATGCGCGTTTCAGGCGAAAGTGTGTCTAAATACACTCTGAAAACGCCGTTCTGACCCGTCGGCAGATCGAGTTCAACTATTTTGAAACCCATCTTGTTAGCCAACGGCTCCAATTTTAAAAAAATATCCTTAGCTCTGCCACTCCACATTCAACAACCTCACTCTTTAGATTAAAAACTGCGAAAAAGATGCAGAGAAATGAGATAAAAAGAACCTCACGGCGCGCTATTTACCATTAAAAATGTAAAAATCAAAAAAAATTTTACTTTATCTCGAAGTAAGCAGTGTGATTTTTGCCTTCGTAGTTGATTTCGATTCCTTTGAGTGATTCGATTTCTTCAGAGGTCGAAGCTGTATATTCTATCGGCATAAGGTAACAGCAGTTGTCGCAGTCAACGGCGATGTCATCAGTGTCGCGCTCCAGAATGTTCACTTTAAGAACATTTTCCTCTATTCCTTCAACTTTGTATCCGTATTCCCAGTCCGCACCGCAGTGCATTTCACCGAACCAGTTGAAACGGATACTGTTTTCTGCTTTCTCAGTAACTTCGACATACTCATTACACCAGTAGCTTCCGTCTGTGTAGATCCTGTCTCTGAAAGAAAAAACGGGTTCTTCATGGCGGCATTCACCGACATCTACAGCTTCAAAATCATCGTCGATATCGCTGTTTGAATCAAAAACATTCATTTTTACTGCTGCTTCTTTCTCAATTATGCTTCCGTCTTCAGCCTTTTCAGACCATGTGAAAAGTGCATTGTTTAAACCGACATGCATTTCTGCGATAAATGAGGCTTCTTTGATTGTATCCGAGGATTTCACATAAACAATCGTTGACGGATAACTTTCGATCTCACCTATAAAAACTGTATGAAAAGTGTCGTCGTTTGTTGAAAAATAGAGATCTGCACAAGGTGCATCACAGGCAGAATCAGGGTTAATATTGTAGACATCACATCCAGAAAGACTTTCCAATCTCAAAGTTTCAGGAATAAAATCAGGACATGTCACAATCTCTTCTTCATTCTTGTCAGTGCATTCTTTGCTGAAAGTGGCCACAAGTCGCAACAAATATGCAATATGCTTGCTTGTTTCATTTTCATTTTGACGATCCCAAGTACAACTTCCGGCATTAGCTTTAGCAATCTCCTGAATGCAGGTGTCAGAGATATTTTTTTTTGCAGAATGTGTTCCGAAAGATGATTTTATCGTGCAATCGTCCTGCGTGATATTCCCTGTGTCAGTGTTGTCTTCGTCAGGAACGGCTTCTGTGTCTCCGCTGTCAGTTGAATCTGAGTCAGGAACCACTTCGGTGTCGCCTGTGTCGACTGAATCCGTGTCGGAAACAGTTTCCGTGTCACTGGTATCAGTTGTTTCAGACTCTTTTTTGACACTTCCGCAGGCAACAATCATCAAAACAAGAAATATTGCAGAAACAAGCGCCAAAAATAATCTTTTAATCATGGTCAGCCTCCAATGAAATTTTTAAAAATGTTTCGTTTGTGTCGTCTTTTGCAACAGCAGATAAAATGAACTTGCCTTCTTCGTTTAAAACATAAGCTATTATTTTTTCTTCATATTTTCCAAGTGTTGAATACATCTCAGTTTCTACATCATTTTCTGATTTTACAATACTTCTTTTCGTCTCAGATACTGAATAAGGAACATTCGAGCGCAACTGATAGAATCCTTCTGCATCGTATTCAACTTCTATGCTTTCTGAAAAAATCGGGATTCCGTCAATAACTGGTCTGAATACAAAGATAACGGAATTTATCATTTTACCTAGCGATTCTCCGTTCCCGTCCACTTCAAAAGCCTCATTAACATCTCTTGATATTCCTTCATATTCCAATTGCACCGAAGTTAACATTTCTGCCATATATTTTGCCTCGTTGAATTTGTCCCAAATCGTATCTTCTGATTCTTTTTCATTTTCGAACGAAGTCATTTTCCTGTTCATGATAGCTTGGATGTTTTTATCTTTTCTATTCAAAATCACATAGTCATCTTTGTAATTATATCTGTCATTTCCGCGGAATTTTGCAGTGTTTTCATCTATTTTTATATCAAAAATTTGTTCAACAATATAATTTGGCAAAGAATCATAGGAATAAGCAGTAAATTCTTCAGGATAATCTTGTGGTAAATTGCTTGAGCTTCTTTGAACACCATTAAAATTTGGAGATTCCTTATCTCTGAAGCAATAATGCGTAAATTCTGATAAATTTGTTTTCTGCGCTTTAGGACCAGTTAAAACATTGTAAAAGTAATCATTTTTCATGTATGTTCCAGTGCAACTTGAATCTGAGCAATTGCATTTTTCAAGAGTCAGAAAACGAGCGTCACGTCCTGAGTCCTCGGTATATGTTTTACTCCATGAATCCACCCATGCTTTAGAAACAGTTTTATTGTTATGCGTCAAATCCTCCCAATGAGTATCAAATTGATGATCGTAGACAAACCAAATAGAATCATTTTTATAACCCCCGACACCATTAAGTCTTTTCAAGACATTATAGTAAACATTTCCGACTTCAGACCCACTTGTGTCATTATTTCCCATTGACTGACAAGCCGTGGTTTCCATCCAACGAGTGTATTGGTTACCCAATTTTTGAGAATAAGGATTGATTTCCGTATTGTTAATAGTGATTTGTCGTTTTTCAGGCATCTCATTGTTGGTTATACTTATAGAAACAGTTTCAGGAGAAGAAAAAGGATATGCGAGGGCAGGTGTATATGAGCCATGCCCACTAAGCATTAAGAGCGAATAATTATCTGCATATCTTTCAAATTTTTGCCTGTTTCCATTATAGATTCTGTTAAAAAATTCATTCGGATCATTACTAACAAAATTCTCAAAAGACAAATTTTGATAGTTATATTCGACACACTCTATTCTTGTTTCATTGTAAGTTAGTGTTTCGGAAACGCCTTCTAAACAAGATGCATAAAGAAGCCCTACAACAGGAAAATCATTAGATAAAAACCAACCAGCACTGCCAACAGGTTCGGTGTTTCCGCGCAAAACAACAGTACTTGTGTTGTGATATAAAGTTCTAAAATCCAACTCAGGATAATTTGTCATGTCTTTTGAAAAATTATTGTGCGAAGTCATCAGTTCTTTACTACCATTACTACTGTCTCCAACCTCCAAATAAACATCACCATACAATTCAGCAGAACTTATGTAATTTGTTCTAATTATGGAATTTTGCAGATTATTCGAAAAATCATATCTGTCATAACTATTCAAAAACAATCTTCTGCGCGATGAATATGCTTTTGTAGGTGCCACAAAACTAATCTGCTCATAAACATATGCAAATCCTGCAGGATAATTACCGTTAGCATTAGCTCTTTTATAACCGAAAAATTTCTTTGCAGCACTGAAAGATGATGGTTGAACAGTCATAGAATAGACATTATTTACAAACGATGAGTCAAGCAAATTTGTAGAATCATATAAACCGTCATCATAATAACGGCATGTGCCTTGATGATTAGCTTGTGTACACAAAAAAGTTTCCCAACCTTCGGAAACTTTTATTGATTCAACACTTGTGTGGGATACAGAAAAAACAATAGGAATTCCGTTAAACCCAGTGCCTGAAACAATCAACCATGAATATTGACCAAGATCGTAAACAGTGTCGTTTACCACACTGCAACCCGCAGAATTCTGATCCGTATTGCAGTATCTGACTCCACTAAATTCGCTGCGGTAAAGAGACTGAATTGCCGCTGCATTCAAAACACTCGGGTAAAAACGGACATTGTCAATTTCACCTTTAAAAAAATCACCAGTATTTCCCCATCTTTTTCCAAGAACCCACTGTTTGTAAGTTGAGTCAAAAGTTCCCATAACAGCCGAGATTGTTCCAGTCCAAATTTGAGAACCGTTTTTATAAACCGTAGCGGAAGTCGTTGAGGCAGATAAGTTTTCAGTTCCAGTAATCACATAGTGAGTCCATGATGTCGGTTCAGCTACAGTTGAAACATCTGCAGAAATTCCGCCTATATTGAGAATTAGCTTGTTATTCCAGTAACCGAACCGAAAGACATCTCCGTTGTTACCATTGTGCTTAGCTATGTATGTATTATTGTTTGAAGATGAGGCCTGTGCACTGGATTTAACCCACATACTTATCGAATATGTTCTTGTTGTCGTTCCAGAATTGCGTGGATCGGTAGTGCCGTCACCAAATTTAACATAATCGTCAACACCGTCGAAATATGCTGAACGGTTTTCCATGCCTTGTTTGAAAGTAGTACCTCCGACTTGACTTCCGGTAACGGAACCGACTGAAGAATTGAAAGAATCATCCATTTTTAAATAAATGCCGGACGCCTCTTTGTAATATATCTCCTTGACTTCATCGGCAGTAATATTCTGGTCGTAAATACGAATATTATCCATCTTTCCTTTAAAAAAATCTGTTTTTAAAGTCGAGGAATCCCAATCCATGCCCAAAACCCAAGGTTTGTCATCTTCCTCGAAATCCCCTGCAACATCGTTTAATGTTCCGCTCCAAATCTGCGAACCGTTTTTATAAATTACAACCGAAGTCGTGCCGTTATTTTGTTCTATTGCAGAAATAGCATAGTGCACCCAACCTGTTGTAGGCTCATTTCCGGCAGCAGGAATCGTTACCACATCGCTTTTTATTCTGAATTTAAGCTGACTGTCCCAATATCCAAAGAGAATGACATTGTCACCTGAACTTGTATGCTTTCCAATATAACTGTTATTGTTTGGTGATAAAGCCTGCTCTGTAGAACGGACCCACATTGAAATGGAATAACGCCCGCTATACCTAGGATCGAAATCTCCTTTTCCAAATTCTAAATAATCACTGGTTCCGTTGAAAGCAAGAGCTTTGCCGTTTCTGCCTATCCCGTAAATAGAATCGCCAGAACTTGTAAAAGTTCCGTTATTATTTCCTACACTATCTTCCAAGGAATATTCAAATTCAAGATGCGTCAGTAATTTAGCTGATACAACACCTGAAAAACACAAGATCAAACATAACAAACAGACAACTTTTTTCATATTCAATCTCCATAGTTAACAAAAACTAAAATATCAGAAAGAATCAGGATTTTAACGAGCATTCAAGTGAAGAATTATAAGTTTTTTTGAACATGTTTCAAGAGTAAAAAACAAATGAACTTAATGATTTTTTGGAACTTGATGCGGATAAACGGCGGCAGAAAGATTACATGAAATCGTCCCAGGAAGTCTTTTTGCTCTTGAGCATTTTTTTGAGTTTGATGACCGCTTTCGCTTCGATCTGTCTGATTCTTTCGCGGGTTACGCCGAATTCTTTGCCGATTTCGTCAAGGGTGAACGAGTCGGTTTCGCCTATTCCGAAACGCATTCTGATGACTTTTTCCTCTCTCGGAGTGAGACCGTGGAAAAGCTCTCTGATGATTTCTGCCATATTCTGGCGTGCGGTGTAGTCTTCGGGGCTTAAAGTCTTCGGATCTTCAACGAAATCCTGAAGCTGGCTGTCTTCATCCTCACCGATCGGTGTTTCAAGCGAAATAGTCTCTCTCGCACTGCGCCAAACCTTGCGGATCTTGTCTTCCGGAAGGTTCATCTGTTTCGCGACATCGGAAATACTGGGTTCAAAACCGTTTTTATTGGTAAGTTCCTTGATCGTCTTATTGATTTTATTCATCATTTCGATCATGTGGACAGGGATTCTTATCGTTCTGCCCTGATCGGCGATAGCTCTCGTTATCGACTGTCTGATCCACCACGTCGCGTAAGTAGAGAACTTGTAGCCGCGGTGATATTCGAACTTGTCGACCGCCTTGATGAGGCCGATGTTTCCTTCGCAGATGATGTCTTTGAAGTCGAGTCCGCGGTTGTTGTACTTTTTAGCGATGCTGACGACGAGTCTCAGGTTAGCCTGAATAAGCTGGTTTTTCGCGCTGCGGACAGCCTCTTCAGCCGCTCTGAGCTTTTTGGAATTGGCGGTAAGTTCTTCGATCGAAAGCGTCGTCTCGGCTTCGAGTTTTTTGATGCTCCGTTTCGTCTGGTTGATGAGAGCGTATTTTTCGCTGATGTGCAGAGCGTTCGCATCAACAAGCGGGAACTTTTCGGGATTTGCGATGATCTGTCCCATCTGTTCGAACGTCATGTTCATCTCTTCTTCGATGATTTTGATATTGTTCTGAAGCTGTTTCGCCTTCTCTTCGTAAAGCCTGATTTTTTCGCAGAGAGAATTGAGGTAAGCCTTGTTGAGCCTCATTTCAATAACGATATCGACCATTTCGTCAATAACGGCATTGAGAGCAGCCGTATATTTTTTCTTTGCATCCGATCTGAGGCGCGGAGTTTCAAGCTGTTTCTGGATTTTTATTTTTTCTCTGTTTTTGGTCTTAAGAGACTCGATGCAGGCAATAGTAGCCTCTATAAGTGACTGATTTTTCTCGCTATTCTGAATTTCCTTCTGAGTCGGAACTTTCGGCTGTTTCGCCTTTTTGCCCTGAGCTTCGGGGTCTGCGACTTCATCGTCGTCATCATCGTCATCCATATCGGACTGACCCTTTTCATTCTCGAAATCGTCGTCGTCATCGTCGTCGTCCGACATGTCGTCGCCGTCGCCTCCGATCTCTTCGTCCTGTTCTCTGACGATCTCCTTTATGTTAAGCTGGCCGTTGTTGACCTTGTCGGGAATAGTCACGATCTCCTTGAAAGTGATGAAAAAGTCGAGAAGAAGCCTGATTATGTCCTTTTCGCCGCTTTCGATTTTCTTTGCGATATCGACTTCGCCCTCTTTCGTAAGCAGAGGAACCGAACCGATAGTGAGCATGTACATTCTGAGCGGGTCTTTTCTTCCGCGTTCATGCGTCGTCGAAGATGTTTTCTTCATTATCGTCGCAACTGCATCGGCAGAAGGAACCTCGGTTTCATCGGGTACGCTCGGAGTGCCGATCTTTCTATCGAGATTGAAGTCGTCGGGAAGAACGTTGAAGAGCATCTCCATATCGTCGACGTTGAAGTCATCCGGCACCATTTTGTTGAAATCCTGCGGATCGGTGAAGTTGTCGGCATTCAGCAGAACGTCTTTTGCGACCTGTTCAAGCGACTCTTTCGGGTTTCTCCCCTCCTGCTGAAGCTGTCTCACTCTGTCGGAAATCTGCTCTTCCTTTTTCCTGCGGCTCAAAGCCTCGGAATCTCTTGTGATCACGTTTCTTTTTTTCATGAAAGGCGGAATTCTCATTTTTTCCTCTCCAAATCAATTATCCACGTCAATTTTGTTATCACGTTTTTTCTTTTCAAGTTCTCTGTTTTCTTTAATAATTTCAGCTACTTTGCGTTTAGCCTCCTCGCTGTTGTCATTGCAGAGCGTCTTATAAAGCATCTCGTTCTGTGCAATCTTCACCCCTGCGATTTCACGATTGAAGTATTTTTCGAGGAAACTCTCGTTCTTATCCCTGAATTCAGCCGAAATATCACCCGTTGCATCGACTCTTTCAAGAATGCTGTCCATCGGTTCGCCCTCGTCGTAGGCAAAGGATATCTCGTCTATCAGCATGCCGTAACCCGAATAGATGAAATAGTCTCTGACTTCTTCGAGAGCTTTCACGAATTCGTTGTGGAGAAGAGCGATGACGACCAGTTTTCTCAAATTTTCGAAGCTGTATTTTTCGTAAATATCGTGCTGTTTCACTTCCCCTTTTTCCGCCTTTGCAGCAAGCGTCCGAACCTGAGAGACCGCCGGTTTGTATATTCTGACCTCGCCGTTCGACCTCTTCATCACGTAGTTCGAATAAGCCTTTGTCTTGGAAGCAGGAATCTTGGTGAAAATATCGCGGATAACACGCTCGGTCTTGAGTTTTTCTTCAACGTTGTCAAGCGAATTGAAAATGGAAAGCTGCTCATCCAAAAGTTCCTGAAAAAGCGGTCTCGAATTTTCAATAAGAGCGCGTATTTTCTCAATACCCCCTTCTTTTTTAAGCATAGAATCGGGGTCTTCGCCTTCATCCGTGATAAAAGCCGCTCTGAGATCGAGCTTGTCGGGTACCGTGAGCGTTGCGATCCTTTTTGCAGCCTTTCGCCCTGCGCTGTCACCGTCAAGCATGACGACCAGAGGCTTGTTGAACTTGCTCAGGATTTCGAGGTGGTCTTCGCTTACCGCAGTTCCCAAAGCCGCGACCGCAGTTTTAAAGCCGTTCTGATGCATAGCGACAACGTCAAAGTAGCCTTCGCAGAGAACGACATACGGGAAATCACGCAGCGATTCACGGACAAAATCTATGCCGAAAAGGTTGTGTTTTTTGTTGAATACAGGCGTATCGGGCGAATTGAGGTACTTCGGACCCGAATTTCCGCTTCCCATCACCCTTCCGCCGAAAGCGATAACGTTTTTCCTGCTTATTATCGGGAACATCAGGCGGTTGAAGAAAAACGAACGCGCCCTTGAATTTTCGTCGATCTTGATGAGTCCCGCCCGCGCCGCCGTGCTCAAACTTACGCCGTTTTTCTTAAGTTCTTCGATGAAAGCGTCTCCGTCACCGATGAAACCGATCGCGAAACGCCGCTTCATTTCGTCAGAAACACCGCGTTTTCTGAGATATTCGAGCGCTTCGGGGCTGTTTTCGAGATTCTGCATGAATATTTTCGCCGCGATTTTGTTCGCCTCGAGGATCTCGTTTCTAAGCTGCTCCGCCTCTCTGTCCACCTTCGGCTCGTCCTTCAGAAGTTCGGGGATGTTGAAGTCTTCGCCGAGCTTTCTCACCGCGTCGATATAGGAGTAACCCTCTTTTTTCATCAGGAACGTTATCGCATTCCCGGAAACGCCGCAGCCGAAGCAGAAAAAAACATTCATGTCTGTATTTATGTGAAAAGACGGGGTTTTTTCATTGTGGAACGGACACAGGCACTTGAAGCCTTTGCCGGTCGGTTCCAACTTAGCATACTTCGAGATTAATTTGTCAAGGGAAATGCGCTCGGAAACGAGCCTGTTGACTTCAGTGGAAAACGCCAACTGCAACTCCTCCAAAAAAAGGCTGGTTATAATAATCTTTAAATTTTTAAAGTCAATATAATTGCCGCCGAAAAACTTACCGGGATCTCGTGATCTCGGAATCCCGTGATCCCAAAGGCGGCGACTTGATTTTTTTTAAAAAATCACTAGAATCTTTCGTTTTTTTGATTTTTATTGAGGTTTTGAAATGAAAAAAATTTGCATTGTTTTAGCATTTTTAACGATTTTTTTGTTCATCGGATGCGGATCAGATGAAGACGAAGGTGATACTGTTGCCGACACGGATACATCGACCGATACAGATACGGCAACTGATACCGGCACCGATTCAGGTGATTCTCAGCCTGGCGATACCGACACTTCAGACAGCGGAGAGAATACGGACAACGGCGATTCCGCCAGTGATGACACCGAAACTCCTGACGAGGCCGATACTTCCGACAACACTGATTCCACTGACGACAACGAAACTTCTGACGAAGACGAAATTTCAGATGATGCTGATTCTGCTGATGACACAGAGTCCAATGATGACGCAGACTCTTCTGACGATGCCGATTCCACGGACGATGCGGACTCTTCCGACGATGCTGATTCTACTGATGATGCAGATTCTTCCAACGACGAAGACCAGATCGTTGCAGATCCCTGCGAAGGCGTATCCTGCGGAAACAACGGAGTATGCTCGGTTGAAAACGGAAGCGCGGTATGCAACTGCCCTCACGGATACTACGGCAACGGTACAACGTGCACTGCAATCACTTCGCAGCAACCTGGCTGGATCGGCGTTCAGTGGCCTTTCACGATATCAAAAATGAAAAACGATGATCCCGAAATGGTCTACGGCAGAATTTACGTCGAAGGCACAACCGGATGCCCGTTTGATGCTCATCCACAGCAAAACAGCTGGATTGCCCAGCTGGGTTACAAAAGTGGCTCGGGAAGTGCGGAATATCCGATAATTGCAGGAACATGGACATGGATAAACGCAGATTTTAATCAGAACTACACTTGTCTTGACGGTGAGATTTGGTACGACAACCACGAATATATGGCATCGTTCCCGACCAATGAAACGGGAAATTTCATCTACATTTTCAGATTCTCGCTTGATAACGGCGCAACGTGGTGGTATGCCGACAAAGGTATAGGCGAAAACATGGAACCCGGTCCCAAATTCATAACTTCCGGAACAAACTACCCTGGAAAAGCCACGATCAACTAAGCCGTTTTTCTTCTTTCAAACCATCAGACATTTCCCCTAAGTTTAAAACAGGCAAAAACATCTCATTCTTTCCTTGCCTTTTATTCAAGAATCATTAGAATTTTTCGTTTTTTGATTTTTATTGAGGTTTTGAGATGAAAAAAGCAGTTATTTTCGCAATTTTTCTTTCATTTGTCTTTTTCGGCTGTCTGGAAACAACAAAGCTCGTAAGTTCAGGAACTTTTGAGAATGAAGACAATTCGGCAAAGGATGATTCCGACGAAGTAACGGACGATTCCGATGACGAAGAGACTGACTCTGAAAGACCTGCCAGAGACGATGACCGTGAAAGACCTTCCAGCGACGATGAAAACGAAGGAGAAGAAGACGGTTGGAACGGCGAAGAAGACGATCCGGATGAAAGACCCGACAGAGACAACGACCGTCCGGGAAGAGACGAAGATTCTCCGTGGAACAACAACGACGACGACAATGTTCCCGTTGATCCTACCGACAGAGACAGTGACGGTGACGGAACTCCTGACAGTGAAGACGGTTGCCCGGCCGATCCGAACAAAACCGTTCCCGGAACTTGCGGCTGCGGAGTTGCTGAAAGCGATTCTGACCTTGACGGTGACGGAATTCTCGACTGCGTTGACAACTGCAAAAACGATAAAAACGGAGATCAGAACGATCTCGACGGTGACGGAATAGGCGACGCATGCGACGATGACCTCGACGGCGACGGAGTTAAAAACGTAGAAGACAACTGCGTTAAAGTAGCCAATCCGAAAGAAGGAGGATTATTCTCTCAGAAACAGCCCGACCTTGACGGAGACGGTATAGGCGACGCATGCGACGACGATATCGACGGCGACGGAGTTAAAAACGTAGAAGACAACTGCCCGACCGTTTCAAATCCGAAAGAAGAAAATATACAACCAGACAGTGACGATGACGGTGTCGGTGACGCTTGTGACCTCTGCCCTGAGGACAAAAACAAAACCGAACCTCAAACATGCGGATGCGGGGTTGCTGAGACCGACAGCGACGGCGACGGAGTTCTTGACTGCGTTGACAACTGCAAGAACGATTTTAACGCTTCCCAGCTTGACAGCGACGGCGACGGAATAGGTGACGCCTGCGACGAAACTCCTTACAAAAAAGACGAGCCCGATTCGCCCGATACCGACACGTCTGACACCGATACATCTGACACCGATACATCTGACACCGATACATCTGACACAGACACTGTTGATACCGATTCACCCGATACTGACACACCTGACACTGACACAGCCGGGTAACATCACATGGAATCCCTTTTTGAAATAGTTACGCCCGATATTTTTTCCGGCTTTTTTACAACACACACACTGATTCACGCGCTTTTCAATTTCGTTGTTGTCGCTCTGATAGCGGTGCTGCTCACTTTTGCGGCAAGAAAAATCGTAGACATAATCATAAAATTCGCCGTAACACGGACAAAAACGAAGTGGGATGACGTATTTTTCAATCACGGCGTTTTTTCGAAGTTCGTGAATATGGTTCCGGCTCTCGTTTTCTACTGGTCGGCATTTTCGTTCGAACGCGGCGGACACTGGCTGAAAAAGCTCTCTTTCTGCATCATAATCCTTGTAATCATGGATATTCTGCGTGCTGCAAACAAGGCAATGCTCGAAATTTACGACACTTTTGAAATCTCGAAAGACCGGCCTCTCAAAAGTCTTATGCAGATAATCCTGATTCTCATCTACTGTGTCGGCTTAATCGCGATGATTTCGATTCTTTTAGACAAATCCCCTGCCCTGCTTCTGAGCGGTTTCGGCGCAATGACGGCAGTTATAATGCTCATTTTCAGAGACACGATCCTCGGTTTTGTCGCGGGACTTCAGATCGCGGCAAACAATTCGATACGAAAAGGCGACTGGATCGTCATGCCGCAGAACAACGCGGACGGCGAGGTAATCGATATCGCGCTTCACACCGTAAAGATACAGAACTGGGATAAAACGATAGCCAACATCCCGACGCACAAGTTCATGGAAGAAAGTTTCATCAACTGGCGCGGCATGGTCGAATCAGGCGGCAGAAGGATAAGCCGGAATATGCTTTTCGACGTTTCATCCGTACGCAGGCTGACCGATGAAGAAATCGAAAGGCTCGGGAAAATCGACCTCATCGCCGATTACATCAAGACGAAAAAAGCAGAAATAGAAAAGTGGAATTCCAAGGCAGACGATACGACTCCTGTGAACATGCGCAGACTCACGAACATCGGAACTTTCCGCGAATACGCAAAGCAGTATCTTCTGCACAACGACCTCTTAAGGCACGATCTCACGCTTATCGTAAGGCAGATGCCGCAGACGGAGCACGGACTTCCGCTTCAGATCTACGCTTTCACCAAGGCGACTGAATGGGCAAACTACGAAGCGGTTCAATCCGATATTTTCGACCACCTGATTTCGACCGCGGTATTTTTCGGACTCAGGCTTTATCAGCAGCCCGGCTGGCATGACATTCAGATCGTTGCGGAAAAACTCGGCGGTAAATTAAATGCAGAAAATAAAGAAACTGATAAAAACTCTTAAAAACAAAAAGCGGATATTCATCCAGACCCACAACTATCCCGACCACGACGCGGTCGCTTCGGCGTTTGCGCTGCACTACATTCTGAAGAACTTCAAAATAGAGTCGAACATAATATTCCACGGCGACATTTTCCGGGATTCGCTCCAGAAAATGATAGACAGGCTGAACATACCGATACTTCCGCACTACAAATACGAACTCAACGATGACGACTCTATCGTCATAGTCGATGCGAACAAGAAGAACAAAAACGTTGCGACTTTGAAGGGAAATGTCGTTGCGGTCATCGACCACCATCCCGGAATCGAACACGAAGACCTTGAATTCTGCGATATCAGAAGCGATTACGGCGCATGCGCCAGCATAATTTTTTCATACTTCGCCGAACTCATGCTCGAACCCGGCAGAGAAGTCGCGACCGCGCTTCATACCGGAATAGTCTTCGACACGCACCAGTTCACGCGAAACGCGAGTCCGATCGACATCGAAACAGTCGCAATGCTTTACAACGTAAGCGACATCAATCTGGTAAATTCTCTCGTCAGGAACTCGATAAAACTCGATGATTTCAGGCAATACCGATACCTTCTCGAAGGACTCCGCGTCAAAGGAAACTTCGCATACTGCCACTTTCAGGACGGCTGCAACAAAGACCTTCTGGCGATTCTTGCCGACTACATACTTTCAGCCGAAGAGATAAAATTCGTCGTTCTTTCGGCGCAATCAGTTGAAGGGATTTCTTTCTGCGTCAGAAGCGAGATTACCGAAATTCCGGCAAACACCGCAGTCCAGAAACTCCTTGAAGGAATCGGCTCCGGCGGCGGTCACATCGACATGGCTGGCGGCAGAATACCGAATGCAAAAGATTTCGATCAGGAAAACATCTTCAGAACAGGTGTTGCCATCGCAAACGGAAGAATAAAACTGTAACTTATGGAGATTATAATGAAAAAATTCCTTATTTTTGCAGCTTTTGCGCTGATTTTCTCTGTTTCGTGCAGCAACTCGTCATCGAAACCGGTTGAAATCACCGACAGCGACCCGCTGGTCGAAGACACCGATCAAAATCCGATAGATGACGATATTGAAACTCCCGACGATGACAGTGACACTCTGCCTGATGAAGACACCACTGAAGAACAGCAGGTGCCTCCGACGCACAAGTGCAGGGCCGTTTCAGACGATATGCCGGTTGAATACAACACCGAAGGAAATCTTAAATTCGAATCAGGTTTCATAGCTCTTGAAAGCGTTGACTACTCTCTGCAGTCAAACGACTCCAAAACCGGAGAAGCTATGATGTGGTATAATTTTCAGCCAGCCGATGAAAATCCTGAAGAAAAACCTCTTTTCGTCTTTTACAACGGCGGTCCTGGTTCGGCATCAGCGATTGTTTTCCTTTACAACACTTCTAAAAGAACAGCCGACCAGGCATGTTCCAAAGAGGGTTACGCCGAAAACGAAACAAGCTGGACGCAGTTCGGCAACCTGCTTTACGTCGATGCACGGCAGACGGGATTTTCTTACGGAATCACCGAAAATCCGACCAACAAAAGAGAAAGAAGCAACTACTTTACGGCAGCCAATTTCAATGTTTTCACCGATGCAGCAGACTTCATCCGCGTTATTCTCCGCTTTCTGGGGAATCATCCCGAACTTGAATCCAACCCTGTCGTTCTTGCCGGCGAAAGCTACGGCGGAACAAGATCGACAGCGATACTCAATATTCTCACCAATGTTGCCGAGTATGCTGAAAACAAGAGGGCTTTCTATGACGGAACGCTGTTTGACGAAATCGCGGCGCATTTCCGGAAAATCGATCCGTCAGTCACTGGAATGCCTTCAAAAGAAGTCGTAGCGAAACAGTTCGGCAGACAGGTTCTGATCCAGCCGCTGGTTGCAGGAGGCGAACAGTTCTATGCGGAGGGAGAGCTCCTTGAACGCGAGGACAGTCCGCTTTACACCGTGCAGCAGGAGACAGGTGTCGAATTCAAACCGTGCGGTGAAAACACGTTCGGATGCCAGAAACACAACAACGCGCTCAACTATATTCAGAATGCAGACCGCGATATCTATTCATACCGCAGACCTTACAACTGGCTTTTCGACTACACCGATGCAGGGGCGGCGAAAATGCTCCAGATGCCGATGTTTGCCGAATTTATCCTCAATGATCCGAAAAAAATAAACGAGCTTTACGCCGAAAACAGAGCCAATGCTTTCAGATACGGCGGTTCGAGAGGATATTTTAAAAATTTCACAGCCGACCCCGCTTTCAAGAACCTTCCCGAACTTGAAAAAATCATCATGAAATCCCGTATCGGACAGCGTAACACAAAACCTCTTTCAACAGGCAATCTGGAAAGCATTTTCGGCAATCTTCCGTCTTACGACGAATACTTTGTCGATTTGAACTATGAGATAAACTCGACTTTCTACACTGCCGCAATAACTCCTTACGACACTATAAACGGCAAAATGTTCCTCGAAAACATACGGACAGTAAAGACCTTCATCACACAGGCAGAGGAAGACATCATTATCTACGCAAAAGGCATTCCCGAGTCACTCCAGTATTTCAACGGAGTTTCAGGCGTAACGCTTGAAGAAAACTCATTCACAGTCAACTTTACTGACGGTCAGTCCGTGCTTGTGACATTCCCGTTCTACCCTGAAAGTTCGCACAGCGTTCCGGTGAACCAGCCGGCGAAATTCTTCAACGATGTTAAGAATTGGATGAATCAGTAGAATTATTTTCCGAAGTATCTTTCAAGAAGTCCTTTGAGAGCCTTACCGTGACGTGCTTCGTCGCGGGCCATCTCGTGAACTGTGTCGTGGATTGCGTCAAGACCGTTCTGTTTTGCGCATTTTGCAAGTTCAACTTTGCCTGCCGTTGCGCCGAATTCGCAGTCAACACGCCATTTGAGGTTAGCTTCAGTTGAAGCCTTCATGTTGGGTTCGAGAGTTTCGCCGAGAAGTTCTGCGAATTTTGCAGCGTGCTCAGCCTCTTCGAAAGCAGCCTTTTCCCAGTAGAGACCGATTTCGGGATAACCTTCCCTGTGAGCGATACGAGCCATGCAGAGATACATTCCGACTTCAGAGCATTCGCCGGTGAAATTTGCCTTGAGCTGCTCGAGGATGAATTTTTTGTCTTCTTCGGAGACATTTTCATTGTTCTCTACAGTCTTGCTGTAAACGCCGAACTCATGCTCTGCAGCAAGTTTGAGCTCTTCCTTGATCTCTTCGAACATCTTAGCCGGAGCCTTGCATACCGGGCATTTTTCCGGTGCCGTTTCACCTTCATAAACATAACCGCAAACCTTGCAAACAAATCTTTTCTTCATAACTTCCTCCTCATAGAATCAAACCAAAAGATTTATCGGAAACAATTTCCCGATAAAACCGCATAACCGTAAAGGCTTATTGTTATTTTGCCGGAATGTCAATTTTCATATTGATTTTTTTGTCTTCCAATCTATAAAATAGCGCGCTTTCAGGAGGGAAAAATGACCGATTTGGTACAACATCACGAAAACATAAACAACATCAAAAAAGTTGTGAAAGACAACGAAATCCAGTTCGGAGACGTCGTCGGAGTCCACAGAATGCGCGGACTTTACGACCACTACGGAATCTACACAGGAAACGGCGGAATGATCCACTACGCCGATCCGTCGGGCGATTTCGGCACTAACATCATCGTCCACAGAACGACTTTGAAGGCGTTCAAAGAGGATTCGGAATACCTTTTCGTCATCGATTTCGACAAATTCATCAGAAAAAATCAGGTAAAGATTTTCGACATAATAACTCCCTTCGGAATCAACGTCTCAAAACTCCTCATCGCCCTGCTCGGGAACAGCAGCTATCACATTTACTCTCCGGAAGAGACGGTTCAGCGCGCCGAAAGCCGCCTCGGAGAAAGAAATTACAACATCGCCACAAACAACTGCGAACACTTTGCCATCTGGTGCAAGACAGGAGTCAGCGAATCGACGCAGATCGAAAACTTTCTCCAGAAAATCAGGGAAATCAGGATACACTGAGTTTTTCCTTGACAAAAACCCGTTCTCACACTAAAAATAACGGCTTTTTAGCGTTTATTAACACGGTACGAGGAGAAAAAAAATGCACAAGATTAATCAAGATGTTTGCGTAAAATGCGGCGCTTGCGCTGGCACCTGCCCGGTAGAAGCTATCATCGAAAAAGACGGCGGCTACGAAGTTACCGATGCATGCGTTGATTGCGGCGCATGTGAAGACGGCTGCCCGGTAGAAGCTATCAAAGCTTAATTCCGAAAAAGCTCTTTTTTCAGGCCCTCTCCGGAGGGTCTTTTTTTATCTGATCACAAACAAATTTCAGGATTTAAACTAGAAGAAACAAGACTTATTCAGCTTTGGGATTTTCGACTTTTCCGATGAAAAGTATCGAACCCGTTCTGTCGTCGCGGATCACGAATACGAAAGGACGGTTTGCGTAAAACCCTCCTGGCATTGCCTTTTCGCCGTATTCAACAGCCGTGACAGCCGCAGCTTCGGTGCCGGCTTCGTTGACTTCGATGAAAGTCTTGTGAAGAATGTCGGAAATGAAAGGATCGTGCGGAGCTTCGGCAATGTTGTGGAATCCGCCTTCGACAAATGCCTTCTCCATGCCGAGTTCCTTGAAGATCTCGACAAGCGATTTTTCATATTCAAACTTGAATTTCGGCAGTTCAAGCGGGAACTCTTTTTCCGTAAGTTCCGAAATATAGTGGTCAAATCCTTTTTCAGCAATTTTCGCAATAAAATCGTCAACATTTGTGTTGTTATCATAATTCGGAACTATACCGTAAAATGCGAAAACTCCGCGTCCGTACGGGATTCTGACAACTGCGTAGCCGTCACTGTCACCCCAGTCTGAGGAGAACGAGAAAAATTCCGGAGCTTCCTCCGCTTCGCTGAAACTCATGAAATCTGCTTTCGTTTCGGTTCCGTCGGAAAGAGTGAAAACGCCTTCGCGGGTATTTTCTTCGTTAAAAGCGGTCGACCAGGCAGCTTTGAAATAGATCGCGTTGATGAGATACATAACGGTGTTGGCGCTGATCTCTTTAACGATTTCTTCAATTTTTCCGTTGGTTTTTTCGGAAACCCAGGCGTTGATGTTTTCAACTGTGAAACCTTCCGCAAAAACTTCTGCATCGTAGAAATCCTTGAGAACTTCAGTGAAAGCCGCCTTGACGTCAAGCGAGAAATCTTCTCTCATCCAGACCGAGTTTGCAATCTCGAGAGCAAGGTCCTTGTCGGCTGCGACCAGGCTTGCGATAAGATGCTTGAACTGCTCGTTCACATTGCCGAGTTCCATTCCGCCGAAACCGAGGACTTCCTTCATTTCGTCAAGGTTTTCATCCGTTGCGCCGTTCGTGCTCATCGCCATCGCGATTGAAATCGAAAGCGGGGAAATCATCATGTTTTTGCCTTTCTCTGCTGCGGCGAGCTTGCTGAACATTTTCATTCCGAGGTCGTTGTTTGCCTTTACGACATCTTTGGAAACCTGCTCTGCCTGCGCGTCAGCCTTTTTGTATTTTGCTTCCCAGCTGCCTTCTTCCTGCTCTGTGGGTTCGGTCGGCTCACCGGTCGGTTCCGTTGTCGGATCGGTAGGTTCTGCCGGCTCTCCGGTATCGGTATCACTTGTGTCAGTCGGTTCAGTGTCACCCGTGTCAACAGTGTCCTTTTTTTCGCTGGTATTGCTGCAGGAAACAAGGAAGAACAATGCCATAGCCGTGAAAAGGATCATGAATTTTTTCATTATGGTCTCCATCAAAAAGTTTATAACCGCTCAAAAAATTTATTCAGCTTTGGGATTCTCTACTTTTCCGACGAAAAGTATCGAACCCGTTCTGTCGTCGCGGATCACGAAAACGAACGGACGTGTCGCATAGAATCCGGCAGGCATTGCATTGTCGCCTACTTCAACCGATGTTACGGCAGCAGCTTCCGTTCCTTCTTCGTTCACTTCGACAAATGTCTTGTGGTAGATATCGGAAATGAAAGGAACATGCGGTTCTCCGGCGATATTCATAAGTGCGCCTTCGACAAAAGCTTTTTCCATGCCCAGACTTTGGAAAACTTCGACAAGTGATTTTTCGTAAGCGAACTTGAATTTCGGGAGCTGAACCGGAAATGTGCGTTTTTCAAGCTGCGCAATATAGGAACTAAGACCGTTTTCAGCAATTTCTTCTATAAATTTGTCGATATTCGTATTGTTGCTGTAGCTAGGAACTATGCCGTAAAACGCAAAAACATCTCGTCCGTAGGGAATTCTGACAACTGAATAACCGTTTTCGTCACTCCAGTCAGCTGAATAGCTGTAAAATTCAGGTTCTTCCTGATCGTAAGCGAATCCCATGTAGTCAGCTTTGCCTTCACTTCCGTCGGAAAGCATGAAAGTGCCTTCATAAGTGCTCTCTTTATCGAAAGAAGTCGTCCACGCAGCCTTGAAATAGAGTGCGTTGATAAGATACATAACAGCCTGCGGACCGACCTTTTCAATGATTTTTTCGATTTTTCCGTGAGTTTTTTCAGAAACCCATGAATTTATCTTGTCTGCAGTAGCTTCGTCCTGGAAATCTTCGGTGAAAAACGCAGCGTCATAGAATTCCTTGAGAACATCGGTGAAATCCTGTTTTACATCAGGCGCGAATTCGTCATCCATCCAGACTGAATTCGCGATTTCGAGAACCAAGTCTTTGTCTGCCTCTACCAGACTTTTAACGAGATCTTCAAACTGGGCGTTTATGTATTCGAACTCCATATCGCCGAAGCCTAAAACTTCCTTCATTTCGGCAATGTTGTCGCCCGATGCGCCGTTTGAAACCATAGCCATAGCGATAGATATCGAAAGCGGGGAAATCATCATGTTTCTGCCGGCCTCCCCTGCAGCAAGTCTGCTGAAAATTTTCATTCCGAGGTCGTTGTTTGCATTAACGACATCAATGGATACCTGCTCAGCATGGTCATCAGCCTTTTTGTATTTTGCTTCCCAGCTGCCCTCTTCCTGACCGGTCGGAGCTGTCGGATCATCGGTCGGATTCGTCGGTTCAGTTGTCGGATCGGTAGGATTCGTCGGCTCTGAGGTATCGGTGTCACCCGAATCGCCGGTATCTGTCGGTTCGGTGTCACCCGTATCCGGATCAGTGTCAACAGTTTCCTTTTCGCTGGTGTTGCTGCACGCAACAAAGAAAATCATCGCCAAAACCGCGAAAATCGTCATGATCTTTTTCATTTTGATCTCCATAAAAAAATTACTCAAACTGCAAAAAACTCACACGCTTATTTAGTTCCATATTCTTTCGATTTTTCTGACTCAAAATCAAAAAATATTTTTACCACCCGTCATCGGAGCAATTATTCGTATTGTAACCGTCACATGTTGAATTACAGGTAGCAGTTCCGCTGACATAATTTGAATCCAGTTCTTCACAGTCTATCTGGCCTCCGTCGCAGATTTCGTCACCTTCTACTATGCCGTTTCCGCAAATGGCCGGGACATCGTTGCTGGTTGAAATCCAGATAGTGTTTTCGTCATAAAAATAGGTATATCCGTCAAATGTGTAGACATCCTGAAGTTCCCTGATATCACCAGAAAGCTCGGTAAAAGAAATTCCTCCGTCGCCGTCGTCTTCAAACCGGTATCTTTCATCATCGCAGGAAAGATAAAATCTGCCGTCAGAGCTTCCGACTTCTATCTCGAAGCATCCGAAGAACTCGTTTGCTTTCAAAGTCAGCGTCTCTGCATCGCGGATCTCCACCGGAGAGAACAAAGCATCTTTGTAAAGTCCTATTTCTCCGTTTTCTATCGCAAAATCGAGCACTGATCCGTTGTTTACCGAGGTGAGGACAGAAAGTGTTTCAAGGTCTCTGACTTTGATTCCGTTATCGTCACCGACATAAAGCTTTCCGTTGTAAACTTCAACTTTGTACTGGTAGTTGAGGGTCGCTGAAATAAAGAGGACTTGCGTGAGTTCGTCTGGATCGCTTGCATCGAGTTTGTAAAGTCCGCTGTTAGTAGCGGCAAAAAGAGTGTCGCCGTAAACTTCAAGGTCGTTGACTCTGCTGCTTGTTGAGAAGGATGAAACCAGAACAGGCGCAATAGGATCGGAAATGTCGTAAACTTTTATTGCATTGTTCGTTCCGACATAAAGTCTTTCGCCTTTTCCATCCAGGCTGTAAACGGTCGCTCCTGCAGAGAAAGTGTACCACGGGTGAGTAAACGGAATGCATTCGCCGCTTGTTTCTATGCCGCCTTGAATGGCTGAATCAGTCTCTTTCAGGCAGTAATCTCCAAAACCCTGAATATGAGCACCTTCGACTGGAACTGTTTCTATCACGATATCGCCCGTGCCGTCATCTGCAAATATCGCTCTCTCTGTCGTTCCGTTCGGTCTGATGACTCTGTCGGTAAGGATGATATTGTTTCCGTCGAAATCGATCCTAAGAGTTATAGGGAAGATGTTGAGATCATTGCGGATAAGCTGCCAACCGCCGGTTTCAGTGAAACGCCAGATATCGTTCGTGAAATGCACTTCACTTTCACTAAGCAGTGCTCCACCCGCAAGGTAAAGAACGCCGTCTTTGACTTCAAGATTGTAGACATCTCTGATTTGAGGCAGTGCAGTGCCGGAAATATCTTCAAAATAGGGGTTTCCATTCTGTTCCGAAAGCTTGTAAACTTTCATTCCCGAAGTGGTTTTACCAAGAGCAAGGAGATTGTTTCCAACGGAATGAAGAGTGATGTTTGTAAGGTCTGTCAAACCTCCTAAATCTACCGGATCAAAAATCACTCTCGGCAGAAAACAGATATTGACTCCTCCTGTCGGTGTAACAGTTTGACCAGTCGATTGGATTTTATAAAGATGTGTTGTATTTCCACCATTTTTGCTGACAACATAAAGAGATCCGTTGTGATAAACTGAAGCTGTTGGCATAAATCCTGCGGGAACATTGTTCAGAACGCCTTGTGTTCTCCAATCACCGTTGGAATTTGGATCCATTGCAGTGATTTCAAATGTCAAATTTGGTGATGCAGCTTCTCCGCTTCGAGGTATAATTCCGCTATTTTGAACGGCAACAATGCCTTCATTCATTCCTAATGTGTTTTCTGTTATCGTAAGAAGATACACTGGTCGGCTCTTTTCAGCAACGGAAGGCATTCCAACAGCGTTACGACTCCATTCTCTGAACGAAACACCGGTGTTAATCAAATCAGAGCCGTAGGCATTCTTGAAATAATGCTCCATTCCAGGCATTTCGTAAGGGCGAGGGCCATAAATTAACCTGTCAATTATCATGTCGTGCAATTCTTCTATCGGGAAATTACAAATACCTATACAGGATTCGACAGGAGCAAAATGAGGAACGCGTTCTTTGTGATATGAGATAACATTTGACTCTAGTGTCAACCTTGATGAACGGGTGTATTTTTTGTCATTCTTGAAGAAAGCAGGATTTATTTGATTGTCGCTTGTGATGTAATCTTCATCCATATCTCCGCTGTGAACACCAGTTGACATTGTATAGTAAAATTTAGGGACATTGCTGTCTTCACAGACACCGAAAGCGGGCAAAGTTTGGCATTCCTGAGCTGTATCCAGGCTAGTTCCTACAACAAGTTCTCTGTCTGCTTTAAAATCATGTCTCCAATCCCAGTTAATTGTTTCAGTTGTCCCTGTTTTGATTTCAGTAAATTCTTTACTTTGAGTTGAATCCTCTTTGTCTTTGACAAAATTCCACGAAACTTCACCGTAATCATTTACAGGTGCAGGATCGCTTCCATGACTGTATCCAAAATTTATTTCACAATCTCCTTGAGTGTGGCCGGCTTCTGTAGTGCAGTATCCGTCACTCCCCCAAGAATCTTTTATCCTTTCTGGAAGCCAGCAGTATCTTGTTGTCGCGATTTCAGTGCTTTGTGTCGGATTCGAGGATCCCATTTTTACTGTCACAGAAAGAGTTTCGTTTCGTCTCATCAAAAACACATCACCACTGTTCGAGTGTTCAACAATGCCCTCGTCAACGGAATTTCCTATAGGAACTCCTCGGAATTCACTCCATTCATTATATCCTCCGTTTTCCTCGCACGCATCACCCGTTCCGTCAAGATCATGGTCAGGCTGCCACCACCAGTTGCCTCTTTCATCTTTATACAGGCTTTTATTGGTGAGTAACATACTCCTTGCTCCTCCATTCATACAAACATGATACTGACCAAAATAAAGTTCACAGGGCGCAACAACAATTTCACGATTATTGACAACTCTTTCATTAGGAACATTCAGGCAGTTGTCACAAATGTCTCCAACACCATCGCCATCCACATCACTCTGGTCTGAATTATCGTGATTCGGACACTTGTCACATGCATCAGGAAATCCGTCGCCATCAGAATCGGCTTGTGACGGATTATAGTCATTCGGACAATTATCACACATGTCACCGAATCCATCAAAATCTGAATCTTTTTGATTGGAATTCGATATGTTTGGGCAATTGTCGCAAACATCGCCGATTCCGTCACCGTCTGTATCAAGCTGATAAGGTTTTCCATCGCTATCAAGAAGCAAATTGCTCATTTCATCCGCAAGATACGGATTTGGTTTATTGGGACAGTTATCACATACATCACCGACACCGTCCTCATCAAAATCGGCCTGATTTGGATTAAAAACATCAGGACATTTATCGTGAATATTCGGAACATCATCACCATCACGATCTCGGTCACATTTATCGCCTATACCGTCTCCGTCAAGATCCTTTTGAGAATCACCTATGCCATCTCCGTCAAGATCTTCTGGAAAATTATAATCAAACGGACAATTATCATAAATATCCTTAACTCCGTCTCCGTCAGAATCTCCTATAATGAAGTGTAAAACTGAATGATACTCTTTTCCAACTTCAGTACATTCATTGTGAAGAATTAACAACCTCAAATCGAAATTCAATATATTCCCAACATCTATGCCTTCCAACTCATCTAAACGACAAATTCCATAATCAGGATCATATTTTATGTTAATAAAACTCACCAACTTGGCTTCAATTTCTTTTACATAATCTTCACAATATGGGTCTAATAGTTTTATGTAATTATCGTAATCAATGTAATAAATATAAATTCCTGTTCCATTGGAATATTCCGTATCATCATCATCTTGGACATAAAAGAAATACCAGCCATTAGGAGAAAAAACCATTCCTTGTCTGCTGGGGCGGACTGTCAATGTTTTATGGTTTATCGGTATTCCATTTTTAGTCTTTAATGTAAGATAGTATTGACACATTGTTAATAATGTTCCGCCATTATCTCCTATTCTTTGACCATAGAAATAAATATCACCATCTAATCCTCCATAAAACCAAACCTTACTTTGTCTGTGTATTGCCGATCCAAAAGATTCTGTATTTATATAATTAGTAGCTATTTTATTGCCGAATTTTTCTGTGCCAGAATTCCACGGGTATACTTCCAGAACATTGTTTCTTGAGACATAAAGATTTCCGTCAAAAAAATCTATTTCTTTAAAAAAATTTTCGTTATCTTCTTTGTTGATCGTATAAACTTTATCGCTATCAGATTCTGAAAACAAATAATCTGTTACACGGAAGACCTCTATTCGATTGTTCTTTGATAAAATCCAATATTCTCCGTTAATATTGGCGAGCCCCTGTGTTTCATGTTTCTTTATATCATCCTCTCCCGTGGCCCAATCACCATTTGCAGAATGAAAAGGCGATGTCAAAAAAAAATCAAGATAAGTCCCATCGAGATTCAATTCGTATTTTTTATCTATACCTATTGTTTCTGCGAAAGAATCGTCGATTTCTTCTTTTTCAACATCGTTATCTGAAAGATCCAAAAGAGGTAAATAGTAATCATCCGGAATCTCGTTAAAATCATCATCCGAAAATTCGTCCTCTGCAAAACAAACTTGAACAAACAGTAGAATCACTAACACAACAAAAGCATTAAACTTCTTCATTATTCTCTCCATTATTAAGGTTAATTTTCAAACGGACATATATTTTCTTCTTGGCAATAGCAATCCATATCCCTTAGGATAAACGGATCGGAATTAAGCTTCTGATATAATAGCCAAATACCTTCGAATTCGCTGAATCCATAAGGAAATATGGTTGTTCCATCTGAATAGCTTTTGTCGTCATCCATTTTTTTCATGCAATATTTTTTATTTTTATCTAATCTATAGTAGCAAAGTCGACCGCCTGATCCAACACCGTCTCTGTAGGTTATCTCAACATAAAGAAGTAAATTCCCTCTGAGCTGATATGGTGAAAGCGTATAGGCATTATCAGCTGTTTCAGGGGTAAAATCAGAAATTAATGTTTGATAATCAACAATTTTTTCGTTTTCAATCTTTGCTTTTGTAATGC
Organism: bacterium; assembly: GCA_017405875.1. Lineage (GTDB taxonomy): Bacteria > UBP6 > UBA1177 > UBA1177 > UBA1177 > UBA1177. The sequence goes on from JAFQZM010000006.1 coordinate 70,800, forward strand.
CTACACCATTAAGATTAAAAACGAATTCCGACGGATCTTCCTGATTAAATCGGATTATTGAAACTTTTTCATTCTCACGGTTGATTTTCATACAGTCTGAAAATGATTTTGGATTTTTGGACAGATCACAAATATATCCGTTTTTGCCGTCATCATAAATTCCTAAATAATCTCCTGCTAAACTCGTGTGATTTGCAACGCCGTTACCAAGCGATGTCCATTTCCATTCTCCAATTTTGGCATAGAGCATTCTTTTACCATTGTTGTCTACAAGATTCACAAACGCCCATTTTTCATTCAGAGCTGGTTCATAAGAAATGCTTTTAACTTTTTTATCATAAACAATTTCAACTTTCCCGTCATCACTTATATAGGCAAGAAATATGTTTTCATTGTTTAGATCGTAAGTTCTTTTGTCAGAAACCAATGCAAGCCTTTTGCCTTTAAAATAAGCCTGTTCCTGATGTCGGGATGGGATAATAAAAGAATATTTCTTAGTTGCTATATCATAAGTTACATATTTATCACCTACAGGCCATTTTTCTACACTAAGTCGGGATGGATATATTTGAAATCCGATTTTTCCATCGCTCATGTTCCAAGATTTGACAACGCCTCCTGAACCGTCTATCCCCCAATTGACTTGACCTATAAGCAAGTCGCATTTGTGCATTGGAATTGTAATTGTTGGATATTGAGCATTGAGGTCTTCTTTTGTTATCGGTTTAAGACTTTCCATGACACATGGCGTTCCGCAGCAGGCGTATTCAGGATATTCGTGACATAAAGCATCATTCTGTTCATCCCACAGATTGCCGATGCAGATCGGATCATCTGCTGTTGGTGTGTCGCAGTTTGGGCGGCAGAAAGTGATCTTGCCGTTTGCATCGTAATATGGGAATGTAGCTTCGCTTAAAGGCGGTTGGCATTCGGCCGAATCGGATTTTTCAGAATCGGAATCAGAATTATTGTCTTGATCCGAAACTGTATCCGAATCATCAACGATTTCAGAATCTTGCGAATCGGAATCCTCATCAATGGTTTCGGTTTTATCTGAATCTGAATCAGCATCCGGCAGAATGTCAGAATCGTTTGAAGAGTGCGAGGAGGAGCAGGAAAACAGAAGAGCAACCGACATCCCAACCAATAATTTAAGAAATTTATTCATTTTATACCTCCATCCTACAAATTATTCCTCAAACGGGCATATATTTTCTTCTTTGCAATAACACTCCATATCCCTCAAGATAAACGGGTCAGAATTAAGTTTCTGATATAAAAGCCACTTACCTTCAAATTCAGCATCTCCGTAAGGATAAACTGGAATATCGTTGTACTCGGAATCATTCTCCATTTTTTTCATGCAGTATGATTTTTTAGATTTCAGGTTGTAATAGCAAAGTTTGTTGGCAGGAACTACACCTTGTTCTCCTGTGGTAAATGCCTCTTCATAAAGCAGCATATTTCCACGGAACATATTGATTATAAAGCCCAAAACATTAACTTTTCCGGTGATTTCATCGGAAAATGAGTTTATCAAGTCGCTGTAATTCCATTTTTCATTTTTGTATTCCATCAAAATAATTTTTCCTTGGTTTGCGCTGTATACAGCTCTGTTGCTGTCTTCTTTGTCCAAAACAACATAACGGACTTTTTCCCCGTCATTGATGTTGAAACATTCATCCAGACTTTTCGGATATTTGTCTAAATCGCATATATAGCCTTTAAAATCATCTCTATACAAAGCTAATCTGTTTCCGACAATCTCTGGTTCCCAACCCAAACCGTCACCAAGCGAAGTCCATTTCCATTCTCCGACTTTGGCATACATCATTCGTTTGCCGTTAGCATCAACAAGATTTACAAACGCCCATTTCTCATTCAGAGCCGGTTCATAGGAAATGCTTTTGACTTTTTTGTCATAGACGATTTCTGTTTTGCCATCGTCTCCAATATAAGCAAGAAAAATATTTTCGTTGTTCAAATCATAACTTCTCTTATCTGAAATCAATGCAAGTCTTTTGCCTTTGCAATATGCCTCTTCCTGATGTCGTGATGGGATAATAAAAGAATATTTTTGCGTTGCTATATCGTAAGTCACATATTTGTTCGCTACAGGCCATGGTTCGTAATTGAGCTTTGCGGGATAAAGTTGAAATCCGATTTTACCGTCACTCATGTTCCATGATTTGACAACTCCGTGCGAACCATCATAACCCCAAGACCAAGGATTTATTTTCAAATCGCATTTGTGCATGGCAATGTTTGTTGTGTACATTTCATCAACTTCTTCTTTTGTCATTGGTTTCAAACTTTCGAGAATGCACGGAGTTCCGCAGCAGGCGTATTCCGGATATTCGTGACACAAAGCGTCATTTTGTTCGTCCCACAGATTGCCGATGCAGATCGGATCATCGGCAGTTGGAGTGTCGCAGTTAGGGCGGCAGAAAGTGATCTTGCCATCTTTGTCGTAATAAGGGAAAGTGGCTTCACTCAAAGGGGGTTGGCATTCATCGGAATCTGAATCCGAATCGGCATCCGCTTTTTCATCTGAATCTTCGATAAAATCCGAATCTTGTGAATCTGAATCTTGAGAGTCAGATTCTTCATCAACAACCTCAGAATCCTGCGAATCTGTGTCAGTATCCGGAATGACATTGGTGTCGTTTTCCGGTTTTGACGAAGAACAGGAAACCAAGAAAATCAACCCTAAAATAACTAAAAATGCTTTTAAATGGAGCGGCATTTGAACCTCCGGAGAATGATTATGTAAAAACAACAAATAATTGTATTTTTTGTTGAAAAACTGTCAAGAAAGAAAAATGGGGAATTATGAGAAAATCAATGAATTTTCGGTTATGATTTTGCAGATGTTTCGGCAAGCCTCAACATGGCGGATAATTTTTTAGTTGAAACTCCACTCCGTTCCAGCAGGCGTGTCCTGAATTGAGATTCCTTTTTCGAGAAGTTCTTCGCGCATTTTGTCTGCCATTTCGAAATTCTTTTCGGCGCGGAAAGCCTTTCTTCTGTCGATGATTGCTTCGATTTCTTCACGTTTGATGCCGTAGCGGTTAAGCTGTATCTCTTTGATTTCATTTATTATTTCATCAGGCTCTCTAAGAAGGACGCCCATAACTCCGCCGACTTCTTTAATAGCCTCTGCAAAACCAGCGCATTCATCGGGAGTCGGTCTAGTCTTTTTGGAAACCAAGACTTCGTTCAAGTGTTTGAAGAGGTTGAAAAGTGCAGCAACAACTCTTGCGCTGTTGAAATCGTCATCCATCGCCTCTTTGAACTCGTTGATGAACTCAGTCGCTTTTTCGTTTCTTACCGGTTTTGCAGCCTTTGCAGCGAACTGATTGAGAGTTTTCAGCGTGTTGTAGAAGTAGCAGATCTTCTTTTCGGTATCCTTGAGATTTGCCATCGAAAAATCGATCGGCGTGCGGTAGTGAGTCGAAAGCATGAAGTAGCGCAGAACTTCGGCGTGATACTGCTTGAGCGCGTCTTCAACAGTGATGAAGTTGTGGAGCGATTTGCTCATCTTTTCGCCTTCGACCGTGAGGAAGCCGTTGTGTACCCAGTATTTTGCGAAAGGTTTGCCGGTCGCGCATTCAGCCTGGGCGATCTCGTTTTCGTGATGCGGGAAAATGAGGTCTCTGCCGCCTGCGTGGATATCGAAAGAATCGCCTAAATATTTCGTGCTCATCGCGCTGCATTCGATGTGCCAGCCAGGTCTGCCTTCGCCCCACGGGCTTTCCCACTTGGGTTCACCCGGCTTCGATGCTTTCCAGAGCGCGAAATCAAGCGGATTAGCCTTCGTTTCTTCAACGTCGAAACGTGTTCCGCTTATCATTTCGTCAAGTTTTCTGCCGCTCAGTTTGCCGTAACCTTTGAATTTTTCGACTGCGAAATATACGCTGCCGTCGGGAGTCGCATAAGCAAAACCTTTGTCGATAAGTTTCTGCACCATCGAGATTATTTCGCTGATATGCGCCGTAGCCTTGGGCTCGATGTCGGGTCTTGCAAGACCGAGTGCATCCATCGCCTTGTAGAAAGCGTCGATATTTTCTTCAGTCAAAGCGCGGAAGTCGATCCCTCTTTCGTTTGCGCGGGCAATTATCTTGTCATCGATATCGGTGAAATTTCTGACGTAAGTTACTGAATATCCTGAATATTTAAGATAATTTACGATGAGGTCTATCGCGACTTCCTTCCTTGCGTGTCCGATGTGCGGTTTGTCGTAAACCGTCATTCCGCAGGCATAAAGGCCGACGTTTTTGCCGTTCAAAGGAACGAAATCTTCTTTCTTTTCACTCATCGAATTGTAGATCCTAAGCATTTTTCACTCCATAAAAGTTCCTAAAAAGCGGTAAAGTTTAGTTTTTATTTTAAAGATTGCAACACTATTTGACAACTATTTATATTCTTCTAAAATTTATGGTTTTTGTTTTATGGAGGACAAAATGAACAAAATCACAGCCGAAATTTTTGTTTTGAAGGACGCTGACGGAAAACTCATCAACGATATCGACACCGATATGATTTTCCACAACAAGTATCTTTCGATCGTCGACATCAATCTGATGGGGCAGTACGCGCTTGACAACCTTGAAGGCTACAAGGATTTTTCGAAAAAAGTCAAAGAAGGAATGATAGTCGTTGCCGGAGAAAACTTCGGCGCGGGGAGCAGCAGACAACAGGCTGTTGACTGCTTTATTTCCCTTAAATTACAGGGTGTTGCGGCAAAATCGTTCGGTGCGATATACAAAAGAAACATCATCAACACCGGTTTCCCGATGATTGAAATCACAGATATTGAAAACAGTGCGCTTGAAACCGGAAAAACTCTCGATTTCGATATTGAATCGGGCGAAATTATTGATTGCGGCAAAACAGTCGGTCACTTCAAAAAATTCTCGACTGTTCAAAAAGACATCATCGAAAAGAAAGGTCTTCTCAACTGCATTTAGGTGAAAAATGGCTGAAAAAACTAAGATAAATCCCAGAAAGGCGGGAATAGTTCTTCATCCGACTTCTCTTCCCGGCAGCTATGGCATCGGCTGTTTCGGCAGACCAGCTTATGATTTTGTCGATTTTCTTTCCGATTCCGGCATAAGGATATGGCAGATACTGCCGCTCACTCCTACAGGTGCCGACGGCTGTCCCTACAACTCTTTCAGCGCGTTTGCGGGAAACGAGATTTTGATTGATATCGACGAACTTTTTGAGAAAAAACTTGTCGAAATTCCCGAAGAGATCCCCGAATTCGATTCTTACCGCGTCGATTATCCGAAAGTGATCAAATTTAAATCCGAAATTTTAGATAAGGCGGCTGAAAAATTCTATTCCGAAAGCAAAAACGATCCCGGTTTTGCCGCTTTCATGCAGGAAAATTCAGGCTGGATAAACGATTTCGCACTTTTCAGAGTCTTAACTAGTGTATTTAAAGGCAAATCGTGGAAATTCTGGCCTAATGAATTCAGAAACCGCGATAAAAACGCTCTTGAAAACTTCAAAAAGGCGCATGAGTTGGAGCTTTTACGCCACTATTTCGCCCAGTATCTTTTCTTTTCGCAGTGGAAAAAACTAAAAAAATACGCAAATGAAAAAGGGATCGAAATCATGGGTGACATACCGATTTTCCTTTCGTTTGACAGCGCAGACGTCTGGGCGAACCAGCATATTTTCAAGATGAATGACGGGGTTATGTCCGAAGTTGCAGGCGTTCCGCCCGATTATTTCAGTGCCGACGGGCAGCTTTGGGGAAATCCGCTCTACGATTGGAAGATCCTTGAAAAAGAGGATTTTTCGTGGTGGATCGACCGATTTATGCACAATCTGAAACTTTACGACATACTGCGCCTCGACCATTTCAGGGGCTTCAGCGCATACTGGTCTGTTCCGGCAAGCGAAACAACTGCCAAAAACGGCCACTGGGAGAAAGGTCCGCGTGAAAAACTTTTTGAAACTCTCTTCAAAAAAGCGGGGAAGATCCCTATCGTCGCGGAAGATCTGGGCGATATCGATGCCGATGTTATCAAACTTCGCGAGACCTGCGGATTTGCAGGGATGAAAGTGCTTCAGTTCGCATTTTACGAAGGGACTGACCACGAATTTCTGCCGCACAACTACACTACGACAAACTGCGTATGCTACACCGGAACGCACGACAACGATACTACTGTCGGCTGGTTCTGGTCGCTTTCCGACGGCGCGAAATCGTTTGTGACCCACTATTTAGGAAGCAACGGCGACGACATCCACTGGAAAATGATCAGACTTGCGATGTCATCTGTCGCGGAAAAAGCTCTTTTCCCGCTTCAGGACGTGCTCGGATGGGGCGGTGACTGCCGCTTCAACGTTCCCGGAACGACAGGACCGCAGAACTGGACATGGCGTTTTCAGAAAGACTCCCTTTCAAAATACCATTCCGATCTGCTCCGCGGCATAGTTGTCGCATTCAACAGAGAAAATAAGAAAAATTAATAAAATTTTTTTACATATTATCCCGCAGAATCGTGCAAATTTGGTGTTTTTGATCTTTGGAAATCGTGCTGGCAGATTTTATTGTGCAGAAGCCCGGCGATTGTCTCCTTGACAAAGAGGCGGTGATTGTTAATCAGCCACAGCATGATTGAACTTCTGCGACCGGCGTTTAAGACGGTAGTTATGAAAGACAAATGACTGCTTTCAAAAACTTGCCTTTCAAGCGCAACTCTCTAATATATATTGTTTTAGGTTTTTTGCGAGGCGTATTTTGTTGTTATTAAGTGAAAATTTTGTGAATCAGGAATCAGGAATCAGGAATCAGGAATCAGGAATCAGGAATCAGGAATCAGGAATCAGGAATCAGGAATCAGGAATCAGGAATCAGGAATCAGGAATCAGGAATCAGGAATCAGGAATCC
>JAFQZM010000007.1 GCA_017405875.1 bacterium
CTGGGGCGGCTCACTCTACGAGCCCGAAACCAACCTTTATTGGATGCGCAACCGTTATTACCACATCGATATGCACCGCTTCATCAACCAAGATCCCATCGGCATCTGGGGTGATGCCAACAACCTCGGCAACGGCTTCGCTTATGTCGCAGGAATGGTTATCGAAGCTAGTGATCCGAGTGGGTTAGATATTTGGATTGAAGATGGTGTAAATGGGGATGTTCCATGGCATCAGAAAATATCTGTAACAGATACTGAAGATCCTAGTGGTTATACATCTTGGAGTTTTGGAGTTATCTTTGAAGATGATGGAAAATCAAAAAGAATGTCAAATAATATTTCTGCGTTCTTTGGTGCGGTTGGTGAGGTTTATAGAGATAATGATGGTAAAAATGGAAAAATTGTGGCTAAACTTAGAACCTCCTCTAAACAAGACGAAATGGCAAGAAATATATTAAATATGCTAACAGGATTAAATGGGACATACGCTATATTGTCTCCAGCAGGTGTTACTTGTCGAGGCTTTTCCAAAAATATGTACTCTATGTTTAAAGATGGGGTTTATGATTTTTATGCTGCAAAGAGTTTATTCGATAAAATTACAACTAATATTTCAAATGAACAAAGTAGTGAAGAACCGTATCATGCAGGGTACGATAGGGAAATAATAGACAATGGTGATGGAACAAGCACCGAAAGATATTACGATGAAAATGGCAATCTTGATACGGAAGCAGTAAGAGATAATGTAACTGGAGAAATTATTTTATGCTCTGGTTCAGGCTGTGAATTTCTAACCGACGATTCATCGTCGTATCCCTATGATCCAAACTCTACTATGGACCCAATACAAAAGATTTTAATGAGCAACATTTTGGCGAAAATGTTAAAGCGTGGAGAACCTGAACAACCACCATTTTTTACCGATACAAGTACTGGTCCAAACGGAGCAATAGTGATTTATAAAAATCCCTACTATGTAAACAAAGACCCGTTAAAAACTATTTTCTTTGATGGGAACGATGGTTCTGGAAAGCCTATGATCTACCGTAATCCGTTTGTTCCAACAAATGCTGAATATGGATACGATTCGACAACTTATGAGAAATGGCAACAAAGTGGTTTCGTCCAGCCGGAGGTTGACCCATGGCTAAGATAATTAATTACGATAAGCGATGGCGCCATCTGGTTTTGATTTCCGAAATCTTTTATTTGTTCATATTTTTTGAATTGTGGACAGTATTTCATTTGTATTATAAGTGGTATATTTCGGCAACTACATTTTTGTTCATAGTGATGGGGCCTTTTTTATTTTTGCTAGTTTTTCACATATACTATATTTTTATGAGTTTTTATTTAGAACGGTTGAAATATCTAAGAAAATTTGCCGTATCGCTTCTTTTATTCAGACTATTGTTGTTATCTTTTGTCTTTTTTAAATGGCTGACTGACATGATTATTTTAGATGCCATCTATAGATCGGGGAAGCAACCGGACAAAAAACTTTTGCTTTTTAAGAACGTAATTTCAGGGAGTATTGAAATTATTCCGTATTTGATTTTTGAAATATGTTTTATAGCGAGCTTTTTTGTTAAAAGACTCGAGAATAAGAGAAAAATTATGATTGTCATATTTTTGTTATCGTTGGTATGTTTCTATATTTTACAGAGTTACGGATTTATGACTTACTTACCGTGAAATATCGATCCTTATTGGCAGTAGGAGAGAACGATGAAACAACTAATACCCGTACTGATTATCTTTTTCACCCTGATTGTTTTTTCCGAAGGATTTGAAAACCTTTCGGAGATATACGAATTCCTGACAGGCAACACCTTTAGCTCCTGCGCAGAAACTGAAGTCCAGATGGAAATGAAATTTTTTAAGGATAAGAGTGTTACAATCGTCTATAAAACAGATTGGTGGAATGATGAAAAGAATAAACAGGAAGAATTTGTTAAGGAAGAGACCGGGAAATACGAAATTTTAAAAAACAACATTGTAAAAATTTCAATACCGCGTGACAGCAGTTCTGCTGAATTTCTGTTTGGAAACAACGTGAACCTGTTAGGCTCTTTTTTCCCTGATGACGGCCTGATTTTTTTAAGGAAATCCAACGCAAACAAGGATTCCGTTTTTTCATCTATGGAAAGAGAAACAATGTTTTTTTATAAGAACGGCTGCCAGTTTCATATCAATACTGAACGGAAAGAATTAAGAAAACAGTATTCGGAAAAACTGACATACGAGAAGAATAAGGAGTTGAAAGCACTTTTCCTGAAAATCATGGATGATGATTTCGAAGCAGTAAAAACTCAACTGAAACAGAACAAAAAGCTGGCAGTTTTAAAATCATATTGGGGAGATACCCCGCTTATGTTTTTTGTAAGGACTCACATCTTTTCGAAAGATTCGAATCTGAAACTGAATGCTGAAATTGTAAAAATATTGCTAAAATATGGAGCAGACCCGAATGCCAGAGAAACACTGACAGGTTTTAAAAATCCGGCATCTGCAAAAATGTTTACGGGCATAACGGAGCTGACGGTTTTATCATTGGTTGAAAATGCCGGGAATTTTAAAAACAAGAAAGAAATAATTGATTTACTCAGGCAAAATGGGGCAAAATAGTGAATCCCTATTATGTGAACAAAGATCCGTTGAAAACCATATTATTTAATGGTGACAATGGCTCAGGCAAGCCAATGATTTACAGGAACCCTTTTGTGCCAGGAGCAGAATATGGTTACGATGCTACGACTTATGACAAATGGCAACAAAGCGGCTTTGTTCAGCCGAATGTAGATCCATGGGAATAATAAATTTTCGCCGTAAAGATGTTTGGGCATATATTTTTTCTGAACTCGGTTGGCTTTTCTTTTGTTTTTTCCAATTCCTTTCAGACAAGGCAGGGGATTTAAAATCTGCAAACGGAAATATTATGATGGCACTAAAGTATTCAAATATTTCTTCTTTTGGTTTGGGATTTATGTTGCTGATATTACTCTTCTTTCTTGTCTTTAGTTTTTTCAAAGGAACAAGCGAAGAAAAAAAGAGTATCAGATATTTGCTCTGTTTCCGAATAGTGATGTATTTAATGTGCTTCCTTTTTCCGATTTATTACAACGGAGATTGAGATGAGAAAAAAATTATTTTGGATTTTAACAATAGTTCTTGAATTCTTAATGATTTTAGCAAGTGTATTCAAGCATTTGTTCAACAATAATCATGTCTTAGACATTTATTCAATAGTTGTATTTATTCTGTTGGAGGCATACATAATGGCAGGATTTTTCTTGAAGGAGATGTTCCCGCATCGAAAAAAGATGCTTCTTGTAATGTTTGTAAATGCTGTGGTTATATCAGACATTTGGTTCAATTTTACTTTTTCTCATAACACTTTGATTTTTGCAGGATATTTGTTGTTATCTTTTGTTTTGCTTTATTTCATTTTAGTCCTTTTGTTGAGGTGATATGAATTGCGAAAAGAAGAATGTCTTTGAAATGATGGATGAAATTGGACCTGTTATTAAATATGACGACAACGGGCGAAAGATCTTCTTTTTCAATCCTTATTACAGAGGTAAGGATCCTCTAAAAGAAATCTTTTGGGAAACTAAAAACGCCGACGGAACCAAGGGGTTTGTCAGAAATCCTTTTGCACCAAAAGGCGAATATGGTTACGATGCTACTACATATAAAAAGTGGCAGCAAAGTGGGTTTATTCAGCCGGAGGTTGACCCATCATGGTAAGTATTTGCATAATAATATTTGGCTCTATCCCAAAAAAGTGAACACAAAAATGAGCCTTTCAGGTAAAAACCTGACAAAACATCTTCCTTAGAAGTGTTAATTCCTCAAAAAATTGCTTTTTGCCCTTTTTAATGTAATATCACGCGCGATTTTGTTATATGTTTGAGGTTTGAAATGATTAAGTTAGTAATTTTTCTGGTTTTTTCGGCTATTTTTTGTTCATGTGCATCCGAGCCTGCAGCAAAAGATGGACAGCCTTCTTCCGCAAGAACTTCCGCTGCGGCAAAAGAAATGAAAGAACGTTACAAGCTCACTTCCAAAGGTGACGAGATCAGATTTGACGGCAATGTCTACGAGATCAAGCAGTACGATATCAACAAAGACAAAAAGCCTGATATTCTTAACGTTTTCAAGAAAGTTCCCAACGAAAAGGGAGGCAACGACCTTTTGATTTCAGTCAAAATGATGGATCTTAACCACGATTCGAGAATCGACGTATGGCGCTACTTCAACGAAGAGACCGGCGCTGTTGTCAAAGAAGAGCTCGATCTTGATTTCGACAACAAAGTCGACCGTATCGACTACTTCATCGGCGGTCTTGTAGTAAGAAGCGAATTCGATTTCCAGTTCGATGAAAAAGCCGACATCATCAAAAGTTACGATGAACTCGGTCAGATCATCGCGGTAGAATCAGACCAGAACGGTGACGGCGTCATCGATTACTGGGAATACTACAAAAACGGCGTTATCGAAAAGATCGAAAAAGATACCGACAAAGACGGCAAGCCCGATGTTTCCAAAATGCCGGGCGACGACGATTTCAAGAGCATAGCTCCGGTTGACGAAAAACTGGAAGCAAAACCCGCTGAAAACGTTCAGGAAAAACCGGAAGACGAAATAAAAGTCGAAATCGAAACTTCCGAAGAGCCGGAACCGGCTGCTGCACAGCCTGCAAAAGAAGAACCGAAGCAGGAAGAAGCAAAACCGGCAGAAGAATCCAAATAGTTCCGCGTTCCATTTCTCCCGTTTAAGAGATCTGAATGAGTGAATTTGTAAGGTTTATCGCTTTAAGATACTTCACTCAAAGTCACCGTAAACACACGCTTTCTTTAATTTCGCTGATTTCGGTGCTGGGACTTTCTCTCGGTGTCGCAACCCTGATAATCGTCCTTTCTGTCATGGACGGTCTCATCGCGAAAACCGAGGAAATCGTTCTTAAATCGACGACTCACGCCAACGTCTACAGGCTTATCGGAAATTTCGACACCTACACCGAGGTCGCCAGTCAGGTGCAGTCTATCCCCGGCGTTCTCGGAGCAACTCCGGTCGTTTTCAAAGAGGCTCTTCTGATGTCTGAAAAAGGGCTTGCGACTGCTTTTTTGAACGGGATCGACCCTCAAGGCTACAAAAAAATCTCAGATTTGTCGGAACTCGTGATCAAAGGAGACTATGAATGTCTGGCAAAAGGGGACAGATGCAGATATGTCGCGAAAAATCTTTTCGAAATGAGTGAAATGGACGATTTTTTGGGGGAAAAGCCCCAGCTTTTTCCGGCAATTTTAGGTGTTGATCTTGCCGCAAAACTCCAAGTCTCTCCCGGAGACATCGTTTCCCTTATCACTTCAGGTTCAAGAAGCAGGATCGGCGAAGACGCCCTTCCGGTAAGCGGAAATTTAGTCGTTGCCGGAATTTTCGAATCGGGAATGTACGACTATGACTCGCGTTATCTCTACGCGGGGCTTGAAGAGACGCAGAAACTTCTTGATATCGGACACAACGTGAGCTTCGTTTCGACAAAAGTCGACGAACCCGGAAAAATCCTTGATTTCAAGGGGCTTATGACTGACCGCGTCGGAGGTTTTCCTTTTGCCGTGCAGGACTGGCGCGATCTTCACAAAACGACCTTGAAATTTTTCCATCTGCAGAAACTGATAATGTTCATAATCCTCGTTTTTATCGCGATCGTCGCTTCGTTCGGAATAATTACGACGCTGATCATGCTGGTTATCGACAAGACGCGGGAAGTTTCGATACTGCGGTCGGTAGGTGCGAAAAAGCATGTAATCAGAGGAATTTTCATGTTCGACGGCTTTATAATCGGTCTTATGGGAACTGTTCTCGGCTCTCTTTTCGCCGTTCTGATCTGTCTGATCCTGAAAAACGTCGAATTTCAGATAAGCAAAGAGGTTTACTTTTTTTCGACTCTGCCGGTGCAGATGTCGTTTATGACCTTTGCGGTCGTTATTTTTTCAACGCTTCTGATCTCGGTCGCGGCAACGCTTTATCCGAGCATCAAGGCTTCCGGAATTACTCCGGTCGAGGGGCTTAGACATGAGTGAAAATGCGATTTTAACTTTGGAAAACATAAAAAAATCATACTTCGTCGAAGGTCACAGAATTGACGTTCTGCGCGGCGTGAATCTGGAAATGAAAGAGGGCGAGAGACTTTCTCTTACCGGGAAAAGCGGCTCGGGAAAATCGACTCTGCTCAACATCATGGCGACTCTGGAAAAGCCCGACAGCGGAAAAATACTGCTTAAAGGCGAGGAGCCGTCGAAGTTTTCCGATTCGAAACTTAGTTCGTTCAGAAACCGCGAGATCGGCATAGTTTTCCAGTTCCATCACCTCCTGCCCGAGTTTACGGCGCTTGAAAACGTCGCAATCCCGCTCATGCTCACTCAGTCGAAAAAAACGGCTCTCGAAAAGGCGGAAAAAATGCTTGAAAGAGTCGCTCTGACGCACCGTTTGAACCACAAACCGGCGGAACTTTCAGGCGGAGAACAGCAGCGTGTCGCCATTGCAAGGGCGCTTGTCACGGAGCCCTCGCTTCTTCTGATGGACGAACCTACCGGAAATCTGGACAACGAGACGGGAAAAATGATAATAGCACTCATTCTTTCCATTGCTGAGGAAAGAAATTTGACGACTCTTTTCGTGACGCACAATCAGGATTTTGCCGCGGAAATGGGGAGAGTCATTGAGATAAGCGAAGGAGTTATCCGCAGTATATGAATAAATTTTTTCTTTTTTTCGCTATATTTCTTCTTTTTCTGCCGCTTTTTTCTCTGCAGGTGGATGATGTCGCGGTCGAAGGAACGATCAGGACAGAGCAGTCCATTCTGACGCAGTATTTCAAGGAAAAACGCGATTACAGCGAGAAAGAGATAAACGAAATCTTGGAAAAAATCATAGCAATCGAGATTTTCGAGGATGTTTCGATCTATTACGACGACACAAAGCATCTGCTTAAATTCAAAGTCGTCGAGTTTCCGATAATCCGCTCGGTAAAATTTTCGGGTAACAAAAAAATCGACAACGACGACATCAAGGAAGTTCTCACAGTCAAGAAAAACGAACTTCTCGACATGAATAAAATTTCCAAAAATACCGCAGCAATTCTCGGTGTTTACCACGACAAAGGATACCTTTCGGCAACTGTTGACGCCGATGTCGCGCTGAATAAGGAAAAGCAGGAAGTCAATATCGATTTCAAGATTTCGGAAGGTAAAAAAAGCCGCGTCAAAAAAGTGACGATCGTCGGTAACAAATACCTTGAAGAAGCCGAGCTCAAAAAGTACATGAGCGTTCAGGAAGACGGACTTTTCTCGATTTTCAACGACGGCGGCTACAAGAAAAGCGCGCTCGAAGAGAGCATGGGAGCAATCACATACCTCTACAACGAGAACGGTTTTGTCGATGTAAAAGTTTCAAAACCGACAGTCACGATTTCAAAAGACAAGCGCGATATCTACATTTCGTACATCGTCGAAGAAGGAAAACGCTACAAAGTAGGCGAATACGCGGTCGAAGGAGACACGCTCGACAGCGGAAAGATGCCCGACATGAAGTTCTCGCAGAAACCGGGAGAGTGGTATCAGCACTCCAAAACCATCAAGGATTTCGAGACCTTGAAAAAAATTTACGGCAACGAAGGTTATCCTTTTGTCGAAATTCTTCCCGGCAGGCACCTTGACGACAAAAAGCAGTCGGTCGACATGAATTTCATCGTCAGAAAAGGGGAGAAGTGCTTTATTGAAGAGGTTTCTTTCTCAGGCAATGACAGGACGCGCGACAAAGTCCTGCGCCGCGAAATGGAGATTTCCGAAGGCGATCTTTTCAACTATTCGCGCCAGAAAGAGAGTGAATACAACCTGAAAAGAACAGGTTTTTACGATGAAGTAAAGATCGAAGTGGTCAAGGGCTCGTCTCCCAACATGGCAAAAATGGTCGTCACGGTCAAAGAGCGCAAAAGCGGAACATTCAATGTCGGTGCAGGTTTTTCGTCGTTCGAGAGCTTCCTTTTCAACGCGAAAGTAGACCAGAACAACTTCTTAGGCTACGGTCAGAGCCTCAGTCTTGCAGGCCAGCTCAGCAAAATGAGAAGGGAAGTTAGCCTCAGTTTCTACGAGCCGTGGTTTGTCGATTCGAATGTTTCGTTCAATGTTTCGTTCTACTACAGATACCTCAACTACGATTCGGATATTTACGAGTATTACGCCGACTACAGCCAGAACAGCTTCGGCTTCAGCGTTACGTTCGGTATTCCGATTGCGAAGTATCTGCGTGCTTACTTAGGTTACAAGCTGAAAAAAGTCGATATCAACGGCGCGACCGAGCATCAGATGAACTATCTTTACAGAGATATTTTCTCGTCAGGTATCACGGCGCGGCTCGCTCTCGACATGAGAAACGACAGAATGTACGCGACGAAAGGAATCTATGTGATCGGCGGCGCCGAATACTTCCCGCGCTGGATGGGAAGTGACGAGGATATTTTAAACCTCGACTTCAACTTCAGATGGTATCAGGAACTTTTCCTTGGCGTCGTTTTCAGGACAAATATCGAACTCGGTTACAATATCCACCTTCAGAACAAGCCGCTGCCTTATGCCGAAAGATTCAAACTCGGCGGAATGTACAGCGTCCGAGGATATCCGTTCTATTCGATCGGTCCCAACCACGACCGCAGCGACACCGACTACAACATCCCGTCAGACGGAAAAGACCCGACGAGTTCGACTTATCCCTACATCATCGGCGGCGATAAGCAGTTCATAATGAACAACGAGCTTGAAATTCCGATCGTCAAATCGATGAGAATCAGCATCGTCGGTTTTGTTGATCTCGGCAACTCGTGGGCAAAAGACGAGCATCTTTTCTACATCAATTCGAAAGACAAGGACATCTACGACCTTCCGCTCGGCGTTTTGTGGAGCGCCGGATTCGGTCTGCGCTGGGTAACGCCGATGGCTCCGCTTTCTTTCGAATGGGGATTCCCGCTTACTCCGAGACCGGGAGATCCGAAATTCCAGTTTGAATTCAACATTAAAAACTCATTCTGACGGAGCACGCATGAAACGCTTGGCGAAAATCGTTTTTCTTGTTTTTCTGCTGAGCAGTTTCTGCGGCTGCACAAAATCGGTCGAAATCCAGAATTTCACTTTTTCAGGCATGGGAACCGTTCTTTCGGTGATTTACACAGGTGAAAGAAACGAAGCTCTCGAAAATGCCGTAAAAAAAGACGCCGGAACTGTTGAATCAGAGCTAAGTTATTATAAAGACTCAAGTTTTGTCTCGATTCTAAACCGCGAGGCGCACGAAAAAGAGGTCGTGGTTCCGGAGCACATCTGCAGACTTATCGAAAAAAGCATTGAGTTCGGGGAAATGAGCGGAGGAGTTTTCGATATCACTTACAAAAGCACGGGAGAACTCTGGGAAAACAGCAAAAACAGGATTCCCGATGAAAAAACTATCGAAGAAAAACAGCGTTTCGTAGGGAGCGACAAACTTTCTGTCAACTGCGCCGAAAACAAAATAAAATTCGCGGGTATCGGTGTAAAAATCGACCTCGGCGGAGTTGCAAAAGGCTACGCTATCGACAGAGCCGCAGACATCATGAAAAAATACGGCGTCGAAAATTTCATCGTGAACTACGGCGGAGACATGCTTTTCTGCGGAAACAAGGGCGGCAAACCGTGGTCGATAGGTATAAAAAATCCAGACAAGCCTTCGGAAATACTTAAAAAACTCGAACTCGGCACTTCAGGCTGCAAAGGAGTTGCGACAAGCGGCGACTACGAGCGGTTTTTCGTGATAGAAGGGGAGACTTTTTCGCATATCTTAAACCCGAAGACGGGAAAGCCGGTAAAAGACGCGAGATCGGTCACCGTAATCGGGGAAAACGCAACTTTGACAGATGCCGCGGCAACTGCCGTTTCTGTCGCTCTGCACGAAAAAGAAGCCGTTAAAAAAATTATGGAAAAATTCCGCGTAAAAATATATACTCTCAGCGGTGAAGATTCGGTCTTGAAAGAGTGGTGATTTAATATTGGAAAAATAGGTTGCCAAATGAAATGTTTTTACTGTTCATGCTCGGATGAAAACAAAGACGCCGGTTTTTGTCACGGTTGCGGAAAAGAACTGGCGCGACTGTGTACGGCCTGCGGGATAAAATACGACAAAAATGCGAAATTCTGCATGTTATGCGGCGGAAAACTAGAAGATCTTCCGGTCCGCAAGGCTGAAAGTGCGGCAGCGCCCGCTCAGAAACAGGCCGAAGACGACGGAATAAAGATAGAATTCGATGACGACATTCCGCGCGGCGTTTCCAATGTTGAAGAAAAACACCCCAAAAAGGAAAAAGAAGATTTTCTCGAAATAGACCTCGGTATCGCAGCCGAAGAAGAAGATCCGGGCGAAAAAACGCTCAAAGTACAGACCGAACCCGAAAAAAAACCGCGTGTCACGATCGAAATAAAAATGGATGACGAGCCAGCCAAAAAAAATCAGGACGGGCCGGAACTCGATTTTGAAAAGCAGGTCGCGGCACAGCGCAAACGGGGCACGGAATCAAGAGCACACAGAAGAACGACGCTCGAATCGCTGGAAAACGAGAAGGGTGCCACCGATTTCATCACGAAATGGGATTCGACCAGAGAAGTCGTCAAAGAACCCAGAAAAAGCGAAAAGGCGAAAAAGGCTCCGGACAGTTTCGATGCACTTTTTGCTGAGCTCACTTCCCTGACCGTAAATGTTGAAAAGGATACCGCGGTAACTCTGGAGAAACCTGAAAAACAGGAAAAAAACGATTTCCAGAATCTGTTCGAACCGGTAAAAAAACAGCCTGAAACGAAGCCGGAAGAGATTATAAAATCCGAGCAGCCCGCCGTCCAGCCTGAAGAACCTGAAATTTTACCGGAAGCAACCGAAGAGCTTACGCTTGAAATAGAACCGCAGACATCTACAGCTCAGCAGGAACCCGAAGAAGAAATCGGACACGAGCTTTTCTCCGAAGAGCCGGAAGAAATAAAGCCGGAACAGTCTCAGCCGGAAAAACCAAAATCAGAACAGCCGGAAACGGATCACTCCGCTGCAGCCGCTTCGGGAATAATGTGGGTGAAAAACGCCGATTCGTACAAACTCAAACCGCGTCAGGTAAACGAAACCTACGACGTTTCCTTCGATGAATTCATTCACGACACAGTAACGCCGGAATTTGAAGAATCGTGCACTCCGATGCTGCGTAAAATCGAGCAGAATTTCAGAATATGCAAAGGCGGGATATTCTTCCTGCGCGGTGAGTCCGGCATAGGGAAAAGCCGCTTTTTCAACAATGCGAACGCTTTTTCCGAAAAGACTAAAGATTCGGAAAACCAGACTTTCAGAGTCGTTGCAAACGACGCGAATATTTTTGACTTCGACTTCATGATTTTCATCAACCTCATCAAAAAACTGATGAAAATCGACTGCACCGATCCGAAAACCGTTGCGGAAAAGTTTGATTCTCTCTTCGGAGACGCCCTTCCGGACGGAAAAAAGGAGTGTCTCACCGCGCTGATATGCCTTAATTTCGTGCCGCTCAGGACAAAGCTGCCGAAACACGACATGGAATACCTTCTTTCGTATATTCTCTACTGTCTCAGCCGCAACAAACCGGTTCTCTGGGTAATAAACAATGCGACAGCGCTGAATGTCAGAACGGTGAAATTCCTGTCGAATCTCCGCTCCTTATTCGATTACGCGCCGATGGCTGTCATCTGCATGGTTGATCCCGATGCCCCGGTTCTCGCCAGTGCCGAAAAGGAAAATATTTATGATTTTGAAGGTTTCGGCGAACAGAAACTCACGGAAACCATTTTTACCGAACTGGGCACGAAAAGAATCCCCGCCGACATGGAAAAACTTCTGCGCGAAAAAGCGGGCGGAAACATGCTTTTTACCATCCAGCTTACTGAATATCTTAAAGATTTAGGACTTATCTTCGAGATGAAGGGAAGCTGGCGTTTTGCAAAACTTCCCGATGATTTCGTCTGTCCGGCCAGCATCAACGAGCTGATAAGCAAGCGTGTCGCACTGCTTTCGGAAGATCTGCTGCTCACGTTGAAAGAGATAACGCTCCTCAACCTCTATTCCGTTCCGAAAGAGTTTTTTGCACTCGTTTCAACTACCGGCGCTGAATGTGTGGATGAACTTATCAGGAAAGGCTACATCGTATCTGACGGCGATTCGCTGCGTTTTGCTTCGAGAGCCGTTATGAACGTACTCAAAAAAATGGTGAAAATCGGCAAGCCGGAGCGCACTTTCTACCGCAATATTGTTGACAAACTCGCCGCAGCGCAGGCCGACATCGCTTCAATAAACAAGCACTGGCTGCTCTTAAGCTACATCAATCTGGGCGGAATAGTCGATAAAAAGATGAATTCGTTCCTCTTTTCCTCCGCCGCATACATGGAAAAACTCGGATTTTTCGAAATCGCGCAGAGAAGCTACCAGACGATAATTTCTTCTTTCGAGGCTGATGACACCGAGGACGACTTCAGAATCCTTCCTGAAATCAAAAATGCGCGTCTGTGGCGCATAGTTGAACCTCAGTGGGCAAAAATTTTCTGGGAAAAGCTGCTCACCTACGCAAAACAGCATTTCGACTATCACCTTGAACTTCTGGCCAAGTCGGAACTTCTCCTTCTTGACGAGAAAAACATCAATTTCGCCGCAGTCGCCGACATAATCAAAAAATTCCATGTTGCAGGCTGCTACGAAGACGAGTTCCGCCTTATCGACAAGACGACAGACATTCTCATTGACAACGAAAATCATCTCGAAGCGAACACTTTTGCTGTACGCGGCTACAAACTTCTTCGCGATGTCATTGTTAAATCTGACAACAAAGGGGTTCGTCCGGCTGAATTTATCTACATCCTCTATATCAGAAGCGCGTGCAAACTCGCCGAAATCTGCATAATGCTCAAAAACTATCCGCAGGCTACCGAAATTCTCGAAGAAGCACTTAACTATGCGGAAAAATTCGGGGTTTCCTACTTCAAATCAAAAATCATGTTCCTGCTCGGAAAAATCAGAATGATGAACAAGGAAGAGTGGGAAGAACTCATAAAAGACGGCTTTTCCAATGCCCTCATCAGCATGGATTTCTCGATAATCAAGGCTTTCCTTCACTTCTTCGAGGAAAACGGACTCGAAAACAAGGAGTGGGTCGAACCTTTCCTTGAATACAAAAACTGCATGAATTTCTAACGAACCAGATTTATTTTTCTTACAGTTTTGAATCTTTTTGAAAATTCAGAGACTATCTTTCCGGCGGTATCTTCGCTTTTTGTCATTGCTATGAGTGTTGAGCCGCTTCCCGACATGAAGACTTTGTGAGCGCCCATAGCTTCAAGTTCTCTTTTGACGCGGGCGATCTCAGGAAATTCCGCAAAAACGATATCCTCGAAGTCGTTGAAAATATCCTCGTTTTTCCATGAAAAGTGCTCGGGAACGTGGTTTTTCGTGTCGCAATTCGGATAAAATTTGTCAAAAAGCGAGTAGGCGAGCCCTGTGTTTACATGGATCTCGGGGTTTACGAGAACGAAAAAGTTGTCGCTCTGCGGAAGATCGACCGGCTCGGTCTTTTCGCCCAAACCTTTGACGATTGCAGGCTTTCCGAGAACGAAAAACGGGACGTCGCTTCCGATTTTTGAAGCGATTTCAATAAGTTGTGCTAAACTCAGATCAAGTTTGCAGTATCCGTTCAGAAACTTCAGAAAAGCCGCCGCATTAC
Organism: bacterium; assembly: GCA_017405875.1. GTDB lineage: Bacteria > UBP6 > UBA1177 > UBA1177 > UBA1177 > UBA1177. The sequence continues at coordinate 13,811 of JAFQZM010000007.1, forward strand.
TGCTTCCGCCGCCCAGACCTGCGCCGCTCGGAATCGTTTTCCTGATTGTTACCTCAAATTCCGGAAGTTCTTTCCCGACATAATTCTGCAAAGCTGAGTATGCCTTGAAAATTATATTTTTTTCTGTCGGGATATTTTCCGAAATTCCTTCCGTAACTACCGAAAACGAGGCACTTTCTGCAATTTCAATCGTGTCAAAAAGGTCGATAGGAGCGAAAAGAGAGTTGAGAAAGTGCATTCCGCTCGTCACTTCGCGCCCTTCGATCTTTAGAAAGATGTTGATTTTTGCCGGAGAATAAACTTGTGAAATCATTAAAGATTTATTAACAACTTAGTTGTTGAGCCACTTTTCGAATGCTTCAAACGAAAGCTCTCTGCCGAGGAAATCGCGAACCATCTGCATACCGTCTTTCGCGCCGCCTGCTTTGAGAACCTGATCTCTGTATCTGCCCATGATTTCGGGGTTCATGAGACCGCCGTTCTGCTGGATGTAGCCGTAGAAATCTTTTGCAACTGAAAGCGACCACATGTAGGTGTAGTAGTTCGAGCTGTAACCTTCCAAGTGTCCGAAATTCTCGATCTGATGAGTCTCTTCGTAAGTTTTCCACGGAGAATATTCTCTTTCGGTCTGTTTTTCGAATGCGTGGTGGTTGAAACCTTCTGCATCGGGGTCCTGAAGGTAAACTTCAAGCGAAAGGATTGCGAGGTAAAGCTGTCTCGAAGTGTGAAGTCCTTTGCCGAATTCATCCGATTTTTTCATTTTTTCAACAAGGTCAGCAGGAATCGGTTCGCCTGCGTCGTTGGTTGCCCAGAGCTGAAGGATCGGAGCATCCCAGACATATTCTTCCATGAACTGCGACGGAGTCTCGACGAAGTCTCTCTGGCAGTTGGTTCCTGCGAAACGGATGTATTTGTGTCCGCTTGCAAGGATTCCGTGGATGAGATGTCCGAACTCGTGGAAAAGAGTCTGGACGCTGTCATGACCGACATAAGCCTTGCCGTTTACCGGGGTCGGGAAGTTGCCGACGATAGCCATTCTCGGAAGTCTCCCCTTGATTCCCTGCTGGTTCGTGAACATTGCGAAATGTTTGTATTTGTTTTCACGCGGATAAAGGTCAAGGTCGAATGTTCCGATCTGTTTTCCGTCGGAGTAAACATCGTAGGAAAGAATGCTTTCGTGCCATACGTCGTCACGTTTGATCTGTTTGAACTCAAGGCCGAAAATCTTTGAATTTACTGTGAAAATTCCGTTAAGAACTTTCTGGATTTCAAAGTAGGGTCTTACTGTTTCAGGGTCGTAGTTGAACTTTTCCATTCTGACAAGACGCGGAATGTAGAATCTGTCCCACGGCTCGACTTCGACATCGTCCTTACCTGCGAGCTGTTTTTTCTTCGCAAGAAGGATCTCTGCCTCTTTTTTAGCATAAGGCATTGATATTGCAGCGATTTTCTTAACGAAATTTTCTGCGTTTTCGGGATTTCCGATCATAAGTTTTGCCTGGGAATATTCAGGCCAGTTTTTGTAACCGAGAAGGTTTGCAAGTTTCTTTCTTGCCTTAAGAAGTTTGTCGAAAACCTCTTCGTTTGAAGGATAAGCGACGGTCTGAGCCATGAAATACATCTCTTTTCTCAGAGTTTCGTCGTCAGCCGATTCCATTACCGGGAAGTAGTCCGGATAGTCGCTGGTGAGCGTGATCATGCCGTTTTCGTCTTTTGCATGACCGTTGATGAAGTCCTCGGGAAGTCCTTTGAGTCTTTCCGGAGCAACTTTTATGCTCTTTCTGTCGCTTGCGATATTCGCATTGAACTGCTGAGCGATTGCAACAAGTTCAGCATTGACTTTTTTGATTTCTTCACGGGTTTTCTCGTCTTTGTCAACGCCGGAACGTTTGAAATCGTCGATAACGTCTTTAAGGAAGTGTTTGTCTTCCGCATCGAATGCCGGATCGTCAGCCGGAATTGCAGCCATGACTTTGTAAAGATCTGCATCAAGGTTTATCTCGGAAAGGATAGCCATAAGCTCGCTTTCAGCAGCCATTGCCGCATCTCTCATTCCTTTGTCGGGGTGATTCATCTGATAAATTTCGATTTTGCCCCACGCGTCTTCGATTTTGATCTCGAAATTGTTGAAAAGCTGAAGTTTTTCGATGGATTTTCTTTCTGCCGGATTTGCCTTGATGTCTGCGATGATCGCTTTTACAGCGGCAAATTCATCAGCACAGTGCTTGTAGAAAGCATTTCCTTTCTCACCGAAATCGGGGGCTTTTGCTTCAGCCTTTTCAGGCTGAGCAGCCTGTTCCGGAGCTGCGGACTGTTTTGCCGGTTCTTCCTCTTTTGCAGGCTGACTTCCGCACGAAGCGAAAACAAGTCCCGCCAAAACTGCCAAAATAACCAATCTTTTTTTCATTTTTTCCTCCTAATATGAAAAAACATTGCCTTTTTAAAGCACAAAATTTTAAGGAATAAGGGTCATGTGTCAATTTTTCAAAAAACAGATCCGGCAACAAAGGCCGGCAAGGGCAAATTTGCAAAATAATTTATTATTATTAAACTCTTGCGGTTTTTTGGTTTTTTAACTTTTTTTGGAGGATAAAATGTTGAATTTGAAGTACATCCCGAGCGTTGACCCGGAAGTTGCAGCAATCATTGAAAAAGAGGCTGAGAGACAGGAAGGCGGTCTTGAACTTATCGCCAGTGAAAACTTTACGAGCAATGCGGTCATGGAGGCTCAGGGCTCGCTGCTTACCAACAAATATGCCGAAGGTTATCCGAAAAAGAGATACTACGGCGGCTGCGAAGTAGTCGACCAGGTCGAAAAACTTGCAAAAGAGAGAGCCTGCCAGCTTTTCGGTGCTGAGTGCGCAAACGTTCAGCCCCACAGCGGTTCTCAGGCAAATATGAGCGTTTACTTCACGGTATGCAAACCGGGGGATACGGTTCTCGCTATGAACCTCAACCACGGCGGCCACCTCACCCACGGAAGCCCTGTAAACTTCTCCGGCAAACTTTACAACATCGTTCCCTACGGCGTTGCTAAGGAAACCGGCAGGATCGACTACGACGAAATGGAGCGCCTCGCTGTCGAAAACAAGCCGAGAATGATCCTTGCAGGTGCTTCGGCTTATCCGAGAATCATTGACTTCAAAAGAATCCGTGAAATATGCGACAAAGTCGGCGCGATCATGTGGGTAGATATGGCTCATATCGCCGGTCTCGTTGCTGCAGGGCTTCATCCGAGTCCTGTTCCTTACTGCGATTTCGTAACTTCGACGACCCACAAGACCCTCAGAGGTCCGAGAAGCGGTCTCGTTCTTGCAAAGAAAGAATATGAAAAAGACCTCAACTCCGCCGTTTTCCCGGGAATGCAGGGCGGCCCGCTTATGCATGTCATCGCTGCAAAGGCTGTATGCTTCAAAGAAGCGCTTGACCCGAGCTTCAAAGTCTACATGACACAGGTTGTCAAAAACGCAGCTGCAATGGCTGACGAATTCAACAAAATGGGCTACAACCTTGTTTCGGGCGGCACCGACAACCACCTTATGCTCATCGACCTCAGAAACAAAGGCAAAACCGGCAAAATCGTCGAGAAAGCTCTTGACAAGGCTCACATCACAGTCAACAAGAACATGGTTCCGTTCGACGACCAGTCGCCTTTCATCACGAGCGGTATCCGCGTAGGAACGCCTTTCCTCACCACTAGAGGCCTCAATGAAGACGATGTCCGCCACGTAGCAAGACTTATGGATAAAGTCATCATGAACATCAAGAGCAACGAGTTCAACCCGAAAATCGGAATCGACGACAGCATCATCGACGACAAAATCATCGAAGAAGTCCACAATGAAGTCATCGCTCTCTGCAAGAAATACCCGCTCATCAACAGATAACAGCCAGTAGTTCATAAACTTTTTCAGAGTAGTCCAATGAGATGTCCATTCTGCGGTTCCATAAAAGACAAAGTTATTGATTCCCGTTCCACCAAAGACGACTGCGAGATCAGAAGAAGACGCGAATGCGAAGAGTGCGGCGGCAGATTCACGACTTACGAAAGAATCGAGGAAGTCATGCCCGTCGTAAAAAAGAAAAACGGCGAGAGAGAACCCTACGACCGCAACAAAATCAAAAAAGGGATCATGATCTCTTGCCAGAAGCGCCCCGTTTCGGCTGAAACCATCGATATGATGCTCGACAAAATCGAAAAGGAACTTCAGTCCTACGAGAAAAAAGAGGTCGAAACGAGCTTCATCGGCGACCTCGTCATGAACGAGCTGAAAGAGGTCGACAAAGTCGCTTTCATCCGCTTCGCATCAGTATATAAAGAATTCGGCGAACCCAAAGACTTCATCGCAAAAGCAAACGAAGTCAGGGAAGAAAACAAGTGATTTTTGCTTTGTAGACGACATTTTTAAACCGCTTTGCCGAGGTGAAAAATGACAGTCAAGAGCGTCTTGGAAAAAATCAAAAACAATGAATTTTTTACTCCGACAGCAAAGGATTTGTTTTTCATTGCGGCATTTTTGCTGGTTTTTATAAGGATTCTTGCTTATGCGTGGGCTAGCGACGATGCCTATCACGCATATACAATGTCTGCGAATCTTCTTGCCGGCAAAGGGTTTACGCCGACTCCGGGAATAAGAGTGAACGTTTCGACCTGTCCGCTCTGGACTCTTGTGGTGACTTTGGGAATGGCCGTCTGGAACAATGCCTATGCGGTGGGAATGATTCTCAATCTCCTTTTTTCCGGCACAGCTTTGTTCATGCTCTTTAGATTCATTTACAAAAAGGATGACTGGCTGGTAATTTTAATTGCGGCGACAGCTGTGCTCTGCACTTCAAAAACCTATCTTTCCTACACTACAAGCGGCTTGGAAAACGCCCAGATTCTAATGCTCAGCAGTTTCTATCTGACGGTGCTTTTCAAAAATGAGTATTTTTCCAAGAAAGAACTCTTTAAAATCGCTCTTCTTGAAGGCCTGATCGCCTTTACGCGGATGGACTGCTCACTTATTTTCACGCTTACCTCAGCTTACGTGTTTTTGTTCAGGTATAAAAAAGACGAAAAAGATTCGGAAAAATTTTCCCTTAACAAACTTTTTCAGGTGATTCCGATAGCACTTGCGGGGCTTTCGCCTTTTATTCTGTGGGAACTTTTTTCATGGTTTTACTACGGAAGTTTTGTTCCCAACACCGCTCTCGCAAAACTCAATACCGGATTTCCTCTGGGCGACTATCTTCTCCGCGGGGTATGGTACGGATTTACATCCCTGTTTTTTGATGCGGCATTACTGTTGTTTCCTGTATCGTTCATAATTTACAACATGGCAGTAAATCACAAAAATCCTAAGCTGATGTCCGCTGTTTCAGGGATCGCATTTTATCTTATCTACATCGTTTACATCGGCGGAGACTTCATGCTTGGCCGCCATTTTCTTTCATTGTTGTGGGTCACTTTGTTCTTAATGTTCATGCCGGTTGGCGGACGGCAGAATATCCCGTTTTTCTGTGCGGTAATCATTCTGGCGTTTTTTTACGATTTTTTCCAAACAGACTTCCTAAAACAATCCTACGACGATTACGTCAAGGAAAACTCTCCCTGCTGGTATGCTGACGAACAGGAATACTACTACAAGAATACAGGGCTTATTCCCGTAGTTGACGATTATTTGGAAAACGGAGAAGTAATGATAATTAAAAAACTCAGGAATTACGGAATACGCTGGTTCCATTTCGGGAAAAAAACCAGCTACGAATACCGCCTGTACGATCCTCTGCTGTCGAGACTTCCGGCTGTTCATATTAAGAAGTGGAGAACAGGCCACATGAGAAGAAAATTTCCTGACGGCTATAAGAAAACTTTAAACACGGGGATCAATCATATCAAAGACGAAGATCTTGCGTTTTATTACGACAAATTGAAATTTATATTGTCAGGAGACCTGTTCGACTTTGAACGCTTAAAGGAAACCGTAAAATTCAACAACGGTGCTTACAATCAGTATCTTCAAAGATATATTGAAAGACACGATCTTGTGACACCTGAAAAACCTAAGAAAAAGTAAGTTTTAGCTTTATCTTGCTTCGACAAGCAGACCTTTGAGATACTCTGTCTCCGGTGCGCTGACGCGGATCGGATGATCCGGAGCCTGATGAAGCTGCCGCAGAATTTTGAGTTCGCGTCCGGCATCATGCGCGGCAAAGGCGACTGCGCTTCTGAAATCGGCGAGAGTTACTGCGCCTGAACACGAAAATGTTGCAAAAATCCCACCTTTTTTCACGAGCTTAAGTGCGTTGAAATTCAAGTCTTTATAGGCGCGAAGTCCTTTTTCAAGGTATTTGTTCGATGGAACGAGTTTCGGCGGATCAAGCACCACCGAATCGAATTTTTTCCCTTCTGCGGCAAATTTGCGGAGAAGTTCGAAAACGTCTCCCTTTATGAAAGTGTAGCGCGACGGATCAATCGAATTGAGCTCCATATTTCGGCGTACAAGCGTTTCTGATTCTTTGGAAATATCGAGTAATATCGCGTGTTCTGCTCCATTTTTAAGAGCATAGACCGAAAACGCCCCGGAAAAAGCGCAGATATCAAGGATTTCACCTTTTGCAACTTCACCGAAAAACCTGCGGTTATCCCGCTGATCGGCATAAAAACCTGTTTTCTGACCTGAAAGATCTGCTTCGAAAAAGAGATTGTTTTCACGTGAAACAATTTTTGTAAGTTCCTGTTTTCCGTAAAGAAAACCAGAAGATTCCGGCAATCCTTCGATTTTTCTGCCGTCACCGTCGCTTTTTTCGTAAACTGCTTCAAGCCCTGCCGTTTTTGCTATTATTTCAGCAATTTTAACCTTTATTCTGTCAAAAGCAGGGGTCGAAATCTGCAAAACTCCGACTTTTTCAAAAACATCGCAGACAATTCCCGGAAGCATATCCGATTCCGAAAAAACAAGCCTGTAAATGCCTGTATTTTCAGGAATTATCCTTTTTCTTAAAGCGACAGCCTTTGAAATTTTCTCTTCCAGCCACAATTCATCAGGATATTTTGCTTCATCCCACTCTAAAAGACGCAGCGCAATGCCCGATTTTCCGTTGTAATGCGCCCAGGCGACAAAATCTCCGGCATAATCGAGAACTGCAACGGTGTCTCCGTCAGAAACGCCGTCGGAAATATGCTTCAGCGCTTTTGAATAAACCCACGGATTGTGGTTTTTTGCCAGTCGTTCGCGCCCTTTTTCAAGCGTGACCGTTTTATTCAGGTTTTTCATTTGAGATTTCTCTTTCGTCAAGGAATGTATTGAGGATTTCGACTATCGTTTTTTCGGGAAGAACTACCCCTGCAGCATCAGGAATATCCAAAATATTTTCAGCAGTTAATGTTTTTCTTTCGCCGACTGAAAGATTTTTGTCAAGAACGAGGACTTCCGACTGTTCGAAGAAGTTTCTGAACCTTTTGATAACCACGGCGACGCTGCCGTCGAAAAGTTTCACAAGGCTTCCTATCGGATAAATGCCGGCAACGGAAACGAACGCTTCGACTATTTCTTTGTTAAAAGCTCCTTTCGTGCAGTTTCTTATGATCGAACGCACTGCCTGCGGTCTTGTCAGAAGCGGGCCCTTGTAGAAAGAATCTGCAGGCCATCTTCTTGTAACTGCAGAAAAATACGCAGCAATCTGGAGTATTTTACCCGAAAGGGTTCCGCTTGAAGATGACATGTCGGCAAGCAGACCCATATCGGAAAAATCGCTTATTCTGTAGGAAGCGTTTACCGCCGCCTCGATTCTGTCATAGTTGAATTCATCCATTCTCGAAAGCGCGGAGTAACCTTTTTCCTTGTCTTTGGAAAAATACTGGAAATAGGCTGAAACAGCGATTCGTTTTATCGACTGCATGTCGATTTTGAGTTTTTTTGCAATCAGAACAGACCATAAAACCATTGATGCGGCAAAAGCACTCTGCGTTGAACCTTCAAAAGATGCAATTGACGCCAAAAACATTATAAATTCAATGGTTTCAATCTTTTTAGCGTTTGAAACTATGCTTATTAGATCCTGAACCCGGCGTTCCGTCATGCGCAGAGGAATACTCTCTGCAGCATCGACCATTTTGCAGATATCGCCGTAATCGTGAGCCAGAGAACAGTAAATCTGACGCACAGACTGCTCCGGCGTATAAATCGGCAGATTGCCCGATTCTTCCGGGTCGTAAGGATAAATCTCGATGTGGTCAAGATGCGGAAGATCGGCTCTGACGCGCTCGTAAGCCTTGATTTTGGGCTCGCGGCCTACAGGATACTTTCCGAGAACGCCGAGAAGGGTGAGAATTTCTTCGTCCGCAACTCCTTTTTTGAAAGTTATTCCCGACATACAAAGCGAAAGGAAGAGATCGTAAATATCTTCGAAATATTTGTCATCCTGCCTCTGACCTCTGATCCTCACTTTGTCGACTTTTATGTCTATTCCGTCAAAAAGAATCGAAAGTTCGTCCTTCTCTGCGAAGAAAAAATCGAGAACCTGCTTGAAAAACGTGATTTCTTCAGTGATTCTCTCGTTTTTGTCGCCGTACATCTTGACGTTTTTCCAGAAAGTGAAAAGCGATTTTGAAAAATTGTAGCGCCATTTTTTCGGCGAATTATCGTATTCCGGTCTGTTTCTTCTTTCATCCATGACTAACTCCTTCCCTCAAGAATGGAACGTGTTTCGCTGTCGCCCGTCTGCTTTCCTTTTTCGATCCAGTTACGCATCGCCATATTTTTTGCGGCTCTCTGCTTAACAAACTCAAAAACCTGTTTTTTTATAGGTAAGTATTTGTCTTTATTGAATATATTTCCGTGAAGCGTAAAAAGGAATTCAAGGTGTTCGAGCATCGGCGTTATCATTTCCCCTTTCATCAGGCCGAGCAGAAGTTCTATCTCCTCTTTATCTAAAGAAAGGAATTCGTGACTCGCTATTCTTCTTTTCACCTGCATGAGAACCATTGAAGGATTACTTAATTTATTCAATGATTTCAGAGCTATAATCCTTAATTCACGATTTTCTGAAAATATCATCGAACCCGGCAGATCGAAGAATTCGTTTCTTCCGGAAGCCAGAATGCGGTCCATGTAACGCTCGTAGTCGGTAAGGTTGAATTTCGAGCGGTTGGCAGGTTTGAAAATCTCGTTGAAAATGCTTTTTACCTTAAGATCTTTGACCTTTACGAGATTCTCAACAGCTAAAATCCTCACTTCTTCATCGGGGCAGAAAACAGCGCGCTCCCAATATTCAAGGTTTTCATCGGCATCGTAAATACTTAAAACTTTTGCGGCTTCGATCCTTATCTGCTTTACCTGATGGTTCATGACTTCGCGGACTTGCGGGAGAAATTCAGGGTTGTACGCAAAACGCATGATATAAAGAAAGTTTCTGACGACATGCCAGTCAGGGTTATCAATGAATCTCTGAACAACATCCTTGTCGTTGAGATTTTTTGCCAGACCTTCAAGACAGCAGAGACGTACTTCCCTGTTTTCAAGTTCGCAAAGTTTGGTAAAAGCCGTTTCAAACTGCTCTTCACTGATAATATTAAGAAGATTGCTGAAACTTTTTATCTGAGAAGATTGTATATTCAGGGCGACATCGAATACTGCATTAAGAAAATCTTCCGACTTTATTCTGCTGAGAATCTCCTTGACTTTCTGATATATGACATTTTCTTTGTCTACAATGCTTTTTTCCAATAAAATCAGGTTACTGACATAAACAAAACCTGAAATGAAATCACCGTTCTGAATGTTTTTTATAGCATATTCGCATATTTTTCCGACAATATTTCTGTTGGATTCTCTGTCGGGATTTTCAAGAACTATTTTAACTGCTTTTTCAAGGTATTTGTTGACTACGGCATCTTTTCCGCAGCTTTCCGCCCACTTGTTGAACTTTTCCATGTCAACGACCGGCAGCATATTGTATTCATTGGATATTGCCGGAAGTTCATTCACATTCTGCGGCTCCATAGCAAAAAGTTCATCAGGAGTTACAGGTGTAATATCGCTTTTGAACCAGCTTTCCTGCCACGGTTCCGGATCACCCATATCCGGATCGGAAATCGTTCCGATGTGAGTTATTCCGTAATCCCAGAGTCTCGTGTTGAAATCATAGTCAAGAAGAGTGTAGTTCAAAGTTTCCTGAATTACTGCGAAAAAGTTTACTATCTCTTCCGGAGTTATTCCTTTTACAAAGTATAATTCTCTGATTTCATTGGTTAAAAATATATTTCTGAATTTTCTTTCACCTTCATCGAAGAGTTTGATCTTGCGTTCCTGATAGTAAAAACCGACTTTTTTCGTAGTTACCGTAGCAAACGGAAGAAGATTGTGTATCACATCAAGATTCTGTTTCATCGTTTCGGTAAATTCAGAAAAAATCTTATCCCGCACAGAATAAATTTCCGTCATTTTCGATACTTTGACAAGCATAGCCATAATAGCGCGGATACCCCTGTAAAGCTGAGCCTTCTGTTCAAGCGGAATTGATTTGAAGTATTCCGTAAGTTCGAGTTTTTTTCCTATATACAGCATGTCTCCCTCCTAAAAAACCCTGAAATATTACACTATTTTGTTATTTATTCAACTTAACATCAAAAATAGTGTTTATTTTTTTACAAAACATAAAATCAGCCGTGTTTTGAATTTTTTGAAGGAGAAGAAAAATTATGAAAAAACTCATCGGAGGGCATCGCGGAAGTCCGAAAAAAGCAAAAGAAAATACTCTTGAAAGTTTTTCAGCCGCTATTTCAGACGGAGCAGACTTTATAGAATTCGATGTCCGTTATTCCAAAGACAGAAAGCTGATAATCCACCACGATCCCGCTTTGAAAGGACACATTTTAAAAGAAATGAACTACAACGAAATAATAAAACTTTCCGAAAGTCTCGGCTACAGAGTACCGCTTCTTGAAGACGTTCTTTATCTCTGCAAAGGAAAAATCAAACTGGATATTGAAATAAAAGAACCTGAAACTACTGAAGAAACAATTGAAAAAACTCTTTTATGCTTCAATCCTGAAGATTTTATAACAACTTCTTTCCATGACTCTGTTTTAATAAAAATAAATAATAAATTCAATAATTTAAAAAAAGGGCTCCTTTTTGATGACTCAACAAAAAAAGATTTGAGAGCAAGAATAATCTGTCTTAAACCTGACTTTGTTCTGCCTGACTGCAGAAATTTTGATTTTACCGTAAAAAATCTGATTCCGTCGCTGCCTTTTAAAACAGAAGCTGTTTACTGGAACGTCAACACCCTTGAAGAGATGCGGAAAACTCTCGAAAATAAACTAACGAAAGGGATAATATCGGACTTTCCCGATATCGCCGTCAAAGAAAACCACTGTTTTCAAGGGTAAACCTAAAAACTATTTTTTTTCTTGAAAAGTAACGAATATTTGACAGAATATCTGGAAATTTTGGAAGATGTAAGAGGACATAATGTGGAAAACAATAATAGAAGAGCTTAAAAAAGCAGGCAATAAAGAAATAAACACTTTCATTGACGCTCTTTCACCTAAAGAAGAGTCCAGAGAAAAAATAGTTGTAAACTGCAAAAGTAAGTATGCTTATGATTTTCTTAAGAAAAACAATTACTTATCTAAAATAGAAAAAACTGCAAAAACTCTTTTTGACGAAAAGACAGAAATTCAGTTCATAGTTATTCCTGAAAATGAAGAAAAAAACCTACAGCTTGAATTTGACTTTAAAGATGAAAATAAAATCAACAAAATCAACGATAAAATTCAGGATGAATACGAAAAATACAAAGATTATACTTTCAATAATTTCGTAATGGGTCCGTCAAATGCAGGTGTTTATCTTGCAGCGCAGGCTATAGCCAAAAATCCCGGAACAGGCTACAATCCTTTTTTTATATACGGTGACTCCGGTTTAGGAAAAACTCACATAGTACAGGCTATAGGAAACTACATCATAAATAACAAACACAAAAAAGTTTACTACTCTACTACAAACCAGCTTCTGATAGACTACATCAATGCAATTGAATCAAAAACTATCAATGATTTCAGGGAAAAAATAATAAAAAACGATGTTTTGCTTATAGACGATATTCAGTTTTTATCAGGAAAATCAGGAACTCAGAACGAATTTTTCTATATTTTCAACCAGTTTTACGATAAGAAAAAGCAGATAGTAATAACTTCTGATAAACACATAACTGAAATAAACGATATAGACAGCAGACTCAGATCACGTTTTTCGATGGGTGTAACTCTTGAGATAATTCCGCCTGAATACGAAACCAGAGTTGCCATAATCAAAAAGAAATCAGAGCTTTACGACATGAAAATAGAAGATGAAGTAGCTGATTTCATAGCATCAAATATAAAAAACAACGTCCGTGAAATAGAAGGAGCGCTTCAAACTCTGAAAATATCTTATGAATTCATAGGAAACGGCGTTATAGACCTTAAATTTGCCGAAAACATACTCAAAAAAATGATAAAAAAACAGCCTAGGGAAATAGAAGACATAATAAAAATAGTTTCGGCCGAGACAAAGGTAAAGCCTTCAGACATTGTCTCAAAAAGCAGAACAAAGGGAATTTCAATATCGAGACAGATAGCTATTTACCTGACAAGAAAATATACTTCAAAAACTTTCAAGGAAATAGGCGAAAAATTCGGAAAAAGAGATCATTCCACAATAATAACATCTATTTCAAACATCGAAAAACTCATACTTGACAACGAGCAGATATCAAAGCTTGTAGCAAAGCTGAGTAAAGAAATCGAAAGTTCGGAAAAAGGTTTATAACAAATGTTGAAAGTTAGCATGTTGAAAACTGAAAACTATGAATAGACAACAAAAAACAAACACTTTTTTCAACACTAAAAAGCCTGCTCATCATCATGTTTTTATTGACAATTTCTCAGCTTTAAACATTATAACAGAGGTTATTTATAATTGTTTTTTTAATTAAGGAGAAAATTATGATTAAATTAACTTTCAAAAAAGATGAACTTCTCAAGGCTCTTGACTACTGCAGCTCATGTGTAGAAAAAAAACATCCGATGGTTGTTCTTACCAGTGTTCTTTTCAGCTTCAAAGACAAAGAATGCACTCTCAGCGCTACAAATCTCGAAATAACAGTTCTTGCAAAGGTAAATCTCGAAGAATCTGTTGAAGAAGGCAAGATAGCTGTTCCGGCAAGATCAATTCACGATATATGCCGTCTTTCAAGAGCTGAAAAAATAATATTCAAATACGGTGAATCAAACAATGTTCTCGATATAACAGCCGACAAGTCCGAATATAAGGTTCCGTGCTTCAATCCTTCAGATTTTCCTGAAATTTCAGATACTTCCAAAGAATATAAACCTGTAAAGATAAGCAAACTCATTTCTTTCTATAAAAAAGTTCAGTTCTCAATGACTGAAAACTATATGACTAAGGCTTATTCAGGCGTTCTTATAATAAAAATAAAAAATGATGACGGAACTGAAACTGTAGATATGGTTACTACAGACATTCACAGACTTTCTGTTCTTATGCTTAAAAACTTTACTCTTGACATTCCTGAGTTTGAAAACGGTATAGTTATCCCTGGAAAAAACTTTGCTGAAATAACTAAAATTTTTGCTGAAGTTGAAGATGCTTTGGTAGCTATAGACGATGAAAAAATGTTTATAAAGAATGAAAATGTCACCTTTATTTCAAGACTTTTCAAAAACGAATTTCCGAAGCACCGTCCTATTATAGGAAATTACGATGTTTTGAACGGAAAAGAATTTGCCATTGTCAACAGAAAAGAGCTTATTGAAGCTATAAAACGTGTAGTCATCGTCCTTAATTCAGAAGATAAGATGTGGGTTTCAAAGTATTTCTTCAACGGAAATGTTCTCAAACTTACTGCAAATTCAAATACAGGCGGAACTTCAACAGATGAAATAGTTATTGAAAAAGGTTTCTCAACTGAAAGAAGCGTTGCTGTAAATGCCAAGTATTTCCTTGATGTTATAAATGTTATAGATGACAACAACGTAAATGTTATAGTTGACGAAGCTGCAAATAAACCTATGACTTTGAAGGAAGAAACCGACGATTTCTTCTACGTTCATATGATTATGCCGCTCAGAATCTAATTTATGAAAATAAATTCTGTTTTCATATCCAACTTCAGATCACTCTCTGATTTTTCATTAAATCTGCCTCAGAAACTACTTATAAAAGGAAAAAACGGCTCTGGAAAGACTTCTATACTTGAAGCCTGTTTTGTCGTTTCCAGCGGAAGATCCTTCAAAACTTTCGACATAAAAGACTGTATTTCAAAAGAGAACCAGAATTTCTATATTGAGTCGGATTTTGACGATTTTGAAAATTACAGCAGAAAAGTTTCAGTTGCCTACGACAGGAAAGGAAATAAAAAAATCATAATTGACGGCAATATTTCTTCGAGAAAAGACCTTTTAAATATAGCTTATCCTGTCGTTCATTCTCCTGATGACATGTTTATAATCACAGGAAGCCCTAAATTCCGCAGGGATTTTATAGACAGAATCTGTTTTATCGAAGACAAGAGCTATTTTGACGACATGAGCGAATATATCAGGTACATCAGAAACAAAAATATAGCTCTTAAAGATAAAAATGTCGAAGTCATAAAATATCTCAATGCAGCAGCAGCTCCTCTGATTGACAGAATAAGAAAAAAAAGGAATGTTTCATGTGAAACAATCAATAAAAAAGTATCGGTTTTACTGGAAAAACTCTTTTCCGGAATGAAAGTTTTCTTCACTTACAATACGGATGAAAACTGTGCAGAAAAATTGGATTTGAGGCTTGAAAAAGAGCTTGAAAAAGGCTTTTCGCTTTACGGACCTCATCTTGATAATATAAATATCACGACAGAAGTCGGAAACGCAAAAAACAATATTTCAATGGGTGAAACCTATATAACTTCTTTTCTTATAAAACTTGCCGAACTCAGCATTTATGCTGAAAAAAACGAGTTTCCTATATTTCTGATAGACGATATTTTCGTTTTTGTCGACGATGAAACCAAAAAGACTCTTTTTAAGGAAATCGAGGCTTTGAAAAATCAGATTTTAATGACGAGTTCAATAGAAAATTTAAATAATTTCAATAGTATAGAAGTTTTTTACCTGTCAAGGTAAATTCTTAAAAGTTCAGCACGGTTGTCACTTTCCTTAACTTCATTTTTATTCGTGATATTGGCTCTGTATTCTTCATGATATAAGCCAGTGTATGCAATGTAATAGTTGTTTATAGATCCTTTGGGTATATTTATTTTTAAAGGATGTTTGATTATCTCGCCTTTTTTCCAGAAATCAGTAGGGTAGGTTCCGTTTGCCATACTTCCGTCGCCTTTTGTCCTTTTATCTTTGTTATTGCCTTCATTGTGGAGAAAAACATCGTAATCTTTATTGATTTTGTCAGCAATCGATCTGAAATAAAGGTCGACATTTATGGTTGTTCCTTCTTTTGCATAGAATTTTCCGTCGCGCTCTTTTATATTTTTTTTGTCTATTACAAAGCCTTCCAGTTTAATCACATTATCAAAAATAACATTTGATTTTATTAAGTTTTCAGGCAGATTTTGGACAATGTATCCGTTTGATTTGGATATATCGCGCTCCTGACCTTTTCCGAAAACTTTGAGTAAAGAGTTTTTAGCCCCGCTGTAAACGACGACAGTTTTTTTATTTATCCTTTTCATGAGTGTTTCAAAGCGTTTTTTGTCGTTGTCACGGAGAATTACATACTGAATGCCGGGTTTATCGAAAAATCTTATTACGTTCTTTTCTTTGTCTGTCTGCAGAAAAGTTATTTCGTTTTTAAGCCAGAAACCAGCTGATTTTCTTAACCATTTGTAATAATCGGCAATAGGAGCCCTCTCAGGACTGTCTTTAAGATAAGCCTCAACGTGAGGTTTTAAAGAATAGTATTTTGAAATCTGCGGCAGCGGTTCTGCAAAGTAGTAAGTCATAAATCCCGCACTCAGCGCAAAAAGAATGTAAAAACCTTTTTTCTGCAGATTTTTGTTTAAAATCATTAATAAAATAACAAAGCAGAAAACTGCAAAAACAGAAATTATAACAGGTTCCCATGAAGCCGGTGTCGGAACTTTTCTTGTGTTGTAGAAAGTTACGAGGTGAAGGAAAAGAACGTGTTTGTCACCGATGTCTCGCCCGATTGCAGCAACCAGAAATATTGAAATTATAGCTTCCACTTTTGCCGCCAGAGTCCAGCGCTCACTCCACAATTTTTCAATGTAAATACCTAAAAATATTGCAAGAAAAGGAACTACAGGAGCTATGTAGTGATAAAATTTGGTCGATGAAAAAGAGAAGAAAAGAAAAGGTCCAATAAATGAACTGAAAAAGAAAAGTTTTTTGGTTTTTTCTGAATCTTCCTCTTTTTTTGTTAAAAAATTGTAAAGTGCAGCCGGAAGGAAAGCGCTCCACGGGAACATCGCATAACCTAAAATCCTTATGTAAAGCGTGTATAAATCGTTCGGTTTGTGGATTTCGCCTGTCGTTCTTTTGAAATGGTGGTAAATAATGAAAGTATCAAAGAAATTTTTTCCTTCGCTTATCCACATATAGCCGAACCACGGCATGACGACAGCAAGATAGACAACCATGCCGATAAGGTGTTTTTTAAGATGTTCGACAGCAAAGAAATACCGGAAATTGCGCGTAAAAACCATGAAAACAAAAAGAGCGATTCCAGGAATGAGTATAGAAAGCAGCCCTTTCGCCAGAAAAGCCCAGCCTTCAAAAAAGTAAAAAAGCCACAAATATAGGTCTTTTCTCGGGATTTTCTTAAATATTTTTTCGTCGGCACCGATATTTCCGAAGTAGTAAACTGCCATGCAGAGCATAGCAACAGTGTTGAGCGCGACAAACGGAAGATCGACCATGATCTGGCGCGAAAGCATGAAATACTGAGGCGAAAGCATAAGAACAAACGTTGAAATTATTGCAGATTTTCGCGAAATCAGCCGCGTCAGGAGAATATAGAAACCGACAAGAGTCAAAATCGAAAAAACAGCTATTGGAAATCTGCCCGAAAATTCCGAAATATTGAACTTGTAAAAAGGCATAAGCATCCAGAAAAGAAGAGGCGGCTTCGACCAGAATTTATTGGAATTCTGGAACCACAGCTTTGCGAACGAATTTTTATCAAGGGTTTCCCACGCAACATGCGAATAATGGTTTTCCCACGGGTCAATCATGAAAAAGTTGCCGAGCATCGGAATGTAAAGCAGCGCACACAAAACAACGGTGAGAATAATCAGAAACTTGTCCAGATTGTTAAGCGAACCGCTTCTGATATCGGAAAAAGTATTTAAATCATTGCCGATTTTGTTTTTTATGAAATTTATCATTTTTCACTCCGGAACATAAAAATTAAACGCGAAACGCTATAATCACTGGGAAAAAAGTCAAGAAAAGAGGTCTTTCGGCATTTTATATGCTTTTTAAAATTCAATAATTTTACAAAAATCTTGATTTGGTGCGAAAAACGCCTCTGAAAAATCTTGATTTGGTGCGGAAAACGCTTTTTGGGGTGCTTGTATGAGAAGAAAAATCACTGAAAAAATGCTTGATTGGAAGCAGAAAAGCTGTGGTAAAACGGCTCTTTTGATTGACGGTGCAAGGCGTGTCGGCAAAAGCTACGCTGTAAAAGAGTTTGCCGAAAAAAACTATAAATCCTACATTCTGATCGATTTCAACGAAGCAGAGCCTGAAATCCGCGATCTGTTCAGCAGCGGTCTGAGGGATCTGGATTCGTTTTTCTCGTTTTTGTCAGCGGCTTACAATGTTAAACTTTACGAGCGCAACTCTTTGATAATATTCGACGAAGTCCAGCTCTGTCCGAGAGCGCGCGCCGCTATAAAATTTTTGGTTGCGGACGGTCGTTACGACTACATTGAAACGGGTTCGCTCGTGTCAATCAAAAAAAATGTGAAAGATATCGTGATCCCTTCGGAAGAGCGTCACTTGAGAATGTATCCGATGGATTTTGAGGAATTTTTGTGGGCGGCGCAGGAGGAAAACCTTCTTTCGGTCATAAAAACCTGCTTCGAAAAAAAAGTGCCGATGGGGCCGCTTCTGCACAGGAAATCGATGACTCTTTTCCGCGAATATCTGATTATCGGCGGTATGCCGCAGGCGGTTGCCGAGTATTTCAGGCATAAGGATTTTCAGGCGGTCGATGCGGTGAAAAGGGACATTCTTTCACTTTACCGTGCCGATATCGCAAAGCATGCAGCTGGTTACGAGCATAAAGTCAAAGCGGTTTTTGATGAAATACCGTCGCAGCTTTCCAAACACGAGAAAAAATTCTCTCTTGCCGCACTGGGAAAGGGAATAAAATCGAGAGATTACGAAAATGCGTTTTTCTGGCTGGAAGATTCGATGATCGTCAATATCTGCTACAATTCGACCGAGCCGAACATCGGGCTGAAGCTGAACCGTGACAGTTCATCGCTTAAAATGTATATGGCCGACACGGGACTTCTGATCAGCCACTCGTTCGACGAAAACGAAATAGTTTCGGAGGAAATCTATAAAAAACTGCTTTTCGGCAACCTTGAAGTCAACGAAGGGATGATTTTCGAGAATATCGTCGCGCAGATGCTGGTTTCTGCGGGCCACAAACTCTATTTTTATTCAAATTCGTCGAGGGATGACAGAAATTCGAGAATGAAGATCGATTTTCTTATCGCGAAATCGAAGGTGACAAACAGGCACAACATCTCTCCGATCGAAGTCAAATCGGGCAAAAACTATACGCTTTCTTCAATCAACAAGTTCAGAAGCAAGTATGCGGAAGAGCTCAACACCGCTTTCGTGCTTCATACGAAAGATTTTCAGGAAAAAGACGGGATCATTTATCTGCCGGTCTATATGGCCTGGCTGCTGTAATAACTCGGTTTTCTATGCATAGCCTTAAAGTAGAATTATCTGCCACGAAATCATTTTCCCGAAATCAGAAGAGTTTTGCTTAAAAACCTCTTGAAAAACCAATCACTTATTTTGTGAAACCTTCTGGGAGCGCGGGCGGCTCGCCCGCAAAATCAACCCCTTATTTTGTGAAACCGTGCGCTATTCAGCGTTGCGGACACAACGGACTGGAGACTCATGATGAGATTTGTCCAATCGACCGATAGCGGCAGAAACAAACTCTACATACCAAACAAGGTTCGTAACATCAGATGTGGTAGAAGAAGTCCAGAAAGGCATTGTATCTTCAATTTTGCTGTGATTTTCATTGTTGTTGGGACAGCCGTTACAATCGGTCGAGTAACATTCTTCGGCAGAGAGGCAGTTTTCACTTACTTTACAGCTTCCGCCAGTTGCAGTCAGTGCACAGTTGATGATAAGTGTTCTTGATTCGTCGATGTTGGGTAATCTCCAGTCGGAATGTCCGTCTTCGTCCAGATTTTCGCAGTAAGAAACGGCTTCATCCCAAGAGAAGCCTTTGTAGCCGTTGGATTTTAAAGAAGTCCAAATGAGATTTGTGTCTGGATCTTTCCAAGATGAGGAAACATCGGAAGAGTTGTCTTCTTCACTGTCATTGTCTGTATCGCCGCCATTATCTTTGTTCGGATTGTCATTGTTCCCGTTCGATCCACTGTTACATTTTCCTGTTGAAATGTCACATCCGTTTTCACACGCTTGTGATTGCATCCATATCAGATCGTCGCCTGAATAGCCGCAGAAATAGGAATCATCGCCGTGGCATTCATACTCTCCGTAGGAACAAACAGCTGATGACTGATTCTGATTGTTGTCGTCGTTTTTGCTGTCACTGCCGCTGCCGCAGCTTGCGATCAGGAACATGACTGTGAAAACTGTGATTGTTAAAGATAGTTTTTTCATTTTTTCCTCCTAAAAAAAGTTGGTAATGATGTTTTTATGTTCAAGTGTTATATTTTCCAGAATTTCCGCTTTTGTCCTGTATAATTTGAAGAATTGCTTCAGCCACTGATGCGGTCTCAGGGTTTTCAGCACGATCCTGAATGAATTTGCCTTCGATGAATAGGCCAGATACGAGGTGAGAACAGAACGGAGTTTTGTGAGAAGTGCAAAAAATTGGTTGCCCTCTCCGTCACTGCGTGACACCTCTCCCTGAGTGAGAGGCAAGTTTTTTCTCGGCTCGCCCTTTGGGAGAGCTGTCGGTTGCTGAGCTTGTCGAAGCAGCGACTGAGAGGGGTTCTCCAAATCCCTCAACTTATTCCTGAAATTGTTGACGACACGCCTTCTCACGAGGCGATAAAAGATGTGCTGGACATAACCCAGAAAATTGATCCCGTTGCCGAGTGGAGCCACTTTCACTTCGTTTTTGAGTGTGACTTTCAGCTTTTCGGCAAGAAATTCTTTGATTTTGCAAAGCCAGACTCGCAGCTGCTCTCTGTCTTCGTGCATGATGACAAAATCATCAACATATCTGACGTAGTATTTGATTTTAAGAACATGTTTGATGAACTGATCCAACTCGTTGAGATAGACGTTTGCGAAAAACTGACTTGTCAGGTTTCCGATCGGCAGTCCTTTGCCGTCTCCGGCGTTGAAAAGGCTTTTTTCGGGCGGGACCCATGACCATTCGCGTTTTGTCGATTTGTTGATGTAGTCTTTCGTCGGTTCGTGGAAAAGCAGAGTGCGCAGGATTTTCGAGATCTGCTCATAATTCCGTTCTTTTTCGGCTGAATCGAGATCGAAAATCGTCATTTGGATGCTGTTTTCAGCGTTTTTTCTGATCCCTAACTGCTTTTTCAGCCCTTTTTCGAGGAGTTTCCAGAGAATTTCACGGTCTATCGACATGAAGAAATTTTTGATGTCCAACTGCATGAAATACGCCCGCTTTTTTCCGTTCTGAGTGATGCTTCTCATGTTGTGTGCGACCCGCTCGACTGCGGCGAGAGTGCCTTTGTTTTTGCGGCAGGCGTAGGAATCGTGGATGAAAACTTTTTCCCAGTGTTTTTCCAGAAATCTGACGATGAGATGATGAACGATCCTGTCCTTGAAATCGGCTGCGAAAACCTCTCTGGGCTTGGGATTGCGCACTACAAAGCAGATCGATTTGCCTGGCTCGTAATTGCCGGATGCAAGCGATTTTGTGAGCGAAACGATGTTTGTGCACAAATCTTTCTCGAATTTCTGCGCGTTCACGGTGCTGCGCTTGCGTCTGCGGCAGTCGATGTAAGCCTTGAAAATGTTTGAGGGGGACAGAATATTTACGTCATGTTGAGCGACAGCGAAACATCTCCCGTCATCTTGAACGGATGTGAAAGATCTCTGAGATTCTTCGCTTCGCTCAGAATGACTGTACATATTGGGGGATAAAATGTTTGCGTTCACGACCTACCTCACACAACGGACATTGTTGTTGTTAGTCTTATTGTTGTTGTTCACGTTTCCGTTGTTGAAATTCACGTTCCATGCGTTATCTGTATTATCTGATTTAGTAGAGGAAGACCAGATTCAGAGGATTATTATCAGAAAATCCGATCCATTCGGTACGGATTTCTGCGGCAGTCTTTCCGAAATACTCAACATCGTGTGAAAAGGTGTTTCTACTCACAAAATTTGGATTGACTGCCGGATATGCTTCACAGGCTCTCTGATCTAACCGCAAACTTGGGACGCTCATTGAGGCGCACTGCCTCCATGATTCTGCCCGGATCCCTCAAAATGTTTTTTGAGCTTTTCACACTGCGCGTTTATATCAAACAGCATTTCTGCCGCGTGATACCATGATTTGTAGCTTTTAAAAACGCTGAGTTCCTGACATAAATTCATTTTTATCTGCAATTTGCCGATATCTTTCAGCAAATCTGTACAGAAATCTGCTTTCTCTTCACGATTCAGATCGTTGAATGTCGAAATTTTGAGAAGCAGATCGTTCACCATCCTGCGCAACTCGGTTCCGATGGTGTATTTATCCGCTCTCTTGAAATTCCGGAAACATTCTTCAATGTAAACTGTGAAATCAAAAGCCGATTTGTAAAGCTGAAATTTATCGTTGTTTGCCAAAATTAACCTCTTCTGGGAGCGTCATCTTGAGCAACGCGAAAGATCTCTTGTCATGTTGAGGCTTGCCGAAACATCTCTCGTCATCTTGAACGGATGTGAAAGATCTCTGAGATTCTTCGCTTCGCTCAGAATGACGAGTCTGCACGCGAGCCGCGTGCGCTCCGACAAAAGTCGACTCGCCTCACGGCGAGAGGGAATGCCCGCCCCCTTCAAAAGGGCGGGCAAAAATAACTCGCTGCGCTCGTAAAATGCGGTCACGACCTACCTCACACAACGGACATAGAGGCTGTAAGACTTAGCGTTGTCGTACACGTTTCCGATGAGGAAATCCACGAGCCATGCGCTATCTGTACCATCTGACTTAGTAGAGGAAGACCAAAGATAAACTGCACCATCACCTAACTTGCTGTAACGCCCGTCACTGTAAGAACTTCCCCAACTTGAACAACCTGTGCCGCTTGATGATTGCGTGCCCGTCTGTGTACAGGTCGAACAACTCCAACAGCTGCTTGACAAGCAACCGTTTGTTTCGCTTACCTGACAGTTGCTCGTTACTCTGTTTGCTATCAAAAGCGTTTTGAGCTCATCAATCGTCGGCAGATGCCAATCCGAATAGCCGCCTTCTGTCAAATTATTACAATATGTGCCTGCATTACTCCATGTCATCGTGCTTGATGCTCTCGCTGACCAGATGAGACCGCTTGATGAATCCCTGCACGGAGTTGATGAAGTTGAGCTGCACTCGGGGAACGCTGGTTTTGTACAGGAACTCCCGTCCCAAGTGTAAGTGCTTGCGCAGATGTATCGGCAGACTCCGGCACTTGTGCTGTAAGTTGAAGTGTAACTTGAAGGACTCCAGCTTGAGCCGCTCCATGTCTGGGTAAATTTGCCGTTCGCGCCGTTGTCATTCCAAACTGTATTTGCAGGCTTTGAAGAGCAGTTTCCCTGCTGTGTCTCGGCGGCGCAGGTTTTGCCCGATGAATTCCAATTGTAGTGACTATTGCATTTAAAATGACATTCTGTCGTGCTTTCAACTGTGTTGTAAACACCTGTCGTTGACGGATACCACTCACTTCCGTCATAAGTTTGGGTTATGCTTGAAACCGTGTTCCACTGTGCGTTTGACGGAAGACCTGTGCAGGAAGCTGTCTGTGTCGGTGCTGAAATGCAAGAGCCGTCTTGCCAGATGTAGCCTGCTGTGCAGACAAATTTGCAAATTCCGGCGGTTTTGCTGAATTCCGAAGTGTAACTTGAAGGACTCCAGCTTGAGCCGTTCCATGTTTGAGTGAACTTGCCGTTTGCACCGTTATCATTCCAAACCGTGTTCTCCGGTTTCGAAGAGCAATTCCCCTGCTGGGTTTCAACATTGCAGGTTTTGCTCGATGAATTCCAATTGTAGTGTTCCTCGCAGACATATTTGCACTCTCCCGCTATCTCGCTGTAACTTGAAGAAATCGGGGAGCTCCACCCTGTTGAACTGCTGTAACTCTGTGAGTATGTGCCGTTTCGGCCGCCATCGTTCCAAACTGAGTTCAACGGTTTGGACGAACATTCCGCAGGTCTCGTGCACTGATTCTGGGAATTGTTCCATGATCCTCCGGCATCGTTGCACTCCTCCAGGGTTGTATCGGCTGACATGCCGCTTCCGCCGTTTACAAGTGTTTCGACAAACTCTTTAGCTGCCTCTTTCATTGGTTCAAAATTTTCCCCCAGCGAGGTTGTGCAGTCAAGAACTAGCATGATAAGTGCACTGCTTTGCTCTTCCTCAACTTGAGGCGGCAACTCTGCCATATCAATTTCGATATCGCCGTACCAACCGCTACCTGAGCTTGTCTGCTTCCAAAGACGGCTGCTGTTCTGGAAAACCTCTTTCGGAACTGTGCTGCCGTCAGAATATTTCAAATCATTAAACTGGAAGTAAAGTTCGCCGTTCGGACCTTTTTTGGTAGATGTGATCGTTTCTTCACCTGCTTGAAAACCTTCGTAAGTTATGTTTTCGAGTGTTTTCACACCGCTTGTCTTGTGATATGTCGCCTGAATGTAAAGATTAGAACTTTCAGCTGTTTCGGCATTATCAAATGTGTAGCGGATAACCTGACCGTCATCGTATCCTCCGGGAATATAAACACCCATATTTATGGATGTCGAAACCTTGTAGAGACTTTCTGCAATCTCATTGAAACGAGCCTTGACCTCTTCCATGTCCGACCCTTCAAAAGCATTTCCTTCACTTGCCAGCAGTTTCAGCATATCACGGAATTCTTCCATCAGAACATCAGGTATATCACCGCTGTTCAGACCAATTGTGTAGGCATCCAGGGTGAGCCCGTGTATTCCTTCCTCTTCAACTATTTTATCGTGAAGATAATTGAGATATTCAGTAGTGGAAAATTCCGGTCTGAACTCATCGGCTGTTGACTGGTTATCGAGACCGTCGGTGAATGTTACCAACGCCACATTCGTCAGCTTGTCAGGAAGCGGTTTATAAGTGTCCAGCATCTTCAATGCTGTGTCATCGGCATAGTAAAGCGTCGTCAGATTTAACGGCTGAAGCTTTGTGTCGATAAAAGAGATGAACTCTGCCTTACTCTCTGTGTCCAGAAGTTTTATTGGTTGTGAATACAACTTATTGTTAAACCCGATAATGCCCAAATAGATACCCGCCTTTCTTTTTTCGCCGGAATCCGGATTTGTCGGATCGGTGTCAACATCATCAGGATCTGTATCCGCATCGTCGTCCGGCTGTGAATCGCTGCTGTCAGGAGCACTGTCCGGATTGTCTGAATCGGGTTCATCAGAAGGCTCAGTGTCTGCCGTAGGATCAGTGTCAACTGTGTCTTCGTCAGTCACGGTGTCGCCGGTATCTGTGTTGTCACCGGTTTTAGAACTGTCGCCTCCGCAGCTGACAACAAAAACCAAAGCCGCAAAAAGCGCAAAAGAAATAAAAAACCTCTTCATTTTTTCCTCCTTAAAAAGTTAAAAAATAGTTCCTATGTTAAAAAAGAAATGTGATGAATCCCGATAATTTCCGGCATTTCCGCCGAATCCCAGATTTACCGTGAATCTGCTGCGGAATATCATGTCAAAGCCGAGTTCCCATGCAAACGCCTTTTCGATATCTCCGTCATCGTCATAAAAAACAGCAGTGATATTCAATCCCGGCGAAAACCAGAATCCGATATAACGAATGGCGTAGGTGTTCACTTTGAAGTCGTAGCCGAAATTCGCCAGGATCGGGATCTCCATGAAAATATAGTTGTCACTCTTGATCGGCAGATAAAACTGCAGATCAAATCCTAATCCGACAAAAAGATTTCCGGCTCCTCCCCCGTCTGGTTTGCTGAAAACATTGAAGTCGAAGTCAAATCCGGTGGAAAGACCGAATTTGTCATAATAATTGAAGTTGGCAAGTATGCCGAAATTGTATCTTCCGGTAAACGTGTTATCCATGCGTTCGTCGGCGGGAGAATAGAAATTTTCCTGCAGAGCTGCTGCTTTTTCGCGTGATTCAGCTTCATTTTTCTCTTTTGCCTTCAGTTTCTGCAAAGTTGTACGCGCCTTGAATTCGCATTCTCCGTCTGGAAATTCGGCAAGATATTCTTTCCATGCATCAGCGGAGTTCCTTTTTTCAGCCTTTCTGCATGCCGATTTGTCGAGCGTTTCCCTTGCTTCAGCTGCACATTCGCCGTTCGGGTATTTTTCGAGATAGACTCTCCATGCAAAATCATCCGATTCGCTTCTTGCATATTCGCAGGCTATGGAATCTCTGTTTGATGAATTTTTCTGCGGTTTTTCTTCATAAGTTGTGATTTCATTTTTCGTATCGGTTTCGATACCTGCGATTTTTTCAACGATTTTGTCGATAGCCTGCTTTAACTCTTCTTCGGAACCGTCGCAATCTTCTTTTGCGCCGATGATCGTAGCCTCTTTTTCAAGGTCGATAAGCTCGGAAGAGATGGTGTAAAGCCCGGCAAAAAGAGAAACGGTCGTTTTTACGATCATGTCGGCCGAAAGTGCCTGCCCGAGCCGGATCTGGCAGTTTTTGTCAGTGCATGTTCTGTATCTCGGGTCAGTGTTGTATTTTTTCCGTATATCGCGGATCGTCTCTTTCTGGCGGTCTTTCGAGATAATAATGTAACGGTTTGTGCTGGCAAAAACAATGCGGATGTATTCTGTCGCACTTGCAAGCATCTCTGGGGAAATTCTTCCGCTCAAATCCTCAAATTCCATTACCGCAAGTTTCAGTTTTTCATCATCGGCAAAAAGCCCGCAAAAACTGAATAAGAACAGCAGGATCAGGCAGATTTTTTTCATTTTTCCTCCTGTGTCGCGTGCTGTATCGGGCGGCGCGGTGTGCGGCGCAATTCTAGGGAGTTTAGGGAGTCTAGGGAGACGCCGCAAGAGAATGAAAAACAGCTAAAATTATTAAAAGAATCTGAAATTTTTTGGTCAAAAAACTTGATTTTTACGTTTGAATCACATATAATTAAACGCGGATTCCTGATTCCTGATTC
>JAFQZM010000008.1 GCA_017405875.1 bacterium
AGGCGCAACCGACTCGAATCTGACAGATTTTCTTCCCTCTTTCTTTAAAACCGCAACTCCTTCGAGGGTCGGGAACCACAGATCGCCGTTTCTGCGCTTCAAAACCGAAGGCTGCACGCCGCCCGTCGACTCAGGTCTGCGGATTCCGTCAGCAGATCCGTAAAGATTGCAGAAAACCGTTTCATTTTCAGCAGTTGCAGCTTTCAGAACAAGGGATTGCGGCAGAGAAAAAAGTCCTTTCGTACTTGAAAACCAAAGATTTCCGTCGTCATCGGGAACTATTCCCAGAACGGTGTCGCTGCACAAACCTTTTCGCGAGTCGATGCGGAAAATTTTCTGATTTTTGTCAATCAGAATAAGCCCGCTGTTCATTGTGCCGAACAAAACATTTCCGTTCCCCGCAGGATAGACCGAAACAGGCATATCAGCGGCAAGTTCCCGATTTATTTCATGGAATTCATCATTTTCATCAAGCTGCCAAATTCCTTTTGAAGAGGCAAACCAAAGGTTTCCGGCATCATCTTCGGCAATAGAAGAGACAAAATCTGAATCGTCGCCGAATTTGCGCAGAAGATGCCACCCTTTCGCAGTATTCAAATATATCGCGCCGCCTCCGCCGCCTGCCCACAGACGCGATTTTCTGTCTCGGAAAATGACCCCCGCAGCGTTCACCGGAATATTGTTTTCGTTTTTCATCTTCTTGAAAACATTGGGCTTTTCAGGCGAGAAAGAAATTATTCCGTTTGGAGTTCCGACAAGAATCCGGCCGTCTTCATTCTGGAAGAGTCCGCCGACAAAACGCCCGATATCCCCTTTTCTGTCACGGAGATATTTGAAGCTGCCGTTTTCGTAGTAAAAAAGACCGCCGCCGCGCGTTCCCGCCCAGACTCTGCCCGAATCATCCTCAAGAAGAGCGTAGACTTTTTCCGAAAAAAGCCCCGATTCGCGCCCCAGAGTTATGAATTTTCCGGGATAAAAGAGCTTTACTCCGCGGCTGCCGGCCAGCCAGAGAAAATCGCCGTCGATCTTCACTTCGGCGACATTTTCGGAATCGCGGCACAACTCTCCGCATGGTGTTACGACACCGTTTTCGGCAAAAAAGAGTTTTCCGCCGGCCGCAAAAGCTATTGTTTTTGAATTGAAATCAAGCGAAACAACTGCGTCGCGAGTTTGAATCTGCAACAATTTAGAGCACTTGCCGTTTTCAATCTGAAAAACCGACCCGTCTTTAGTGCCGACAAGAATTCTGCCGTTTTCTGAAGCTCCGCTTGTGATTTCAGAATGGTTAGCAGGACATAAATTTTCAGAAAAAGTGCCGTCCGAATAAGATCTGACAGATCCGTCTGAAAAACCTGCGAAAAGTGTCTGAGTGTCTGAAAAAAGTACCGAAACGGATGCGTTTTCGGTTTGTAACCTGTTTATTTTATTATCTTTTATCAAATAGATTCCTTTTTCATCCGCTGCAAAAAGAGTACAGTCGCCGAGAGATTCGACATCAAAAAAAGCATGTGATTTTGCAACCGGTTTCGAAGAGATTCCCGAACCTGATATTTCAGAAATTCCAGTGGCGGTAGCAACGAAAACTTTGCCGTCACAACCAGTCAAATCATTGATTTTATTATTTAAAATCGACGGTTTCGTATTGGTTGCAAAAAATTTCGAAGAGTTTGAATCGATTCTCGCGAGCCCTTCCGCGCTTCCCGCCCAGACCAGACCGGATTCATCGCGGTAAAACGAGGTGACATTGCCGTGCGGCAGATCTGCTGGCGAATTCCACGAACGCGAGGCGAAATGGGAAAAATCGGAAAAGGAAAAATCTTCCGCCGAAATTTCCGACGGAATAAAAAACAAAAATATGAAGCATAAAAAAAGCACAAACATGGCGGCATTGTAAAAATCTGATTTTTTTTGGCAAGTTTTGTTTCTGCCTTTCTGCCGCCGTTGATCTTGTCGGAATCACGGAATCCCGATGGCGGCAAAAAACTGGACTTTTTTATTGGTTTAACTAAAATCTGTCGGTTTTTTTAAATTTAATTGGTTTTTTTATAGGAGTTTCCGATGAAGATTTTCAAGATTTTGATTTGTGTTGCGTTTGTTCTTGTCGTTTCCGCGTGTCACGGCAAAAAGGAGACTATTTACGATTATCCCGATGACGACCCTACAACTGCTGAAAAAGGGAATGTCGGTGATCCGTGCGAAAAAAACGACGACTGCAAAGAGGGTCTTCTCTGCATTGACAAAGTGTGCAGCGAACCTGTCAAAGATGAAGACTCAACCGACGATTCAGACGAAAATCCCGTCGATGATAAAGACGATACAGACACCACTCCGACGGATGATGCCGATTCGGACACGAACGACCCTGACATCACTCCGACGGACGATGATACCGATACAAGCTCGAATGACGAAGACGAACCGGAAGACTCAGACACTAAGCCTGATGAAGACAAAGACATTCCGGAATACATTCCCGAATGCGGCAACGGTCTCCGCGATCCCGGCGAAGAGTGCGACAACGGTGCCAGCAACAGCGACCAACCCGGCAGCTACAGCACATGCCGTACGAACTGCCTGAAGGCGAGATGCGGCGACGGTATCAAGGACGAAGGCGAAATCTGCGACGACGGAAACAATTCGGACGGAGACTACTGCAGCAAAAACTGCAACAGCATCACAGGCAGCTGCGGAGACGGTAAACTGCAGGTCAACGAAATTTGTGATTCCGCTCTTGATCCCTGCTGTACCGACGACTGTTCAGAAATTGTTGAAGGATGCGGCTGCGGAGACGGTATAGTTCAGCGCAACGAAGTATGCGATAACGCCGAACCCGGCGAAGGCGGCGGTGAAGGCATCGGACCTTACTACTGCAACCTTAACTGCACAGAAATCATCGGAAGCTGCGGTGACGCGAGACATCAGGACAATGAAGCGTGTGACGACGGCAACAACAACGGTCGTTACGGTTACTGCAACTCGACATGTAGCGGCAGAACTTACTGCGGAGACGGTATCGTTCAGCACGGGAACGAAGAATGCGACTGGGCAGATCCTGAAGAAGACAGCTATTGCTCAAGCGACTGCCAAGAGATCGGAAGCTGCGGCGACGGTCTTATCCAGAATAGTAATGAATGCTCCGCAAAATATGCGGATCTTGGTTTCAGCAGTGTTGCAGAGTGCGAGACTAAACTTGCCGGCATTAACGAAGCCTGCGACAATTCAAAAAACGGTCAAGGAACCGGTGCTTACTGCTCAGCCGACTGCAGAACAAGCTACGGCGCGTGTGGCGACGGTATAATCCAGCGCGGGAACTGCGGTATTGAGGAAAACTGCACCGAAATCGCAGGCTCGACCTTGAACGAAGAGTGTGACAACGGCGAAAGCAACGGAAACCTCTACTGCCCGTACGGTCTTGCTACCAGCTGTAAAGTGTGTGACAAGTCCTGCAAAAAACAAAACGGTTATCCGATGTACTGCGGTGACGGCCGTGTCAGTTCGGCGGATGGCGAAGCTTGCGACAAAAATAACTTAGACGATCCGAAACGAGAATACTGCGCCGACAACTGCAGATATTATATCGGAGAGTGCGGTGACGGTATCATTCAAGAGGGAATCGAATTCTGCGATCCGAACAAGGCAGACGATCCGAGGTCACCCTACTGCTCATCCGACTGCAAAACGGTAACAGGCGGCTGCGGCGACGGCATCCTCAACCGCATGAACTGCGACGGATACGGGGCAAACTGCCAAGTTACCACAGGAGCAAACGAAGAGTGTGACGACGGAACAAACAACAGTCAGACGGTCGTCGACTGCCCGTACTTTACCGACAAAACGGAATGTACGTTCTGCAATATATCCTGCGAACTCGAACAAGGAAAAGTGAGATACTGCGGCGACGGACTCACTCAGACCGGATATGAAGAATGCGACGACGGCAACTCGAAAAACGGAAAATACGGTTTCTGCAACAGCGACTGCTCAGGCTATATGCCGAAATGCGGCGACGGAATCATCGACCGGGAGAACTGCAACGGCTTCGGAGAAAACTGCAGGGTTACATCCGGCGCGAACGAAGCTTGCGACAACGGTGCAAACAACGGCAAAACGGCATGTGAATACGGCGAAGAAAACTGCAAGGTCTGCACCACAGACTGCACAGAAACAGACGGAACAATAACAGCTTACTGCGGTGACGGTATCATCCAGCGCGAAGACTGCGACGGCTTCAATATTTGTGATGAAAACATAACCGTAAACTGCTGTATCGTTACCGAAGGCATCAACGAATCCTGCGATGACGGCCAGGACAACGGAACTCCGGGTCACTGCAGAGCGGGATGCTACAGCGGCAGCGAATACTGCGGCGACGGAGATAAAACCGGCGACGAAATATGCGATGACGGAACGAACAACGGTCAGTACGGTTATTGTGCTTCCGACTGTATGAGCGAAGGCAGGCGCTGCGGCGACGGTATAATCGAGACAGCTTACGGCGAAGAGTGTGATGACGGCGAAAACAACGGGCACTACTCTCCCAATAGTCAAGGCTACTGCAGCAGTGAATGCAAATTACAGGGCGGTCTCGGCTACTGCGGCGACGGTATAATCCAGCGCGAAAACTGCGACGGCTTTGATATTTGCGATGAAAACATAACCGTAAACTGCTGCATCGTCACACCCGGCGCTAACGAAGCCTGCGATGCAGGAGAAAACAACGGTCAAACAGCATGTGAATACGGCGACAAAAGCTGTACAGTCTGCACCTCGTCATGTCTGAAGCAAAACGGAACCACATCATACTGCGGAGACACAATAATTGACTCCCTGCACGGTGAAGATTGCGATGAAGGCTCGGCAAACGCAGATTACAACGCGATCTGTGACACGAATTGCAAAGAGAATCCTCCAAGATGCGGCGATGGTGTCATAGACGATGAATTTGATGAAATCTGCGACCAAGGCGACGGCTATGACGGATTTAACGGACGCTATTCTTCATCATCAGATCCTTACTGCAGCAGCGACTGCAAGAGCTTCGGCAGCGGCGGATGGTGCGGCGACGGTCTGCCCAACGGACATGAAACCTGTGACAGCGCTGCCATGAACGGTCACTACGGCGGATTCTGCAACAACAACTGTACAGGCTTTACGCACAAGTGCGGCGACTCTTACATTGACACTGAGCACGGAGAGATCTGCGACGACCACGCCAACAACGGAAATTACGGTTACTGCGACAGCGAATGTCAGTTCATTCTTAAATGCGGTGACGGAATATGGCAGAAAACAAACTGCGGAGGAGAAGCAGGCTGCACGGAAGTTCCGGGTGCTGACGAGCAGTGCGACTACGGAGAAACACTGAACGGCTCAACGACAAAATGTGCTTACGGCTTAGAGAACTGCAGCCTCTGCGACAGCGAATGCAACAAATTTGAAGGTGAAACCTCCTACTGCGGCGACAGTATCACCGATGAAACCAACGACGAATTTTGTGACAGCGGAAAAGCAAACAACGGAAGCTACAATTTCTGCAGAACAGACTGCAAAGGCTGGATGCCAAGATGCGGCGACGGTTTCATCGACCGCGAGAACTGCGACGGCTTAGGAGAAAACTGTCGAGTCACACCCGGCGCAAACGAGGAATGCGACGATGGTGAGGAAAACGGAAATTACGATAAATGCAACACACTCTGTTCCGGAATAATCAAATGCGGCGACGGCGACATAACCGACGGTGAAACCTGCGACGACGGACCGTTTAACGGACATTACAACCACTGTGACGAAACATGCAGAAAAGAAAAGACAGGTACATGCGGCGACGGAATTCTGCAAAAAGAAATAGGATACTGCGGCGGAGAAGCAGGCTGCGTTGAACTCATCGGTGCTGACGAGCAGTGCGATGCAGGTTACAGCAACAACGGCTTATTTACAGACTGTGATTACGGTATTGATTATTGCGAATTCTGCGACAGCAATTGCAAAATACTTATCGGAAACACTTCATACTGCGGTGACGGAACAGTTGACAGCGAACACGGCGAAAAATGCGATGACGGTATAGCCGACGGATCCTTCGGACACTGTGACAAAGAATGCCAGATTATGGTCAATTACAGATGCGGTGACGGCAAAATCCAAAAAAGGAACTTGGAAGAGTGCGGAGACCGTCCTATATGCAGTGACAGTCTGACAGAAAACTGCTGTGAAGTCGTCGAATTCGCTCAAGGCGACCTGGCCGAAATCTGCGATGACGGAGCTCTTAACGGCACACCACAGCACTGCAACTCGACATGCACCGGTTGGACCTACTACTGCGGCGACGGAATCATACAAAGAAGAAACTGCGAAGGCTACGGAGATAACTGCTTTGCCGATGCAACCTTAACCGAGGATGAGGAGTGCGACGATGCCGGCAGCAACGGCTATTACGGTTTCTGCAAAGAAGACTGTTCAGGCAAACGCGAAGAAAAATGCGGTGACGGAATTCTGCACACCGGAGACTGCACTGATTACGAACACTGTTATACCGATCCTGACACAGGAGACTTCATCTGCCCCGACAAACCAAACTGTTCTGTAGTTCCCGGAGCATCAGAGATGTGCGACGAAGGTGTGGACAACGGTCTTTACTATGGTCACTGCGACGAATACTGTTCCGGCACAACAGCAAACGGCTACTGCGGTGATAAAAAAATACAGAAAGAAACTGAAGAAGAGTGTACAGCCCTGCTTCCTGACACGCCGCGCTGTCCTGAAACGAATTCTCAAGGAATTTGCTGTGAAGTAGTATCTTTCAAATCCGGCGAAGAAAACAAGAAGGAAATTTGCGACGAAGGCAAAGATGACAACGGCTACCACGGTCACTGCAACGAAACATGCAATGGAATATCTTCCTGCGGCGACGGAGCGATCGGTAAGGATGAAATCTGTGAACAGAACGATATGCTCGGTATGATGCCTTGTAATCTCATTTCACAGTTCCAGAGCGGCACTATCGGCAACTGCGACGACAAATGTACACCCGACCTCACCGGATGCGTAAGCGCAGACTCACACACAAGTCCTTTCTTCAAAACCGGACAGACACTCTGCTACAACAACAGCTCTGTAGAGACATGCACGGGTAATACCGGCAGCGATTTTTACGGTCAGGAACCTGAACCGAATTTCAGCTACACGGCTCAGCATTTCGAGCTTAGAAGTGAAGACACTGTGGTTGAAGAGGCTGTTTCGGGATTGTTCTGGCAGAGAGATACTCTGGGCAACTACGGTTATGAAAAAGAAGGTGAAATTCACTATTTCTGTGACGCTCATTCGTCCTGTACATTTGAGGAAGCCGACGGCTACTGTACAGATCTGACGCTCGGAGGTTACAGAGACTGGAGACTGCCGACAATCGCCGAATTCTCGACTATTATGAACTACTACGGCAATGAGAACCGCATCGACTCGATTTTCACCAACACAAGAGAAGAATACTGGACACAGGAAGGAAAAATCTTCTCATCGGTAAACGGAACTCTTGCCAATCCCGAAAACAACAGCACGCATCAGATAAAATGCGTACGCTCCGGCAACGGCTGCACAACACTCCAGTGTATGCCGAAAGAAGAGTTGCTGATTTTTGATTTCGGAGATTCTGCGGTCACATCTGACGATGACTCTGTGTTCGTATTCTGGTACTTCGGCTTAGGCAATTCAAAATACTACGGCACATGGGAACAGGCTCTCGAATACTGCAAAAACAGGGACGTCAACGGTTTGAACAAAATGAGACTTCCTACAGTCAATGAACTCATATCACTTATCGGCTCGAGAAGAATCATAACAGACAAGGCTTGGACATCCACTACGGTTAAAGGAGACGCTACCAAAGCTTATGCCGTTGATTTTTCGAATACTTTAGTAACAACCGACAGCAAAAACACCGTCAACTATGTAATTTGTGTTGAATAGGAGATTTACCATGAAATTAGAAAAAACTTTATCTTTTTTTCTTCTGATTGCGGCATTAGTCTTCTGTATAAGCTGCGGCGGCAAAGGCAGCAAATACGATGATTTGGACGACTCCGATGCCGTTGACAACGATTCGGAAAAAGAAGATGAGGACAAACCGCTTCCCGTTACAGATGAAGATGGAGACACTGACGACAACGGTGATACTGAGGTAAACGACAGCGATACCGATTCTGACAACGATACAGACGACACCGATACTGATTCTGACAACGATGCAGATGATACTGACACCGATTCCGACAACGATGCAGACGATACCGACACCAATTCCGACAAGGATGCAGACGATACCGACACTAATTCCGACGAAGATGACACCGATACTGATGAAAACCCTGATATTGACATGGACATCGTTGACGGTAAGGATGATCCCGGCGTCATCTGCACAGGTCAGAC
The DNA here is from genome assembly GCA_017405875.1 of bacterium. Classification (GTDB taxonomy): domain Bacteria; phylum UBP6; class UBA1177; order UBA1177; family UBA1177; genus UBA1177. The sequence continues at coordinate 8,425 of JAFQZM010000008.1, forward strand.
AAAATGTTACAACACCTACGAAGAAATCAATTGTCAGTCAGATTCGCCGTTTTTCGGTCAAGATGCTCTCTATACCTCACAAGGATACTGCAATGACAAAAGTTTTTCTATTTCGACCGACAAAACAGTCGTCGAGGACAACCACACAGAGCTGATCTGGCAGAACACTATTCCATCCTCTTATGAAGGCTGCACGAATACTTCCGGCACATTATGTCTTCATAGCGAGGCAATTGCTTACTGCGAATATTTAAAATCACAAAACTATGCAGGACACAACGACTGGCGTCTCCCGACTCCTGATGAACTGGCAACAATTATCGATTTTGGCAAAACTTCCCCTGCGATAGATTCGGAAATTTTCAAAATGCCGAAAACTTCATATAAAGAGTTCTGGACACAAAACGCTCTCTCTCCCAAAAAAATCTGGTATATCGACTTCGAAACAGGAGAAATCAAGTCCGGAGAAGACAAAGGAAGATATGTCCGCTGCGTCAGCGGTGAGCTTGAAAAAGCTGAGTTCTCCATTATGAATGCGGATTCCGAACAGAAAATCGTTAAAGATCCTGTCCACAACCTTTTTTGGACATACACAGCAAGTGAACAGAGTCTCTCTTGGCAGGAAGCCCTGGAACACTGCCAAAAACTCAATTACAACGGAGTTCACGGCTGGCGGCTTCCGAGCGTCAACGAACTTGCAACGATTCTTGACTATTCAATTTCAAAACCCGCCTCATCATTTCCGTCACTTGAAGAATCTTCTTCACCTATATTCTGGACATCGACTTCATACCAGCAGAATATCGGCACCGCTTGGAGAATATCATCTTCAACCGGCGAAGTCGGAGCAAGCGATAAAGTAGATTTTATCTACAAGGTTCTCTGCGTAAAATAGCTACTTCGATTTTTTCTGAGTTTTTTTCTCTGCTCTTGTTTCTTCTGTTTTAGGTTCTGCTTTTGTTTTCTGAAAAAGTTTCCAGCCGCCGATAAAAAGAAAAATCGAAATCCACTGACTTGTCGAAAATATAAGGAAACTTCCGCGTATATCGAAACGCAGGAATTCGATCAGAAAGCGGGTTACGGAATATGAAAGAAGAAAAACTGCCGAAATATATCCGGGATTTTTCTGATTTTTGGAAAAGGCAAGTTTCAAAAGAACCGCGAATATTACGAAATTGCTGAAAGAATGAATAAGCTGCGTCGGAATTATCGGCTGCGTGTCGGTAAAAAGACTCGTGTTGTCAGGGTCAAGCTGGTAAAGCAGAAACATCGTCTTCGAGCCTTGAGGAAAGCGTATTCCGAAAAGTTCCGACGGTCTTCCGAAACAGCACCCTTCAAGAAAACAGCCGATTCTAGTTAACCAGAGTCCGTTTGCGACACAAATTGAAGCAGCATCGGCTGTTTTGAGGAATGATTTTCCATCGTGAGGATAGGCGATCAGAGTAAAAAGCGCGCCGGCAATAAAACCGCCTAAAAGCCCGCCGTAAAAGACATGACCCGGAGTAAAAGGATTAAGCATCGAAGTAAAAAGATAGGAGATTCCGTTCACTCTCAAGCCGTCAAGATAAAGCGAAAGCCTGCCTTCGAACAAAATATGAAAAATCTTTGAAACAACAAGGGCGGACGGCACAATGACAAGAGGCATGAAAATCATCTTTTTCAGACTCAGACCGAACTGTTTCGACGAAAAAATCATTATCGGAACAGTCATGAAAAACGAAAAAAAGAGGATAGTCATGTATGCGCCGGGATAACCGAAACCGAAATAGTCAAAAATCGGCTTGAAGAAATTAATATTCATCGTTTCTCCTGATTATTCTCGACATTTTCAGCAACTTCCGCCGAAGGCACGTTCTTAGATTTTAAGTAACCGGAAGCGATGAGTTCTGTATTCGACGCATTCATTTTCAGTGTTTTGCAGTACTGCTGAACGAAATTTTTGACATAAAGATCGGCTGGAAGCTGTGCATATTTGTCGTTTTCTATCGCATCGAGAACCATCTTTGATATTTTGGTGCGCGAAATGATAAGTTCATACGATATTCCGACTTCCTCACGGATTTTTCTAAGCAGATCTCCTGTCACAGGCAAATCGCGGTATTTATTAAAGATTTCATTGGCATCCACAAAATCGCTGCTGGAAGATGCAACAACTTTCTTTTCGGCACTCCGCCCGAAAACGTCCTTTTTGACGAGGACTTCACGCTTTTTTACGCGGTTATACTTTTTGATGACTTCGCCTATCATGAAAATATCGGGGAATGAAGTCTCGAGCGACAGAAGATGGCTGCTTATGTCCATATCGTATTCGCGCCTTATTTCCGAGTCGTTAAGCTCTTTGAAAATCGTATCAATGAGGGAATTGAGTATAAAAAGATCGCTGTCGCTGTAAACGTCACGCATCATCGGATTTTCGCCGACATAAAGTTTTTTAAGCTTTTCATACTGGTTGTTGATGTCGAATGTCGAACAGCCGCGGTCAAGACCGAACCATTCATAGTAGTTGAACGGCGTGACTTTAAGTTTTTTCTTAATCGAACTCTGCTGAAAAAGGTTTGCGGAAAGCGTGCTTGCGAACTTGTCGAGAGCGTCCACGAATTCGGCGTTTTTCTCAAGAGTTACGACAGGTTTCATCGTAGCGACTGAGGTCGGAACCAGATCGGAATAGGCTATTTCAGCTATGGAATCGGTCTCAATGCCGAAACTGTTGCTGATTAAGAACCGGTAAGGCTGCACGAGTTCCTTGTCAGCCGAATTGCGCACGCCGTTGTAAACGATTCCTATTTTCAGGTCGTTCACTATGTTCGCAATCTGACTGGCAGTTTTCGGAATCGCCTGGGAAAGCAGGACGAGCAGGTTCCGCGAAGTGAAAAGATAGTCGTTTTTGGCACGCCTTATATTCTGCGTTTCAAGCTGGATGTCGTATTTAAGTTCGACATTGCGAAGCCTGTAATTGAAAAGTTCCCTGAAAAAATAGTTGCTTTTTTCAAACGAAATAAAGTCCGGGGAAAGGAACATGAGCGAATAGTCGGCAATCCCTATGACATCCATGAGATCGTGATTTATTACCGAACCCATGTCGATGAAAACGAAATCGAACTGAACCTGACCCATCTCGCCCTGCCAGCGCGTAAGAAGTTCGCTGATTTTAGAGCCCTGATGCTGCAGGTTGCTGAAAAAACTAAGATTCTGATAATCAGTCGAAATAAGCGGCAGCACAGAAAAATGTTCTGCGACTTCATCTGAAACGGCTATCGTCGGAAGATTCAGGTAGGAATGAAGCGTTCCGCCGTTCGGAGCCGCATCGATCAGAAGGACTTTTTTTCCTTTCTGGGCAAGGTAAATCGAAAGATTCGCGATTATCATCGAAGTTCCCGCTCCCCCTTTCGGAGAAAATGCCGCAATCAGCTTTACCATTCAGTTCACCCCGTATTACAGTTTTTCCTTTATTTTCTGTGTGTAGGCTGCGATTTCGTCAAATGTTCCGCTGTCAAGACGCCCGGCTTCAAGCGATTCAGCCGCATAGTCAAGAGCCGTTTTTCCGCTGAAATCCTTTGAAAGAGGCGAAACATTAAGCGACATGAGAAATTTTGCATAATCAGCATAACCTTTTTCGGCTGCGATTATAAAAAGAGTTTTTTTCTCTTTGTCGCGCCTTTCGATATCGGTTGATTTTCCCACAAGTATTTTGAATAATTCAACATTTTCTTCTTTGGCAAGACTTAAGAGAGTATTTGCCGCATCGCGCCCGAAATTATCCTGAAGATTGGCGTCGGCACCGTTTTCAAGCAGAAACTCCGCACATGCAAAAGAGTTTCCCGCTGCGGCGTAGTGAAGCGGAGTCTTTTCGGAATTATCCATAATTTTTAGATTTGCTCCTGCGGCTGCCAGCTTTTTAAGCATCGTGCAGTCTTTTTTGGCAGAGGCGAGCATAACTGCGTTTCTTCCCGATTTGTCGGCAAAGTTAAGAAGTTCCGGCATTTTGAGAAAAATATCGAGAGCTTTTTCATCGTCATTCCGAACCGCTTCCAAAAGCCCTGTTCCGTCGGCTTCGTAACCCGCTTTTTTTAGCAGAGAAGCGTTGTCACTTGAACATGAAACTGAAAGAAAAACAGCTAAAAAAATGAATAAAATCAAAGATTTCATTTGCAAAACTTCTTTAAGGCGCATTAAAGAACAAAAAAGAATACCGCGCCTGCGGCAGCGGCAGCAACGGCAAGAACAAGCAGGATAACGGCGATTTTTTTGCCCGCTCCCGATTTGTTTACGCGGGTGATTTCGGTTTTTTCATCCTGTTCCTCGTCGTTGATGCTTTTTATTTTCTTCCCTTTTATATCTTTTCTGAGTTTTTCCTTTCTCGATTTTTCAGCCTCGAGCTGATAAGGCTGCGGGTCGTACTCTTCCCCTTTTTCGATGAATTCGAAGATGAAATCGCCGACTCTGATCTCGTCGCCGTTTCTCATATCGACCGAATTGACCACTGTATCGTTCACGATAAGCGGATAGTCGGCGTTGTAGTCGCCTTTTACCAGCAGATAGATGTTGCCGTCGAAAACGATTTTCGAGTGGATCGGCGGAATATCGTCTGCCGAAAGATAGACATCGGCGCTCGCGTGGGTTCCGATGACGGTTTCGCGGCCTGCAAGCGGGAAAATCTTTCCGCCGAGATAGCCGTTCTTTGCAAGAAGAAGGTTGTCGGCAGCGATTTTTTTAACGTCAGGCTCTACAGCAGGCTGAACTGTCTTGAGAAGCAGATCTTCGTCCTGCTCGAGATAGATGTTGTAATCACCGACAGTGATCACGTTTCCGACAAAGATTTCGAGTTTTTCGTCAACAAGTTCGCGCTCGTCGACATAAGTGTGGTTGTAGCTTCCGCGGTCGCAGATGATGATCCTTCCGTCTACGATCTCAAGCTGAAAATGGTATCTCGACACGTTTCTTTCATCGAGGACAAGGTCGTTTTTCGGACTTCGACCGACGGTGATAAGATTGCCGTTGAATTCAAAAATGTTAAGTTCGTTTCTGTCGTTTTCGACTATGAGTTTCAGCAGAGCCATTCAAACCTCACAAAAACTTACCGCAGAATTTTCAACAATTTATCGAATCTGTCAAACATTCCTGAAAAATCTCTGTTTTCTTCCTCGAATCTGCGGACTTTTTCGCCGATATCAAGGGCAAGCAGGCGCTTTTTTTCAGGCTGAAGCAGAGAAGCAGCGGTTTTCAGCAAAAGATAAAGTATCTCGTCAAGATACCTGTGATACTCGCCGAAGCGGTATCCGGCGGCAACAGATTTTCTTTCGTCAAGCATACTCTCCCAGTTTACGCTCGAAGTTTCAGTTGAAAACGAAAGTTCCGAATAAAACTGCGGATACCTGCCGCGAAGATATGAAAAAAGTTTTTCAGAAAGTTCTTTCAGTTTGTCTGCCGGCACAACTTTCAAAAAAGCATCGAAAACGAGCCTGAAACAGCCGAAATAAAGCTCGGCTTCCGTCTGAACGGGATCATTTTCAAGAAAATCAAGACCGCTGCTGAAAAAAGATGAAGCCAGAATTTTTTCCGAAATCTTTTTGCAGAGGACCGCCGGCTTGGAAACATCGAGCGAACCTAAATACGAGCCGAATTTCACCGCGTTTTTCTCAAGGACATAGCGTTTTTTCTCAGGATCGAAATAGGCAAACCCTTTGAAATTCCCTTTTTCAAAAGAGACAATGTTCATCGCCGGTCCGTGTTTAAAGCAGAGAAGCGCATTTTCCTTATTTTCCGCAAACGATGAAACGAGCTTCATCACGTCAACGAAACGCCCCTGTGCAAAAAGCGAAACCGGATAAGTGAAAAAATCCGTAAGCCACGTGAAAACAAAATCGCTGCTTATGCTGAAAAGATAAAGATCGACCGATTTTTCACTCAGGATCTCATTGACAGGAACATCGGTCACCAGATCTTCTTCATCGGAAAAAGCCAGCACTTTCGAAATGACCGCGCGCCCGTCTGAAATCAGCACATAAAGCGTCTTATTGCCCGCTTCGGCAAGCACCAAACCGCGGCTTGGAGTACTTTCGCGCGCCAGATCGTTGACAAAAGACGGGATATATTTCCCTTCAAAATCTGCAATATAAAGTTTTAATTCAGAAAAAGGAATGATCATGCCGCCCCCAACAAGTCCATTCCTTATAGCACAGACGATTTTTTTTTGCAAAATGAAATTTGCCTTATTCTGACCTCTCTGTATAATCATTCGCTTTTTTGCTTTCATTTTTCATTGAGAGAGGTGAATTATGGATAATCGCTGGAATCTTGATGCTCTTTATACAGGTTTTGATTCGCCTGAATTTATAGGCGACTGCAAAAAACTCGATTCAAAAAATGAAGAATACGAAAATTTTGCGAACACCCTTTCCCAAAGCGGCGATATCCTTGAAATTCTGAAAAAATACGTTGCATTAAAATCCGAGATCTCAGCGCTGACCGAAAAACTTCTCTGCTTTGCAAACCTCTCTTTCTGCGCCGATACGAACAATGCAAAGGCAAATTCCTACATCGAACTGATCTCAATCAGGCAGAACAGAAGTTCACTTGCCGATGTTAAATTCATAAAATGGCTCACCTCCAGCGGATTCGAGCCTAAAACTCTGCGCGGAACCGATCTTGAAGAGTGCATTTTTCACTTTGAAGAGCTCATCACGAAAGGGCGTCACATTCTCGACGACCAGACGGAACAGATCATTTCCAACCTCAAACTGGTCGGTTCTTCCTCCTGGATGAATCTCCACAATGTCCTCATAGGTTCTCTCACCGGCAAAATTTCGACTGTGGACGGAAGAATCGAAATAAAACCGATTTCCCAGATCCGTGCAATGGCGTATTCCGAAGATGCAGACGTGAGGAAAAAGGCTTACGAAGCGGAAATCAGGGCTTACAGAAAAGTCGAAAAGGCAGTTGCTGCCTGCATCAACTCGATAAAAGGAGAATCGATCATTCTGGCGAGGATGCGCGGCTACGCTTCACCGCTTGAAATGGTTCTTACCAAAAACAGAATGGAAAAAAGCATAATCGACACGATGTTTTCGGCAATCAGAGAATATCTCCCCTGCTTCAGGGCTTACTACAAAAAGAAAGCAAAGATGCTCGGGCTCAGCGGTTCTCTTCCGTTTTATGACATTTTTGCGCCGGTAACAGCCAAGGCGCAGTCAAACTTCACATACGAAGAAGCGGCAAAATTCATTGTTGAAAAATTTTCGACTTTCAGCAGGAAACTCGGAGACTTTGCAAAAAACGCTTTCGACAATAACTGGATCGATTCCGAAATAAGACCGGGAAAAGTGGGCGGCGCCTTCTGCGAAAACCTTTTTTCGATTTCGCAGAGCAGGATCCTCGCGAACTTCGGCAGTTCGTACAACGATGTCACGACAATCGCTCACGAACTCGGCCACGCATTCCATGGTCACTGCCTTTCAAACAACGTGATTTTGAACACCGGCTACCCTTCTCCGCTTGCCGAAACCGCTTCGATTTTCTGCGAAACGATAATCAACAAAGCTGCGCTCAAAGAGGCTGACAAAGAGAGTGCTCTCGCCATTCTTGAATCCGCAATCTCCTCTGCCGGACAGGTCATAGTCGATATTTACAGCAGATATCTTTTCGAGACGGCGCTTTTCAAAGCACGCGAAGTTGCACCGCTTTCACCCGAACAGCTCTGTGAAGAGATGACCAAGGCGCAGATAGAATCTTACGGCGACGGACTTGATGAAAATGTTCTTCATCCTTATCTCTGGCTCATCAAACCGCACTACTACAATCCCGACTGGAATTTCTACAACTTCCCCTATGCGTTCGGTCTCCTTTTCGCAAAAGGGCTCTACGCAAAATATACCGAAACCGGCAGCAGTTTCGCCGAAAAGTATGAATTTCTCCTTTCGGAAACTGGCAAACGCAGCGTGACCGACGTTGCGAAAATAGTTGACGTTGACCTTAACGACATAAACTTCTGGAAAAACTCTCTCGAGCTCATCAAAGAAGATATCTCGAAATTCCTCGATTTATGAACACCAAACTTAAAAGAATAACTGCGGCAGTCATTTTTCTGCTCGTTTCGGCGGCAGTCGTTATTTTTGCGCTTGAAAAAGTTTCAAAAGGAAAAATCGACGGGTTTTCATCGAAAGCGACCGCTCTGATAAAGGCTAAATACGGCATCGACTCTGAAATTTCGGGGCTTGACATATCGCTTTTCCCGCCGTGGATATTCGTCAAAAAAGCAGTTTTTTCTCTCGGCGGAAGCGAACTCGCCGCACTGGAAGAATGTTCTCTGGGAAATCTCCGGAAAATGCTTTTTTCAGATGAAAAAAAGTTGAAGATAACCTGCGCTAAATCTACTGTTCATGCGGACAAGGCAGTAAAAGCGCCATTTTTATCAGGCAAAGAAAAGGACCCCAAAAAAGAAAAAAATGAAAACCGCCGGAATACCGATTTTTCGATAGATTTTTCAACCGACGCCGACTTTATTTTCGGCAGCGTAACGCAGAGTTTTAAAACCGACTTAACCGTGTCGCGCTCAGGCGGCAAGGCGCTTTTCAAAGAGCTCGGCGAAGCAAACGGCGGAACCGCCGAGATCCGCTTTTCGCTTAAAGATAAAAGCGCTTCGGTGCGGCTTGACGGAATTGATTTGAATGATTTTCACGAAATCATAAAAAACAAAACCTCTTTTGACGTTTCAGCCGGAAAAATCAGCTCTTTTTCTGAAATTTCGGAAGAAAAAGGAAAATTTCTCCTGAAAAACGACATGACGATCCACGACCTGACCTTTTTCCATCCGCTGATCGATTCCCAGCCCTTCACACTGCCGCTTTTCCGCTTCAAAGGTGACGTAGCTTTCGACAAAGACGAAAAATCTGCCGAAATAAAAGAGGCAGAACTTTCTCTCGGTGGCATCAATGCGGTATTTTCTGGAAGTTACAGCAAAACATCAAAGAATTTTTCGATAAAAACCGAATCGGCGAATCTCAACAAACTCGAAACTCTGATACACGACGAAGCGTTCGAAGGCTACCTCTTCGGCGGAACGCTTGAACTTCTGGCGGAATACTCGCAGGAAGGCGACGAACCGCCGTTTTTTTCAGTCGTCGGCAACCTTATCGAGCCGAAACAGCTTTCGGAGCGCATGGACTACCTCAAACTGCCTTTCGAATACGTCTGGACCAACGAAAACGGAAGCACGAGAAAAATCTTCGTCGGCGAGCGAAATCCTGATTTCACGCCGATATCGCTCATTCCCGACCATCTCATCTGGGCGGTCATCGTTTCAGAAGACGCCGGATTTTTCGTCCACAAAGGTGTCGATTTTCAGGAACTCGACGCGGCAGTAAAAGACAACATCAAAAAACACAAACTGCGCGGCGGTTCTACTATCCCGCAGCAGCTTGCCAAAAACCTCTTCCTCAACCGCGACAAAACGCTCCTTCGCAAATTCCGCGAAGTCCTGCTTGCAATAGAACTCGACGCGGCCCTTTCAAAAGAGCGCCTTCTTGAAATTTATTTCAACATAATCGAGTGGGCACCCGGCATTTTCGGCATCTCGCAGGCGGCATACTACTACTTCGGAAAGCAGCCGTATCAGCTCACCCCGCTCGAATCGGCATATTTAGCCTCCGTAATTCCCGGCCCCGCAAAATACCACTTCATGTTTCTGACAAAAAACGTGACCGAAAACTGGTACAAAAGCCTCTACCGGATACTCAACATCATGAACGAGACCGGACACCTCTCGACCGACGACTACTTCGAAGCACTCCAGCAGTCGATAGTTTTCAGGGAAGTTGAGGAAAATTGAAAATCTGGAGATTTTGTGATATTTCACTATTGCAAATATGGAGATTTTGTGAAAACAAGATTCTGGCTCTTTACAGAAACGACATCAAAAATCAAAAAGAGGAAAACAGCACCTATTTGGGAAATATTCTGGACAATATTCCTTCCGAGCTTTCCAAACACGAAAAGAGGAGTTCGTTTCAGCTCTCTCATGTGGACAAAAATGCCAGATACCGCGAATACAGCAGCCCTCTCACGTGGCTTTCGGACGCAATGATCGTAAATGTTGCGAGAAATGTCACCGATCCGAGCCCAGCTCTCACCCTCAATATGGATAACGAGCGTTTCAAGTGCTACCTGCTTGATACCGGTTTGCTTATAAACCTCAGTTTCGGTGACGGAACATTTATGGATAACGGGTTTTATAAGGCTATTCTCACGGACAGGCTGCATATAAACGAGGGAATGTTCGTGGAAAACGCGGTCGCGCAGTGCCTTCGCAGCAACGGACATAAAATCCTTTTTTATGTTGAATACAACGATAAGGGCAAACCCGTAATGGAAATCGATTTTCTGATCAGAAAAGAAAAAAAAGTCGTTCCGGTCGAGGTGAAATCAGGCAGGGAGTTTGCAGCGAAATCACTACGGAATTTCAAAACAAAATTTTCCAACAAAGTCGGCTTGCAGTATGTCCTGTATGACGGCGATGTAAAACGGGATAACGAAGTGATTTACCTGCCGTATTATATGGCTGCGCTGCTATAGCCGGAAGAAAAGTTATTGAGAATAGTTTTCCGCAATTGAACATATTTACCAATAAATTCAACCAGTTTTAATTATGGTGAATTCGCCGCAATTAAAACTCACCCCCTTATTTTGTGAAACCTTCCGGGAGCGCGGGCGGCTCGCCTGCAAAATCAAACCCTTATTTTGTGAGACCGTGCGCTAATCAGCGTTTCTGACGCAGCGGACTTTGTTTATTTTGTCGGATATTCTTTGCTTTTTTCTTCAAGAAGTTTGAAATCACAGCAGAAATTCAAGATTTTTCCTGTAGATATCTGCTCATCGTATAAAATTGAGGCTTTCTGAATAACCGAATCAATGATTTTGATGCAGAAACTATACTCTATGTTCAGCAGGACTTTGTATTTTTTCATGTCTTCCGAATCATCAGGGGAAGAATTCAAGTTTATTTCGGAGTAGAGACTCTGTTTGATCGGAATCATTTTTTTCAGGTCTATGACTGAAATGATGTGTTTCAGCGAGCCGTCAGGATTTTCCGCGTAGATGCCGTTGAATGCTTTTTCAGACTTTTCGCAGTTTTCAAAAATAAGAAAGCGGTCACTATCAACATTTCTCCAAAACTTGTGCTTTTCTTTGGCGGATGAAAGCGGAATTACATATTCCGTTCCGTTATCCTCAACAAGAATTCCCAGATAAGGTTTGGTTTCATATCCAACAGGCTGGTAGTAAACTTCCTTGCAGAAATCGTGAAGATATTTCAAATATTTCTGATCTATTGAAATGAATTTCAGATTCTTTTTCAGAGAGAACAAAATTTTCCTCAAAAAAAATAGGCTGCCCGAAAGCAGCCCTCGTTAATCTTCATCTCTTCGCGGCAAGCCGCAGGTTAATGGAGACCTTACATTTGCGAATTATATGAATGAAAATAAAAATGTCAAGATAAAAATCACAAATTTTTTAATTAAATTTAAAATTTTCTTAAATACCAGGATTTGTTCTGTCGCATTTTATAGTTGAAAATGTAGCTGAACAACGGTTGCTCGCAGAAAAAATTCCGAAAAAACTTGTTGAAACCTCAAGCCCTTATTTCGTGAAACCGTGCACTGATCAGCGTTTTTTTTGCTCACTCGATTTTATTTTAGGCGTTTATTCACTACTACTTGTTAAAATTTTTAAGCAAACAAACTTAAACTTGACTTTTTTAATTATTGCATTTATTATTGATTCGCAAATTGTTTCTTTATATTCAATAATTCGAAATAACATTTGTTGTTTAATGCAAACTGTCGTGTTAAAGGTGATACAATGGTTAACGAAAACACAGGAACTTCAAGAAATTTGTTTCTTGCCGTAAAGACCATAAATACTGCTATTCTGCAGAGCCAGTATAGAGCTGCCAAAAATGTGAATTGTGAGCAGTTATCACTTTATTTCGGGATTGGTCGCTATATTTCGGAAAATTCCAGACAAGGTTTTTGGGGAACCGGTGCTATAGAAAAAATCAGCGAGCAACTTCATAAAGAACTGCCAGAATTGCGAGGTTTTTCTGCTGCAAATATCAAATTTATGCGTCAATTCTATGAGGAATGGAATCGTGATTTGGAATCGCTAACTGCAGTTAGCGAAATTACACAATAAATTCAGCCTGTTAACGCTTAATTATTAGGTCGAAAATTTTGACCTCATTCCAGGTGAAAGGGATCGAATGAGTGCGGGCGGCTCCCCCGCTGTCATCTTGAATGTGAAATATATCAAGATCATTTCCAAGAAATCCCGTTGCAGGTTTTTCAAAAGTTTAAGATCGGATTTTCGACAAATTATACCGCTTAAAGCGGTAAATTTTGTGATTTGGTGGAAAGAAAAATTTTGAGCCGTTCCTGCAAATTGTTTACTTGTCATCGGCTTTGTTTTGGATGATTTCACAAAAAACGGCTCGAGAGGTTTTTATGCAACATGAAATGAAATTAATCAGGAACACATTTTCCGTCTTCGCAATGAGTGACTCCATAAGTACAGGTGTCTGTTTCATATTGTTCACCATCTGAACAATACTGAGTAAAGTAATCACCGGCACACCTGCGCTTCCCTCTTGTACACTCACATCTTCCGGTAGAACTATTGCACTTGTCATAGTAGTTATGAGTAGAACAGTCAACGTTTACAACCCAATTTCCCAAAGGACAATAGTAAGAAACAGAACCTTCACATTTATATTGGCCATGATTGCATTCGGCTGGTGGAGCACTTTCACATTTGCCTGTTGAAGATTTGCAGCCATAGGAACAATATTCATTATATTCCCAATATCCACCGGAACATTTGTAAGATGCATCACCATCACATTTATATTTTCCTGAAGTACACTCTTTTGAAGTGCCGCCGCCAGAATCACTTTTGCATCGTCCAGTGGACGAATCACAACCGTTTGAGCAATACTCGTCATATTCCCAAGAACCACCGGAACAATAATAGGAAGACGAACCGTAACATTTATGGTCACCAGACGAACATTCAGAAGAACCTCCGTCTCCACCACCCCCTGAACTGCTTTTGCATCGTCCAGTTGAAGATTGACAGCCGTAAGAACAATATTCATAATACTCCCAATGCCCGCCTGAACAATAATACGAAGTGCTGCCTTGACACTTAGAATCACCGGACCAGCATTCTGAGGAACTGCCTCCGCCGTCATCTCCGCCACAAGAAACTATCGAAACTATCGCAGCGAACAGGGCAATAACAAAAAGTTTTTTCATTTTATCTCCTTTATTACTGCAAAATGAAATTCTTACTCATATTGTTTCACAGATATCATAAGTTCCCCAATGATCATCATCATACAGGCAGGTAAGAACCCAACTTGTAGACCCGTACGAGTTTTCTGCATTCAATATAAGTCCAACAGAAGGATAAGAATCAGAATAAAAATAAGGTTCTGCATCAAATGAATATGTATCATAAGAATAAGCTATTGTCCTGCTAACCAATGTTTTAAATGTAGATGATGAACCGACCTGTACTTGAATGGTAATTTTATCTGCTTCACCGCAATTACCAGTTTGTGTTAGACTCCAGTGAAGTTCTAAATATGTGCTGTCGGTACCGCTATAAGCTCCATTAAAATCACTAATGCACGGTTTATTCCCTGTAGTCGAACCTCCGCCGGAGCTACTATTGCATTTGCCAGTTGACGAATTACAGCCGTTGGAACAATATTCATCCGCTGTCCAAAAACCATTCGAACAAGAGTACGAATAAGAATTTTGGCATTTTTTTCCTGACGAACATTCCTTACATGTTCCTGTCGAGACATTGCATCCATAGGAACAGTACTCATTTGATTTCCAATATCCATAGGAACAATAATATGAATAAGAGCCACTGCATTTATAATCACCAGTAGAGCACTCTTGACATTTGCCTTTTGACAAGTCACAGCCGTAGGAACAGTCTTGATTCCATTGCCAAGAACCGTTTGTTGAGCATTTATAGGAAGAAGAACCTTGACATTTATAGTCTCCATAAGAACATTCTGAAGTGCTCCCTCCACCGCTTGAACTGCTTTTGCATTGTCCGGTTGACGAATTGCATCCATAGGAGCAGTTTGCACTCAATATCCAAGAACCGCCAGAACAATAGTATGAATCGGAACCGTTGCATGTATACTGACCGGAGGAGCATTGTGCCGTACTTCCTCCGCCACCGTTACCACCTGAACTTCCGCCTTCACCGTTTCCACCGCTATTATCCACAGCATAGCAACAGCTAGTTAAATAGCTGCCACAATATGTAGATAAACAAGAAGAATCGTAATAACCATCTCCATCAGGATCACAACCAAAAATATCTCCGCACTCAAAAATATAGTTGTAATCATTTATGGCAACTGAAGAACTATTATTAACACAATTATCATAGCAATTTTGATCTGAACAAGCATCAAAGCAATAAGCTAAATCACAGCAGGTTTGGTATGCCGCATTTGAACCGCCAGAATTACCGCCGCCAGAATTACCGCCGCCTGAATTACCACCGCCATTTTCTCCGCTTGAACCTGATGTGCATTTTCCTGTATAATCATCACAGGAATAACTGCAGCGTTCTGACAGTTGCCAGATCAGATCATTAGACCCGTTAGTATAACCGCACCAATACGAATCACCACCTTTACATTTGTAAGAACCATAAGAACATTCTGAATAACCGTAGCCTCGGCTACTTTCAATGTCATTGCCACCGCAACCAACCATTAAAAACATTGCCGTGAATACAGCTAAACTAAAAAACATTTTTTTCATTTTAGCCTCCTAAATAAAAAAATGGTGTTAATTCAAATCCTCAAAGTTCAAAATAACCATGGCACTCTAGCCGAAAATTACTTATAGTAAAGAAAAACTTTACCAATAGTCAAAAAATTATTTTCTGTATGTGCTATATTGAAAAAGGAGGTGGTTTTAGTATGAAAGGCTCGACACTTGGCAAAAGAGTGAGAGAATTAAGGCGAAAAGCCGGAATAACACAGCTCGATCTTGCATGCCGGGTGAATATCAGCGAAAGCTATATCGCACTGATAGAAGCCGACAAACGAAACCCCGGAATGGATATAATCTCAACTCTGGCAGATGAATTTCATGTTTCCGTTGACTACCTCGTAAGCGGCAAAACTTCGGAAGATGACGCTCTCATGCTCCGAGAGTGGACTTCGCTGATAAAGAAGAGATCCCAGAAAGATATCGAAAGCGCACTTAAGATCGTCCGCACATTCTTTGAATGTTTGGACAACAGAAAATAAATCCCAAGAAAGCAACTTAGTTCAGCAGTTTGAAAAATCAATAAAAACTTAAATTTTTAACAATATTATTTCGCAAACATTTTTACTTTTAATTGCGAAAATTTTTACTATAATGTTTGACGTTTCTTTTGTTCTTTTCAAACAGAATAATAGCTTGTGTTTGTAATAACTAAAAAAACTGTTGGGGATAAAAAAGCGACTACCGCGGTCCCTGGCACTGCCGAAACAGGAGAAGGGATACCGCGGCTTATGGGAAGTATGCTACAGAAAAATTTTTATAAGTCAAGAGGAAACCATGAATAAATTAACATTTGCAAATATAGAAAAATCAATTTCACCGGAACGCCTTGCTACCTACAAAACAGACGGAGCCACTAATGAGGTTGCACTTGCGAGGTATATCTACAACATAGAATTGTCCAAAAGTTTCTATCCGATTATAAATATTTTCGAAGTAACTCTGAGAAATTCAATAGACAATGCTCTTAAAAAATTCTTCGATGTTCAGGATTGGAGCGATGTTATACCTCTTACTGAAACTGAAAGAAGAATGATTGATGAAGCTAAAATAAAAATCGTTCAAAGGGAGCAGTTATACTCTATCAATCAGCTTGTTTCCGAACTTACGCTCGGGTTTTGGGTTGCTCTTATGGGAAGAAAATACAACTCTCAGAAATTCAGATCTTTCATGATAAAAAACATGTTTCATGAGTGTCCATCAGAGCAGAAACGCTCGGCGGCAGTGCAGAAAAATCTTGCTGAAATCAGGTTCTTGCGGAACAGAATAGCCCACCACAAACGGATTTCGCATTGGACTGACTTGAAGCAAAAACACGACTTGATTTTGGATTTTATCCGCTGGATGTCCCAGGACATGCACAAAATAGCAGTAAACAATGACACTTTCGACGTGGTTTTCAAAAGCGGGATCGCTCCGTTTGAACGATTCGTGAGGGAACAACTGTAAAGGCGAATTTCAGGTAACTTTTTGCTGAAAAAAGTGCGATGCCGTCGCACCGATTTACCCTAAGACTTAAAGATTTCTCAGTGCGTCAACGAGTTCGGTTTTTGATTTGGTGACGTCGTCGACTTGTTTGATGATTTTTGCGGGAACCCCTGCAACGACGCAGCGGGGCGGCACGTCTTTGGTTACGACCGATCCTGCCGCTACTACCGAATCTTCACCGACATGCACTCCTTCGAGAATGACGGCGTTGGCTCCGACCATGACTCTGTCGCCGATGACAACAGGGGTTGCGCTCGGAGGCTCGATGACGCCCGCAAGCACCGTTCCTGCACCGATGTGGCAGTTTCTGCCGACTATCGCGCGTCCGCCGATAACGGAATTCATGTCGACCATCGTTCCTTCGCCGATAACGGCACCGATGTTGATGACGGCTCCCATCATTATGACGCACTTGTCGCCTATCTCGGTCATTTCGCGTATAACAGCGCCCGGCTCGATCCTAGCATTTATCTTGGTAAGGTCGGCAAGCGGGATCGCCGAATTTCTGCGGTCATTCTCAAAGCGCGTCATCTTTACTTCGGGATGAGCGGCTGCAAACGAAGCGATTTTTTCGTATTCATCGTAAACTTCAATAAAATCAACACCTTTATAAACTTCAGCCAGCGAAGAGAAGTCGCATTTTCCGATACCGCCTTTGAAAAGTGCGCGGACAGGAGTCTTTTTCTTCGATTCGCTGATGAGTTTTATGATTTCGTATGCGTCCATTACTGCTCCATTATTTTTCTGCCCATAAATCTCAGTTTCCACACACCGAAAAGTGCCTCTTTGAAGATCTTTCCGCTCATTTTGCTGACTCCTTCGGTCCTGTCGGGGAAAACTATCGGGAGTTCAAACACTTTTCCGCCGCAGACCTTGGTTCTGAAGGCCATTTCTATCTGAAAGCCGAAGCCCGAAAGGACGAGCGGAGTCGATATCACTTTTTCGAGAAGTTTTGCATTCCAGCACTTGAATCCGGCGGTGACATCGTTTACGCCAAGCCCCAGTATCGTGCTTGCGTAGAAGCTGCCTCCCCTTGAAATAATGCGGCGGCCCAAGCCCCAGTTTTCAGTTCCTCCGCCTTTTGTGTAGCGAGAACCGACGACGACGGTGTAGCCTTCATCCGATTTTTTCACCATTTCAGGCAGATATTCGGGTTTGTGCGAAAAGTCGGCATCCATCTGGATTATCTTCTCATACCCTTTTTCGATAAGGGTTTTGAAGCCGTCGAGATACGCCGCGCCGAGTCCTTCCTTGTTACGCCGCACTTTCAGAAGCACGAAAGAGTTTTCCTTCATCATCTCTCTGACGATACCGGCTGTTCCGTCGGGCGAATTGTCGTCAACGATGAAAACATCCGCTTCGGGAAGCTGTGCGTGGACTGCCTTGATTATTGCCGCGATATTCTCTTTTTCGTTGTAAGTCGGGATACATACTGCAACTTTGCTCATTTTCACCTCCAAATGACCTCATCCCTGACCCTTCTCCATTGTGGCGAAGGGAACAAAAGCAAGGTCAAAGCCCGTCATTCTAAAGTAAAACTGCGGAAAAACAAGATATTTTCACTTACTTGACATTTAAAACCTACAGAATTATTTTGCCCCACTGAATTTGTTTCTTTAATCACGGAATAATGGTGGTATTATGACAAGAATTGAAAAACATCCCGTCCTTGAAGTTCCGCAAGGCAGGAAAGAGGTTGAATTTTATTTTGACGGACAAAAAATGACCGGTTACGAAGGCGAAGCTGTAAGTTCGGCTCTTTTCGCAAACGGTATCAGACAGTTTTCGCTCCACAGAAACGGCAAGGCTCCGCTGGGTATCTTCTGCGCGAACGGCCAGTGCAGCCAGTGCACGGTGATCATCGACGGACTGCCTCAGAAATCGTGCATCACTCCGCTCAAAGCAGGAATGAAGATCGAGACTCTTAACGGCGTTCCGAAACTTGCTGAAGACGACAGACCTGTAGAACACACCGAAAGACGCAACGAAAGCTGCGACGTTCTCGTTGTCGGCGGCGGTCCGAGCGGTCTCAACGCTACGATCGAACTTGCTCAGCTCGGTTTCAGCGTCATTCTGGTTGACGACAAGGCGAAACTCGGCGGCAAACTGCTGCTCCAGACGCACAAATTCTTCGGCAGCGAGGAAGACTGCTTTGCCGGAACGCGCGGCGTTGACATCGCACACATCCTCGAAGAGAAAGTCAGAAGCTTCAAAAACGTCAAAATATACACCGAAACAAGCGTTATCGGCGTTTTCAAGGACAAAAAGGCAGGTCTTTTCGTCAAAAATAAAAACTATGTCACAGTCGATTTCAAAGGGCTCATCCTTTCGAGCGGCGCAAGGGAAAAATCGGTCCTCTTCAAAGGCAACGACCTTCCCGGCGTTTACGGCGCAGGCGCTTTCCAGACGCTTGTCAACCGCGACCTCGTAAAAGCGGCTAAGAAAATACTCATCATCGGCAGCGGAAACGTCGGTCTCATCGGCGCTTACCACGCTCTTCAGGCAGGGATCGAAGTCGCTGCGATCGTCGAGATCGCTCCGAAGATCAACGGCTACAAAGTCCATGCCGACAAGATCAGAAGAATGGGCGTTCCGATCTATCTCAGCACGACAGTCATCTCAGCTGAAGGCGACGGAAAAGTCGAGAGAGTCACCGTTGCACAGGTCGATGAAAAGTGGAACCCGATACTCGAAACGGCAAGGACCTACGAAGTCGATACGCTCCTTGTCGCTGTAGGTCTGAGCTCAGCGGACGAGCTTTTCACGCTGGCTGACCAGTATAAGTTCAACGTCATGAAAACCGGAGACTGCGACGAGATCGCTGAGGCTTCTTCGGCTATGTTCGGCGGCAAGATCACCGGCAGAAAGATGGCTGCGGCTCTCGGCAGGACAGATGCGGCAATCGATGAAAGCTGGCTTAAAAAGGCGGCTGTTCTCAAATCGAGACCTGGAAACACGAAAGAAATAGAAAAACCGGTCATCACGGCGAAATTCCAGCCGAAATTCTCCTGTCTCCAGGAAATTCCGTGCAACCCGTGCACCACAGTCTGCGCTAAAAAGGCGATCAAACTCAAAGGCGGGACCGGAACGATCATGGATACTCCTTACTTCGATGGCGAGTGCATCGGCTGCGGAATGTGCGTTGCTGCCTGCCCCGGTCTTGCTATCGCCCTTGCAAAGAAAGTCGACGACACGAAGGCAGAGATCGTTCTTCCTTATGAATTCAACTGCGATTTCAAAGAGGGCGACAAACTTCCGCTCACCGATATCGACGGAATTTTCCTTGAAGAAGGAATAGTCATCAAGACCGCTTACAACAAAAAGTACAAGACGACTCTCGTCACCCTCAGTGTAACGGCAGCCAATGTCGCGGATATCGCAGGTATCAGATACCAGAGCGAAGAAGTCACGAAACCGATCCCGAAACCTGATTTCACCTACGCTCCCGAAAACAGCATCGTCTGCCGCTGCGAGAGAGTAACAGTCAAACAGATAGTCGATTTCATCAAGGAAAACAAAGTCAGAGACGTCAACCAGCTCAAGCAGATCAGAGTCGGAATGGGCGCTTGCGGCAGCAAGACCTGCAGCGTTCTTATGCCGATGATCTTCAGGATGGCTGGCGTAGACTGGGCGGAAGTAACTCCGGGAAGGAAGAGACCGCTGACTGTCGAAACTCCGATGTACGCAATTGTAAACGAGGAGGAAAATTAGATGAAAAGTTACGATATTCTCATAATCGGCGCAGGCAGCATCGGAACACCGCTTGCATACAACCTTGCGAAAAAAGGAAAGAAAGTCTGTGTAATCGAAATGAACGCATCCACCGGAAGAGGCCAGAACAGAGCTGCTATCGGCGGACTCAGAGCGACATTCAGCGATCCTGCGAAAATCAAGATCTGCGCTGTTTCCATCAATGAAATCAGCCACATGAAAGAAAATTACGGAATCGATGTAGACTGGGTCGAAGGCGGATACATCTACCCGATCTTCGAAGAACAGACCGAGAAAAATCTGAAAGAGCTCCTCAAGCTCCAGAAGAGCATGGGGCTCAATATCGACTGGGTCTCGGCTGACGAGATCAAGGAAAGAGTTCCCGGAATACGCCCCGAAGGACTTAGAGGCGGAACATTCTCGCCGAACGACGGAAGCGCTTCCCCGCTCAAGACGACAGGTGCTTTCTACAAACTTGCAAGAGAGTGCGGAGCTGAATTCAACTTCCACGAAAAAGTCGTTTCAATGGAAGTCAAAGGCGGAAAGATCGTTTCGGTAAAAACCGACAAAGAGACCTACAGCGCCGACCTCATCATCAACGCTGCAGGTCCTTTCAGCCGCGAAATCGGAGCAATGTGCGGAGTCGATATCCCCGTTTATCCGGACTGTCACGAAGGCGGTATCACCGAGCCGGTCGAATACTTCCTCCGTCCGATGGTCGTTGACATCAGACCCGACGCGATCTCGCTCAACTACTACTTCTACCAGAACTACGAAGGTCAGTTCGTTTTCTGCATCACTCCGAAACCTTCGATCAAAGGGACCGATATCGACAACACGAGCAACTTCATGCCGCAGGTAGTCGGAAGAATGCTTTCGCTCTACCCGAGACTCCGCAACATCCGCATAAGAAGGACGTGGAGAGGCCTTTACCCGATGACTCCGGACGGTTTCCCGATCGTCGGCAGAACGAAAGAAGTTGAAAACATGTTCCTTGCTACCGGTATGTGCGGCCAGGGCTACATGATCGGCAGCGGTCTCGGCAAGATCTTGTCGGAGATAATCGTCGACAATTCGCACGAATACGATTTCATCCTCGACCAGCTCACGCTTTACCGTGATTTCTCGGGCGACGAGATGCTCAAATAATCTCAAAAAATACTCAGGGAACACCCTTTTTCAGTGGTTTTTATCGGAAGCATTGAATCATCCGGAAATTCGTCGATGTCGCTTCCCATCTCAAGATCTTCGGGCTCGTATGTTTCTTCTTCGATTTCGGGAAGTCCGCCACTGCACTCATGCCTTTCGCAGAGCAGCTGCAGCGCGGCGAGAGCGTTGATCCTGCCGTAGCCGTATTTTTCGCTGAAGCCGTTTTCGTTGTAGTCCGCATCGACTGTAGAAACCTTGTCGGCTGTGGTCGTGATAATCTCATAAAGCTCATCCCGGCTAAGTTCAGGATAAGCCGAGATCAGAAGGCCTGCAACTGCGGCTGCAAGAGGAGCCGCGCTGCTCGTTCCGCCGAAAGAGCCGGTGTAGTCACTTTGCGAATAGCCGTAATAACTGCGCGCATCGATCGTCCATATCCCGTCTTTTATCGTGTCGAACGCGAACGGATTCCAGACATAGTCGCCGTCGATATCGGAAGATGGCGCCATAATATCGAGATCCCTGCCGAAATCGCTGTAACTAGACCGCTGTCCGTAAGCATTAAGCGCACCGACCGCGATCACGTCTTCGTTTGCTGCATAACCGTCAAACGTCTCTTCTGCACTTATATCCTCGTTTCCGTTTCCTGCAGCGAAAAATATGACGACTCCTAAGCCTCCCCTCTCCTTTTCACGGGCGTATTTCACGATTTCCTTGATAACTTCAGGCATATCCTCGCCGCCGCCGTTATCAGCCGGACCCCAGCTGTTTGAAATTATCTGAACACCCTGATCCAGAACGAAGTTGAAGGCGTTCGCCATGTTTTCGCCTTCGCCGAGCATATCACCTGATCTGACCGGAACGATCTTGCACTCAGGGCACGCACCGGCAACCCCTAGTTCATTGTCTTTTACCGCGGCAATCACACCGGTGACACAGGTTCCGTGAGGCTCGTTTTCATCAGCATAAGGATAATCGTCGCCGTCGATCAGATCGAGCCCTTTGAGATACTTTCCTTTCATATCGGGATGATGCAGGTCAAAAGCATCGTCGATTATCCCGATTTTGATTCCGTTTCCCGGCTTTATCCCGAGGCTTTCAAGATAATCCCAAGCAGCCGCGACTTTCGCGTCATTTCCCTCGATACCGCGCTGCCCTGTATTCAGAAGATGCCACTGATTGGCAAAAAAAGGATCGTTGCTTTTGTACTCGATATTCATTTTTTTATCAGGAACAGCCTTTTTCACCAAAGCAGATTTATTCAAACAATTCAAAAAGTTATCTTTATTTTCCGTATGAACCGCATAAAAACTGCTTCTTTTGATTTTGTAAAAATAGCTGATCCCGCAATCCTTGAAATCGCTCTTCAAAAACCTGCGCGAATCATCTTTCAGCTGCACAAAAACGGTCTCTTCGGCAAAAATCACCGAAAACACAAGCAAAATTGCGGCAAAAAAGAGTTTTTTCATGCTTCACTCCGACAAAAAACGGGCAATTATACATAAAATCAAATATTTTCAACCGATATTTATTTGTCGGAGCGCACGCGGCCCGCGTGCTGAATTAATTGCAGGCGAGCAGACCTAAGCTCCGGCAAACAACTTCACATTTTTTCCAGCAAAGATTCCGTATTGATTTCCATCCGGCTGAAAGCAAACCACTTCTTTCCCAAGTCTTTCAGAGATGCACCAATGTGGTAAACCGTGTCGTCAATACACAGAAAACGATCATGGGAATGAGTAAAAACATGAATCGGTATCGGCGTATATTGGCTGTCGTGCCGCTGAATATCAAGCTGCAGTTGTGCATTCGGCGTATGTGTGTAGATTTCTGCCGCGACTTCGTTCCCGCGTTTGTCGAGCAAAATCAGGACACTTTCATCAATGTAGTTGTCAATCAGAATGATTTTATTTGTAGCAGTGCGGATCAAATCACTTATGAAAGAATACGCATCAAAAACTTGACCGTCAAAGAATATGCCCTGCGACGACGGTAAATGATTCTCTATTTTATTGAAAATTTCATCTATTTTTTTGTCAGTTGTCAGCTGATGTTTTTCCAGAAGTTCAAGCCGCTGAAATACTGCGGCATTGGCAATCAGAAAACGACGCATATTTACGAAAGCGTTCATTATCTTTATGCTGACTTCTATCGCTGTAGGAGTATGCAGCACTGATGACAGCTGGGCGATTCCCTGTTCTGTAAACACGTATGGCAGTGAAGGATTAAACTTCAATGTTTTTAGGTTATCGCAATTTGCGATAACCTCATCACGTTCAATTTCGCTTAGCTGAAATCTGAAAGATAAAGGAAAACGCTCAATGTTTCGTTTTACCTGTTCGTTCAATCTGCCTGTAGAAACGCCGTATAGTTGTGCCAGATCCCTGTCCAGCATGACTTGTATTCCGCGAACATTAAAGATCAGATTCTCGATTTTTGTGGAAGCTACAAGGCTTTGTTCGGTATATTTCTCCTCTTTGATTGTTTTTGATTTCTGTTGAACTTTTACAATTTCGCCGCCCATTTCTAACCTAAAAGAAAAATCATCTATGAATAAAATAAATATTTTAGTCAATAAATCAAGATTTATTTTTACATTTTAAGAAATCCATCAACAATACATTTAAAGAAATATCTAATCCATCAATAAAAAGTTCGCTGTGTAAAGAGTTTTGATCAGCGCACGGTTTCAAAAACAATGATTTGATTTTTCAGAGATAACAGCCTTTAAAACAAACTCATCTGTTCCGGCTCTTCTTCTTTGACGAGTTTGAAACTTTTTCTGTAGATTTCGCACGGACCGATTTTTTTCAGGATTTCGTAATGTTCAGCCGTCGGATAGCCTTTGTGTGATGAAAGGTGGTATTCGGGATAGATTTTATCCCATTTGTCCATGATCCTGTCGCGGTAAGTCTTGGCCAGAATCGAGGCTGCAGCGATATTTATGCTTTTTGCGTCGCCTTTGACAACGGCGATTTCGTTTTCAAACTGCCCGGTTTTTTTGTTGCCGTCAATCAGAAGCATGCAGTTTTCTTCAGTTTTCCGCATCACTCTCTTTGCGCACAGACTCATGCCGTAAAGCGAGGCGTGAAGGATGTTCATTTCATCGATCACTTTCGGAAGAACCGAATAAACCGCCCAGAAACTATTGTGAATTATCTGCGGAACAAGTTCCAGCCTCTTTTTTTCAGAAAGTTTTTTGGAGTCGTTTATCCCCGGAATTTCGGTAAAAAGCGAGACTGCCGCCGTTACTACCGGGCCGCACAAAGGACCTCGACCCGCTTCATCTGCACCGATTACGCAAAAACCCTGCTTTATATAAATCTTATCTATTTCGCCAATCATTCTAGCACCTTATTGCATCAAAAAGTTTCAGAAGCACCGCGTTTAAAAAGTCGCTCCCCGTCTCTGTGCATTTTAAGATTTTTCTGTTTTCGTCGAATTCAAGCAAACCTTTTGAAACAAGGTCAGAAACAACTTTTTCAGAAATCAGCTCAAAAAATTCTTTTCCGAATAGTTCCTTAAAATCACTGAGATTTATTCCGATTTTTACACGCAGGCCCATGAGCAGAAATTCTTCCAAGCGCTCCTGCAAAGTAAGCTCAACAGAACTCAAACCATCTCCTCCGATAAAAGCATCGATATCGTCGGCGTAACGCGATGAAACGCCCGTTTTTCGGATGAACGAAGCTGCTCCCGCACCGATTCCGAGCCATGAAGAATAAGTCCAGTAAAGCATGTTGTGCCTTGATTCAAAGCCGGAAAGCGAATAGTTGCTTATCTCATAGCGCGAAAAACCGCGTTTCTGCAGAAAATCTCTGATATCACTTTCCTGCTGCAGAGTTTCATCTTCATCAAGAAGCAGAGGGGCATTTTCCCGCTCAGGTCTTGCGTATCTGTAAGCCGAAACGTGCTTGAAGGGCGCCAACTCAAAAATTTTATTAAGCTCCTGATTTATTTTACGATTTTTACCTAAACCATAGATGATGTCGCAGGAAACATTGTCAAAATATTTTGCGAAAAGAGGAATATTTTTTTCCATGTCGGCAACTGTCGTCCTGCGTCCCATTTCGGCAAGAACTGCATCGTCAAACGCCTGAATGCCGATGCTCACGCGGTTTATTCCGCAGTTTTTGAGATTTTTTATCCAGTTTTCGCCTCTGTCTGCAGGGTTTACCTCGACTGTAACTTCGCAGGCACCTTGGTTTATCCCCGATTTTTCAGCAAATCTTGCAAAATTCAGGAAAAAATCTTCATCCATCGAAGTAGGGCTTCCGCCGCCGAAATAAACCGAGACGATTTTTGTTCCGGAAAGCTCGACAAGCCTTCTTCCGGCCTCGTTAAAAAGCGATTTTCCGTATCCTTTCAAAGTGTCGCGCGAACAACCGGTAACACTGAAAAAATCACAGTAAAGACATTTTTTCGGGCAGAATGGGATGTGAAAATAAATTCCGGAAAAGTTATTCAATTTGCGACCGCTAAGATTTTCTGGCTGTTATATCCTCGACACCGATCGTAGCTTTCTCGGAAACGGCGATAAAAAGCCTTGCCTGAACACCGTGCTTGTTGAAAAGTTCCGAAACTTCGGTGTAGATCGTGTTTTTAAGTTCTTCCTTGTCCTCAAACTTGTATTCACCGATGAAAGTTCCTTCGGGAAGCGGCTGGAGAACGTCACCGAGTCTGATCTGCGCGTAAAGCCCGAGTTCTTCCAGTTCTCCGTGGATAAAATCTCTGTCATAATTTGCTGAAGCAAGAACTTCAAAACTCAAAAAAACAAAATAATGCTGCATAACTCACCTACTCAGAAAGTTTTTCCATAACTGCGTCTGCAAACTTTTCGGCTGCGTTCGGACCGTTGCCCGTAACGATATTTCCGTCGGTTACGACCTCTTTATTTACGAAAGTTGCCCCAGCGTTTTCCATGACTTTGCTTGTTTTCATGCCGTATTCAGGATCGTCACCCAACCAGACCGTAACTTTTTTACCGCGGACGACATCGGCTTTTGCGAGGATCGTCGGAGCCCAGCAGATTGCAGAAAGAACTTTGTGGTGAGCCGAATTTTTCGCAATTTCTACTGCTCTCATGTTTGCTCTGACCGAAGGAGTTCCCATGCCGCCTACAAAAACAACGCCGTCGAAATCGGCTTCATTAACTTCGTCAACCGAGTATCTGACATCGAAAGTCGTGCCGAACATTCCCTTAGCCTTACCTTTTTCGGTGCTTGCGACAGTGACTTCGATACCTTCACCAGCGAACTGTTTGTAAGGAACATTGAACTCTTCATCCCTGAAATTTTCATGGGCGATAATCATGAGAATTTTCTTTCCGCTAAGCATGTTTTCCTCCCTGGAACAACCCAAAATCAACAAAATATTGACTAAAACTATAAAAAAAATCCTGAAAGACCTCATTTCAACTCTCAAAGCGAAAAAACCAAAAGCGCATTATTTTATAAGATATTGATTTTCATGCAATATTTCAGCCGCAAAAAATTTTTCACCTAAAAACGAAAAAAAAGTTGACTTTAAAATTTTCCTGACTATAAATCCCGCCGCTGACGTTTTTTTGATTGATGAGGTTCGCAATGTTTGAGGCTTTTGCAGTCGTTCAGATAGTTATCTGCATACTGCTTGTCGTAATAATCCTTCTTCAGGAAGGTAAAAAAGGAATGGGAGCTATTTTCGGCGGTTCGAGTAGTTCTGTTTTCGGTGCAAGAGGCGCTGGGAACATCCTCACCAAGATCACTTCCGTTCTTGCGATCCTTTTCATGCTCAACTCAGTCTGGATGTCCTACATTTCAAGTAGTGACAAATCGGTTGTAAAAATCGAACAGCAGGCTGAAAAGACAACTCCGGCTCCGGTTGCGGCACAGCCCGCGGAAGAAAAGAAACCGGAAGAAGCGGTTGAACAGAAAAACGAGCAGAAAGAAGAAGCTCCTGTCGAAGAACAGAAACCTGCTGAAGAGCAGAAAGAAGCTCCAGCTGAATAACACAGCTGGCAGCTTCGGCAGAAGCCGATTGTTCCTTTTTATTTGAGTTTTTTCCCTCCGGTGCAGGAGTGGTGGAATTGGTAGACACGTAAGACTAAGGATCTTATGCCTATTGTTGGTGTGGGGGTTCGAGTCCCCCCTTCTGCACCATCTTTTATTTTTTCAATATATTGGATTTTGAATGTCGTTTTTTTGGTTGGCTCTCTTTTCTTATCTTTTTGAGAAGGATTCAATTCTTGAAAAAGCTGAAGACGACGGCTTTTTCTATAAAAACGCCGAAATTTCCGAGGTTTCGGCCTGTAAACCGGAAAAAAACGCCGTCTGCATTAGTCACAACGGAAAAAACTATCTCGTAAAAAAGAGCGGCAATCTGGAAATCGAGGCAAAGATAGTCAACGATTCCATTCATCTGACTCTTTCGCCAGATCAAGCCTACATTTCATACTTTCTTTACATCCAGAGCGGCTGCGATGTTCACAAAGTCCAGATAACAAAACGCGAGATTGTTCTCAAAGAAAAAGCTGCAAACATCACGAGGCTTCAGATGACCGGCACCGGCGTCGGCGGTCCGGAAATTCTCTGGAGCAGAAAATTCAAGGAAGAAAAACTCCAACCATTTTCTGACAACTTCGATAAATCGATAAAATCATTAAGAAAATCCTGCAAAAAACCTGCAATTTCTATAGATAAAGCACTTGAAGAAGCTGCCGGAAAATCTCTAGCGAAGATCCAGAATGAAGGTTTGAAACACTATTCTTCAAAAGAGGGCGGCATCAGACACACAGGAATCCACAAAAAAATACTCGGAGAAAACCTTTTCACCGCAAAAAATGAAGCCGAAGCATGGAAAATGCTCGTTTTAAGCCCTTCCCACCTTTACAACCTCATAAATCCGCAGTTCAGGCACTATTTTTACACGATAAAAAAAGAGAAGGACGAAGTTAGCGGCGCGATCGTGTTTTCGGAATAGCTGCCCCTCCTTGCATTTTTCATATTTTCCCTTAAAATCATTCGTTTTTTGTTGAACAACAAATCGTTTATTGAGGTAAAAATGAAAAAACTTTTTCTCTTTATCAGCTTGTTTTTCGCGGTTTTCACTCTTTTGGCTGAAGATGAAACTTCTCAGGATGACAACGCATGCGACTATGCCAGAAAAGCACAAAACATCGAAGTATGGCAGAAGTATCTTGAAAAATTTCCGGCAGGAAGATGCGCTTTCGAGGCTGAGAGCGAGATCGAAAGACTGAAAAACGAAAATTCAGAGCCGGAACAGCCGACAGAAACACCGAGCGAAGACAAAAAGGAAAAAGAACCGACTTACATCGTGTTCACACAGGAACCTGTTCTGTACTACCGCCCGTACAAAACGGCCGGAATATCTTTGCTCGTGGTCGGACTGGCAGCTGATCTTGCAGGCGGAATAACCTACTACACAGGCTGGTACAAAAACGATTCCAAAATGATGCTCGGCGGACTCATAACAAGCATCGTCGGACTTCCGCTGTGGATCACCGGATCAGTTCTCATCGGCATAAGAAGACCTGTCCCAAATCAGAATGTCGAATTGAGCAGCTTTTCCGTTGCTCCCACAAAAGGCGGGGATTACGCTTCACTCGTATTTAATTACTAAAAAAACGACACTGTGTCAATTTTCAATTATTTATCATTTCAAGCATGAGTTAAGAGAGCAGTTTTGGCAAAATTTTACAAAAAACTTGCCTTTCCGTTTCAATTCCATATTATACCGCGCGTTTGATTTTTTGAGGAGTCGATTTTGTTAAAAGAGAAAAAATTTTTAAAGAATAAAGAATAAATAATCAAGAAAAAACAATCAAGAAACAAGAAAAAAGAAACAATA